>CAWFJA010000022.1:0-183478 GCA_963816025.1 Terriglobia bacterium
GGCATTTGATTTGCCCTTCGGGTGTGGGGCGGGACGCCTCACGACAGCCGCCGGGACGGCGGCGCTACTTTGCTTCAGAGCATTTTGACGCTTTCGACGTGAATGGAATCGCCTTTGATGTGTCCGGTGACGGCCACGTGATGGCCTTCATGGCCCTTGAGCGCGTCCTGGTTGTCGACGGTCAGGACCTTGTTATCGCCGTCGGTGACGACGACCGCGGAGGCGCCGCCTGCGATGCATTTCTTGGTGCAGGCCTCGGCGCCGGCGTTGGCGCCTTTGACTCCGCACTTAGAGTCGCTGACCCAGCCGTTCACGGTCTGGGACTTGCCCATATCGTCGGCGGAGACTACGGCCACCATCAGAAATAAGAGGGAGAGAGCGAAACAGATGACTAGCAGTTTCTTCATGGCTGAATTCCTCGATTTTTTGGCGGCGTGGGCCGCGGATTGTAGCAACGCCCCGCTGCGAGCGTTTCTGTGCTACTTGGATTGACGTAGCGAGGTAGCAGTTGGTTACTCATCAAATTTTCCAACTGTAATTTTGCCCACTATACCACAGGATGGGGTGGGCCGGGGACGGGCGGACGATCCAGTCAATGAGTGCATGGCGTAGCGACCACAACTCCGCGGCTTTCATTGACTTGCCCGCGCATACTGCTTAACATTTCTCGACTCCATGAGTGCCTGAGCCGGAAAAGCGGTGGATGTTCCGCGGCACCAAGAATTCCAGTCAGGAAATTTTGCTACACGGAGGGACCGTCATGACTCGCCGGCTTGCCTTGCGTCTTCTCAATACGTTCCTGGCTCTTAGCCTCGCATCACTGGCAGCAGCGGCACAGGACTCTACTCCGGCTCCCGGAGCGCGCCTGCCCAATGTTCTCTACGGGGCTGCGTACTACAACGAGTACATGCCCGCCGATCTCCAACCCGGTCGTTTGGAGAAGGACGTCGCCCTCATGAAAGGGGCCGGCATTTCGGTGGTTCGCATGGGAGAGTCAACGTGGAGCCTTTGGGAGCCAGCAGATGGAGTCTTCGAATACGCCTGGATGGACCGCGTAGTCGATGCCATGGGCAAGGCTGGGATCAAGGTCATTATGGGCACGCCCACTTATTCCATGCCGACCTGGATGGCCAAGGCCCATCCCGAGTTCTACGCCCGCCCGCTGGGCGGCGCTTCGGTGGGCTACGGCATGCGGCAGAACATGGACACCGACAACCCGAAATTCCGCTTCTATGCCGAGCGCATCATTACCAACCTGGTGGCGCACTACAAAGACAATCCCGCGGTCATCGGCTGGCAGATCGATAACGAGACTGGCTCCTACGGCGCCTCCAATGACGATGTCTTCAATGGCTTCGTCAACCACCTGAAGAAAAAGTTCGGCACCACGGACGCGCTCAACAAAGCCTGGTTCCTTAACTACTGGGGCCAGGATGTCAACGACTGGGCCGACATGCCTACCCGCGACAACGCCACCAGCACCAGTTACAAACTTGAGTGGTCGCGCTGGCAGCAGATGCGCGTGGCCGACTTTCTCGCCTTTCAGGCTGCGCTCGTCCGCAAATCCCGGCGCCCGGACCAATTCGTGACCCAGGACTACGGCTCGATGATGAAGCTCGATGTCAACGAGGTCGAGGTCGCCAAGTCGCTCGATGTGGTCGCCAACAACCCTTACCACGGTTCGCAGGACCATTTTGACGGGGCCTGGCAAGCGTTGCAGGGCGACTTCTCCCGCTCCCTCAAACACCAGAACTTCCTGGTGACGGAAACGAACGCGCAGACGCTCGGCTGGGACTCTGCCGGTCAGTTCCCTCCTTACGACGGGCAACTCCGGCTCGACGTCTACACCGATCTCTCTTCCGGCGCCAACATGGTCGAGTATTGGCACTGGCACTCGATCCACGCAGGTCAGGAGACTTACTGGAAGGGGGTGCTGAGCCACGACCTCGAACCTAACCGCGCCTACGCCGAGGTTTCACGTATCGCGCATGAACTGCAGAAGGTCGGCCCCGAGATCGTCAACCTCCAAATCAGAAATCAGGTGGCGATCCTCTACAGCGTCGATTCGTCGAACGCCATCAGCTTCATGCCTTTCGAACGACAGCAGCTGGGATGGGTGCCCGGTAAAGCTGCGGGCACATACAACGCCATCCTCTCGCAGCTGCACCGCTCTCTCTATCAGGCCAATGTCGGCGCCGACTTTGTCTTCCCCGAGACTGCCGATTTCTCGCCCTACAAACTGCTCATCGTTCCTGCACTTTACGTTGCCGATGATGCCCTGCTGAAGAAGATCGCCGACTACGTTCACGGCGGGGGCCACGTCCTGATGACGTTCAAGAGCGGCTTCACCAATGAGAACTCCGCTGTCCGCTGGGAGCGCGCACCCGGCCCGCTCCGCGAAGCGGCTGGCTTCACCTATCAGGAGTTCTCCAACCTCGAGCACCCGCTGGCGCTCAAAGACAACCCGTGGCGTGTCTCAGCCGAGGATAACAAGGTCAGCACGTGGGCGGAGTTCCTCATGCCTACTTCCGCCAAAGCGCTTGCGTTCTATGATCATCCATTCTTCGGGCGCTGGCCGGCCATCACTCGCAACCAGTTCGGCTCGGGCACGCTTACATACGAAGGCACCGCCCTCTCCGACGGACTACAGCAAGCGGTTGTGCTTGATGTTCTTCGCGAGGCGGGCCTCACCAGTTCCGACCAGCAGCTTCCGGGAGCGGTGCGGGTCAAGCACGGTATCAATCAGGCGGGCAAACGGATCCATTACTATCTGAACTACTCCGGCGTCCCTGCGAACTTCACCTACGCCTACGCGGCGAGCCGCGATCTGCTCACCGGCCACGCCATTGCTCAGGGCAGCAGCGTCAGCCTTGCCCCGTGGGATCTGGCGATACTGGAAGAGGGCAAGTAGAAATCAAGACCCTAGACTGTTACTCACTGCCCGGCAGGAGGCGGCACGACAAGTCGGCGAACGTGTAAGGTCAGGGGCAGGACGCCCGCAATCAGCAGCGCGACCACCAGGACCGCAAAGCCGGACCTGAACGAGTGGGTCCGCGCGGCCTGATAGCCGACCATGGCCGGGCCGAGAAAGCCTCCGAGGCCGGCGGCGACACAGTTGATGGTGCCGGTGGCCATGGCGGCGGCGGAATCACAAAGGAACGCCGAGGGCATGGCCCAGAAGCTGGGCAAGAAGGCGAGCAGGCCGGCGGCGGCAATGGAGAACAGAAAAAGCGAAGGCACGGTTCCCCAATCCGCCTGGCTCAGCACCAGCAGCGCAGCCGCCGATACCCACAGCGGAATCGCGGTGTGCCAGCGCCGCTCGCCGGTGCGATCGGAATGCCAACCGTTCACCTGCATGGCGACAAAACCCAGCAGATTCGGCAAGGCCACCAGCAGGGTTACCTTGATGTCGCTCAGTCCCGACAGGCGCTTGATCATGGTGGGCAGCCAAAAGGCCAATGCGTAGGCCGAGCCATTCTGCACGAAGTGCAGCGAAGTCAGGATCAGGACGTCGCGATGCCGCAGGGCCTGCCACACGGTATAGGCGCCGACGGATTTTTTGGCCTGCTTCTCGCTCTCCAGTTGATTGATGACCCATTCCCGTTCGTCAGGGGGCAGCCACTTTGCCTGATGCGGCCAGTCGGTCATATAAAACCAGGTGATGACGCCGAAGAACAGCGCGGGCAGACCTTCCAGAATGAACAACCACTGCCAGCCGCGCAGAGTGCCCCAGTGGACGCCGAGCAGCAATCCCGAGACCGGGGAACCGACCACGTACGCTAAGGGGATGGCGGCCATGAAACCGGCTACTGCCTTGGCGCGATCTTCATAGACGAACCAGTGGGTGAGATAGACGATGATCCCGGGAAAAAATCCCGCCTCCGCCAATCCCAGCAAAAAGCGCATGGTGTAGAACTGATGCGGGGTGCGGATAAAGGCCATCCCGATGGTGACGATCCCCCAGGAGACCATGATGCGGGCGATCCAGCGCCGCGCGCTCCAGCGCTCGATGATCATGGTGCCGGGGATTTCCAGGATGATGTAGCCGAGGGCGAAGATGCCCGCGCCGAACCCGATTACGCGATCATCGAAGCCGAGATCGCGCGGCATTTGGAGGGCCGCCGTGGCCAGATTGTTGCGATCAAGGTAGGCAATGACGTAGAGCAGGAGGACGTAGGGCAGAAGACGCAGTGCAATCCGGCGGCGGGCGCGGCGAGCGACGTCATCGGCAACACGGGCTGGGGCAGGCAATTTTCTCTCGGCGAAGATGAGATGGGTTGGGCAGCCGCCCGAAAAGTCACGCGATTATATACCGGGCTCGCCCGGGGCTGGGGTGAGGCTGGGTACCAGGCCCCTTTGGCCTGTGTGGCCGCGGGCGACTCGCCCGCGAGAGCCGACAGCGTGACGACGGTGGCGTCAACGGCAGAATCAAAAGCAAGAGCGACGGCTGAATCAAGATCAAGAGCCGCGGGCGAGTCGCCCGCGACCACACCAGCTATACAGACCCACATAGGCCACACAGGCCGTGGCTCATTGTAAAATGACTGGCTACGCTGAGTGCGTGCTTCTAACCTATGCCGCAGGAAGAAAAGAGCACCGTCATCCGCGACGGCCAGAGCGACGACCGTTACGATGCCCAGCGCATCGAGAGCAAATGGTTTGAGCGCTGGCAGCAGGACTCGTCTCTCTACGCCGCGGAGCCGCACTCCGCCCGGCAGAAATATTACGTGCTCGAAATGCTGCCCTATCCCTCGGGCGCATTGCACATGGGACACGTGCGCAACTACGCCATCGGCGACGCCCTGGCGCGCTACATGTGGATGAACGGATACAACGTGCTTCATCCCATGGGCTGGGATTCGTTCGGACTTCCGGCGGAGAACGCCGCCATCCAGAACAACACGCCGCCGCGCGAGTGGACCCTGCGCAACATCGCCGCCATGAAGGCGCAGATGAAGCGCCTGGGCTTCGCCTACGACTGGTCGCGCGAAGTCACCACCTGCCTGCCTGACTACTACAAATGGAACCAGTGGTTCTTCATCAAGCTCTTTGAAAAAGGCCTGGCCTATCGCAAAAAGAGCCTGGTTAACTGGTGTCCGAAATGCTGTACCGTACTGGCCAACGAGCAGGTGGTAAACGGCCGCTGCTGGCGGCATGAAGACACGCTGGTCGAACAGCGCGAACTCGAACAGTGGTTCTTGCGGATCACCGACTACTCGGACGAACTGTTGCGCGATCTTGACCGGCTGCCGGGCTGGCCGGAAAAAGTCCGCACCATGCAGCGCAACTGGATTGGCCGCAGTGAAGGCACGCTGGTCGATTTCAAACTTGAGGGCGCGACCGATCCTGCGAATTCGACCATCACCGTATTTACTACCCGCGTAGACACGATTTACGGCGCAACCTCGCTGCAACTAGCGCCGCAGCATCCGCTGGTCGCCTGGCTGACTAAACATAACGACCTGCTGCGCGCAGAAGTCGACAAACTCATCGTTGAGCAGCGTAAAGCCCGCGAAGTAGGCGACATCGGCGAGATCGAGAAGCATGGCGTGAACACCGGCCGCTATGCCATCAATCCTTACAATGGCGAAAAAGTTCCGATCTGGGTGGCGAACTACATCCTGATGGACTACGGCACCGGGGCCATCATGAGCGTGCCCGCGCATGACGAACGAGATTACGAGTTCGCCAGGAAATACAAACTCGAGGTTCGCCTGGTGATCCTGCCACAAAACATCGATCCGGAAGAAACCGCGGTCGAACCTCCGCTTCCGTTCACCACCATGGAAGGCAGGCTGGTGAACTCCGGGCAGTTCAGCGGCATGCAATGCGAGGCCGCGATTCAGGCCATGTCTGAGCACGCGGAGAAGAATGGTTTCGGCAAGGCCACGGTCACGTATCGCCTGAAAGATTGGGGCATCTCTCGCCAGCGCTACTGGGGCACGCCGATCCCCATGCTTTACTGCGAAAAAGATGGCATTGTCGCGGTACCGGAAAAGGACCTGCCGGTAATTCTGCCGGAAAATGTGGATATCACTTTGACCGGCGGCTCTCCGCTCGGTCGCGTGCCGGAGTTTGTCAACGCCACTTGTCCAAAATGTGGAGGCCCGGCGCGCCGCGAAACCGACACCATGGACACGTTCGTCGATTCGTCCTGGTATTTCTACCGCTACACCGATGCCAGCAACGATCAAGCGCCGTTCGACCGCGAAAAAGCCGGGTACTGGTTCGGCGATCGCGGCATTGATCAATACATCGGCGGGGTCGAGCACGCCATTCTGCACCTGATCTACTCGCGGTTCTGGACCAAGTTCATGCGCGACATGGGATTGATCCGGAACGACGAGCCCGCCGAACGCCTGTTCACCCAGGGCATGATCATCAAGGGCGGAGCGAAGATGTCCAAAAGCCTGGGCAACGTGGTTTCGCCGGATGAGATGGTCGAACACTACGGCGCCGACGCCACTCGCATGTACACGCTGTTTGCCACGTCTCCGGACCGCGAACTCGACTGGCAGGATGAAGGGGTGGAAGGCATAGAGCGCTTTTTGTCCCGGGTCTACAGGTTCGGCGTTCGCAACGCGCGGCCGGAGCATCCGGCGTGGAACGCCCTGGTGCCGGAACATTTAAGCCCGCCGGCCCGGGCGGTGCAACGCAAACTGCACCAGACCATCAAGCGGGTGAGCGATGACTTCCAGGGCCGATGGCATTTCAACACCTGCATCGCGGCCATCATGGAACTGGTGAACGAGCTGTATGCAGCGGAAGGTCGTGGTGTGAGTGCAGGCGTGGGCGCGGGCGACTCGCCCGCGCAAGCTGTCCCCGTCCCCCTGTTGCGCGAAGTCCAGCGCTCCATGGCTCTGCTGCTGGCTCCCTTCGCCCCCTACCTGGCCCACGAACTCTGGGAGATGCTGGGGGAAACAACGAGCCTCCTGCGGGCTCCGTGGCCGAAGTACGATGCCGCCCTGGCCAAAGAAGATGAAATTGAGATTCCGGTGCAGGTCAACGGCAAGCTGCGCGGCCGCATCGTGGTCCCCGCCGACGCTCCCGAAGACGCTGTCCGCGCCCGCGCCCAGGGGGATGAGAAGATCAGCGCCAGCATCGCCGGCAAGCAGGTGGTGAAAGTGATCGTGGTACCGGGTAAGCTGGTGAATATCGTGGTGCGCTGAAGTGCGGGGGCACCATCACCCGGGGAGGTGCGCGGCGGAGACTGGCTGCCCCTTTTGGCGCGCTTTGGATTCCTGAATCAGACGCTCGATCAATTCCAGCAGTTCGGCTTCGCCTTCGCCTTCGCCGTCGCCTTTTGCCGCCAATCGTGACTTCTGGAAGTAGCCGGCGGCTCCCTCCTTTTTCAGCTTTGCCTCGTTGGATTGAGGCAGCCCGCTCAACACGAGCACCGGGATCTGCAAAGTGGATGAAGTTTCCCGCAGCGCCTGCATGACTTCCCGGCCGCCCAGCTTGGGCAGCAGCATGTCCAGCAGAACAATGTCCGGGATGGTCTGGCGAGCCAGCCGCACGGCTTCCTCGCCGTCCGCCGCGTGCAGCACGGCGTAGCCTGCTTTGTGCAGGATTCTTTCATTCACCAGTTTCTGGATCCGGTTGTCTTCGACAAGAAGGACGGTAGCGGTCAAGGTAGGGCCTCAATGCTTTCGCGATATTCCGGCCACGGAGTTTTGAACGACCTGCTCAATAGATTGATCGGCTGGTTGCGCCACTTTCTTGACTAAGGTTTATGGGCGGTCTTCCTTGTGCCTCCCAAAACGGGCGGGCGATATTTTGGGGGCGCTCTACGATGGGTTGTGATTTTGCGGCGGACCGGGTGATATCGTGGTGCGCTGAGAGCGCAAAAAAGGCGGGCTCTCGCCCGCCGGTTGAGAAACGACCGTCATTATTTCTGTGCGGACGGCGTTAACTGCAGACCTTCCTTCTGCTTCCCGAAATCGATTTCCTGGAGGGCGGTTTTCTGGGGATCGCCAGCCGCCGGCCCGGTCACCACCGCGTCCTGTCCCTCGGTATAGGTGACTAATTTCGCAGGGGCGGTGACCACTGTCTTGTTGTCCTGCAAAATATCCACGTTGACGGTCGGTCCCGAGCCCTGCCACTCAACTTTGTAGTTACCCGGCTCCAACTGAGTCGATCCAACCTGCACCGGATCCGAGAGCAACAAGTTGCCCTCATTCTTGTCTTTGGCAAACGCGGTGGCGGGCAACGCCAGCAAGCCCGCCAGCGCCGCTCCACCCAGATACTTTATGTATTTCATGAATTGATCTCCTAAAAGATTATGTAACGAAAGGTAAAGGCAAGAAGGTCGCTTCGCGAGGCGGGCGCCTCCTGGCCTGGGTTAGCAAGATAGAAAGTTACTTCACTAGGAAAGATGCGCTGGTTCGGGCGCGAGTTGCTGTAAATTCCTGCGATATTTAGCAACAAGGCCCTGGCAGTCAGTGGGCTTGAGTTATCCTGAACAACGAATGCAGCGGCGCTCGCCTACGCTCGAGGGTTTTCAGACCATTTTTCGCGTGCCCGCGCTTGGTCTGGCGGAAATCTCCTGGCGATGGAGTTTCGGCCTGGCGGCTATCGCAGCGCTTTTGTTTACTCTCCGCGAATACCTGGCAACTCTGCCGGTCACGGCGGGAGAAATGCTGCTGTTGCGCACCCGGCAGCCGGCTCTGATCCTGCAGGCGCTTGCCCGCATCTTCCGGGGCAGCGCGCCGCGCGCCACCGCCGCGTTGGTGGTGCTCACGCTGACCCTGACCCTGGCTTGGATCGTGCTCGCTTCCCTGGGTCGTGCGGTTACCCTCAAAACGCTCCTCGAATACTTCCGCGGTTCTGACCGCGCGCGATTGGCGCCCGGACCCGAGACGCCGCCGGTCTCAATCACCCGAAGCCTGGCCTCGCTGCTGTTCCTGAACTCGCTTCGCGCCGCCACCATGCTGGCTGCTACCGTGGGTGTGGTTGGCGCCATGCTGATCGCCAGCGCTGCCTCGTCGCCAGAGGATCCTTCGCCGGGGAAAGTGCTGCTGATCTTCTGGATGCTAGTTATGCTGATCGGCGTGGCGTGTCCGCTTTTGAACTGGTATCTCTCGCTGGCGGCGCTCTTCGTGGTAAGAGATAGAGCATCCGCATTCGGCGCCCTGGTTCAGGCTACCGACTTCTGCCGCATGCGGCCGGGTCCCCTGTTCGCTGCCGGCACCTGGTTCGGCATTGGGCATACTGTAGTGTTCGTGGTCGCCACCTCCGCGGTGGCCGTCCCGCTGGGCTTTGCGGATGTGCTTCCCGGGGGCATGGTGCTCGGCGGCGTTCTGCTGGTTACGCTGCTCTATTTCGCCGCCGTGGATTTTCTCTACGTCGGCCGTCTGGCCACGTATGTGCTCCTGCTCGAACCACCCGAGCCGGAACCTGACCCATCGCCGCGGCCGCACTCGGATGATGACATCCTCAGCGACATTCCCGGCCTGGTGCCTCCGCTCGAGGCCGCCGGAAGCTGAGGCGCGGCTGAGACCTGGTGTATCATCGGCGGATGGTGGTCGTGGTGCAATTGCGCACCCCCACGCTGCATTCCGTAGCCAGGTTTATCGGCGAGGACTGCTTGCTGCCAGCAGAAGCAGATTCCTCGCGCGACAATACCTCGCTTCGGAATGACAATCATTTATGGGAGTTCTCAAATATGGGAGTTCTCAAACGTCACATCAACGGATGGTCTGCCCCTTTACACGCACTCGGCAATCTGAGAAACTCGTCCGTGGAAACACAGTCCATCGTAGTCCTCGATTTCGGGGCGCAATATTCCCAACTCATCGCGCGCCGCATCCGTGAACAAAATGTTTTTTCCGTAGTGCTCCCTTGCACCGCGACTCTGGAAGAGATTCGCAGCTACTCTCCGGTCGGCATCATTCTTTCGGGCGGGCCTTCGTCGGTGTACGACGCCGACGCGCCGCCCGCAGATCCGCGCGTGCTCCAGTTGGGCTTGCCGGTGCTCGGCATCTGTTACGGACTCCAGTTCATGGTGCACACGCTCGGCGGCAAGGTACGCGCCGCCGACAAGCGTGAGTACGGGCATGCGGATGTCGAAATCCAGAGCGGATCCCGGCTTTTCGAAGGCCTGCCCGCAAAACTTTCGGTCTGGATGTCGCACGGCGACGAAGCGGTGGAACTGCCCGCCGGTTTCCACCTGGTGGCGAGCTCGCCCAGCGCGGTCGCGGCCATCGAGGCGCCCGAGCGAAAAATGTGGGCGGTGCAGTTCCATCCCGAAGTGAGGCACACCCAATCGGGCACGGATATTCTGCGGAACTTCGCGCTCAACATCTGTGGCGCCAAGCCGACCTGGACGGCGCAGCACTTCATCGACGCGACCATCGCCAGCGTGCGCCAAACCGTGGGCGAGGGCCGCGCCATCTGCGCTCTCTCCGGCGGGGTTGATTCGGCGGTTGCGGCCACCCTGGTCGATCGCGCCATGCGCAGCGCCAAAGGTCCCTCGCGACTCACATGTGTATTTGTCAACAACGGCGTCCTGCGCAAGAACGAGTTCGAAAAAGTGCAGCAGGGATTGCGCGATAACCTAGGCCTGCGCCTGGTTGCGGTTGACGCCACCCATCGTTTCCTGACCAAGCTGGCGGGCGTGACCGACCCGGAAACCAAGCGCAAGATCATTGGCAAGGAATTCATCGCGGTCTTCGACGAAGAAGCGCAGCGCATCGAGCAGGCGGAAGGCAATGTCGAGTGGCTGGTGCAGGGGACGCTCTATCCCGATGTGATCGAGTCGCGCTCGGTGCGCGGCCCGTCCCAGACCATCAAGACTCATCATAATGTCGGCGGCCTGCCCGACAAGATGAAGCTCAAGCTGATTGAGCCGCTGAAGGATTTATTCAAGGATGAAGTCAGGAAGATTGGCCGCGATCTGGGCATGCCGGAAGAGGTATTGCAACGCCAGCCCTTCCCGGGGCCGGGCTTGGCGGTCAGAATTCTCGGCGAAGTCACGCCCGAGCGGCTGAAGATTTTGCGTGAATGCGATGACATTGTGGTGACTGAAATCAAGAAGGCTGGTCTCTATACCAGAATCTGGCAATCATTTGCGGTCCTGCTTCCGGTGATGTCCGTCGGGGTGATGGGCGACCAGCGAACTTACGCTTACACCTGCGCGGTGCGCGCCGTCCACTCCGAAGATGGCATGACCGCCGACTGGGTCCCGCTGCCGCACGAAGTGCTGAAAACCATTTCCAGCCGGATCGTGAACGAGGTAAAAGGGGTGAACCGCGTGGTCTATGACATCACGTCGAAGCCTCCGGGGACGATTGAGTGGGAATGAAAACGGCGGTGTCATCCGGAGCGGAAGCTTTCCATCGGCCGGCGAATGGGAGAGGACCACTGGGTCCTCAGCCGGACGTCTTGACTTGCGACTGTTAAAATCCCCTGAGCAGATCAGTCAGCGAAGCGGGTAGGGGTCCTTCGACTTCGCCGTGGCTTCGCATTGCGAAGCCACGGCTGCGCTCAGGATGACAGAGCGTAAACTTTTATGGGCGGAACTTTGCTGAGGAAGACCGTCGTCTGCGATCGCCATTGCGTCATCGGTCGGCGGATGGGCTCAGATATCAGCCGCGCAAGGCACCCAGAACTCCGGACAGCGCGATTGGCCGGTCTATGGTGGCACTCCGGAAAACAACCGCTACTCTCCCCTGGCGCAGATCAATCGCGAGAACGTGAAGCAGTTGCAAGTGGCCTGGGCCTTCGACACCGGTGAATCGGGCGGACTGCAAACCAGTCCCATTATCGTCGGCGACGTGCTCTACGCGTATAGTCCCTCGCAAAAAGTGATTGCCCTGAACGCCGCCACCGGCAAGCTTTTGTGGAAGTTCGATCCCGGGGCACAGGAGTGGCAGCCGGCTCGCGGCCTGGCTTACTGGACCGATGGAAAGCAAAAACGCATCCTGGCGGGCGTAACGAATTTAGTTTATGCGCTCGATGCGGATACGGGAAAACCGATTCCATCCTTTGGCGAGAACGGCCACATCGATCTGCGCCAAGACCTGGGGCGGGATCCGGAGACCCAGTCCATCGCGCTGACCAGCCCGGGAGTGGTCTACAAGGATTTGTTGATCGTGGGCGGCCGCGATCCGGAGACGTTGCCCGCGCCTCCCGGCGATATTCGCGCCTACAACGTCCGCAGCGGCAAACTCGCATGGTCATTCCACACCATCCCGCATCCCGGCGAGTTTGGATACGACACCTGGCCCAAGGATGCCTGGAAATATATCGGCGCGGCCAACAACTGGACGGGCATGACGATCGATCAGAAGCGCGGGATTCTGTACGTGCCGACCGGTTCCGCGGCGGCCGATTTTTACGGTGGCAATCGGCTGGGCGACGATCTATTTGCCGACTGCCTGATTGCGCTGAACGCAGAAACCGGCGAGAGAATCTGGCATTTCCAGGGCGTGCGGCACGACATCTGGGACCGCGACTTCCCTTCACCGCCGACTCTGGTGACGGTACGGCGCGACGGAAAAGAAGTTGACGCCGTGGCCCAGACCACCAAGCAGGGCTTCGTCTATCTTTTCGATCGCAGCAACGGGCAGACCCTGTTCCCCATTGAGTACCGGAAATATCCTCCCAGCAACGTGCCCGGAGAAGTTGCTGCCGCGGAGCAGCCGCTGCCCACCAAGCCCGCGCCCTATGCGCGCCAGACGCTCACCGAAGATCTGCTGACCAATCGAACTCCGGAAGCGCACCGCTGGGCGGTGGAACAATTCCGCAAGTTCCGCAACGATGGTCAGTTCCTTCCTTTCACCGTGGGCCAGGACACGGTTGTGTTTCCCGGCTTCGACGGCGGGGCCGAGTGGGGCGGGTCCGCCCTGGATCCCGCGACCGGAATCCTTTATGTGAACGCGAACGAAATGGCGTGGACGGGAGCGCTGGCGGAAAACACCGGCGAATCGAGCGGCCGTGGAATCTACCAGAGCCAATGCAGCGCGTGTCATGGCGACACTATGGCA
Organism: Terriglobia bacterium; assembly: GCA_963816025.1. Taxonomy (GTDB): domain Bacteria; phylum Acidobacteriota; class Terriglobia; order Terriglobales; family Acidobacteriaceae; genus JAIQFF01. The sequence goes on from CAWFJA010000022.1 coordinate 12,987, forward strand.
GGGTCGCCGCCGCAGTTCCCGTCCCTGATTGGCATTGCCCACCGGATGGGCCGGGAGGAAATTATCAGCCGGATCACGAAGGGCCAGGGCAGAATGCCGGCCTTCACCAGTTTGACGCAGGACCAGCTCTCCGCAGTCGTCGAATATGTGACGAGCGGCGAGAGTAAGGAACTCCAGAGTTCCGCGGCAACACCGGCGGACATGAAGTACCGCTTCACGGGATACAACCGGTTCGTGGATCCTGAAGGATATCCGGCAATCGCTCCGCCCTGGGGCACGCTGAATGCGATCAACCTGAACACCGGCGAGTATGCCTGGAAGATTCCGCTGGGTGAGTATCCCGAGCTGGCCGCGCAGGGGCTGAAGGATACGGGAAGCATGAATTACGGCGGGCCGATTGTGACGGCGGGCGGGCTGCTGTTTATCGGGGCCACCAATTTCGACCGGAAATTTCGCGCTTTCGATAAATCAACCGGCAAGCTGCTGTGGGAAACGACGCTGCCGTTTTCCGGCAACGCCACTCCAGCTACCTACGAAGTCGGCGGACGCCAATATGTGGTCATAGCCGCGGGCGCCGGCAAAGATCCCCGGCAAGGCTCGGGAGGAATCTACGTCGCGTTTGCACTGCCGCGCGCCTCTGCGCCGATGGCAAAGCCCCATCAGAAGCGCTGACGCTCTACTCCACTCTTTCCGACACCCAGCGCGAAACTGCCGTCACCATTTTCCGGGGCGAGAAACGGACCGATTCCGCGACCAGCCAGTTGCGCAGTCCGGGAATCACCAGCGTCTTGCCTTTGAGCAAACCGCGGTAGCCGGCGCGAGCCACGGTCTTTGCATCCATGGGGCGCAGGTTTTTGAATAGCCGGGTCTTGTCGTTTCCCGCGCGGCCGGCAAAACCAGTTTCGGTCGCCCCCGGACAGAGGCAAGTCACGGTAACGCCCTGGCCGGCCAGTTCATTGGCCAGCGCCTCGGAAAACGAAATCACATAGGCCTTGGTGGCGTAATAAACCGCCATCAGCGGACCCGGCTGAAAGCCCGCGGTCGAAGCCACGTTCATGATCCTGCCGGAGCCGCGCTCCAGCATGGGCGCGAGAAAAAGCCGGGTGAGATGGGTGAGCGCAGTGATATTGAGCTGGATTTGCCCCAGGCTTTCTTCCGCCGGGACATCGGCGAATTCTCCGAACTGGCCGTAGCCGGCGTTGTTCACCAGAATGTCTACGGCAACGCCCGCGCCCTGCAATTGGGCAAACAACGACTGCGGAGCGTCCGGCTCGGTCAAATCGAGCGCGAATGTCCTGACCGTGATTCCGAACTGGCGCTGCAGCTCATCGGCCACCTGCGCCAGCCGGGGCCCATTGCGCGCCACCAGCACCAGGTTGTGATGATCCTTGGCGAAAAGCTTGGCCAGTTCGTATCCGATGCCGCCGGAAGCGCCGGTGATCAACGCGGTCGAGGAAGGTGCGCTCAATCTAGGTGTCGAAGAGACATTCGCGATCCCCTGCAAACTCAGAGGGCATGTGCCCTCGGCGATGAAGGGCGGGACGCCCCCATCGACAGCCGCCGGGACGGCGGCGCTGCTCGGATTCACCAAAAAAGGGGGCCAAGGAAGCCCACAGCCTGCCATCTGGCCTATGTCAGAACCTAGGCGCCGACCATCGCGGGCTCAACCCCGTAGATCGAATACCACGAAGTCGCAGCCTTCAGGCGGTCGTTCACGTTATTGATGTTCGCCACACCTTCCGATTCCAGCCATTCGCGGAAGGCATTGGCGCCCTGCTTGGCATAGATCGGGATGCCATCTTTCCAGGTCGCGCGGCCGCACAGCACGCCGTTGAACTTCACGCCGGACTCGGCGGCCAGTTCCAGGGCTTCGGTGAACTCCGCGTTGCTCACGCCCGCTGAAAGATAAATAAAAGGCTTGGTGGTGGCCGTCGCCGCTTCCAGAAACAGGCCCATGGCTTCGATCTTGCTGTAGGCTTTCTGTCCGCCGAAGGCCTTGGTGCCGTCCACGTATTTCATATTGATCGGCACTTCGACTTTCAGGACATCCACACCATAGCGGTCCTTGCTGAACTCTTTCATGCTGGCGGCCACAATCTTGGGCTTCTTCTTGGCGTAGTCCAGGCCTTTTTCATCGGCGCCTTCTTCGTAGCCCACGAATTCAAGGAAGAACGGGATGTCGTTGCCGCGGCATTCGTCTCCGATGCGTTCCACCCAAGCATGCTTTTTGTCGTTGACGTCTTTGGGATCGAACGGAGAGTAGTAGAGCAGGATCTTCAGGCAATCGGCGCCCGCTTCTTTCAGGCGGCGCACCGACCACAGGTCGAGCAGATCGCCCAGGCGCCCGGGGCCGGTCTTGTCGTAGCCGGTCTTTTCATAAGCCAGCAGGAGTCCGGCATTCTTGGCCCGCCGCTTGGAAGCCGGCAGTCCCCACTCGGGATCGAGCAGGATGGCGCTGGCATGCGGGGTGAGCACCTCGGTCACCAGCGACTTGAATTCTTCCATCATGGCATCGCTGACTTCGCTGCCTTTTTCCTTGGCCAGCGATTTCTGCAAGGAGCCACGCTGGTCCATGGCCGCCGCGGCGATGACCCCGCGTTCGTTCGAAACGTTCTTGAGACCAGCCAGTTTCCCTGGTGTGAGTTTCATAAATTCCTCCGACGGGCGCGTAAAATCGGACTCATTGTAACCCATGGAGAAGGCAACGCGCTCCGGGCGGGGGATATGCGGTGCGGTTGGTTCCGATTCAGCCCTGAGGGGTGCCGGGTTGCTCCGAAAGCTTCTGCCAAGGTTTAATGCCTCATGCGCTTGCACAGCGATTGGGTTCTTCTGCCCGTCCTTCTGGCAACGATGGCGGCTTTGGTATTTGTTCTTCGCCGCACTCGCATTGGTCCTCTGCTGCGGGAGCACATCGCCGAACGTCCGCGACGGCGGTTGTTTGTCGCTTCCGTCAGTTTCTTTCTGACCTTCGCGATCGTGCGCGGGATAGTGTTCTGCATCGTCCACCATATTCCACCCTTCCACTACGTGATCATGGAAGGCCGGCATATTCATCACCTGGTGTTCGGGATCCTGATCCTGCTGCTGGTGGGCTATGGCTGGCTGTGCGAGTTTGGCAATGGGAGCGATTCCTCATCGGTCCTGGCCAGCACCCTGATGTCGCTCTTGTACGGACTGGGCGCGGCCCTGACCCTCGATGAATTCGCTTTGTGGCTGAATTTGAAAGATGTTTATTTCGCTCGTGAAGGACGTTCGAGTTTCGACGCGATCATCCTGTTCGGATCCCTGCTGGCGATCAGCACCTGGGGCGCTCCGCTGTTCTCGGCTTTGGCCAAGGGCAAGACCCGGGCGGAGGGCTAGCGCACCGTCGGATTTACAAGGGCATTAACCACAAACGACATGGGGGTACACGAAGGAGACCTGAGCGAAAACCCTTCGCGCAACTTCGGTGGTGGTGCAGTTTGAAAATCCCATTAAGGATTGTCATTCTGAAGCGCGGTATTGTCGCGCGAGGAAACTGCTGTTTTGCCGCTGGCAGCAAGCAGATTCCTCGCCAGTAGAGCTGGCTTCGGAATGACAAGGGGGGGATTGTTTTTGCGCAAACTGCACCACGACCGCAACTTCGTGTCCTTTGTGGTGCAAGGTCTACTGCCGCAGGGTCAGCGTCCCCAGCACCGCCTGCTGCTTGGCGATCAGCGCCTGCACTCCCTGGCTCGCCAGGTTGATCATCTTGCCCAGTTGTTCCTCGTCGAACACCTGATTTTCCGCGGTGGCCTGCACTTCGACCAGCTTGCGGCCCGCGGTCATGACAAAGTTCATGTCCACGTCGGCGCGGGAGTCTTCTTCGTAGCATAGGTCGAGCAGGATCTCGCCGTCCACAATCCCGACGCTCACGGCCGCCAGATAGTCGCGGAAGGGGACGGAAGTCAGGGTGCCGGCTTCGACCAGTTTTTCGAGCGCCAGCCCGAGCGCGACGAAAGCGCCCGTCACCGATGCGGTGCGGGTTCCGCCGTCCGCCTGGATCACGTCGCAGTCGATCCAGATGGTGCGTTCGCCCATTCGTCCCAGGTCGGTGACCGCGCGCAACGAACGGCCGATCAGGCGCTGGATTTCATGGGTGCGTCCGCTGGGACGCCCTTTGCTGACCTCGCGCGGCGTCCGGGTCAGGGTGGCGCGAGGCAGCATGCTGTACTCGCAGGAAATCCAGCCTTTGCCGCGGTTGCGCATGAACTGCGGCACCGTCTCTTCGACCGAAGCGGTGCAGATGACGCGAGTATTGCCGAGCTCGATGAGGACAGATCCTTCGGCTGTGTTGATGAAATTAGGAATGATATTGACCGGCCGCATCTGGTCCGGGGAGCGATTGTCGGAGCGATAGAACATGGGAGGATTCTAGCAGCTGGGGGAAAGCGGCAATTGGCAATCGCGATTGGAAATTTTCAGTTTTCAGTTCCGAGTTCTTAGTTCGCAGTTGTATGGACCTGGTTTGGCTAAACGCCAATTGCCAGGTGCTGTCTACTGCAACTCCGCCACCATCTGATTCACCGCCGACACGTCATAGACAGCGGACAAGTCGGCGTGGCCTGCCAGGGTCTCGCGTTCTTTGCCGCCCACCAGAATCTTTACCCGATTGATGCCAGGAATACCGGTCGCCAGGGTTTGCACCAGCGAGGCCACCGTGAGTTCTTCCACCAGGACTCCGGAACGGTGAGCGTCGGCGAAGGCGTCGTTGATGTCGATCACCGCCAGCCCGGGATCGACCAGGTACACGTCGCGCACCTCGGCGCCCGACGGCAAAGGATGAGAAGAAGACTTATCCAGATAGAGCGCCAGCAGCGCACGCAGCAGCTCCTGCGCCCGTTCCTGGCGTCCCGCCGGCAGTGGAATGCTGGCCGATTGCGCTCGCAGCACCCCGGGATCGTCGTAGGCGACGTAAAGCGTTACTTGTTCCGTCGGCCCCTGCACTGGAGCCGCAACCGGATGGGTGTATTCGGCGGGGATCTCGGGCTGGGCGACTCGGCCGCTCATTCGCCAGGCGTAGAAGCTCATGGCCAGCGCCACCGCCAGCATCACCGCAATGCCGATGATGAGATGGCGCGGGATCATCGCGGCGCTCCCAGTTGGTCATGCACGGCTTCGATTCCCGCCGTGACCGACTCGGCCACCAGTTGCTGATAGGCCGGGGAATTCAGATCGGCCAGTTTGCCGGCCGGGGGCGCGACCTCGATCGCCACTGCGGCGGTGGTGATGTTGTTTAAAGGACGCAGCGGCGCGAGCAGCGATCGCACAGCAATCTGCCTTTTCCCCAGTTCGGCGGCCAGGCTGGTTTCCGCCGTCTGGCTGGCGGCGCGAAATCCTGACTGCGCCGTGTTCCAGTCGAGAAATGGCCCCCGGCCCTCGGCCCCAGCCGGCATCAAAGCGGTGTAGAGCCGCACTCCACTGCCCTGCGACGCCGCATGCAGGCAAATGTAGATGGCGGGATGCGCCGCGTTAGTCATGTTGGCGCGCTGGTCGAGGCTCATAGTTGTGTCCCCTTCACGCAACAAGAGCGTGGCCAGGCCGCGCGCCTGAAGCTGCTGCCGCAGGCGCAACGCGAACGCGAGAGTCACGTCCTTTTCCGCCAGTTGGTCGCTGAGCGCAGCGCCGCGTTCGTCGCCTCCGTGGCTGGCATCCACCACGACGAAATACTGAACCGTACTGGAAACCGCCGGCGGCGGCGGTGCCTGCGGAACCGGCAGAGGCGGAGTGCCGGCAGACGCTGAGGCTGCAGGCTGGGTCGCGGGAGCCTGAGCGTGCGGCGCGGCCTGTGGCGCTGGCGTTATCGTGATGGTGCGGCCCTCGTTGCTGAAGCTGGCAAATAGCGGGACCGGCCCATTCACCGCAATTTCCGCCGCCCCGTTGCTCTCCTGAAACGTCGCCGAAGGGATGGCCGGGCTGTTAAAGGTCAAGGTCTGCGATCCCGGAGGGACCAGCGGTTCGCGGGTAAACACCATGCGCAGTTTTCCCGGTTCGGTGGCGATCATCGGATTCACCGGGGAGCTAAAGTTCATTACCAGGGTGGGGGGATTTGTCTGGTTCACCTGCGCGGTAAAGTGGACCGCGGCGTTGCCGATGAACAATCGCCGCGCCGTCTCGTGGAAATTTACCGGGAGCCGCAGGAAACGCTGCAGGACTGACGGCAATGAACTCAGCGGGACTAGGCCGCGCCCGTTTTCGAGCAGGAAGCTGGCGGGAAGATCGAAGGTTTGTCCATGCACCCGCGCGCGCGTTTCCCCGGGAGTGAATTCGCTGTCCACGCCGCTGAAATTCAGTCTCCAGACTCGGCCATCCGTTCTGGCCCTAACCGGTCCCAGGGGCTGAAGGATCTCCAGCAGGCCAATGTAGTCGAGGCCATTCTTCTCTCGAACCGTGAGGGAATAACTGGTGGCGCCGGAGTAAACCGACAAACGCTTCTCGTCAGCGAAACCGGAAACCGCCAGAACCAAGGCGAACAGAGCGGCGAGGCAAGAAATCATAACAGGAGCAGCGCGCTTCGCGAGTCGGCTACTCCAGGGCATAAATGGTCAGGCCGGTAAGCAGCTTGGGATAGAAATCGGTGGACTTTTGCGGCATGACCTCGCCGGCAAAGGCAATATCGCGCACCTGCGCCATGCGGGCCGGATTCATCAGAAACGCCACATTGGCCGCGCCACTCCGCACCTGCGCCATGGCTTCGCCGATGTCGCGGATGTAACGGACGTTTTTCTGCTCGCGGACGGCTTCTTCCGAAATCCCCAGCACGCGTTCGAGCAGGCACTTGTGCAATTGCACCACGTCGAGGGCCTGCTGGCGCAGCGACCATCCCGCGAAGATCTCGGGCGCAACCAGCTTGGCGCGGTCGAGAAGAAAAACCCGGTCGGCGGTGACTGCTAGCAGGGCGGTGCCCATGCGTCCAGCTTCGCGCAGGATGACCTTGGCGCGAGCGGCGTCCACAGACGCATCCACTTCGTCCACACTGAAATAGGGGCATGCTCCTTCCCGGAAAGCGTCCGCGGAAAATGAAGGCAGGCCGTGCACCACGCGGTGGGTGGGCAGAATGACCAGGCCGGGGCTGTCCATATTGACCAGGGTCATCATGACCAATTCGTAAGGAGCGAGCGGCGCATCGGGAGACGGGTGCGGATTCCCGGCGGCAGCCCGGCGCTGGTTACGATAATTCAGGGCGGTTTCGTAGCGATGATGGCCGTCGGCGATTACCAGTTTCTTGTCCCGCATCTTGCTGCACACCAGATTCACCCGGGCTGGGTCGGAAATCTTCCACACCTTGTGGGACACTCCGTATTCGTCTTTCGTTTCGAGATCAGGCGTTTCGAGATCAGGCGTTTCGAGATCGGGGTTGCCGGCAGGTGCGAGCAGAGTGTCGATCTCGGCGGCGGGATCGCTGTACAGCATAAAAAGTTGCCCAAAGTGGGCCCGGGTGGCCCGTAATAGTTCCAGGCGATCGGCCTTGGGCTTGGCCAGAGTCTGCTCGTGGCGGAAGATGACGCCGGATGAGTAGTCTTCGATGCGGCCCAGGGCAATGATGCCGCGGCGCTCCAGTTCCGCGGTCCCGCCGGGGACGGTAAAACGCTGCACATAAAGGTAGAGCGAGGGTTGGGCGTCCTGCAGAAAGACGCCCTGCCGGCGCCAGTCCTGGAACGACTGGGCCGCACGGGAGTAGCGGTTTTCCCCGGCGTGGTCACTGGCGTGCTCTTTGCCCAGGATGACGCGCACCAGGTTGTGCGGGCTGGCGGCGTAGTAGCCATCCTGCATTTCCGGGGTGATTTTGTCGTAAGGCTGGGTGACGACCTGGGGAATCGAGACCCGGGCGGGGTCGTAACGAAGGGCGCGAAAGGGTTCAATGTGGGCCATGGTTGAGAAGCTGAGTCTGAAATTGTACAAGAGCTTTCTTTTCCACGCCCGCGGGGGCCCTTCGGAGGGATGAATGAACCGGAAAAAAGAGCATGGCGCGCAGTCCGGACTAGGCAAACCTTTGCGGTGTTTGCGTCATCGGAATAGACAACGACAAAACATTACAGAACGGTGACAAACGGTTTTAAAGCTATGGTACTATCAGCCTCAATGAGGTAATTATGGCCCGCCTTAATGGGCGCGGGTCATCCCGCCCATCGACCCAAGCTCGCTGGTCCCGCTTGGCCCTACCCCGGACCCTGAGAACCTTTATGGTGCCCAAAGCGCAGGCTCGTGGCGTTTCTACATTTCTCTTTTTGATCCTGGTTGCGGTTTTGGTTGCCCCTGCCGCGCTGGCCCAAAGCCCGGTGGACGATGTGCATGTCAGTCCCCGCGTGCAGCCGCCTCCGCCGGCCGAAAAACAGATTGTCGATCCCGCGCTCAGGACGCACACCAAGCCGCTCAAGGTGGATGTAGACCTGGTGCTGGTGCCGGTCACGATTACCGACCCCATGAATCGCCTGGTCACCGGACTGGACAAGGAAAATTTCACCCTCTACGAGGGCAAGGACGTGCAGGATATCCGGCATTTTTCGAGCGAGGATGCTCCCGTCTCTTTAGGTGTGATCTTCGACATGAGCGGCAGCATGAGCACCAAGATCGAACGGGCGCGGGAGGCGGTGATCGAGTTCTTCAAGGCGGCCAATCCGCAGGACGAGTTTTTCATGATCACCTTCGCCGACAAGCCGGAGGAGATTTCGGATTTCACCCAGTCAATCGAAGACATCCAGGGAAAGCTGGTGTACACAGTGCCCAAGGGCCGCACCGCTCTGCTCGACGCGATCTATCTGGGTGTCAGCAAAATGCGGCAGGCCAAATATCCCAAGAAAGCCCTGCTCATCATCTCCGATGGGGGTGACAACCATAGCCGGTACACCGAAGGCGAGATCAAGTCGGTGGTGAAGGAAGCGGACCTGTTGATCTATGCCATCGGCCTTTATGATCGCTACATGTCCACTCCCGAGGAACAACTGGGTCCCTCGCTGCTGGGCGATCTCACGGAACTCACGGGGGGCGGGCCTTTACCATCGACAATCCGAATGACCTGGCTGACGTGTCTACAAAAATAGGCATCGAGCTACGCAACCAATACGTGCTCGGATACCGTCCAAAGAATGCAGCCCATGACGGCAAATGGCGTAAAATAAAAGTGAAGCTGGTTCCACCTAAGGGTTTGCCGCCGCTGCGTGTGTATGCCAGGACGGGTTATTATGCGCCTACGGAATAGTCTCCGGCTGATCCTCGTACTATTCCTGTTGCGCTGCGTAGTAGTTGAGGCCCAGAGTAACGCTCCACCCCAGGCCCCGCCGCGCAGTTCGCAGCCCGCCGCAACTCCATCCCAGACCGAAGCCCCACCGCCCGATCAGAAACCGTCGTCTGGCCAGGAACCCGGCACCGAACCCGGAGGCTTCGTCTTCCATGCCGACGTGCAGGAGGTCGTGCTGCACGCTACCGTCATCGACGACAAGCAGCGCATGGTGACCAACCTCGATAAAAATGCTTTCACGCGTATTTGAGGATGGCAAGCCGCAAGTCATCAAGTCGTTCCGCCACGAAGATATTCCGATCTCGCTCGGCATCGTGATCGATAACTCAGGCTCCATGCGGGAAAAACGCGCCAAGGTGAACAAGGCAGCATTGAACCTGGTGCGCGCCAGCAACCCGCAGGATGAAGTGTTTGTGGTCAACTTCAGCGATGAGTTCTATCTCGACCAGCCCTTTACCAACAAGATCGGCCTTTTGCAGAGCGCGCTGGAAAAGTACGAGACGCGCGGCGGGACTGCGCTCTACGACGCCGTCGTGGCCTCGGCCGACGAGTTGAAGAGGCATGGCAAGCTGCAGAAGAAAATCCTTTTCGTCGTGACCGACGGCGAAGACGATGCCAGCCGCGAATCGCTGGAACAGGCAGTGCGAAGATTGCAGGAAGAGAATGGCCCTACGGTGTACGCCATCGGCCTGTTGGGCGATGAACGGCAGCGGCGCGCCAAACGTGCACTGCAAACCATTTCCGAGCGTACCGGAGGCATCGCATTTTTCCCGCGCACGCTGGACGAAGTGGACGCCATCAGCAGCGCGGTGGCGCGTGACATTCGCAATCAGTACACCATCGGCTACAAGCCCACCTCACCCAAGACCGTGGGCGGATACCGCACCATCCGGGTCGAAGCTCGCGCCTCCGGGCACGGCAAGCTTACGGTGAGAACCCGCAGTGGCTACTATGCCGGTCAGGAAGAAGCCGCCGGCGGAGGAAATTGACGCAAGCTGTCAGCTTTCAGCCATTCCTGATCTGCCGGCAGCAAGCAGATTCCTCGCCGATAAACCTGGCTACGGAATGACAAGGCGAGGGGTTGGTTTTTTGCGCAAACTGGACCACGATGGAGATGTGTTCCCGATTGACGCTCCGCTTCTGCTTCCGTAACCTGTAGGGTGCAGACAAAAAGCATCGAAGGGAAGCGACTGCGCGTCACCGACGACATTTCCCAACTGGTCGGCGATACTCCCATCCTGCAATTCAAGAAGCTGGTTCCGGAGAATGCGGCGAGCGTGTACGCCAAGCTGGAATACCTGAACCCCGGGGGCAGCGTAAAAGACCGCGCCGCCAGCGGAATCATTCTGCGCGCCGAAGCTGATGGTCAACTCCGGCCTGGAGGCACGATTGTCGAGGCCACGGCCGGGAACACCGGCATCGGCCTGGCCCTGATAGGAGTGCAGCGCGGCTACAAAGTCGCCTTGTTCGTTCCGGAACGTTTTTCCGAAGAAAAAGTAACCATCATGCGCGCGCTGGGCGCCGCGGTCACGCGGACTCCGGACGTGGAGGGCATGCTGGGCGCGATCCGGCGGGCCAACCAGTTTGTGGCGGCCACCCCAGGCGCCTTCATGGCCGGCCAATTCGATAATCCCGCCAACCCGGACTATCACTACGAAACCACGGCTCCGGAAATTTTTGAACAGATGGAAGGTCGTATTGACGCCCTGGTCATTGGCGCCGGGACCGCTGGCACGTTCACCGGTATAGCGCGCTTCATGAAGGAACGCTTGCCCAATGTGCTGGCCTATGCGGTGGAGACACAGGGCTCGATTCTGGGCGGGGGCAAGCCTGGGCCGCACAAGGTTGAGGGCATCGGAGCCAGCTTCATCCCCAGAAATTTTGACCGTTCGGTATGCGACGCGGTTCTGATGGTGACCGACGCGGACGCCTTCGCCATGGTGAAAGAACTCGCGGCGCACGAGGGCGTGCTGTCGGGTTCGAGCGGCGGAGCGAATGTGGTCGCTGCACTGCGAGTAGCTGGGTGGCTGGGACAGGGTAAGCGGGTGGTCACGATGATTCCGGATTCAGCCGAACGCTATTTGTCGAAGAAAATCTTTGAAGGCGGGATTTGATGAGCTCCGAGGCATCGGCCATCGGAATGTCAGTTTTTAGTTTTTAGTTCTCTGTTCTCAGACCTGACTTACCTGACAGTTGGAATCCTTAACCTATGTCCAGGAAGAAGCAACCCGGTTTTGCCACGCGCGCGATTCACGCCGGACAGGAACCCGACCCTGAAACCGGCGCGGTCGCAGTTCCCATTTACCCCACTTCCACTTATGTCCAACAGGAACTGGGCAAAAACAAGGGTTACGAATATGCCCGGGTTTCAAACCCCACGCGCACCCGCCTGGAAGAAAACCTGGCAGCCCTCGAGGGAGGCATCGCCTCCCGCGTCTTCGGCAGTGGGATGGCGGCCATCAACGCCATTTGCACCATGTACAAATCCGGCGATCACGTGGTCTGCGGCAATGATCTCTACGGCGGCGTGCCCCGGCTGTTCAACCAGGTCCTGGCAAATTTCGGCATGGAGTTTACCTACGTCGACACTTCGGACGCGAGGAACGTCGAGCGGGCCATTCGCAAGAATACGCGCATGGTGTACATCGAGACGCCCACCAACCCGCTCATGTCGCTCAGCGATATTGCGGCCGTCAGCCAGGTATGCCGGCGCAAGAAAGTGGAACTGGTGGTGGACAACACTTTCATGTCGCCATACTTCCAGCAGCCGATTGCGCTGGGAGCCGGCATGGTGGTCCACTCCACTACAAAATTTCTGAACGGGCACAGCGACGGACTGGGTGGCGTTGTAGTTTGCACAACGAAAGAACAAGCGGACAAACTGGCTTTTGTGCAGAAAGCCGCGGGAGCGATTCTTTCTCCGTTCGAGTGCTGGCTCGTCTTGCGTGGCGTGAAGACTCTGGCCGTTCGCATGGAACAGCACGACCGCAGTGGCAGAGTTGTGGCCGAGTTCCTGGACGGCCATACGAAGGTGAAAAAAGTTTTCTACCCCGGCCTTCCGAAACACCCGCAACACAGCCTGGCGAAACGGCAAATGACAGGATTTGGCTCGATGATCACCTTTGAAACCGGATCGCTCTCCAAAGCAAAAACAATGTTGAAGAAAGTGCGGGTGTGTTCGCTGGCGGAATCGCTGGGCGGAGTCGAAACCCTCATCTCGCATCCCGCAACCATGACGCACGCCGCTCTGGGCGAAAAGGGCAGGCGCGAGATCGGGATTACCGATGGACTGGTCCGCATCTCCGTGGGCATCGAAAATGTGGAAGACATCGTGAATGATCTCGAGCAGGCCCTGGCGGCAATCTGAACGAACCCGTCGCCGGCGCAAATCTCAGGTCTGCCGGGGCAAAAATGTTCCCCAGCACAGGTCGCCGCATTTTGAGGTCTTATAATAGCGGGCCATGTCCGAGCTACCGCTGGATCGCGACACTCCCTACCTCGGCGTTTACGCGGTCAACGTTTTCGTTCGCGATCAGGACCGCAGCCTGCGGTTCTACGTGGATCAACTCGGCTTCAACCTCGCCTTTGACGTGCGCCTTCAATCCGGAGAGCGCTGGGTAGGAGTTGCGCCGCCACACGGCACCGCCGTGCTTACGCTGATCGCGCCTGAACCTGACTCGGATGAGTACAAGCTGATCGGTCAACCCACCCCGGTGGCGTTTGTGGCGGAAGATGTGGTGGCGACGTACAGCCAGTGGAGAAAGCGCGGAGTTCGCTTTCGCCATGTTCCGCGCCTGCGGCGGGTCAAGTATCAGCGGCAGACGGGTGACTTGCCCGATGGCGCTCCCTCGTTGCTGCTGGGCAAGCAGAATCCGGTTTGGGGCGGAGTATTTACCCGCTTCGAGGACATCGACAAAAATTCCTTCCTGCTGGTGAGCTTCGACGAGATGACCCAGGCGGTGGAGGTACAACGGCGCGCTGCGGCGGCGAGACTCGAATCCGAGCGCCGCGCCGCCCACGAACTGGAGATCGCCAAGCAGGTGCAGGCGAGACTCTTTCCCCAAACCTTTCCTCCCCTGAAAACGCTCGACTATGCCGGGGTTTGCATTCAGGCCCGCCAGGTGGGTGGCGATTACTATGACTTCCTGCATCTGGGCGAGGATCGGATCGCGCTGGTGCTGGGCGACATTTCCGGAAAAGGAATGGCCGGGGCGCTGCTGATGGCGAATCTGCAGGCGAACCTGCGCAGCCAGCGCATCGCGGCCCGGGATGACCCGCAGCGCCTGTTGCGATCGGTCAACCAGTTGTTTTATGACAACACCGGCGACAGTTCCTATGCCACGCTGTTCTTCGCCGAATATGACGACCGGGCGCAACGCCTGCGCTACGTCAACTGCGGCCATCTCGCCGGCCTCTTGCTGCGCGGCAATGACTCTCTGGAAAGGTTGGAGTCCACCTCGACGGTTCTAGGGCTTTTCAGGGATTGGGATTGCGCCATCGGGGAATGCCGGCTTCTTCCCGGGGATGCAATCGCGCTCTACACTGACGGCGTTACCGAATCCTTCAATTCGGCGGGCGAAGAATTTGGCGAGCAGCGCCTGACCGAAGCCTTGCGGCGGCATCGCGAATTGTGCGCGCAAGACTCGCTGGCGGCGATCGTGGACGAGATCGGCCAATTCAGTCCCGGCGAACAGTACGACGATATCACTCTCATTCTCGCCCGGTGCTGCGGTCCGTCAACGACGGCCGACTGAACCCGGCCACCGCCGTCGAACCCGGGTAACGCCATGAACTTCGCAGTCCGCGGGTCAGGTATGGTTACTGGACCGACGGACGATGCCAGCCGGCCAGAATACGCATACAAGGGCAGGTTGAGGACAGCAACGTCAGTAACCTGTTTCCGCGTCCCGAAAAGGGACAATCTGTATTGAGCTTGCCGCCACACTTGTCCAGAAAGCAGGCGTCAATGACCAGCATTCTCTGCATTGGAGTTGTGATCGTCCTGGCAGGGTTCGTGATCGTGCTGAAGACATGCGCGCGTCAGCCCAAGAAGGCTCAAAAGTGGGAGAAAGCAGACATCATGAAGCAACTGCTGGCGCTGTCTGAGAGCGAGAGCGTCGTCCCGGCAAGCGCGCCGTCGCGTAAAAGGACGACGAGCAGTTCCGGGGACGCGGCCCGCGGCGTTTCCTCGCACGCCCACGCGGGGCGTCTCCCGGCCCGCGCCTTCCCAACCGGGACGATGCTGACGTGGGGCCAGGTGCACAGTGACGATAAAACCATTTCCCCATTCCATCCCAACCGAACTGCCGCCGGCCAAGCTGTATCTCGATGACATCACCGAGATCTGGCAGATTCTGACCGATTCCAGCCCGGATGACTGTCAGGCGAGCTTCGTAGCGGGCAAGTTGAAATGCGACACGCTGGACGACTTGAAAGACCTGGGCGGGCGCACCACCCACTTCGTGATGGACATCTCGTCATCGGGGAAACATCAGACCCTCGAACTCACCCCCGCCGCGACGCGGATACACATTCACGAGATTGGGGACCAGTTGCCGGCATGGTCGAAATATGTGAACGTTGCGGCGATTTTTGAGCGGCGCAGGCTGAGACTGAAATCCCTGGTTCGGGCCCTGGGATGGCGGATTTTCGCAGGCCTGTGGTTACTGACCGTGGCGCTTTGGATGTTCGCTCCCCACGCGCTCAAGCCTGTCCCGGTTTATGAAATCCCGCGTCTTGCCACCGGCATCGTGATCGCAGGCGCGGTGGTGTACTACTTCGCCAGCTCCGAAAGCATTGTGTACTTGCGTCATCCCAAGAGAGTTGGCGTAGGAGGATGGCTGGCGGAACACAAACCTGAAATTATCGTGGGCGTCGTATGCGTGCTGATGGGGGTGCTGGCCAGCCAGTTCTTAGGAAGGATATGGAAATAAATCTCACGCGCCATTTTCCCGATCAGCGGCTTGTCTGCGATGATCCCGGAGCGCTTACTTCACCGATTGCCCAATCCAGCTGAGATACTCCACGCTGCCCTCCTCAATCGAAAGGCAAATGCACTCCGGGACATCGTAAGAATGAAGCTCTTTGATGGTGTCCCGGACGCGCTCAAACGCAGGGCGCGTAGTCTTGACGATGAGCAGCCACTCTTCACCTTCCTCCACCTCACCCTCCCAGCGGTAAATTGAATCCACCTGGGGGACGATATTCACGCAGGCCGCCAGCAGGCGTTCCACCAGGGCGCGCCCAATTTTGCGAGCTTCGTCTTTGGAGCTCGCGGTGGTGAGGACGAGTATCTTGTCTGTCATATAGAATCAGCCTTCAGTTTACTGGCCGACAGGGTAGCAGCGGGTCGCGATCGGGAGATTAACATGGCCACAGAGATTCATTTTGGAACATCGGGATGGCGCGCGGTCATGGCGGACGAGTTTACCTTCGCCAACGTTCGCCGCGCCGTAACCGGAATCGCGCGTTACGTGGTCTCGCAGAAACCCTCAGGCGCGCGCGTCATTGTGGGACGGGACCCGCGATTCCTGGGCGAGACTT
Source organism: Terriglobia bacterium (assembly GCA_963816025.1). Lineage (GTDB taxonomy): Bacteria > Acidobacteriota > Terriglobia > Terriglobales > Acidobacteriaceae > JAIQFF01. The sequence continues at coordinate 28,786 of CAWFJA010000022.1, forward strand.
TCTGCTCCATGGCGGACGAAATTCTCATCGCCCACGGCATCACGCCGCTGCTGATCACAGAACCCGCCCCCACCCCGGCCATCTCTCATGCGGTGATTCGGGAAAAAGCGGACGGCGCCATCAATTTCACCGCTTCGCACAATCCCCCGGAATACAACGGCATCAAGTTCTCTACGCCGGACGGGGCGCCGGCGCTGCCCGAGGCCACGAAGCGCATCGAAGCTGAAATCCTGGCCAGCGATGCGGAGAAGGAGAAAGCAAAACCTCCGGCGAAAACCGTGACCGTGCAGGCCCTCGAACCTCGGGGCGCATACCTGGCGCGACTGCGAGAGATTATAGATTTCAAGGCCATCCAAAAAGCGAATCTGCGGGTGGTCTTCGATCCTTTCTGGGGCGCGGCGCGTGGGTATTCCGACTCGCTGCTGCGCGAGGCCGGCGTGGACGTCACCACGGTGCACGATTGTCGCGACGTGCTCTTCGGCGGCCACGCTCCCGAGCCTGACGACCACCTGCTCGAAGGATGTCGCGAACAAATGCGAGTAACCAAGGCGCACATCGGCATCGCCACCGACGGCGACGCTGACCGCTTCGGCATCGTCGATGCCGACGGCACTTTCTTCACTCCCAACTACATCGTCGCGCTGCTGTTCGATTACCTGGTGGACAGCCGAGGCTGGAAAAATGGCGTGGCCAAGTCGGTCGCTACCACCAACCTGATCAACGCTGTGGCCAAGCATCACGGCATCGAACTGCACGAAACCCCGGTGGGATTCAAGTACATTGGCGAACTGATCAAGCAGGACAAGATCGCCATTGGCGGCGAAGAGAGCGCGGGACTCTCGATCCGCCATCACGTCCCGGAGAAAGACGGCGTGCTGGCCGGCCTGCTGTGCTGTGAGATGGTGGCGAACCGCGGCAAGTCTCTGGGCCAGCAGTTGACGGAGCTATTTGCCGAAGTTGGTTCCTTTTACAGTTTGCGAGAGAACTTTCACTTGACCCAGGAGGCGAAGGAGAAGTTCACTGGAAAGTTACACGGCGAGCCTCGCGATCTGATGGGCCGGAAGGTCACCGAGGTGGTGCGCACCGACGGCCTCAAATTGCTGTTCGCCGATGGCTCCTGGGTTTGTTACCGGTTGTCCGGGACGGAGCCGGTGGTTCGGGTATATACGGAAGCCCGCAGCACGGAAGATTTGGAGAAACTGAGCGCGGCCGCCAAACAATGGATATTCGAATAGAGCGGGTACCGAAAATACGGGTCATGCCGCGGGCCCAGCGCGGACTCAACGCGCTGGTTGACCGCGCCCCGCAGGCCGAGGCCCTGGGACAGCGTGTGCAGGAGAAGCTGCGTCCGGCTTCGACCTGGCTCTACAACTCCCGCCGCCGCCTGGCCACTGCGGGAGTTGCCGTGGTCACGGTTTGGCTGTTTCTCCACGTGATGTTTGGGGCCAACGGCATGGTCGTCTATCGGCAAAAGCGTGCCGAGTACCAAAGCCTGAGCCGCGAAATTGATCAACTGCAGAAGGAAAACAACCACTACACCGGTCAGATCAACGCCCTCGAGACCGATCCCAAGACTATCGAGAAGGAAGCTCGCGAACAGTTGCACTACGCTCGCCCCGGCGAAGTCGTGTACGTGGCTCCGGCTCCTCCGCCCATCCCGATGCCCGGCACGAACGCGGCCCAGAAATAACTTTTGTCTCCCCTGGAGCCGGATCTTCAAGGCAAAGTTACGCCCGAAATCAGAGTTTTTCCTCGAAACAGCCGAGCCGGACTGCTTTCGCGGGCTGACGACTACAGGGATGCCTTCTGGGCGGCGGCTTTGGGCTGGGGGCTTCGTTGCTTTCGCAGTTCGGCCTGAAAGACTTCGGGCGACAAGTCGGCGCTTTTTCGGAAGAGGTCGAGTAAAGGATCCTCTACGCCCGTCAAGGATTTGGGAGCGCTCACCGGATCGCCGATGTCCAGGCCTTCCGGTTCGACCAAGAGTTGCGGAAGAACGCCGTTGGTGTTCGTCAGGGCCTGGATAAACTTCTCCAGATCGTTGCGTTGAGCCTCGGTGTTGTGGGCGAATTCAATCCCCATGCCCAGGTCGGAGTGCATAACCAGCACCACGCCTTCAGCTCTGAAGCTTATACCTGCAACCTTCATGGAGAGGATGATGCGAGTGCGCACCGGGAACGGCGAAGCCGTCGCTAGATAACAGCCACCCAGGCTCAGGTCGGTCAGTTTGCAGGGAGCCGGCGGATCGTCCTGTTCAAACTCGGGGCCGCGGCTTTCCAGCCAGGCGTTCAGCGGGTCGCGCATCGCGGGAGCCAGATTGAGGAAGCGCAGTCCCACCTGGCGGCCAGGGTTCTCCCAAGCCACTTCGGCAGCACATTCGATGTTGTCCTGGGTCCCGGGCAAGGAAAACTGCAGGCTGACCGACCCAAGTTTTTTCGGACGGTGGGCGAGTTGGATGGCCATGCCGCCTTCGCCAATATCGCTGCTGACGGCGCGCAACTGGCCGGCGCCGTCATTCACCTGGATGGTGACCGGAGTTTCGACGGCGATGCGGGCATTGCGCCGGCGTTCGCGTTTCATCAAAGCCCGCACCGCGCGAAAACTGGTTTTGGCGCGTTCCGGAGAAAGCGGCTGATGCAGAACGAAATGGGCCCCCAGGTCCCTGGCCCCTCCCAGCGAGGTCAGGGCGCCGACGATGGCTACAGAGACGGCCCGCTTGTTGCAGGGGGCGGAGCGGGCGCTGCGAAGCACGCGCGAGGCGGTAGCCGGGTCGGCGCAGTCCACAATGACTGCTTCAAACCTCCGGCGGGTCAGTTTGTGAATGGCGGATTCGGCATCAGCGCAAAGCTCCATGCCGATCTCCAACTCACTCAGCACCCTCCGCAGGACGCGAACCACCTTCTCATCGGCACAAAAGACCAGCGCGTGTAAACTCATAAAGCGTCTTTAACTGTGGCCATGCTCCCCCTGCGGTTAGCCTCGGCCCGCCGCTGCATCGGCTTCCTCACGCTCGTCATCGAGCAGGTGAGCCACGCCGCGGAGCTGTTCGGCGGCGGTCTGCAGAGCTTCGATCTGCTTGCCCAGTTGAGCCTGCTCTGCCTGTTTCTTACGCAACACCTCGTAGATATCCCTCACAGTTTTGGCCTCCTTATCGAACTCTAGGTAGGTCCGTGGCACCCGTCAATGACCGCTGACGGACAATGGGTTACCGGGGTAACACGGGTTCGTACGTGGCACGCCTTCGGCATGGGGGCTGGGAGGTATAAGAGCCTGATTCTCAACCGTTAGCATGTGTACGCTGGCGAACCAAACTGGCCGTCGGCAGGGGCAGACGGGTTAAAGGTTCCCGTTCTGGGATCTGGTTGCAGGTTAAGCCATTAATTTTCTTTGATATAGCTTGCAAAGTGCCGGCAAAGAGAAGATATTTCCATTGACTTATCGAGTCAAATGTCCTAGAATCATCATCTTCCAGTCATAGCAGGGGTCTGTTCGAGCGGTACGGCTATGGGATGCAATCAGCGATTTGGTCTGAATCTTCAGTGTCGCCGGTTGAATCTAACTTTTTAAGTTTATTGTTTGCAGTTTCATTCCCGGGTACGAGGCACATCCTTCATGGCTAAGCGACGTGGAAATCCCAACTGGGGCAAACCCGAGCCGATCGGGCCGATCACCCCGACCATCACCGAATTCGAGCAGGTTGTGCGCGAGTACAAGCTTTCGCCTGACCAATACTTGCGCTCCACCCGCTTGCGGGAGTGGGCGCGGCGCAACAAGAATTCGAAGTACATCCCCGAACCGCTGCTGGAAGCCTGGGGATTCGAAATCGAGTCCACGCTGTAACCGAATCACAGCGAACTGAAGGGCCGCCTGACTGGCGGCCTTTTTGTTTGCCGGCAGGCCCGGCTGTCGGGGCGGCCGAAAATTTGGCTGCAACTGCGGGTCGGGCGGACTATCCTACTGGGGTGATGAAGTTATCTCCCGATGAAATCGTGGCCACCGTGGTGGCCACCAGTTTTGCCGCCGGGCTTAATGTTTACGCCACGGTGGCGACGCTGGGGCTGCTGGCCCACGCCGGAGTGCTGGCGCTGCCGCCGGCGCTGGGAATTCTGGCCAGCTGGTGGGTGATTGGGATCAGCGGGGTGCTGTTCGCGATCGAATTTTTCGCCGACAAAATTCCCGCCTTCGACCTGGTCTGGAACACTTTACATACTTTTATCCGGGTCCCGGTAGCGGCGCTGCTGGCGTATCGCGCGACCGCGGCGCTCTCGCCCTGGGAGCAAGTGGCGGCCACCGCGGCCGGCGGCCTGATCGCTTTTGCGGCGCACGGGGGCAAAACCGCGGCCCGGGCTGCCGTAACCGCGTCTCCCGAACCTTTCTCCAACGCAGCGTTAAGCCTGGGGGAGGACGGTCTGGCCATCTTTCTCACCTGGTTTGCCACCCGCCACCCCTATACGGCGGCCGGAATTGTAGTTTTCCTGTTGGCGATTATTGTTCTGCTGGCGCGCTGGGTGCTGCGTTCGCTGCGCGCCCTTTTCCGTGGGACGGAAGACCTGCTCACCGGCAACCAGCCGGCGGTTTGACGGTATAAAACCCACATGAGATAGTTGTGCGTTTCTCGCGTCGCGGGAAATCAGCCGGAAAGCCCGGCGAGGAGCCCCCAGTTTCATGATCCGCCTGATTCCGCGGGAGACCAAATTCTTCCGCATGTTCGCCGAAGTGTCGCAGAATGTAACCGAGGGCGCCCGTCTCCTTCAGGACATTCTGAAAAACCCCGCCAACATGGCCGAACGGCTGGAAAAATTACAGGCCATCGAGCACCGGGGCGACGAGATGACCCATGCCATTATCACCACGCTGAATCAGACATTTATCACCCCGTTTGACCGCGAGGACATTCACCGCCTGACCTCGTCGTTGGACGACGTGCTCGACTTTGTCAATTCCGCGGGCATGCGGCTTACCCTGTATCGGATCGATGCCCCACCCCCGGTAGCGGCCGAGCTGGCGGGACTGGTCGTCGAGCAGTCCGAGGAACTGGCAAAAGGGGTTTCGCTGCTGGAGCAGAACCAGCGGGTGCTGGAGCATTGCGTGGAAGTCCATCGGCTGGAAAATGAAGCGGACCGCGTAAGCCGCAATGCCATCGCAGAACTCTTTGACAATGAGAAGGATCCTATTCGGCTGATCAAGATGAAGGAGTTGTACGAAGTGCTCGAAATGGCGACGGACAAGGCGGAAGACGCCGCCAATGTCCTCGAAGCAGTAGCCTTGAAGAGCGCTTGATGGCCTTTTGTTTTGACACCACCATCCCAGCCAGGGGGCCCCGTCGTTGAGCACAGGACTGCTGCTGCTGATCATCACTGTGGCCGTTGCCCTGGCTTTTGACTTCCTAAACGGCTTTCATGACGCCGCCAACAGCATCGCGACTGTAGTTTCTACCCGAGTTTTGTCGCCCAAGCTGGCGGTGGTCTGGGCAGCCTTCTTCAACTTCGCGGCCGCGTTCCTTCTAGGCACGGCGGTGGCCAAGACCATTGGCAAAGGCATGATCCGGCTGGACGACGTGACCCAGTACGTGGTCATTGCCGGCCTGGCCGGGGCCATTGTGTGGGATTTGCTCACCTGGTGGTGGGGGCTGCCAACCTCTTCGTCGCACGCCCTGATTGGAGGCTACGCTGGAGCCGCCATGACGCGAGCCGCGTTGAACCATGGGATAGGGAACGCCTATTCCGTGATTCTGCCGCAAGGCTGGACTCTGACTCTGACTTTCATCGTGGTCGCTCCCATCATGGGGCTGGTGCTCGCGCTGATGTTTTCTTCGGCCAGCTATTGGATTCTGCGCAACCAAACCCCCGGGCAAGTCGACAAATGGTTTCGCAAACTGCAATTGTTTTCGGCTGCGGCCTATAGCCTGGGGCACGGGGGAAACGACGCCCAGAAGACCATGGGCATCATCGCGGGAGCGCTGTTCACCGCCGGATACATGACTCCGGACGAGATCACTCACGAGTGGGGCCACTACAAGTGGTTCATCATTCTCTCCGCCCACACCGCGATTGCGCTGGGCACATACTTCGGCGGTTGGCGCATCGTTCATACCATGGGATCGAAAATCACAAAATTGAGGCCGCTGGGTGGATTCTGCGCTGAGGCTGCGGGAGCCATAACCCTGTTCGGGACCGCCCTGGCCGGCATTCCGGTGAGCACTACGCACACCATCACCGGAGCGATTATCGGGGTGGGCGCGATCCATCGTCTGTCGGCCGTGCGCTGGGGCGTGGCGCGGCGCATTGTGTGGGCCTGGATTATTACGATTCCAGCTTCCGGGGCGGCAGCTGGGGTGATTTTCTGGGTGATACGGGTGGTCCATCCGGCGGCGTGATCGCTACCGAAAATCTTTAACCACCAGGGACACGAAGGAACACTAAGGAAAGCCAACGCAACGCGGGTTTCCTTCGTGGTCCTTCGTGTCCTTTGTGGTTAAAGGTTCTGGGGCCCCTTTGCTAAAATCAGACATCATGACGGCGCACTCGCCTTTTACCGACGTTCCTACCGCAATCGAGGAGATCCGCGCTGGGCGGATGATTGTGGTGGTCGACGACGAGGACCGCGAAAACGAAGGCGACCTCACGCTGGCCGCCGAGAAGGTGACGCCGGAAGCCATTAATTTCATGGCTAAATATGGGCGCGGGCTGGTCTGCCTGGCCATGACCGAGGAACGCCTGGACCATCTCCGCATCGGGCAGATGACCGCCGAAAACACCTCGAATTACGGCACTGCATTCTGCGAGGCCATCGATGCCCGCGAAGGCGTGACTACCGGAATCTCCGCCTATGATCGCGCCCGCACCATCAAAGTTGCCGTCGATCCCGCCACCCGGCCATCTGACCTGGCCCGACCCGGCCACGTGTTTCCGCTGCGGGCGCGCAAAGGCGGAGTGCTGGTGCGCGCCGGACAGACGGAAGCCTCGGTCGACCTGGCCCGCATGGCGGGACTGGTGCCCGCCGGCATTATCTGCGAAATCATGCGCGATGACGGGACCATGGCGAGGGTGCCTGACCTCATCGAGTTCTGCGAAACCCATGGCCTGAAGCTGCTGACCGTGGCGGAACTGATCCGCTACCGCATGCAGCACGAACGCCATGTGCATCGCGTAGGCGAGGCTTTGATCGACACGCAACACGGCGAGTTTCGCCTGATTGCTTACGAAAGCGAAGTCGACGGCGGCGAGTCTCACGTGGCTTTGGTGCGCGGCGATATTGAGAGCGGCGATGAACCGGTTCTGGTGCGCATGCACTCGCACTGCCTGATGGGCGATGTTTTCGGATCCACGGGCTGCGACTGTCATGCCACCATCGAGGGTTCAATGCAGCGGATCGCCCGGGAAGGCCGGGGCGCGCTCATCTACCTGCATCAGACTTCGAAAGGCTTTTCGGTAGAGAAGCTTCCGGAAAGAACAGCGCTCACCTTTCATCGCGACAAGCGTTTGCCGGCGTTGCCTGAGAGCGAGCGCAAGACGCAGCGCGAAATCGGGATCGGGCGCCCAGATATTGTCGGATCTGAATCTGCGGCGCATACGATTGCTTACCAATCATCCCCGCAAGGTGGCTGGCCTAGAAGGATTCGGCATCGAGATTGTGGAACAGATTCCGGTCGCGCTCGACCGGGCTCGAATTAAGCAGACGACGTAGAAGTCGCGCCGGCGTTTCGCCGGCTGTCCCGAGAGCGTCCCACTCTCGGCGCGGCCCCGGCGCTACTTTGGAACAAGATGAAAGCCCCTTCCCGCACTCCGTCCACCTACATAGCTTTGCTTCGAGGCATCAATTTGGGCGGGCACAAGATCGTCAAGATGGACCAGCTTCGGAAGGCGTTCGAAGAGTTTGGATTTGAGGATGTGAAGACATACATCCAAAGCGGAAACGTGATTTTCAAAGCGCCGGCGCAAATTCCCGCGAACCTGGCGAAGCGTATTGAAGAAAAGATACTTCGTCAGTTCGGCTTTCCCGTGCCGGTAGTGGTGAAGACAGCGGTTGAACTCGGTGAAGTGATAAGCGCCAATCCGCTTCTGAAAGAAAGAGGCATTGATGTTTCCAAGCTGCACGTTACTTTTTTGTCGTGCGCTCCCGACAAACTCGCGCTGAAAACGCTGGATGCGGTTGCGGCGGCTCCCGATCAGTTCTGCTATTTCGGGCAGGCAGTTTATCTCCATTGTCCGAATGGATACCACACGACAAGGTTAGGTAATAACGTCCTGGGGAAGATGCTCAAGGTGGGCACGACTACGCGGAACTGGAACACGGTAAACAAGCTGTGGGCGATGTCGCGGTAGTGAGGGGAAGGACTGGCTGGCTATTCGGCCAGTGTTACATTCCACCCGGAATTAACGGGAGACAGCGGGGAAATGTCATTCAGTTTCCAGTTTGAAGTTCCCAGTTCTCAGCCATCGGCGAAGGTCAGCAGGGCTTGCGGATCACGATATCGCTGTCGTTGATGAAGAACTGCACCGAACACTGATCGGAGCCGCAGATTACGGGCAACAGGCCGGCGAGCTGTTTGCGCGTGATGAGGCCCAGAGTGCCACAGTCAGGACAGGCGAGCACGGCCCAGTAGGGATCTTCCTTCTCGCCCACGCGGCCGGCATTCTCCAGCACGAAGATCGTGCCCGGGTGCATCTGCTCGGGAATCCACTCGTTCAGGACGTTCAGTTCTCCAACCATCTCGCCTCCCCGGAGCCAAACTTTTTGGAGCCAAACTTCCCTGCTTACGACACTTTCCTGCGGGCGGTTCGCGGCGCGCTCGCGCTAGCTTTTTTTTCCGCGTTGCGGATTACAGCTCGGACCTGACGCACGGTATCGCTGAGACAAATCGCCAGCATGGGCTGACGCGAATTTTTGAGAATGTCCACAATCTGCCGCGCCGACGTTTCCAGGTACAGGGTGCGGCCGTCGGTGAGGAGATGGTAGTCGGACGAGCCGGACACGGTTTCCGCCAGGCGCTTGCTGAACTCGCGCTGCAGGAAGCGCATCACCTTGCGCACCCGCTGCAGCGAGAAGCCCCGGCGGCGCAGCTCGCAGATGACCGCGACCTCGGCCAGGTCTTCGGTCGAGTACAGGCGGCGATGGCCTTCGCGTGCCGGAACGACAATGCGGCGCTCGTCCCACCACTGCAGCTGCCGCAGCGAGATGCCGGTCATAGTCCTTACTTCGCGGGATGTGAAGCGCGTCTGCATTCGCGGACGGAAAATGTTTCAAACATTCGAGATATAAAATGTTTGACACATTTTAGGCGTGAAGTGGCCGCTGTCAATGGGAGATTTGAGCGCGAGGTGTACTAGAGGAGTTCCTGCTGGGGCGACACCAGAAGCTCCGAGGGCGGGACGCCCTCAGGACAGCCGGCGGGACGCCGGCGCTACCAAAGTCCTCCGCCTACGAAGTGGACGATTTCCAGGTGATCGCCTTCGGCCAGATTAGTTTCCGCCCAGTTTGCTCTGGGGACGATATTGCGGTTCAGTTCCACGGCTACGCGGTCCTGTTTCATGCCGAGCTGTTCGATGAGTTGCGCCAGGGTAATCGGGGCATAGGTTTGTTCCTGGCCATTGATGATGATTTTCATTGCATCGATTTTCGCAACTAACCGACGAAGGAGCAAGCACGGGCTACGTGGCCGGTTTAGGCTTGTACTCTTCTTAGCTGGAATTTGCGGGTGGCGGTGCGGCCGGAATAGCTGGCCTGCACCAGGACCGAGGAATCGGGCAAAGAGGATTCGTCAACTTCGATCTTCATCTCGGTGTCTCCGGAGGGGTCGGTGAGGACCTGGGCGTAGAAAGGCGCCGCATCGGGACGGGCGAAACGAATAGTCAGACGCGCTCCGGGCACACCAGAGCCGCTTTCGGTGACTCGCAACCGCATGGTTAGATTACGGTCGGAGTGTACCGAGTTGGCGTTGAGCCATTGCACATCGAGCTCTTTGACTGCCGCCAGGGTCTCTGGCGTGTCGCGTTTGTCGAGGATGTCATCCAGATGGCCATCGCGGATCGCATCCAGGACCAGGCGGTGTTGGTCGCGCAGGCCGTGTTCTTTTTGCTGGTCGGTAAAACCGTTGGCCAGCTTGTCTCCGTACGGCGTCGCCCGCTTGCCGATGCAGCGGCCGCGGACGAACACCTGGGTTTGCAGCAGAAGCTCGCCTTCGCGGGCCTCGCTCTGCACGTGGTAGACGGTGTCGCCTTGCTTGATGTCGGTGTTAAACCCAAAGATCATGCGCGCTTCTTCACTATCACAAATTCACTCTCACGAAAGAGATGGTGCGTATCGATTAAAAAGTTTAAACAAACTTCAACAAAGGCGGCGGTTCGCTTGACACCACCATTATCGAAATCTAATCTAGAATGTTTACGTAACGCTTGGCGCGAATTATATATAGCTCTCCCATGCCCGACAATTACTTCGTCCGCTACCTGCCGCTACTGATTCACTTTCTGGTCGCAGGAGTCCTTGCGGGCGCGATTGTCCTGCTTTCCTACCTGATCGGGTATCGCCGCCCCACCCGGGCCAAGATGTCGCCCTACGAGTGTGGCATGACTCCCATCGGGGACGCCAGAGAACGTTTCTCGGTCAAATTCTATATGGTAGGGATGCTGTTCATCCTGTTTGACATTGAAGCGATATTTCTCTATCCCTGGGCAGTGATCCTGCGCGATCTTAAGATGTTTGGTTTCTGGGAGATGCTGATTTACATCGGGATCATGCTGGTGGGCTTCTTTTATGTGTGGAAAAAAGGCGCGCTGGACTGGGGCAAACCATCGGCCCGCCGGGGCGAAGTCTAATGCCTCTGCCGCCCGCCATCACCGATCTGGAGCAATTGAAGAACCACCCGGCCGTGGCCAAACTGGTGGCCTGGAATCCGGCTGCGGTGGAGGGCGCGAAGTTCGATCGCGACGAAATGAGCATCTACGTGGAGCGTTCATGCATCCGTGATGCTTGCGCTCGGCTGCGCGACGACGAAGATTGTCCCTTTAACTTTCTCGCCGACGTCACTTGTGTGGATTGGTTTCCATCGGAACCGCGCTTCGAAGTGGTTTACCACCTGCTGTCCCATGCGAAAAAAGAGCGGGTGCGATTGAAGGTGCGGCTGGACGGTGGCAGTCCGGCGCTCGATTCGGTGACCCAGGTTTGGCCGGCGGCCAATTATTTCGAGCGCGAGGTTTTTGACCTGTTCGGAGTGCGCTTCGCGGGACATCCCTACCTGCGGCGGTTGCTGATGCCGGAAGACTGGGAAGGCCATCCCTTGCGTAAGGACTATCCGGTGGAGGGCTACCGCTAGGTCTCGCCATGGCTCATCTTTCCCCCGCGCCCGCGCTCGAACCCGGTCAGGACCGCACCATGGTCCTGAACATGGGCCCGCATCACCCGTCCACGCACGGGGTGTTGCGGCTGATTCTGGAGATAGACGGCGAAAACATTGTGCGCATCATGCCCGACATCGGGTATCTGCACACCGGGATCGAGAAAACCTGCGAAGCCAAGTTTTACCAGCAAGTGGTACCGCTGACCGACCGCATCGACTACCTTTGCCCCCTGACCAACAACCTTTGTTACGTGCTGGCGGTGGAAAAACTGCTGGGCCTGGAGATTCCGCCCAAGGCGCAGTGGATGCGGGTGATGCTGAATGAGCTGACGCGCATCAACTCGCACCTCGTGTGGCTGGGGACGCACGCGCTCGATATTGGCGCGATGACTGTGTTTCTGTATTGCTTCCGCGAGCGCGAAGATATCCTGCGCCTGTTCGAGATGGTCAGCGGACAGCGCATGATGACTTCATACTTCCGCATCGGCGGGCTAGCGCTCGAACCTCCGCTGGGTTTTTTCGAACGCGTGCGGGATTTTGCCCAACGCTTCCCCTCCAAGGTAGATGAATACGAAAACCTGCTGACGGGAAACCCCATCTGGGGGATGCGCACCAAGGGTGTGGCGCGCATCACCGCGGAAGACGCCATCGCGCTGGGCGCCAGCGGTCCGACATTGCGCGGGAGCGGCGTCGATTTCGACTTGCGCCGCGACATGCCTTATTCGGGCTATGAGAACTTCAAGTTCAAGGTTCCGGTGGCCCAGGAAGGCGACGTGTTTGCCCGCTACATGTGCCGGGTGCGGGAGATGCGGGAATCGATTTCAATGGTGGCAGCAGGCAGCGGAGGGGATGCCGGAGGGTCCGATCAAAGCTGTGGCTCCGAAGATTGTGCTGCCGGACCGCGAGATGATGAAGACACAGATGGAAGCGCTCATCTATCACTTTAAGATTATTACCGAAGGCTTTGCGGTGCCTGCGGGCGAGGTTTACCAGGCGGTGGAGTCGCCACGCGGCGAGATGGGGTACTACATAGTCAGTGATGGGACCGCAAAGCCATATCGGGTTCACATGCGCTCGGCATGCCTGGCCAATTTGCAGGCGCTGCCCAGCATGTGCGAGGGCCGGTTGCTGGCGGATGTGGTGGCGGCGATTGGATCGATTGATATTGTGTTGGGCGAAATCGATCGATAGCTTGAAGCAAGGCCTTGAACCACAGCGGACACAGAGTTCACGGAGCAAGTCCTCCGGTGCATGACATGAAATTTTCGGAACAATTCGAGAAGCGGTTCGCGGATATGCTGACGCACTATCCGACGAAGAGGTCGGTGCTGGTCCCGACGCTGCTTTACGCGCAGGATGAGACCGGCTACATGTCGGACGAAGTCATCGAGGAAATCGCCGGGCGGCTGGAGTTGACCGCGCTCGAGGTCCGCAACGTGATCAGTTATTACTCGATGCTGACCACCAAGCCGCGAGGCAAGTACAACGTGCAGGTCTGCACCAACATCGCCTGCATGCTGCGCGGCGGCGAGGAACTGCTGGAGCACTGCGAAAAAAAGCTTGGCATCGGTCACAAGGGAACCACTCCCGACGGCCTGTTCTCCCTGGAAGAAGTGGAATGCATAGGCGGCTGCAGCTGGGCGCCCGCGGTGCAGGTGAATTACGATTTTCATGAGAACCTTACGACGGAGAAGATGGACAAGGTGCTGGATGGGTATCAAAAGCGCGGAATGTAATAGGAATTTACGAACTGTCAACTGAATCATGGCTGATCTGGTTTCCCATCCCGACGAAGTAAAAGTCGTCTCCCGGCGCTTCGGCCTGGGCGCGACCAATATTGATCGCTACCTGGAGCTTGACGGCTACAAGGCAGTGCAGAAGGCCCTGGGTATGGGTGCGGACGGCATTGTCAACGAAGTCAAGAATTCCGGGCTGCGGGGGCGCGGGGGCGCGGGATTCAGCACTGGGTTGAAGTGGTCGTTTGTCCCCAAGCAGGCGCCCAATCCGAAATATGTTTTGTGCAACGGGGACGAGAGCGAACCCGGCACCTGCAAAGACCGGCTGATTTTTGAGCATGATCCGCATGCGGTGATTGAAGGCGTGATGATTGCCGGACTGGCGGTGGGTTCGAAGACCGGATACATCTACGTTCGCGGCGAGTACCGCTATCTTCTCGAAATCATGCAGAGGGCGATTGCCGACGCCTACGCGCGCGGGTTTCTGGGCAAGAACATTTTCGGCAGCGGGCAGGACTTCGACATCTACTGGCACGGCGGCGCGGGCGCTTACGAAGTAGGAGAAGAGTCGGCGCTGATGGAATCGCTGGAAGGCAAGCGCGGCATTCCCCGCATCCGGCCTCCCTTCCCTGCGGTGGTCGGGCTTTGGGGCGGGCCGACCGTAATTAACAATGCTGAAACCCTAGCCAGCGTGCCTCACATTATTCTGGGCGGAGCGGAGTGGTATGCCCAGCTGGGGCCGCCGAAGAACGGCGGGACGCGACTGTTCTGCCTCAGTGGCCACCTTAAGCGGCCCGGAGTTTACGAACTGCCGATGGGATACAACCTGCGCAAGATGATTTATGACGTGGCCGGAGGGATTCCCAACGGACGCGCGCTCAAAGCCGTGGTTCCGGGGGGATCGAGCACGCCGGTGTTGAAGTCCGATGAAATCGATATCGCCATGGATTTCGACAGTGTGGCCAAGGCCGGTTCCATGCTGGGATCGGGCGGCGTGGTCGTTCTCGATGACACCACCTGCATGGTCAAATTTGCCTTGCGGACCATGAAGTTTTACCAGCACGAAAGTTGCGGCTGGTGCATCCCCTGCCGCGAAGGCACGGACTGGTTGAAGAAGACGCTGATTCGCTTTCACTCCGGCGGCGGAGTGGCGAAAGATATCGATAACATGTACTACCTGTCGGAAAACATGCTGGGCCGGACGTTCTGCCCGCTGGGCGACGCCGCGGCCATGCCGACCATGGCGTTCATCAAGAAGTTCCGAAAAGAGTTTGAAGATCATTTGGACGGCAAGCCGTGCCCTTTCGAGAAGGCGGCAGAACCGGCAATGGCGTAGCGCCGGCATCCTGCCGGCCCGATGAGCGGGCAGAGCCCGCCGGGTTTTTGCGGCGCGGCGGTCAGTAAAGATACTCAAGCGGAGGGCGAGACGCCCTCCGGACAGCCGGCGGGACGCCGGCGCTACAAAGATCGCGCTGCAAATATCTATGGCGGACGTAAACATCACTGTCGACGGCAAGAAGGTTACGGCTCCGGCTGGGACCCTGTTGATTGAAGCCTGCAAGACTGTGGGCATCGAAGTGCCTTCCTTTTGCTATTACCCGAATCTTTCGCTGCAGGGCGCGTGCCGCATGTGCCTGGTGAAAGTCGAGAAGATGCCCAAGCTGCAGACCGCCTGCACGACCGTGATCAGCGAAGGCATGGTCGCGATCACTGACAGCGACGAAGTCAAGCAGGCGCGCAAAGGAATGGTCGAATTGCTGCTGGGTAATCATCCGCTGGATTGTCCGGTGTGCGATGCCGGGGGCGAGTGCGAACTGCAGGACATGACATTTTCCTATGGCGCCGCGGAATCGAAGTACATGGAACCGAAGAACCACAAGGAGGAGCAGCAGTGGTCTCCGGTGGTGTACTTTGACCGGCCGCGCTGCATTCTTTGCTATCGCTGTGTGCGGGTGTGCGGCGAGGGCATGGACGTTTGGGCGCTCGGAGTGCAGAACCGCGGCGTGGGTTCGATCATTGCGCCCAATAAAGAGGACCATTTGGAGTGCGAAGAGTGCGGCATGTGCATCGACATTTGTCCGGTGGGCGCGCTGACCTCGGGAGCTTATCGGTACAAGACGCGTCCCTGGGAAATGACGCACGTGGGCACCACCTGCACTCATTGCGCGGACGGATGCAAGACCACGCTGGGTGTGCGCCGCGCCGAAACCGGCATGGAGATTGTGCGCGGCGACAATCGCGACAAGAGCGGGATCAACGGCGATTTCCTCTGCATCAAGGGCCGCTACGCTTTCGACTTCGCCAATCGCGAAGATCGCCTGACCCAGCCGCTGATCCGCAAGGATGGGCAACTGGCTCCAGCGACCTGGGAAGAGGCGTTTGAACTGATCGGAAAGCGCTTCAAGGAAGCTCGCGATCAAAACGGCGGACAGAGCATTGGAGTCGTGGGCTCCAACCGCACCACGAACGAAGAGAATTACCTGCTGCAGAAGTTCGCGCGCGTGGTCCTGCAAACCAACAACATCGACCATCACCGCACGGCCGACTTCCCCGCTTTTGCCGCTGCCCTTGCCGGAAAACCGGAAGCCACCGCCAGCATGCGGGATGTCTACAACGCGCCGGCGATTCTGTTGATTGGGAACGATCCCACTGAGCAGCATCCTCTGCTGGCCTGGCAGATTCGCAATAACGTTCGGCTGCATCGGGCGAAGTTGTACGTGGTGAATTCCGCGGATATCAAGCTCAAGCGGCAGGCGGCTGGATTTTTGCAGATTCCCGCGGGCACGGAGGGGCGGGTGGCTGCGTTCTTGGCGGGCGACGATTCGGCGGCGGAAAAGCTGGGGCCGGTTTTAGGTGGCGGCAACGCGGGCGAGTCGCCCGCGACCACACAAAACCAACAGACCACACAGAACCAACCGAGCACACTGGCGGGATTTCGCGACCAGCTTCGGAGCGAACAGAATCTGGTCATCATTTTTGGGGCCGAGATTCGTGGGGGCGATGTTGCCTCCCTGGTGAAGTTCGGCTCCGGCATTCCTGGGGCGAAGTTTGTTTGTCTGGCGGACTACGCCAACTCGCGGGGAGCGGCCGATATGGGCCTCTATCCTGACCTGCTCCCGGGCTATCATCCCATCGCCGATTCCGGAAAGTTCCACCCGGAGTGGGGTGGAGTTCCGCAAGCGGCGGGAATGACGCTGCCGGAGATGGTCGACAGTGCGCGCGCGGGGAAATTGAAAGCTTTCTACGTGGTGGGTTCGAATCCGGTGGGACGGTTCCAGATCGATCCGTTTGTTTTCTCCCAGAGTTTCGTCGTGGTGCAGGAGATGTTCCTGACCGAGACCTCTGCTCTCGCCGATGTAGTCTTGCCCGCGGCCAATGCCTATGAAAAATCCGGGACGTTTACCAATACCTGCGGCGATCTGCAATTGGTGAAGAAGGCGGGAGAAGTCAGCGGCAGCAAGTCCGACTTCGAAATGATTGTGCGCATCGCGGATGCGATGGGCGCGGATGTGCGCAAGCTGGTTCCCTTCGGACGGGGCGAGGCGGCGGACATGGGGCAATCGCGCGGGGCGCAATCGGGCGAAGCCGATCGCCACGCAGTGTGGCTGGA
Source organism: Terriglobia bacterium (assembly GCA_963816025.1). Lineage (GTDB taxonomy): Bacteria > Acidobacteriota > Terriglobia > Terriglobales > Acidobacteriaceae > JAIQFF01. The sequence continues at coordinate 45,467 of CAWFJA010000022.1, forward strand.
GGCGCACGGGCTGGAGCCGAAGATGAGCCCCTTCGATCCCATGGCGATCCTGGACGAAATTCAGCGATTGGTGCCGGGATACGAAGTTTCGCGGATGAACCTGCTGGCGGGCAACGATGAGCACACGACTCTGGTCGGGAGTGCCGCCGGCACGGCGCAGAACCCGGAGCTCATTGCTCCCGCGCATGACAATCTGTTCAGTTCAGGCACGCTGGGGCGGTATTCGCGGACCCTGAACTCGGTAATGGAGAACCGTAACCCGCAGCCGGTGGAATCTGAAGTGGCCGCGGACTGAAGAACTGTTTCCAACTGATTACAGATGCGAGGGCGAGACGCCCTCGCGACAGCCGGCGGGACGCCGGCGCTACTTGAGCTGGCTCTACTTGAGCTGGCTCTACTTGAGAATGACGCGTTGAATATCAGCACCTTCATTATCGTTTCCTTTATCAAGACTGTGCTGGCACTCTTTGTGCTGCTGACGGCGGTGGCGTACACCGTCTGGCTGGAGCGCAAAGTTGTGGGTCACATGCAGAACCGGTGGGGACCCACGCGGGTCGGTCCATTTGGCCTGCTGCAACCCCTGGCGGATGGGGTGAAATTTCTGTTCAAGGAAGACCTGACGCCGCCGCACGTGTACAAGCCGTTGTATATCGCGGCGCCGATGATCGCCGTGGTCTTTGCCCTGACCTCGATTGCCGTGATTCCGATCGGAAATTCGATCACGATCGGGAGCCTGCACATTCCGCTGCAGATCACCGATGTCAACATTGGGTTGCTGATCATCCTGGGCGTCACTTCGCTCGGGGTGTATGGCGTGGCGCTGGCGGGCTGGTCGTCGAACAGCAAGTATTCATTGCTGGGAGGATTGCGGGCCAGCGCGCAGATGATCAGCTATGAAATCTCCCTGGGACTCTCACTGGTGGGCGTGCTGATGCTGACCGGCAGCTTCAGCCTGCGCGATATCGTGGACGCGCAGGGCGGCACGTTCTGGGGATTTATTCCGCGCTGGAACATTTTTTACGGGGGACAGTTCATCGCGTTCTTTATTTACCTGATGTCGGCCTATGCGGAGACCAACCGCATCCCGTTTGATCTACCGGAGGCGGAAACCGAACTGGTGGCGGGGTATCACACGGAATACAGCGCCATGAAGTTTGCCATGTTTTTCATGGCCGAGTACGCCAACATGATTACGGTTGCGGCGGTGGCGTCTTTGTTGTTCCTGGGCGGCTGGCATGGGCCAATTTTCGGGCCGCCCCTGTTACAGTCGCTTCTTCCGATTTTCTGGTTTGTGCTGCGGATATTTGGATTCCTGTTTGTGTACATTTGGGTGCGCGGTACGTTGCCCCGATTCCGTTACGATCAGCTGATGGCATTTGGCTGGAAGTTTCTCTTGCCGCTGGCGATTGCGAATCTTGTGGTTACGGCTTTGGTGGTGGCTTTGAGGGCTTAATTTCCAGTTCTCGGTTCTCAGTTTTTAGTTCTCATGACTCATCTCATTATATTTTTGGTTTTCGGGGCATTGTGCGTGGCGGGAGCGGTCAACCTGCTGGTGCAACGGCACCCCATCAACAGCGCGCTCTCGCTGGTAGTGGTGATGGGATCGCTGGCGGTGGAATATCTGTTGCTGGGGGCGGAGTTCGTGGCCGCGGTGCAGGTGATTGTGTACGCCGGCGCCATCATGGTGCTGTTCGTCTTTGTCATCATGTTGTTGAATGCGGGGGAAGAGGAACGCACCAAAGGCAGCCGCGTGGCGCTGCTGTTTGGAATTCCCGGGATGCTGGTGGGCAGCGTGCTGGTGGGATGGATCCTGATCGAACGCACCGGCAGTCAGACCGTGGCCGCGGGCGCCTTGCCGGGCGCGCCTCGAACGATTGGCTGGCTGTTGTTTCATAATTTTCTGCTGCCGTTTGAAGTGACCTCGATTCTGGTTTTGATCGCCATCATGGGCGCTGTCGTCCTGGCCAGCCATCCCGACGCGGACCAGGGAAAGAGGGGGGGCTGATGGTGCCGATCTCGTATTACCTCATTCTCAGCGGGATTCTGTTTGCCTGCGGCGTGACCGGGTTTCTGATCAAGCGCAACATCATCAGCATCTTCATGTCGATTGAGCTGATGCTGAACGGCGTGAACCTGTCGTTTGTCGCATTTGCGGCGCAGTGGCATGCGCTGAGCGGGCAGATATTCGTGTTCTTCGTAATGGTGGTGGCGGCGGCCGAAGCCGCGGTGGGACTGGCAATCATCATCGCGGTCTACCGCACGCGTGAAACCCTGAACGTCGACCAGGTGGATCTGCTCAAGCTATGACGCCCGACTTGCATCTGTGGATCATTCCGGTGCTGCCGATCGTGGGCGCCGCCATCAACGGCTTTCTGGGCAAGAAGTTTTCCCGGCAGGCGGTTGCCGCGGTGGCGCTGCTATTCAGCGGCGCCGCGTTTGCCATGGTGCTGTTGGTCGCGTCCCGGTTTTCTTCTTTAATCACTCCGCATGTCGAGACTCTTGCCCCGTGGATCCGCGCCGGAACATTCCAGGTGGACTTTTCCTTTTACCTGGATCAGCTTTCCCTGGTGATGTTACTTGTGGTCACCGGCGTCGGCTTCCTGATTCATATTTATTCGGTCGGTTACATGTGGGAGGAAGGCGGGTTCTATCGCTTCTTTGCTTATCTGAACCTGTTCATGTTTTTCATGCTGACCCTGGTCCTGGCCAGCAATTACCTGCTGATGTTCATCGGCTGGGAGGGCGTGGGACTGGCTTCGTATCTCCTGATTGGATTCTGGTTCACCAAGGATTCGGCGGCGTCGGCCGGCAAGAAAGCGTTCATCGTCAACCGGATTGGAGATTTCGGATTTCTGATCGCGCTGTTTCTCCTGATCAAGCATTTCGGCTCGCTGAACTTCGACCAGGTTTTTGCGAGCGTGATTCCGCTGCGTCCCGAGGCGGGCGGGGCTGGGCTGCTGACTACCGTCGGGCTGTTGCTGATGGTGGGAGCGGCCGGCAAGTCCGCACAGATTCCACTTTATGTCTGGCTACCGGATGCGATGGAAGGTCCCACACCGGTCTCGGCGCTGATTCACGCCGCCACCATGGTGACCGCGGGTGTGTACATGGTTTCGCGGTCGCATGTGATCTTCGAGCGGGCGCCGATGGCCTTGACGGTTGTGGCCATCATTGGCACGCTGACGGCCTTGTTCGCCGCTACCATCGGCATCACTCAGACGGATATTAAGAAGGTGCTGGCGTATTCAACGGTCTCGCAGCTTGGGTACATGTTTATCGCTTGCGGCGTCGGGGCCTTTTCCGCCGCCATTTTTCATCTGATGACGCATGCATTCTTTAAAGGGCTTCTGTTCCTCGCGGCCGGTTCGGTCATTCACGCGGTGAGCGGCGAGCAGGACATGCGCCTGATGGGCGGGCTGCGAACGAAAATTCCGTGGACGTTCTGGACCATGACCATCGCCACTTTTGCCATCGCCGGGATTCCGCCGTTTGCCGGATTCTTCAGCAAGGACGAAATCTTGTGGCGGGCTTACCAGTCCAGCTGGGTTTACTGGTTCATAGGACTGTTCACGGCGTTTCTCACTTCCTTTTATATGTTCCGGTTGTGGTTCATGACTTTCTTTGGGGAGTATCGCGGGACAGCGGAAGATTCGAAGGATTCGCATCAGGATTCAGGACAACAGTCGGCCCACGATTTGGCGCTTGCTGACACGCGGGCGGGGGCGCCCGCGCCACACGGACATGGGCATGGGCATGGGGGGATTCATGAGAGTCCACCTCTGATGGTGGTTCCGCTGGTGGTGCTGGCAGCGCTTTCTACGGTTGGCGGCTGGATCGGCATCGGCGGGCGCTTTGAAGACTTTTTACACCCCGTGTTTTATCGAAACCTGGAGGGCTTTAGTCCGCAAGAGGTGTATCACGGCAACGATCGGGAACTGCTGTTGATGTTGATCTCTGTTGCCGTGGCGGTACTCGGGTTCTTTCTCGCCTGGGTTTTCTACTACCGCAATCCACAGTTGCCCAAGCAAGTCGCAGCAAGCCTGGGTAGCTTTTACCAGGCAGTGGTCCACAAGTATTACATCGATGAACTGTACGCGACGCTTTTCGTAAAGCCCCTGATCGCAGGCTCGGCGCTGATTTTGTGGCATGGGATCGATCAGGACGTGATCGACGCCTCCGTGGACAACAGCGCTCAGGGGGCCCGCGAAGTTTCCGATGCGGTGCGGCACATGCAATCCGGCAACCTGCGCTCGTACGCCGGCTGGGTGGCGGCGGGAGCCGCGGTAGTGATCGCTTACATGGTCTGGATGGGAACCCGATGAACGCGGACAAGTGGAGCCCGGTCATTCTGACGCTGGTGACCTTCATCCCGCTGGCGGGCGCTCTCCTGCTGTTGCTGTTGCCGCGCCGGGACCGCGACATCCGTATATTTTCCCTGGTGATAACGCTGTTTACTTTTGTGCTGTCGCTGCACTTGCCGGTGCACTTTCACCGGGCCCAGAGCGGATTCCAGTATGAAATCGACCACTCGTGGATTCCCACGCCGAACATTCACTATCACCTGGGCGTGGACGGAATATCCATGTGGCTGGTGGTACTGACCACTTTTCTGACCCCGTTGTGCGTGCTGATTTCCTGGAAATCCATTCATGAACGGGTCAAGGAATTCTTCATCATCCTGCTGGTGCTGGAAACCGCCCTGATCGGGGTGTTCGTCGCGCTTGACCTGTTTGTGTTTTATTTCTTCTGGGAGGCGACCCTGATTCCGATGGCGTTGCTGATCGGAATGTACGGTCACGGGCGCAAGGTTTACGCCGCCGTTAAATTTTTCATGTACACCATGATCGCGTCGGTGTTCATGCTGGCAGCCATTCTTTGGCTGTATGCCAAAGTGGGGACCTTCGACTTCGTCACCATTCAGAACGCGATTCGAAGCGGACAAGTATGGAATTTCGCCAGCGCGGCGCAGTGGCTTTTCCTGGGATTCTTCATCGCGTTCGCGGTCAAAGTCCCGCTCTTCCCGTTCCACACCTGGTTGCCGGATGCCCACGTGGAGGCGCCCACCGCCGGTTCCGTGCTGCTGGCCGGCGTGCTGCTGAAGATGGGCACCTACGGCATGCTGCGTTTCAACCTGGGGTTATTTCCGGAGCAGGCCCGCGCCAACGCCTGGTGGGTGATGATTCTGGCGCTGATCGGGATTATTTACGGCGCGCTGGTGGCGCTGGTCCAGCCCAACATGAAGAAGCTGATCGCCTATTCTTCGATCAGCCATCTGGGTTTCGTGGTGCTGGGAATTTTCAGCTTCACCCAGGCCGGACTGGACGGGGCAACGTTCGTAATGCTGGCGCACGGGGTATCGACCGGCGCTCTGTTCATGCTGGCGGGCATCCTGTATGAACGCCGTCATACATATGAGATTTCGGAATTCGGCGGGCTGGCGAGCTCAATGCCGGTGTATGCGAGCTTCTTTCTGTTCGTGGTGTTGGCGTCGGTGGGGTTGCCGCTGCTGAACGGCTTTATCGGGGAATTCCTGGTGCTCAGTGGGGCATTTCAGGACCGCGCGATTTACGGAATTCTGGGCGCGACGGGCATCATCTGGAGCGCCGGTTACCTGTTGTGGATGTATCAGCGAGTGTTTTATGGAAAGATCACGCACCCGGTGAACGAAACTCTGCCCGACCTGGATACTCGCGAGCGTGTCGCTCTTCTGCCCGCGGCCGCAGCCGCCCTGGTGATGGGCGTGGCGCCGCTGCTGTGGCTGAACGCGATCGATCCGGCAGTGCAGACGGCGTTGGCTCCGTTCGCGCAATTGGCCAGCAAGGTGGTTGGCCAGTGAATACCGCCGGAATGACTCAGACCATCCCTCAAGGCATCGAATACATTCGTATTTTGCCGGAGATCGTACTTTCCCTGTTCGGCATGGCCATCATGGTCCTTGAGCCGCTGGTGGAAGAGCGCAGCACCCAGAAACTGCTCGGCCTGATCGCGCTGACCGGCTCGGTGGCGGCGATTGCGGCATCGCTTTATCAGTCGCAGTTCCCCGGCCTGGGATTCTGGGGCATGGTCAAGGTGGACGCGTTCAGCATCTTCTTCCACGTCCTGGTTACGGCGATCACCGCGGTCGTCGTCCTCAGTTCTTTCGAGTACATGCAGGCGCAGCAGATCAGGGCGGGAGAATATTACGCACTGATTCTTTTTGGCGCGGTCGGCATGTGCCTGATGTCTTCGGCGGTCGAGCTGGTGCTTATCTTCATCGCACTGGAGATTTCGTCGATTTCCACTTATGTGCTGGCCGGCTTCCGGCGGCGCGCGGCGATCAGCAGCGAAGCGTCGCTGAAGTACTTCCTGCTGGGTTCCTTCGCCACCGCTTTTTTCCTTTACGGGGTGGCGTTGATGTTCGGCGCGACCGGATCGACCAGCATTTCGGTCATTGCCCAAGCCCTGCGATCGAGTCCGATTCCCCTGCTGGCCTATGCCGGAATCGCGTTCATGTTCGTGGGCCTGGGATTCAAAGTAGCGGCGGCGCCGTTTCATGTCTGGACGCCTGACGTCTATGAGGGAGCTCCGGCGCCGGTGGTCGGCTTTATGTCGACCGCGCCCAAGGCGGCCGCGTTCGCGGTGCTGCTGCGAATCATGTTCGAAGCCAATGCACCGGGGCGGGTCTGGCTGATCTGGGTGGCGGCGGCGCTGTCCATGACCCTGGGCAACGTGGGCGCGCTGGTGCAGCAGAACGTCAAACGGCTGCTGGCCTATTCGTCCATCGCGCATGCCGGATATGTTCTGGTAGCGTTTGCCGCGTTGCCGAATAACGGCGTCCCGGCGGCGATGTTTTACACCGCCTCGTACGCCGCCATGAATGTCGGCGCGTTTGCCGTGGTCGGCCATCTCGCGGGCGCCGGCGAACGTTACGTTTCCCTCGATGACTACGCCGGGCTGGGACGCCGATCCCCGGTGCTGGCCGCTTCGTTAACGATCTTTTTGCTGTCGCTGATCGGGATTCCCATGACCGGCGGTTTCTTCGCCAAGTTCTACGCGTTCAGCGCGGCCCTGCAAGCCAACCTAGTGGGGCTCACCATCATTGGCGTGCTCAACAGCGCAGTGGGCGCTTACTACTACCTGCGAATCATCGTGGTGATGTATATGCGTGAGGCGCGGGAAGAATTGCCGGCGATTCCGGTTTCACCGGCTCTCGGCGCCGCGCTGGCCATCAGTGTGGCGGCCACGCTTTACCTGGGCCTGCTTCCCGGACGGGTTTTGGAATACGCTTCGCGCTCGGCGGCGGAGCTTTTACATTAGCTTGTCGCGGCTGCCTTATGTGCGGTAACGGGTTACCGCGGTTACGCTGAGGGAGCCGTCCTACCATCGCTAAATCCTCCAAACTGCAAGCCCAGCGCGTGTTTCGCTCTATACAAGAAATCCATTTAATTGATCGATGAGCAATTGACAATCGAGCACGATACGTTCATTATGAGTTTCTTGAACAGGAAGATTTGGAGCCTTTGGAGGTGAGTTATGCGGAGTCTAATTCAAAGAATTTGGTCCGAAGACCAGGGACAGGACATCGCCGAGTACGCCGTCATGCTCGCGGTGATTCTCGTACTGGTTGTGGGGACGATTCGACTGGTCGGCACCAACGCCAACAACGTTTTCTCGAACGTCGCCAGTTCGGTTCAGTAGCCGCTGGAATTGTCAGTGCGGACTCCATCTCTTAGCCGGTAGAGGGTTTCACCGGCATGGGGAACCAGCTTGACGCCTTCACCTTCGCGTCCCTGCCAGTCTTCGAACCTGATGCTCCTGGGGTCGAGGTAATTCAGGTTTACGCGGCGGCAGCGTTCTTCCGGGATGCCGGTCGCGAGAGTGACTTTTATCCTCAGGGTCTCGACGCCAGTCGTGGCCTGGTAGCTTCCCTGCCCGATCAGATGCGTGGAATGCGCAATCACTCCCCGAGGCACGTCCGCAAACCGGTCCCACTGCTCGAGAAAATAATCCCGGCAGTGATAGCCGATGCGGTCGAGAAAGGCTTTGTGGGTGTAACTGAATTCGGTGATGTGCGGGGCGTAGATAACGACTTCGCCGCCATCCGCCATCGCGGGCTCGAGTTTGTACATTCCCTTGGCGCCCGTCCAGATGTCGTCATACATCTCGGGCAAGACTGAAAGCACGCGGCGGAAGGGACGGTCTTCCCAGCGGATGTGCTCTTGCGCGGACTGTTTTGCGGCCGCTTTCCAGGCTTCCAATGCGGAACCGAAATAGATGCCGGCAATATCCTGTTTTCTCAGGACCAGCGCGAAGCAGGCCACCGGCACGGTAATTTTTTCGGCGGCCCGGTCGATAAGAGCGCGAACCGGAGTGCAGGGCGTGCCGATAAGGTTGTAGCTGCCTAGCAGAGCTCCCAGCCAGTGGGTCTGGTGGATCATTTCTCCGCTGCTGACTCCCGGAAACAGATATTTATTGCCTCCCGAGAATCCCACCACTTCGTGGGGAAACACCGGGCCGCAAATCAGCACCTGGTCGTAATCGAAGAGCAGGCGATTGATTTTCACCAGGATGGGCTCGGACAACAGGCCTCCGGAGGCCTCGGCAACCTGTTCCGCGGGGATCGAGCCCAGATCCAGAAAAGTTTCGGGAAGATCCCAGCGATGGTTGAGGACTCGAGCCTGTCCGCACATTCCATTGACAACGGGGCGTCCCATCAAGCGGGTGAGTTGGGCATCGCTCATGAGCGAGTGCGTGCCCAGGGCAACGAGATAGTCGCACGCCGCAGCCCGGGCGCCGATCTCCTCCTGCAGAAGCTGGAACATCAGGGGCATCGGCATGGTGCGAGTGCCGTCCGGAATGATGGTGAGCACACGCTTGCCCGCGATATTCAGCCCGCCGGCGGCTTGAGCCACGATTTGGCGGACCTCGTCGTGAGCCAGGATTTTGTCAGCCGAACTTTTGCTGAGCGTCGTCATCTCGGATAGTTGTGTCTTCGCCGGCCGCGTTGGATTGCATTATTACACCGTTAGCACTCAGAATCCTTCTGGGCTCGTTGAAGGTACCTCAGCGGCCGGAACTTCGCGTCGGGAGATGCAGAATTCTCCACCGACCACGTGGGGACAGCCGCCCTCGGCTGTCCGGCGGAGCGCAGATCGACTCGCAGTACAAAACCTGTCGAGCTACGCTCCACTGGACAGCCGAGGGCGGCTGTCCCCACGTGGTCGGTGGTGCATGCTACTGGTTGACGCCGCTGGCCAGGAAGCCGCCGTCTACGATCAGCACGTGGCCGGTGACAAAGCTGGCTGACTCGGAGGCCAGGAATACCGCTGCCCCGCCCAGTTCGTCGAGTTTGCCGAACCGCTTCATCGGGGTGCGCAGCAGAAATTCGCGGCCACGGTCAGTCCCGTCGAGCAGGGCGGAGTTCAGGTCGGTGCGAAACACGCCGGGCGCGATCGCATTCACGCAAACGCCTGACTTCGCCCACTCGATGGCGAGAGATTTGGTCAGCGATGCGACCGCCGCTTTGCTGGCGCTATACGCGGCCACTTCGTAGAGCGCGACGAACGAGGATAGGGAGGCAATATTGATGATGCGGCCGTAGCCGCGCTCGATCATGTGCCGGCCAAACACGCGACAGGCGCGGAGCGTTCCATTCAGGTTGGTTTCGAGGATCGCATTCCACTCCGATTCCGGGACTTCGAGAGTCGGCGTGCGCTTGGTGCGGCCGGCGCAGTTGACCAGGACCTGCACGCCGCCGAATTCTCCCTTCACCGCTTGCAGAAGCTGTTCGAGGCTGGCTGTGTCGGTGACATCGCAGGTTTGGGTAAGCGATCGCCGCCCGAGCGCCTTGACTTCCGCGACCGCAGCCGCCACCTGTTCGGCGCGGCGGCCAGTGGGGACAACGTTCGCTCCGGCCTGGGCCAGCGCCCGGGTGAGGGCAAGTCCGATGCCGCTGGTGCCGCCGATCACAACCGCAGTCTGGTTCGTCAGATCGAGAAGAGGATGTCCCATCTATATAATTTCCTTGGCCGCTGAAATTCTGGTGGAGTGAATTATAAAGTCAGACTTGTCTCCGTGCATGGGCTTTCGCGATGCCTGTGGCTCCAGCAGGGTCGGGCAAGAGAATATCGCAGCCCTCGAGCGGTCATCACATCTTGTAAACAGGAAAGTAGACTCCGCTGATGAATGGGGCGAGGCACGATGAAAGATTCTTTGGTTTCGCGTCGAAGATTCCTGAAGGTGGCAGGCGCCGTGGCGGGGAGTTCCCTGCTGCCTCCGGTTGCCAGCTTTGGGCGGTCGGCTGAGTCGCATGGCCAGCAAGCCGATGCACAGACGGGCGGTCCTCCCGACTACACTCTCACCATCGCGGTTAAGCCCATCGAACTTGCTCCGAATCGGATTATCTCGACAACCACCTACAACGGCCAGTTTCCGGGACCGCTGCTGCGCTTCAAAGAGGGGCAGCGAGTGATCGTCGACATTCATAACCAGACTGACCGGCCTGAACAACTGCACTGGCACGGACAATTCGTTTCGACGGATGTTGATGGAGCGGCGGAGGAGGGCACCCCGTATATTGCTCCCCATGGAAGCCGCCGCATTTCGTTCGTCCCCCGCCCTTCGGGATATCGCTTCTATCACACCCACGTGCGGGCCAAAGCAGATTTGAGCGCAGGGCAGTACAGCGGACTGGTGGGTCCCGTATACATCGAACCTAAAGATCATCCGGGCGATTATGATCGCGAAGTCTTCCTGACCCTGAAGGAATTCGAGCCCACATTCAGCCGCGGCGGTGACATGGCGATGGACTTCCTGTCTCCGGCAACCGTGGTACCGAGCCTCAAGGACTCTGGCGAGAGAGCCATGAAGGCCTCCCTGGCGAAGGGCGCGCCTCATGGATTCGAAGTGGGGTACGGTTCATTCACTATCAACGGGCGCATGCTGGGCCATGGCGAACCGATACGGGTGAGGCGAGGCGAGCGCATTTTGTTTCACATCCTGAACGGGAGCGCGACTGAGATTCGCAGCCTGGCGCTGCCCGGGCACACCTTCACGGTGGTCGCGCTGGATGGAAATGCAATTCCCCAACCAACGCCGGTTCCTGGACTGTGGCTGGGCACGGCCGAAAGGATCTCTGCCATTGTGGAGATGAATCATCCCGGAGTTTGGATCATGGGCGATCTCGGGGACGACGACCGCCATCACGGCATGGGTATCGTGGTCGAATATGCCGGAGAGAAAGGCAAACCACAGTGGATTGCTCCCAAGCCGTTCGGCTGGAACTACGCCCATTTTGGCGGTGCAGGTACGGGCCAAACTCCTGACCAGGTCTTCGACATGCGTTTTGCCAAGCAAAATGCCGTGCAGGATGGCTTCAACCTGTGGACGATCAACGACGTCGCCTTCTCGGAAGAGCGCATGCAGCCCATGTTTCGATTGGAGGAGGGCAAGCGCTATCGCCTTCGCATGCGGAACGCGAGCGACGATATTCATCCCATTCACCTTCACCGTCACAGTTTCGAACTGACTCAAGTAGCCGGCCAGGCGACCTCCGGCGTGATGAAAGATGTTGTCATGGTCGGCGGCTATCAGGCAGTGGACGTGGATTTCACTGCGGAGAACCCCGGGCTTACGCTGTTTCATTGTCATCAGCAACTGCATATGGATTTTGGCTTCATGGCGCTGTTCAACTACAACTAATAGCGGCGGGTTCGCGAGTCACCTTTGATCCGTACTCTTTGAGCCCTAACGTTCTCACCCATACATATGACGCTCTGATTCTCGGCGGCGGCGCTGCCGGACTGATGTGTGCCATCGAAGCCGGCAAGCGGGGACGGCGGGTGGCCGTTCTCGAACGGGCCGAGCGGCTGGGGAAGAAAATCCTGATTTCTGGTGGTGGTCGCTGCAATTTCACCAATATCCATTGCTCGGCGGCCAACTTTATCTCGGGCAATCCGCACTTCGCCAAATCCGCGTTGGCCCGCTACACCCCGGCCGATTTCGTGGCCCTGGTCGAGAAACACGGCATCCCTTATCACGAGAAGACGCTGGGCCAGCTTTTTTGCGATCGCTCGGCGCAGGACATTCTGACCCTGCTGGAAAGGGAGTGTCGCGACTCGGGAGTTCAGCTGTTTCCAAAGATTGCCATCCGGGAAGTGGCGCGGACTGACGAGTTCGTGGTGCGAACGGCAGAAAGAGAATTTCGCGCTCCGACCTTGGTGGTGGCCACCGGCGGCCTGTCCATTCCAAAGATGGGGGCTACCGAATTCGGATATGAGCTGGCGCGGCAATTCGGCATGGCCGTTCGTGAAACCCGGCCGGGGCTGGTGCCACTTCTGTTCAGCGCGGAGGATGCCCGGCGGTACACCGATCTGGCCGGCGTGTCGGCCGAGGTGATTGTGGCGTGTGAAGGCCAGTACTTCCGGGAAAAGATGCTGGTGACGCATCGCGGGCTTAGCGGGCCGGCGATCCTGCAGATTTCTTCCTACTGGAAGAAGAAAGAGTCCATCCTCATCGACCTGGCGCCGGACCAGGAGTTCACGGCAAGCCTTCTCGAAGCCTCCGTGCCGCGGAACATCGCTTCAGTGCGGGCGGCGTTGCGTAAAGTTATCCCAAACCGATTGGCCGACCGCTGGTTGGAAATCCACGAGCCCAGGAGCTTGACCAACCGCTCTCTAAAAGATATGGAGCGCCAGGTACACCAGTGGGCTGTGGCGCCGGCGGGCACCGAGGGCTACGGAAAGGCTGAAGTGACAGCCGGGGGCGTGGATACTGACGAGTTGTCGGCGAAGACGATGGAAAGCCGGAAAGTGCCCGGCCTGTTCTTTATCGGAGAAGTGGTGGATGTGACCGGGCACCTGGGAGGGTTCAACTTTCAGTGGGCCTGGGCATCGGGCGCCAGCGCCGGACGGGCCTTGTAGCATGCACCTCCGAACCCGCTTCTTGACGCGAACGAGAACTGGGTTGATCATCTCTGTCGGACTTGAATCATCCTGAAACTAACTCGGGAGCGTTGAACCAATGACCTGCACTCTTTCCGTATCCCGCCGGCGAATTAAATGGAGCACTTTCCTGCCGAGAGTCGTGTGCGGAATACTTTTCGGCTTTAGTCTGGGGATCGCGTCCTGGGCTGCGCCTGCTCCGCAAACGGATAAATCCCTGCACATTTATTTCGTGGATGTCGAAGGCGGCCAGTCGACTTTGTTCGTTACGCCGGAAGGGCAATCGTTGCTGATCGACACAGGCTGGCCGGGAAATGACGGTCGCGATGCCGACCGCATCGTGGCCGCAGCCAAGAAGGCCGGTATCAGCAAGATTGATTACGTCCTGATTACCCATTTCCACGACGACCACGTAGGCGGTGTTCCGCAACTGGCGGCGCGCATTCCGATCGGAACATTCATCGATCACGGAGAGAACCGCGAGACCGCCGACGCCGTGACCGTGAAAGGCTGGCAAGCCTACCAGGCAGTGTTGGCGACGGGAAAGTACCGGCACATCAGCGCCAAGCCGGGAGATGTGCTGCCGGTCAAGGGAATGCGAGCGACGGTGATCAGCTCTGACGGAGCGTTGATCGAAAAGCCTCTGCCCGGCGCCGGGCAGGACAATCCCTACTGCAAGGATGCCGAGCAATTTCCCGCGGACACCACGGAAAACCTGCGGTCCCTGGGGACGTTCATCAATTTCGGCAAACTGCGAATCCTGGACCTGGGCGACCTTACGCACGACAAGGAAACGCAACTCGTGTGCCCCACAAATAAGATCGGCAAGATTGACATTTACATCGTCTCCCATCATGGCTGGTCGCAAAGCAGCAGCCCGGCGTTCGTGTACGGCCTCGCTCCCCGGGTGGCGATCATGGACAATGGCGCGAAGAAAGGCGGGACTCCGTCGGTCCTGGATATCATCAGGAAATCGCCCGGGCTCGAAGATCTGTGGCAACTGCATTTTTCCGAAGAAGGTGGCGCCGCGCACAATGTGGCTGCGGAATTCATCGCGAATCCCGAGGGACCCGACGCCGCGAATGATCTGGAGTTGACCGCCCATCCCGACGGGAGCTTCGAGGTCTTTAACTCGCGCACGCAGAAAAGCAAACAGTATCCGGCGCACTGAAGTGGGAGAGCAGTCCCCATCCATCGGGACTCCGGGAGAAATTCGATGGCCAACACTAAAGAGGTTTCGCGCAGACAGTTTGTGGCCTCGGCGATCACCACCGCCGCGCTTGCGTCACTTCCGGCGGGCCGGCTCTTTGCCGGCGCCAGAGCGGGATCGGGAATGGCTCCGGCGTCGGACGAACCGACGGGCTCGACCTCAAGCGGCGGCTCTGTCTGGAAGGACCAGGGGATCGAGAATCTTGCCAAGTCACCGCACGCCAAGCTGCGAGATATTCCGGTGCGCGCGGTCACCATCCAGAGTGGCTTCTGGGCGCAACGGCGCGAGACTAACGTCGACAAGAGCATTCCCAGCATGCACGATCTGCTGGAGGCGAACGGCCGCATGAACAATTTTCGCCGCCTAACCGGGAAAAGTTCGGCCGCCCAGAGCGGACCCGTTTATTCCGACTCCGACGTTTACAAGTGGATTGAAGCCGCGGGCTTCGTGCTGCAGTCAGGCGATCGGCCGCAGCTTCGCGCCACCGTGGAGAAAATGGTTGACGAGATTGTGGCCGTGCAGGAACCCAGCGGCTATCTCAACACCTATTACGTGGACGCTCACAAGCCGGAGCGAATGCTTACGAAAACGCAGACGACCGGGCACGAGCTCTACAACATCGGACACATGCTACAGGGAGCGATTGCGTACTACCGGGCGACCGGCGATCGCAAACTGCTCGACGCCGGCATCCGTTTCGTCGACGATTTCCTGATGCCGAATTACGGGCCCGCCCCAAAACAGCCGATCGTTGCCGGACACCCCGAGATCGAACTGGCGTCGATCGAGCTATATCGAATCACCGGGGACAAGCGGCAACTTGATCTGGCCGGGTACATCCTTCACGGCGACGAGCGGATGAAGTTAGCGGAGGAGCGTACCATCTACATGTTCAGCGGAACTCCGTTTACCGCCAGAACCAAGCTGGAAGGCCACGCGGTGCGCGCGATGTATGCCTGCTGCGGAGCCACCGATTACTACATGGAGACCGGCGACCCCGCGTATTGGAAAACGTTGAGCACGCTGTGGAGTGACCTGACCGCCACCAAAATGTATGTTACCGGCGGAGTCGGATCGCGCTCGGATGGCGAAGCCTTCGGCAACGCTTACGAACTGCCGAACGACCGCGCCTACGGGGAAAGCTGCGCGGCCATCGGAAACATGATGTGGAACTGGCGCATGCTGGCAGCCACGGGCGAGGCCAGGTTCACCGATGTAATCGAACGCGCGCTCTACAACGGCATCAACTCCGGAATGTCGCTCGATGGAACGCTCTACTGCTATCGCAACCCGCTGGCATTTGATCCGGCCACGGGGGAAAAGATTCGCAACCCGTGGTATGACACTACATGTTGCCCGCCGAATCTTGAGCGCACCTTCGCTTCCCTGCCCGGATATTTCTACAGCACCAGCAGCGATGGAGTTTATGTCCATCTCTACGACAATTCGGCACTGGACTGGCACTTGGAGGACGGCGTCGGCCTGAAAGTCGCCCAAAAAACTAATTATCCCTGGGACGGCAAGGTCGAAATTACAGTGACGCCTGCCCAGCCGTCGGACTTTACTTTCTATCTGCGAATTCCCGGGTGGGCAGACAGCGCGCAGGTCACGGTGAACGGCAAAGCCGTGTCCGGAGCGAAGCCAGGAGAATATCTAGCGATCCGGCGGTCATGGGCGCCCGGAGACATCATCGGCCTGCGCATGGAGATGCCGGTGCAGATGCTCGAAGCGAATCCGCAAGTGGCGGACGACACGGGGCGGGTTGCAGTCCAGCGTGGTCCGCTGGTTTATTGCATGGAAGAGATCGACCAGCCGGATGGAGTGTCAATCACCGACCTGGCGGTAAGCCCGGGAACCACGCCTGAAATGCAATTCCAGAGCGAATTTAAAAACGACTTGCTGGGAGGGGTGGTCGTGCTTCGCCACGCCGGCGTAGCCTACGACCAATCCGCCTCGCGCCATGCCCTGTATTCGCGATACAACAGCCGTCAGCTGCAAAGCCGCAGGGTTCCACTGACGTTTATTCCGTACTACGCCTGGTCCAACCGGCAGCAGACGGCGATGCAGGTGTGGACCCCGGTGGTCAAAGCGTAATAGCGGCCTGGCGTGAATCGGTAGACAGTTCATCCATCCGGAAAAAGGAATCGAGGACGACGGCATTGCTGCGCTGGCGAATTGCCCTCCTGGTTAGCGTTGCGATCGCCATCAGCTATCTGGATCGCCAGACGCTTCCCGTGGCCGTCAGCGCGATCGCAAGAGATATTCCACTCAGCAATCAGCGATTCTCCGCGTTGCAGTCGGCGTTTCTGCTTTCCTATGCGTTGATGTACCTGGGCGGAGGGAAGCTGGTCGACGCTTTGGGCACCCGCATCGGATTCGCCGTCATCATGACGTTCTGGTCGCTGGCCAACGCGAGCCACGCTCTGGCCACAAGTTTTGCCATGCTGATGGGCAGCAGATTTCTCCTCGGGATGGGCGAAGGGGGCGGCTTTCCCGCAGCCACGCGAGCCGTGGCTGAGTGGTTCACCCCGAAGGAGCGGGCCACGGCGATGGGCATCATCAATGCCGGCACGGCGGGGGGAGCGGTGATTGCGCCTCCGCTGATCGCCCTGATCCTGGGTTATGCGGGATGGCGGTGGATTTTTGTGGTCACCGGCGGCATGGGATTGCTCTGGACACTATGGTGGATCTCGTCTTATTTTTCGCCGCAGAATCCTCCCGAACCGGAGGGGGGCGATTTGAATTTGGTCTCTGCGAACTCGACCGCGAGTCTTCGCTGGATCGATCTGCTGCGGATTCGCGAGTCCTGGGGCCTGATCAGCGCCAAGTTTCTCAGCGATGCCGCCTGGTACTTCTATCTTTTCTGGCTCCCGAAATATCTTTACGATGCGCGAGGATTTGACGTGAAGGCGGTGGGCACCTTTGCCTGGATTCCGTACGCGGCCGCGGGGGTCGGGTGCCTTTTGGGCGGCTGGTTTTCAAGTTACCTGGTGAGGCGCCGGCTCTCGCTGGACGTGGCCAGAAAGCTGGCGCTGGGGCTGAGCGCGGCGGTGATGCCATCCATCGTACTGGTCCCACGGCTTCCCGTCGCATGGGCGCTGGCGATATTCAGTATTGCCTATTTCGGACAGCAGTCGTGGTCGACGCTGGTGATGGTGCTTCCGACCGACCTCTTTCCAGCCAAGGTGGTCGGCTCGGTTGCCGGGTTGGTAGGCTTCGGAGGCGCCATGGGCGGAATCGCATTCGGGCAACTGGTGGGATATCTGCTCGACCACGGATCCGGATACGGTGTCGTATTCTGGTTGGCAGGGACTTTTCACGTGGCTGCATTCGTTATCATTCTTGCGACCGTTCCTGTGGTCCAGCCTCTGAATCTGGAACCGAAACCGATTTATCGGGGAGCTTAATGAGAATCAAAGAGATTCGTACTCGCGTAGTGCGCTGGCGCGGAAAGACCGTTCCCTTGCCGCCTCATTTCTGCACCAATCCCATGGATTTGCTGAACCTGCCGGAAGCTTCGATGCAGACGTTCACTTTTCACGGCTGGCTGGTGGTTGAAATCTTTACCGACGACGGACTGGTAGGGATCGGCAATGCCGCGCTCGCGCCCCAGGTCACGAAACAGGTGATCGACCTCCATCTCAAGCCGCTCTTGATCGGCAAAGATCCCTGGGACATCGAGTTCCTGTGGCAACTCATGTATCGGAAAACGATGGCGTTCGGCCGTCGCGGCATCGGCATGGTCGCCATCAGCGCGGTGGACATTGCCCTGTGGGACATTTTGGGCAAATCGGCGAAACAGCCGGTCTATCGGCTGCTTGGGGGCAAGACCAAGCCGCGCATTCCGGTCTACGCCAGCCGGCTCTATAGCGTCGAGTTGAGCGAACTTGCCGCCGAGGCGAAGCGTTACAAGGCGGAAGGCTACAAGGCGATGAAACTTCGCTTTGGCTGGGGGCCGACCGATGGCGCCGCCGGCATGCAACGCAATCTGAACCTGGTTCGCACGGTGCGCGAGACCGTGGGCGATGGCATCGACGTGATGGCCGACGCTTATATGGGATGGACGCTCGATTACGCCAAACGCATGCTGCCGCTACTGGAACCTTTGAACCTGAGATGGCTGGAAGAGCCAGTCATCCCCGACGATGTGCACGGTTATGCCGAGCTGAAGTCGTACGGGCGAATTCCAATCGCCGGCGGCGAACACGAGTTCACGGCGTACGGTTTCCGCGACCTGCTGGAGGCCCGCGCGCTCGACTACATTCAGTTCGATACCAATCGTGTGGGGGGCCTCACGCAAGCCCGCAAGATTGCCGCGCTGGCTGAGGCATATTCTGTCCCGGTCATTCCTCATGCCGGGCAGATGCACAACTATCATGTCGTCATGGCAAGCCTGAACTCGCCCATGGCCGAACACTTCCCGGTTGTCGACGTCGAAGTTGGCAACGAATTATTCTGGTACATCTTCAATGGCGAGCCCAAAGCTAAAGACGGCTTCATCGATCTCGATGAAAACGTTCCAGGCCTGGGACTGACCATCAACGAAGCAGGGTTGGACAAGTTTGACATCATCGAGTGATATGACCCGACTGGTTCAACTGAAGCGCGGAGACGTGAGGCGGGTGGCACTCGTCGAAGATCCGCACTTGCGGCTGCTTGAGGGGTGCAGCTCGGTCTACGAAATGGCGAACGCCGCGATCAGGAACGGGGTGAAGCTCAGCGATCTGGCGCGCCAGCGGGCCACAGGCGAGCGGTTGGAATATGATCCGATCTACCTCGGGCGTTCTGACTGGCGCATTCTGCCGCCCATCGACCATCCTACGGAGCCGGCGCGCTGCCTGATTTCTGGAACCGGGTTGACCCATCTGGGCAGCGCCCGCAATCGGCAAAGCATGCACGCCTCGACCGAAGCGGACCTTACCGACAGCATGAAAATGTTTCGCTGGGGAATCGAAGGTGGGCGTCCCGCGCCGGGATCGATCGGCCCCGCTCCCGAGTGGTTCTACAAAGGTACGGGCACAATTCTGCGTGGACACGGCGACGCGCTCGATGTCCCGCCTTACGCCGGGGACGGCGGCGAGGAAGCGGAACTGGCCGGCATTTACCTGATTGCTCCCGACGGCCAGCCCTGCCGCGTCGGGATGGCCGGTGGCAACGAATTTTCAGATCACGTATTCGAGAAGACGAACTATCTGAATCTGGCGGCGTCGAAGCTTCGGACCTGTGCCCTCGGTCCTGAACTCGTGGTGGACCCTGACTTTGAGTCGGTGCCGGTTGAAGTAACGATTGAGCGCGCCGGCAGCCAGCTGTGGTCGAAAACATTTCGCACCGGAGATGCCGAGATGTGCCATAGCCTGGCCAATATCGAGCATCATCATTTCAAGTATGAAGCCCATCGCCTTCCGGGAGACGTCCACATTCATTTTTTCGGGACGGACGGCTTGAGTTTCAGCGATGGCATAAAATTACAGGATGGCGACCTGATGCGGGTCTCCGTTGAAGGTTATGGACGGCCCTTGCGCAATCCGGTGCGGGTGGCCGGGACCGGGCCGCAACTCATCAGCGTGAAAGGTTTAGGGTGATCATGTCGAAACCGCGTGTGGCAATTATTGGACTGGGCATTATGGGCGGGGGTATGGCGGGACGCCTGCTTTCGGCGGGTTTTCCTCTCGCGGTTTACAACCGGAACAAGGAGAGGTCCGCGCCTTTCGCCGGCGCGGGCGCGACCGTGGCTGGGTCGCCGCGCGAGGCCGCGTCCCAGGCGGACATCGTCATCAGCATGGTCTCGGATGATATTGCCTCTCGGGGTGTGTGGCTGGGCGAAAACGGCGCGCTGGCGGGGACGGCTCGCGGATCGGTGCTGATCGAATGCAGCACGCTCACCGTCGGCTGGATCAAGGAACTCGCAGCCGCTGCCGCTCAACGAGGATGCGAATTGCTGGACGCGCCCGTCACCGGAACCAAGCCCCACGCGGCTTCCGGCGAATTGTCATTCCTGATCGGCGGATCGGATGCGGCGCTCGCCACGGCCCAGCCCGTTCTGTCCGTACTGGGACGCGAATTCATTCACCTCGGCCCCACCGGAAGCGGCGCGCTCATGAAGCTCATCAACAATTTCATGTGCGGCGTGCAGGCTGCCGCTCTTGCCGAAGCGGAATATATGATCGGCGCCGGCGGCCTGAACCTCGAGAAGGCGCTCCCCATCCTTACCCACGGAGCGCCGGGCAGTGGCCTGGTGCAGCGCGCTGCCGCTCGCGCCTTTGCCAATGACTTTACTCCGAATTTTCCGCTGCATTTGATGGCCAAGGACCTGAGGTACGCCATCGGCGAAGCCTCCAACCTGGGACACAACCTTCTGACCGCGAGTTCAGCGCTCACCATATTCAAAGAGGCGATCGCCAAGGGCTACGGCGATCAGGATTTTTCCGCGGTGATCAAGTCACAGCAGCGCGGATAAGCACATTACCCATACTTAGGCATTCAGATCGGGGGGAGGCCTTATGAGGCTGGTCGAGCATGGCAAATGCAAAAAGTCGTCTGCTCGCGGTACGGAAGTTTTCGCGGTGTTGGTGACAACGCTTTTGTATTCAGTACTCGCATTCGGTCAAAAGCCGGAGTATGATTTTTACCCCGAATTTCGAAACAGCTTTACTCCAAAGCTCCGTGCCGAGAACCCTTCGCGGTCGGTTACGAATGAACAGATCGTCGACCGGTATGCAGCAGAGCTCAAGAGCGAAGGAGTCACCGAAACCGAAATAGCCCGTCGGACCAGATTGATTCTGACATCGCGCAACCTCCTGGAGGCTGATTACTGGAATCGGTACTACCTCGACAGCCATTCCAATTTCAACAGGGCTCCGAACGGCTTCCTTAAGCAAATGGTGGAAGGGGAGCGGCCCGGAATTGCTTTGGACTATGGAATGGGAGAGGGCCGAAACGCTATCTACCTAGCGAGTCTGGGATGGCAGGTCTGGGGATTTGATCCTGCTGATGCGGGCGTCGCACTAGCCCAAAAACGGGCAAAGGAACTGGGGCTGACACTGCACACCGCAACCGTTCGTGACAGCGAATACGATTTCGGCAAAGAACGATTCGACCTTGTTCTGTTTAGTTGGACCATGCCACTCGTGCCCGTCCAGAAGGTTGTTGATTCACTCAAACCCGGCGGAATCGTGGTGATGGAATGTGGGGCCGATTTCGTCAGCGGTCGCAATGAGATTCTTCACCTGTTTGATCCTCTCCAAATCGTCCGTTATGAGATCATTCGTGCGAAGTCGGACTTCTACGATCGCCGTGAGACGGATGTGCTCCGGCTGGTGGCAAGAAAACCATAGACATACCACAGGATTACTCCCAACTGATTCGGACCAGCGAAAGCCCCTGCCTGGGCAAGGCAAATTGCAGGCGGGCTGCGCCTTGCGCGATCGGTATCCACGAGGGAGAAGCCAGCAACTTCAGTTGGCCCGCGCGTTGCAGTTGCTCGTATTGGCCTGGGGTTGGCGATTGCGGCGAGCCCATCTCTTTCCACGCCGTGAACGAGTTGCTGTGGCTGGAATCGACGCGGAAATGTTCGAGCAATCCTCGGCTGGCCTTACTGGGCAGCCCGCTTACGACCAGGTCAATCGGCGTCGCGGCAACGGGAAGGTCGTCGTCATGGTAATTCCAGATCAGGACTTCGACTTCGTGTTCCCTGCGCGCGGCAATCACGCCGATGTCCGGCTGTCCGCGCACCCCGTCGCGGACAACATCTTCGGAATGCAAAGCGCCAGAACTGGTGGCTTTTACGCGTTCATCGCCTAGCAATCCCAACATGCGGAAAGCATTCAGCACCGGTTTGTCCACTCCGTTGGTGGCCAGAGTGCGGAAGCCCGCGAAATAGGGTTGGTCCTCAAACTCAAACGCCCAGGTCACCGCGCCAAGAAAGTTGATGCGCTCGCGAGCGGCCAGGAAGAGAATGTTGTTCAGCGTTTCAGCCGTGTAGGCGGCGTACAACGGGCCGTAGCGGTAAGAATTCTGCGGAGTGGTTCGGGCCGAGCAGGCTGCGCATCCTTCCGGGTCCGACTCTCCCAGAATGATCGGAGTGCGGCGCCATTCCGGAAACGATGCCACGATTTGGAAGCCTTGCTCGATCGCGGCCAACTGCCGCGCTATGCCCATCTGTACGTGATCGCCTTGCCACTTCGGCGCTCCTTTGGGATGAAAGCTGATGAAGTCGAGGCGGGAACCGACTTTCCCGCTCACGTAGTTGGGCTGGTGAGCGCAATGGTCGAGGAATGAGCGTAAAAATTCCGCGGCCTTGGCATTGCCTGGGCCGGTGCTGTCCGGACCGCCGATGCGGGCTTCGGGAAGCGCGCGCAGGACTGCGTCCACGGTGAAATCGTAGAGCTTGAAATATTCCTGCGGCGTTCCCTTCCAGTAGTCGATGTCGGGCTCGTTCCATACCTCCCACAGCCAAGTCTTTACTTCGGCATCACCATAGCGCTCGCGCAGGTGATGAACAAATTGGAAGACGACCCCCGACCACTTCTGATAATCCTTTGGCGGGTAAGCCCAGCCGGTAAAGATCGGACCGTCCGGAAAATTATGACGATAGGGTTCCGGATGAGCGGACAGAGCCTGCGGCATGAACCCGATCTCGACTAACGGTTTGACCCCAGCCGACTTAAAGCTGTCGAAAATCCGGTCCAGTATGGTCCAGTTATAAACTGCCTTTCCCTGCGCGTCTTCGGTGTAGACATTGGTCGATCCCCACTTCAACGAGGCAGAGCCGTCGCCCGTGGTCAAGAGATTGTGGACCCGCACATAGGCCGGCTCCGGGCTGAGCGCCGCCAGTTCGCCCAGCAGCTTCCTGCCGTTCGGCGCGTAGCTGTAATTGGGTTCGTCATAGCCGAAATAATTCCAAATGGGTGAGATTGTGCCCTGAGGTTGATCGGATCGCACATCGACATTCACACTGTGCGGGCTTTCCTGCGAATGGATCCAGGAAGAAATCAGGAGAAAAGCCAGGACGCAACCAATCGCGAGAAACGACTTGAACCTCAAATTGCTCATCCTCGACCCGTGGCCATGCACTCACTCGACCCCATCTTCACCCCTCGCTTCAACAAACAGCGGTATCATATTAGACTTCCACCGACACTTTCTGGAAGAATAGCGCGAGAACGACGGAAGAGGGGCAAACGCGATGCAGATTAAAGTCAATGGTGTGGAACGTTCCTTCGACGGCGATCCCGACCTGCCGCTGCTCTGGTATCTGCGCGACGTGTTGGGATTGACCGGAACCAAGTTCGGCTGCGGCATGGCGCTGTGCGGGACCTGCACCGTCCATCAGGATGGAAAGGCGATCCGGTCTTGCGTAACCAAAGTCAGCGCGACCGCCGGAAAAGAAATCACAACCATCGAAGGAATCTCCGGGAATGGATTGCACGTGGTGCAGCAGAAGTGGATCGAATACAACGTGCCGCAATGCGGCTACTGCCAGCCGGGACAGATCATGCAGGCCATTTCCCTGTTGAAAGAAAAACCCAAGCCCAGCGACCAAGACATTGAGGACGGCATGTCGGGAAACATCTGCCGCTGCGGCACCTACCAGCGAATTCGCGCGGCGATCAAGGCGGCCGCGGGGGAGAACGCATGAGCCACAACATCCTGAACGTCAGCCGGCGCGGTTTTCTGCAAGGTCTGGTTTCCACCGGCGCCCTGGTCCTGAGTGTGCGCCTGGTCCCGGAGGCCCTGTGGGCCGCGGAGACGTACGCGGGTTCGCATGCCGACCGAGCCACCCTGCACCCCAGCGTGTTTGTGGGAATCGATACCGACGGAACGGTCTATCTGGTCGCGGCCCGCTCGGAAATGGGCACCAGCAGCCGTACTACCGTCCCACTCATTCTGGCGGATGAGCTGGATGCGGACTGGAAGCGGGTAAAAATCGAACAGGCCATTGGCGACCCGCGGTACGGAGACCAGGACACGGATGGATCGCATTCCGTCCGCGATGGCTTTGTCACCATGCGCGAGGCCGGAGCCACGGCCCGCCTGATGCTGACGCAGGCCGCAGCCCAGAAATGGGGCGTGCCGGTTTCGGAATGCGAGTCCGATCTCCACGTGATCGTGCATCGGCCGAGCAAGCGCAAAGCCGGCTACGGCGAGTTGGCCTCGGCCGCCGCTAAATTGCCCGTGCCCAAGAAAGAAGATCTGCAATTCAAACCTAAAAGCGCCTGGCGTTATATCGGCAAAGGCGCCAAGAGCTACGACCTTGCCAACCTGTGCACCGGCAAAGCCGGGTTTGGCATGGATGCCCGTCTCGATGGCATGGTCTATGCTTCGATCGAGCATCCTCCGGTGCTGGGCGGCAAGGTCAAGTCCTATGACGAGAAAACTCCGCTGCAGGTGAGGGGCGTCAAACAGACGATTCCCATCAAGCCCTTCACCCCGCCGCATCATTTTCAACCCCTGGGCGGGGTCGCGGTCATCGCCGACAACACCTGGGCGGCATTTCAGGGACGCAAGAAGCTCAATGTCTCCTGGGACAACGGAGCGAACGCCGGCTACAACTCGGATCCCTATAAGAAAGAGCTGCAGGAGACGGCGCGCAAGCCCGGCAAGGTGGCGCGCAATATTGGCGATGTGGATGCGGTGTTTGCCAAGGGCGGAAAAATCGTGGAGGCGGAGTACTATGTGCCTCATCTGGCCCATGCGCCCATGGAACCGCCGGCCGCGCTGGCCGATTATCGTGATGGCAAGGTGACGGTGTGGACCTGCACCCAGAGTCCGCAAGCCGTGCAGGAGACCGTGGGAGAAGTACTCGGCATCCCCAAGGAAAATGTGACCTGCCACGTAACTCTTCTGGGTGGCGGGTTCGGGCGGAAATCGAAACCGGACTACGCCGCCGAGGCCGCGGTCCTGTCGAAAGCTACAGGCAAGCCGGTGAAGGTGGTATGGAGCCGGGAGGATGACATCCAGTTTGGCTACTATCACGCCGTGGCGGCCATGTACATGAAGGCGGCGCTCGACGAAAAGGGCATGCCCACCGCATGGCTGCAACGTTCAGTATTTCCACCCATCGGTTCCACCTTCGCCCTGAATACCACGTACGGCGACGGTGGCGACCTGGGACAGGGCTGGACGGATCTGCCTTTCGACCTGCCCAATCATCGGGTCGAGAACGGGCCGGCGGAAAGCCATGTTCGCATCGGGTGGTTCCGGTCGGTGGCAAATATCTATCACGGATTCGCCGCCCAGTCGTTTGCCAACGAACTCGCGCACGCCTCGGGACGGGATTCGGTGGAATATCTTTTGCAGCTGATCGGGCCGGCGCGGATCGTCGACGTGAAGGCCACCGCACCGGACTACGACAATTACGGCGGATCTACAACGGAGTATCCCCTGGATACGGCCCGCATGAGTCGAGTGGTTCAGCTGGCCGCGGAGAAAGCAGGCTGGGGAAAGCGAAAGCTGGGCAAGGGCTCAGGCTTGGGCATTGCGGCGCACCGCAGCTTCCTGACCTACGTGGCCACGGTGGTCGAAGTGGAAGTGGATGACAAGGGGGAAGTAAAAATTCCTTCCGTGCATACCGCCGTGGACGCGGGCGTGGTGGTCAATCCGGAAGCTACACGGGCCCAGTTCGAGGGTGCGGCGGTCTTCGGGACCAGCATCGTTCGGAGCGGCGCGATTACGGCGAAAGACGGCGTCATCGAACAGTCGAATTTCAATGACTATCCGGTCGCCCGAATGAACGAAGCTCCCTATAAGACCACAGTCCACATTGTGGATAGCGACGCGCCGCCGGCGGGCGTGGGTGAACCGGGCGTACCGCCGTTTGCGCCGGCGGTGTGCAACGCGATCTTCGCCGCCACCGGAAAGCGGATTCGCGAATTGCCGCTTTCGAAAAACTCTACAACCGCCTGACCGGGCGCCCGAGCCTGGGTACTCAATCGGCCATCCGCGCGGCTCGACCGCGGGCGGAGACGGCGGAGCCACCCCATTCGGTGCGCCGGCTCTTCACTTCGCGCAGGGAATAAATCGGCTTGTTTTGCGATTCGTAGTAGGTGCGCGACATGATTTCGCCGAGCAATCCCATCGAGATAAATTGAACTCCACTCACCAGAAGAGTCACTGCCAGGAGCATCAGCGGTCCGTGTTCCATCATGATCGGAATGCCGTGATAGAACTTTTCGTAGGCCAGAAATCCGGCCAGGGCAAATCCAAGCCCGGCCCCGCTCATGCCGAGCAATCCAAAGAACTGAAGCGGGCGCGTGGAATAATCCAGCAAAAACTTGACGATGATGAGATCAAGAAATACGCGGATCGTGCGCCCAATGCCGTAGTTGGATTTCCCGCTTTTGCGTTCAAGATTGACGATGGGCACTTCCGCGATCTTAGCCCCGGCGGAACTGGCCAGGGCGGGGATGAAGCGGTGCAGTTCGCCATACAATTGAATTTCCTGAATAATTTCGCGGCGATAGGCCTTGAACGTGGTCCCGAAATCGTGCAGTTCGATGCCGGAGAGCTTGGCCATCATCCAGTTCGCGACCCGGCTGGGGATGCGGCGCATGAGCCAGTGGTCGCGGCGCTCGTGCCGCCATCCGCTCACCAGATCGTAGCCTTCCTCAATCTTTTCCAGGAAGCGGGGTATTTCTTGCGGGTCGTGCTGTAAATCTCCGTCCATGGAGATGATGATGTCGCCCCGCGCGAAATCGAATCCCGCTTTAAGTCCCGCGGTCTGTCCGAAATTTCTGCGCAGCCGCACCAGATTTACGCGGCGGTCGTGTTCGTAGATGTCGCTGAGGACCTTGAAGGTGTTATCGCGGCTACCATCGTCGACAAAAACAAGTTCGTAGGGCTCGCCGAGCTCCTTCATCACTTCCGTCAGTTTCATGTAAAGGGGAGAAACGTTCTCCTGTTCGTTATAGAACGGAACAACGATCGAATAGCGAATGGATGAGGCGCTTTCCATAATGCGCTCAAAGCTGGGCGGGCCTTCAAACCAGCCCAGAAAAGCTGCTCCTGCGGGTAAATTAGACTCCAGTGGTTCCAGCCTACTTAGCGCGCGCCAGAACTTCCCAGCACGAACCGGTTTTGCGCCTTCCTCAGGGTTAACGCGAGTACAAACGTTCAACCGGGGACGACGAAGGCTTCCGTCTCGCTGCGCGGCGCCCGATGTCGGGCACGACGGAAACGCGACCCAGGAACTGGCGGTCAGCGTCCACAATCCGACAGACCCGCAACTCGCCATTGCGGTAAGGGCAGACCAGGCCGCCTGATACGGTGGCGTTCTCCAATAGCACCCAACTCACGCCGTATTGGGCGCGAAGATTCTGCAACCGATCGGCGGAAACGTGCGCCCAATCGGACTGGGCCGCGCTCTGCTCTTTCCAGGGTTCAGCCAACTCAGGAAACACCGAGGCCGCTCCACTGTCTTTTTCCTGATCCGCCAGCATGCTGCGTTCTGCCACGGCGCGGAACCCGTGAAGATCCACGCCGGTTTTCAGCAGATATTCGGGATCAAGGGCAAAGATCGCATCCTTCGGGGTGTGCTCACGGATCCAGAGGAAACTGGCGAGCCATTCGCCCTGGTAGCGCACCCCTGGCCGCTCGATATGCGGACTCGAGGGATAGCCTGCTACATCGAGGGCGAACATACCGGTGGAGAGCGCGCCGAAGCAGATAATCCACCGCCAGATATGCGTTCGCAGCAGGTACTCTCCCAACAGGCCTCCTAACAGAATGAAGAACGCCACGTAGATCAGGTGAAAGCTTCTCATCGGTTGCAGTCGCAGCAGGTACATGAAATCCGCATCGCTCGCCAGCAGCAATGCCGCAACTGTAGAGATCAAACCCAGGCCTACCAGAGTCTTTGCCAGGCGGGAAAAAGCAGGGAGAGTCGATTTGAGCGACAGCAGGGCACACGCGGTCAGGATGATGAGAGGCGCGAAGGCCCCCAACCATTCCCACCAGTGCCACGTGGTCACCAGGAAGTACGCCCGGGACGCCAGCACTTCCCGGTAGGCGCCGTGGGCAGGCTGCAAAGGGAGGTTCACCAGGAACGGTAATAGCAATGCCGGAAATACCGGCGCGACTTCCACGATTCTTGGCCGCTCGG
Organism: Terriglobia bacterium; assembly: GCA_963816025.1. GTDB lineage: Bacteria > Acidobacteriota > Terriglobia > Terriglobales > Acidobacteriaceae > JAIQFF01. The sequence continues at coordinate 73,695 of CAWFJA010000022.1, forward strand.
GTGATCGAGACATGAGCAGGATCAGCACCCCGGCCCCGGCTCCGTAGATTGCCATCTGCGGATGAATCAGAAACGCAGCAATCAGCCACAGCCATGCGGCGCGAGCTCTCTTGTCCAGAAAACAGGCAGTGGACATCAGGACAAGCGGCGTGGCCAGCGATCTCGCGGTCAGGTAAGGGTCCGCGATGATGAGAGCGGTCCCGGCTACGGGAACGTTGAGCAAGGCGGCCAGCAGCGCCACGCCCGCCCAGCGCGCCCGTTCGCTTCGAAAGCATTGCCGTCCCAGTTCATAGGCGGCCCACAGCAGTAGAAATTGGGCAAAGGTAAACCAGAGCAGCATGCTCCATTCAATGGGCAACCGGGAGAGCCACGTAGTCGCCGCCACTAAATGCGGGAACAGAGAAAGCCCGGCGTGGTGCATGAAGAACTCGGAGCCAAAGGGAAACAGAGATGGATCCGCGGCCTTTTCAATTCCGGGCGCGTAGATGGCTGCGTCGTCTGTGCCCATGTGATAGCCATGAACAAGAATCGACAACAGTGCCACGGCAAAAAGAATGAATATCCGACGGGGCTTCGGGCAGGCAGAACCTTCCGGAGGAGCCAGCTCTGGTTCCTCTTCAATTACAACCGATTTGTCAATCATTCAGAGTAAGACCCGCAGCGGCCTCAATCCGCCCGTCCCGATTGCCTCTCACCGTATGGAGTGAGAACAATGCAGTTCTTGATACATTATCGTTGTTAGATGCGTGCACGACAGCTTTCGTTATGAAAATGAACAAGTTTTCATTTGCCGGCCGCCCCCGGCCCCCCAGTACCTATTTAGTTTCGAGGGCACTCGGGGACTTAGAGCGTACGGATTCGGTGGGCCTCATAGGCCTTCAGGTGGGTGTAGGCGAGATTGAGATGGGAAAGGTTCCCCAGGGACGAGGCGGTACTCCGCCGGAGCAGATCGCCGATAATGTGGTCGGCTTCAATCGGCGCGTTGCGTTCGACGTCGCGGAGCATCGAGGCCGTGAGAGCTGAACCAGCCGCGGTCAGCGTCTTGCGCGCGCGTTTCATCTGGGCTTCCCGCATGGGATAGCCCTCAGCCGCCGCAATCGAACCGCAGTCTTCCAGCAATCCGAGAATGAAATCGGTGCCGCCCGGCGATGCGCAGATCTCCCCAATGTTCGCGCGCATCAGGCAGGTGCTGCCGGCAAGCGACGCCAGGAAAACCCACTTTTCCCACATTTCCTGCAAAATCTCGGCACTGGCGTGCGCGTTGAAGCGTGCGCCTTGCATGAGCTGGGCAATCGCTTGCACACGATCCGACAGCTCACCATTCCGCTCACCGAAAGACAGGTCGTGAGTCTCAACCAGGTGGACAATCTCACCGTCTTTGAGCGCGACCGCGATGAAGCACTGGCCGCCCAGCACGCGGTCGCGACCGAAGCGCGCGTCCAGCACATCCAGATGACGCATGCCGTTGAGCAGGGGCAGGATGACGGTTTGCGGCCCGACGGCCGGCGCGAAAGATGCAATCGCGTCGTCGAGATCGTAGGCCTTGCAACTGAGGATGACGAGGTCGTAGCTCTCGCGGAGATTCTCTGCCACACGGTTGCCGGTTGGGAAAAGCTCGCATCGCCGAGCGGACTGCGAATTTTCAGACCGCGAGTGTTCAACTCCGCGGCACGCTTGGGGCGGACGAGAAAGGTCACGTCCCGATTGATTTCGAGCAGCCTGCCGCCAAAATAGCCGCCAATCGCGCCGGCTCCCACCACCAGAGTACGCATGCATTGGATCCTCGAACCTCAAGATTACAACGGGGTGCCCCCCAGTCGATCCCCGGACACTACTCTCGAGGGCGCCCCGTCCAAGCTCTGCTTGGGCGGGGATTTTGGAGCGTCCCAGAACCCAAAAGCTATCAGGCAAACTTTATCTTCAGGGACTGTCCGTGATGTGCGGGGTGACCCACCCTTCTTTTTTTTGAAGGGTGGGATTCCACGGTCGCTTCCATCTCGGGATTTTCCTCCCTTTGTACGGATGATGCCGGGCCCCCACTCAAGCCAAAATCGGGCTTGAATGGGCCACCCGCCCGCGCCTATCCGCCGGCAATCGCTCCGAGAATGATCAACGGTTCCACACCCGAGGCGACGGCGTCGGGCAGGGGGGCATCCGGCGACTCGTGGGAGAGATCTTCCTCGCAGGCGAAGAAGCGCAGGAACGGCCGGCGCTGCTGTGTGAGGTAATCGCGGATGGTGCCGCGCAGCATGGGATAGCGACCCTCCAGCGCGTCGAGCACCGAGCGCTGCGTCACCGGCTTCCCGACTTCGAGCTCCACGTCTCCCCGAACCTGCGCCAGGGTTCGCAGATGGGGCGGGAGTATGACTCGTATCATGCTCATTCGACCATGTTCGGTTTATTATGGCAGCGTCTGCACTTCGACCGACAGCACGGCCGGAAGATCGCGCACAATGGGCGCCCAGGTGTCTCCGGAGTCGGCGGACGCGTACACCTGGCCGCCGGTGGTGCCGAAATACACGCCGCACTGGTCGAGGGAGTCTACGGCCATGGCGTCGCGCAGCACGTTGACGTAGCAGTCCTGTTGCGGCAGACCTTTGGTGAGCGCCTCCCACTCATTTCCGCCGCTGCGGCTGCGATAGACGCGCAGCCTGGCGTCGGGCGGATAGTGCTCGCCATCGCTCTTGATGGGAACCACATAGATGGTCTCGGGCTCATGGGCGTGCACATCGATGGCGAATCCGAAGTCGGTCGGCAGATTTCCGCTGACCTCTTGCCAGGAGTCGCCCGCATTGTCGCTGCGCATGACGTCCCAGTGCTTCTGCATGAACAGGACCCCCGGTCGCGAGGGATGCATGGCGATGTGGTGAACGCAGTGGCCCACCTCGGCCGTCGGGTCAGGGATTTGCGCGGAACGCAGTCCCTGGTTGATTGGCTTCCAGGTCTTGCCGGCGTCGTCGGTGCGGAAGGCGCCGGCGGCGGAGATGGCGATGAAGATGCGCTGCGGGTCGCTGGGATCCAGAATGATGGTGTGCAGGCACATGCCGCCGGCGCCGGGCTGCCATTTGGGACCAGAACCATGGCCGCGCAGTCCGGAGAGTTCCTGCCAGTTCTTGCCGCCGTCGGTCGAGCGGAAGAAAGCAGCGTCTTCGACTCCGGCATAGATGGTCTCGGGATCGGTCAGCGAAGGTTCCAGATGCCAGACCCGCTTGAACTCCCAGGGATGGGGCGTGCCGTCGTACCACTGGTGAGTGCCGGGGACGCCATCGTACGCAAATTTGTTCCCCACCGGCTCCCAGGTCTGGCCACCATCGTTCGAGCGCTGGATCACCTGTCCGAACCAGCCGCTGGACTGGGACGCGTACAACCGGTTGGGATCAGCCGGCGATCCTTTGACGTGAAAGATCTCCCACCCGGCAAAGTGGGGACCGCTGACGTTCCACTTCTCGCGCTTGCCGTCCGACGTCAGGACAAACGCGCCCTTGCGCGTGCCCACAAGAACCCGTACTTTGCTCATCTACCTCTCCTCCTGATGGTTAGTCGAACCAGGGGCGGGGTGCCCCCACCCTTCGTTCTTCGAAGGGTGGGATTCCACGGACGCCTCAATCTCTGGGTTTCTCAGCCGGCTTTCTTCACCGGAACCTTGGCGCCTTTTTCGCGGGCTTCGGAAAGACCGATGGCGATCGCCTGCTTCCGGCTGGTGACCTTGCCGCCTTTGCCTCCCTTGCCCGACCGAAGGGTTCCGCGCTTTTCACGATGGAGGGCGCTCTCCACACTTTTGCTCGCCGCTTCGCCGTACTGGTTGTGACCGGACTTCTTGCGTGCACTGGAACTTTTATTTGTTGCCATGAGAATCCTCCTGTCTTTTAGAGGTAACACTCTCCCGGCAGGTTGCCGCGCGCAACCACGCCGGATGGATACTACGATTGCTCCGACCGAGACGTCTACGGAATCAGCAGCAGTTTCCCGGTCGTCTTGCGCCCTTCCAGATCGCGGTGGGCCTGCTGCGCCTCCGCCAGTGGATAAATATGTTCAATACGGAGCTTGAGCTTTTTCGCCGCGATCATCTCAAAAATCGCGCTGGCCCGCGCCTCGAGATCGCCGCGCGTAACAATGTAATGGTTCAGCGTGGGACGGGTGAGAAACAACGAACCTTTTTGGCTGAGAATGATGGGATCAAAAGGTGGTACGGCCCCGCTCGACCCTCCAAACAAGACCATCATTCCGCGCGGCCGCAGCAGGTTGAGTCCCTTTTCAAAAGTGGTCTTGCCCACCGAGTCATAGACCACGTCCACGCCTTTGCCCTGGGTAAGCCGTTTGGTCTCGCTTTCAAAATCCACTTGCGTATAAAGGATGACTTCGTCCGCCCCGGCCTCGCACGACAGCTTAGCCTTTTCTTCTGTCGAAGCGGTGCCGATTACTCGCGCCCCGATATTGTGCGCCATCTGCACCAGCAGCAAACCCACTCCGCCCGCCGCCGCCTGGACCAAGGCCGTGTCTCCGCGCTTCAAGGGAAAAGTTGTGAAGGCCAGATAGTGCGCCGTCATCCCTTGCAGCATGACGGCCGCCGCTTCGCGATCGCTCACGCCCTGCGGAACCTTGACCAGGCGGTCGGCAGGGACAGCGACGAACTCCGCATAGGAGCCCATGATGCTGGTCCACGCCACACGGTCGCCGGGTTTGACCGACTTGACCTCGGCACCCACCTCCGAGACCACACCCGCGCCTTCCTGGCCGATGACGAACGGCAGGGCGACCGGATATCTGCCCTCGCGATGGTAAACGTCAATGAAATTGACGCCCGAAGCGGCAATCTTCACGATGGCTTCATTGGGTTTGGGTTGCGGAACTGGAATCTCTACCAGTTCGAGGGCTTCCGGGCCGCCGGGCTTCTTTACCTGAATGGCTTTCATGTGCGCTTGGATTAACCTTGGCGAATACAGGATTCAGGATTCCGCGAAACGAAGCTTACTTTAACAGGCTCGATACCGGCAAGCTCAGGCTGCTTTCGAGCGGCTTTATACCGGGGGTTCATTCCTTGCCAGTTCTTGAACTTTCGTGCAATCATGAATCAGCCGAAGATTGCTGGTTCACGCCTTCCACCGCCCGCCGTTTCGGTGATTCCGGTTCAACCGGGGGACGTAGTTCAGTTGGTTAGAACGCTGCCCTGTCACGGCAGAGGTCGCGGGTTCGAGTCCCGTCGTCCCCGCCAATTCTTCCAAACCACTTAGGAATGATTGGTTCATACAGCTTCAACCCACAACTCAACCACAAACAACTTCCGCACTGTTGCTTTCATCCCCACGACGGACGGAGCGCGTAGCGCCCGCGCCCTGAATCGCACCCGCCAAGAGCGCATGGGACGGTGCATCCGTGCACGCCGACTGAAACCATTGCCTGGCCCCCGCCTCTGTATATGCCTTGACACGTATATTCTCCATGGAGTATATTATGAGAATGGAAACCGTATTCGAAATCATTGCGGAGCCGAACCGTCGGGCGATACTGGGCCTCCTCGTTTCGTCAGAACAATCGGTGGGAGAGATCGAGCGTCAGCTTCGTATGGCGCAGCCGACCGTGTCGAAGCACCTGCGAGTGCTGCGCGAGGCCGGGTTCGTGGAATCCACGGTGGACGCGCAGCGCCGTCTCTACCGGCTGAAACCTGAACCGCTCCAGGAGGTGGATGCCTGGCTGGCTCCGTTCCGCCGGTTCTGGTCCGCTCACCTGGATGCTCTCGAACGCCACCTTGATGGGATGGATCACGGCCGCATGGATCAACCCACACCGACGAAAAGGAAGCCCCAGGAGAAGACGACGCGGCCCAAATCGCGAGCGTGACCAAGGAGAAACGAGATGAAAATCAAAGTGACTAGCGTATACGTGGACGACCAGAGCAAGGCCCTGCGCTTTTATACGGAGGCACTGGGCTTTGCCAAGAAGACCGATTTCAGCCAAGGGCCATTTCGCTGGCTCACCGTGGCCTCGCCCGAGGAGCCGGACGGCATTGAGCTGCAGCTGGCGCTGAACAACAACCCCGCGGCCAAAACGTATCAGCAGGCGATCTTTCAACAGGGCCAGCCTGCGATCATGTTCTACACCGACGATGTTAAGGGCGACTACGAACGGATCAAGGCGCGCGGCGCCGAGTTCACCATGCCTCCTACCGACGTGACCGGCTCGACTATTGCGATGCTGAACGACACCTGCGGCAACCTTATTCAGCTCACCCAACTGGCACGCTATTCACGCTAAGGAGGAGAAAGTGATCGATCACGCGCAGTACACGCCGGGCCCGGCCAGCGGGGCGCAGGTACGAAAAGTCGGAGAGAAGTGGACCCTCATTCTCGTCAGAGAACTGCGTCATTCGCCGGAAAAAGTCTGGCAGGCGCTAACCGATCCGGCGCATCTGCGTGAGTGGGCTCCCTTTGAATCGGATGGGAGCCTGGGTACGGTCGGAACCACGGTAAAACTCACCACTGTGGCAGCAGCCAATCCGCAGGTTTCCGAAACGAGAGTGACGCGAGCTGACGCCCCCAACGTCCTTGAGTACAACTGGGGCGCGCAGGATATCCGGTGGGAACTCGAAGCCATTGGCGGCGGCACGCGTCTGACGCTGTGGCACAACATCGATCGCCGCTTCATCTCAATGGGTGCTGCCGGGTGGCACATTTGTCTCGATGTTCTGGATCACCTGCTCAGCGGAACTGCCATCGGCCGCATCGTTGGTAGCGAGGCGATGAAGTTCGGCTGGCAGCGGCTGAACGCGGAATACGCCAAGCAGTTTGGGGTTGAAGCGCCCAACTGGCCGCCTAGCGCCCCGAAGCGTTGAACCGTGGGAGGAAAAAGGAGGCCTCCCCGGTGTTGTTTGAGTTGTTCGTACCGGGGCCGAACAAGCAGCTCCCATCCCGTCAGGGGGCCAAGTTAGGCGCGGGAAGAAATCATGTCGAAGAAGGGTGGCATCATCGGGGTGTCAGATCATGGGGGTTGGGCGGTTCTAGTCACGGTGGCGCGTGATGGGACGCTCCTCGACCGCCGCCGGGTGGAACTGGTGGGCGAGGGCCTGCCGAAGCTTCCGCACCACAGCGAAGGCCAAGGGCTCCCGCTCGACGAGGCCGTGGAGTTAGTGGAGCGCGTGCGAGTGTCGGCGGAGAGGCACGCCGCGCTTGCCTTGGACGCTGTCACGATGGCGGTGCCGCGGATCCTTGGTGTCGCCCTTCGCAAGTGCCAACCGCTTCCACCCACGATTGCCGAGCGAATCAAGGATTACCGTGCGCAGAATGTTGCCGACTGGGTGATGTACCGCAAGGCCCTGGCTTCCGCGGCCGAGGCACGAGGTTGGCCCGTCCACTGGTACGACGCAAAGAACATATTGGAAACGGCCCGCCAGGTGCTGCGGGCCGAGAACCTCGACGCGTACTTCCTCAAGGTGCGGAGGGCCGTCGGGCCCCCCTGGGACAAGGATCACAAGCTCGCAATGGCGGCGGCCATAGTCACGGCGCCCGCAGCTGTGGAGTAAGCCGCGGAAATTAAGTGCTGCCTTTCCACAGGGAGTATAGATAAAGTCGTGCCAGCATGAACTCTCTCGGCAAACAGAGGACACTGGCGATGATGACGGGATTCGAGCGGTACACGAAGAAGACGCGGCGGGCGATGTTCTTGGAAGAGATGGAGCAGGTGGTGCCGTGGGGGAAATTGTGTGGGCTGATCGAGCCGCACTATCCCAAGCCGGGCAACGGGCGACGGCCGAAAGAACTGGAAAAGATGCTGCGGATTTATTTTCTGCAGCAGTGGTTCAATCTGGCGGACCCGGCGGTGGAAGAGGCTTTGTACGACTCGGCGACGCTGCGGCAGTTCGTGGGGATTGATTGGGAGCGGAGCCGGTGCCGGACGAGACCACGGTGTGCAAGTTCCGGCATTTGCTGGAGGAGCACAATCTGGGAGAAGAGATTCTGGGGACGGTGAACCTGCATTTGCAAGCCAAGGGCGTGCGGATCACCACGGGCACGATTGTGGATGCGACCCTGATTCACGCACCCTTCCTCGACCAAAAACCGCGAGCAGAGCCGGGACCCAGAGATGCACCAGGCGAAGAAGGGGAAGAACTGGTACTTCGGGATGAAAGCGCACGTGGGCGTGGACAGCAAGACCAAGATCATCCACACGGCGGTGGCGACGGCAGCCAATGTTTCCGATGTGGCGATGTTGCCGGACCTGCTGCATGGCGAAGAAACGCGGGTGTGGGGCGACGGAGCGTATCAGGGCCAAACCGAGGTGATCCGCGAGTGCGCGCCACGAGCACGGGATTTCACCCAGCGGCGCTGTCGCTACAAGGGTCAGATCGTGGATGAAGTGGCGTGGGCGAAGAACCGGACGAAGTCGAAGGTGCGGGCCAAGGTGGAGCACGTGTTTCAAGTGATGAAGCTGAAGTTCGGATTCGTGAAAGTACGCTATCGCGGGCTGAAGAAGAACGCGCACCGGCTGTTCGTTACCTGTGCGCTGGTGAACTGTTTGTGAGCCGCAGAAACACTGCTCGCCGTAGCGTAGACGCCGTCGGCTTGGGGATTCCCCGACGAAACGCTGGGGAAGGCCGAACCGAACGGTTTCACACAAGCCGCGGGGAGTTGCAACCAAAGCACCATCTCCTGAGCCATGATATTTGCTTAGAGTAAGGTTCTTTACGGCCCTGCAAGTCTTGGCGTGGATAGACTGATCTGCTGGCACAATCCAAAGCTGGGGCAGAGTAAATGACGCGGCGTCGCACGATAAGTGCAGGACAACTTAATCAAGAAAGATGCTACCAAAAGCTATGTCAAACGTAACCCTTTCTAAGAAGCAAGGCCAAGAACTACTCACAGCATTGAAAGGCCGTTTTGAGAAAAACATCAACCGCCATAAAGGTCTTGCATGGGCTGAAGTACAAGCAAAGCTGGAAGCTAATTCCGAAAAACTGTGGGCACTCAATGAAATGGAAAGAACTGGCGGTGAACCGGACGTGGTTGGTCATGATAAAAAGACGGGCGAATACATTTTTTATGATTGTTCACCGGAGAGTCCGAAAGGCCGCAGAAGCGTCTGCTACGACCGGGAAGCGCTGGAGTCAAGAAAAGAAAATAAACCAGAAGGTAACGCTGTGGATATGGCGGCCGCCATGGGCGTTGAGCTTTTAACGGAAGAACAATATCGTGGGTTGCAGAAACTTGGAAGTTTCGATACGAAAACGTCGAGCTGGGTGATGACACCTTCTGAGATCAGAAAACTCGGCGGCGCCCTCTTTTGTGATCGCCGCTTCAACACTGTTTTCCTGTATCACAACGGTGCCGAATCTTACTATGCCGGCAGGGCGTTCCGAGGCTGGCTAAGGGTCTGAATTTGGAAAACCAGGGTCGTTTCCTTCTGTCCCTGATTTTCGGCTGATCGCGGAGCCAGGCTTGGATTCATCGCCCAGGCTGCGGCCCGGCCGTCGGCCCATCCCTAAAGCTGTCCGGCGATTCCGCTTGCAAGGTCTTTTCGCTGTTGCTCGTTGGCTGCGGTGTCGAGATAGAAGCGCGCTTTGCCTTTGCGCACATGGAGAGCATGATTGGCATCAAGGTAAGCCTCATCTCCGACACCGGTGACTGCCGTCGACCCCGATCCAAAATAAAGTTTCAGTTTAGCGAACAACTCCGTGGCCGCTTGGGCAGAAGGGTCAATATAAATTCGGAATACCACGCTGTGCCTTCTGGATTTATAAGTACAATCCGTCCCCGTGGCCGTATTCGGAAAGGGCCGCGGAGCGACACTCTTGTCGGGTCCGTTGTACGTGTCTCCTAACGTCTTGTTTACCACCGCCGTCGGCAGCAGTGAGCACAAGTCGGCAGGAAGCTCGGCTGCGCTCGCTAACGGCGCGGCGCCGACGATAAGAAAAAGAGTAACAATCGTCCACAACATTTGCTTCAGGCTATTCATGGAAGGTTCCTCTTGGCGGATCGCCCGCCTCGCGAAAAGTACAACTCCAGATAGAGAGGTGGCCCACTCAAGCCTGCTTTTGGATTGAGTGGGGAAGTTCGACAGCTGGACAAAGTCTTTCCGCCGCTGGTTCGCGTTTTCGTGCTGTCCATTCGGAGTAGCTGGTTTTGGGCCAGCCTCCAACATCCCCACTCTAAATTTCGCAAAGAACGCGAAATTTAGAATGGGCCATCCGGCTATTGCCACGCTCCCGCAGACTTCCTCATGGACGGCACATTCCGCGCGGCCATGCAGGCGTGCCCTTTTCATCCCTGAGGGTCACAGTCTTTCCGCCGGCCGTGATTTGGCGGGCGATGAAGATCTTGCCCTGTCTGGTGGTGGCATTTGAGCCGATCACTTCGACGGCGTCTCCCTTTTTCAGTTCCAGTTTCTGTTCTTTGAGGAACTGCGTCGGACCGAGCCCAACTTCTATCTCTGTCGTGTCTGTCTTCACCATAAGGTGGGTCCCGGTGTGGCACATTGTATCCGTCGTGTTGATCTGCTCAATGCTGCCGGTGATCTTGGTTTCGGTGCTGGGGTCGTATTTGTATCCCGGCCCACGACCCCTGCCACCGCCTTGCGCCATCGCAGTGGTTACTGCGAGTGCGAGTATCAAAAGTACTGTCTTGATTTTCATAACATCTCCCTTCGTAGAAACTCATACGTTGCCCGCGTGAGACTCACGCAGGAACGGAAACTTGTCGGCCTCGGCCTGTCTGTAGCTCTACCTTGCAACGGCCTTCGCGGAGGTCGGCGGGTTGGGCCCCGCTCCGCCCGCATCCGGTAATCCCAGCTTGCGGAAGATGGCCATGGCCGGGCACATGTTGGTGAACCCCGATTGAAACAGATTGAGCCCGACAAAAGCCGTGAACAGCAACCAGTACGGTGACACCCAGTAGCCCAGCGCCACCGAGAGCAGCACGAAGGTTCCTGCCAGCACTCTCACTGCACGTTCGACTGTCATAACAACTCCTTCCTCCATCAAAAGATTTAAGCCGCAACTGTGGTCGTGCTTTCCGGCGAGTGCAGTTGTGGCGGCGTCACATCCACATGCCGACGTTCGCTCAAGTAATAAAGGACCGGGACCGCCATGCGGGATAGCACGGTCGATGCCACTTCACCCGCCATCAGCGAGATGGCCAGCCCCTGAAAGATGGGATCGAACAGAATCACGCTTGCTCCCACCACGACCGCCGCCGCGGTCAGCAACATGGGGCGGAATCGCACCGCGCCGGCGTCCACAACGGCATCCTCCAGCGACATTCCCTGCGACCGCCGCAGTTCGATGAAGTCTACGAGGATGATGGAATTTCGCACGATGATTCCAGCGCCCGCGATAAATCCGATCATGGATGTAGCGGTGAAGAACGCCCCCATCAGCGCGTGCGCGGGAAGAATGCCGACCAGCGTGAGCGGGATCGGCGCCATGATCACCAGCGGCGTTACAAAGGACCGGAACCAACCCACTACCATCACGTAGATCAGCACCAGCACGGCGGCGAACGCCAGCCCCAAGTCGCGAAACACTTCTACCGTGATGTGCCACTCGCCATCCCATTTTATGGACAGGCGGTCAGTACGCTCCGGCATGGTCGTGCCCTTGTACTGTTTGACGGCATAGCCCTGCGGCAGCTTGATCTTGTCGATGGCGTCGCTCATCTTCATGATGGCGTATACCGGGCTTTCTTCCCCGCCCGCGACGTCACCGGTCACATACACAACGGGTTGCAGGTTCTTGCGATAGACGCTAGTGTCAATCGTGGTCTGCTGCAGATTTGTGACTTCCTGCAATGCGATCTGCTCTCCGGAAGCGGTGGGCAATTTGATGTTTTCCAGGTCCTCGATGCCCGAGCGATCGGACCGCGCCAGCCGGACTTCGATCGGAATGTCCTCGCGCGACTGGGGATCGTGCAAGAGTCCGGCGCTGGCGCCACTCAGTCCCACCTGCAGCGTGCGCGTGACATCGGCGGGCGAGATGCCGTGCAGTGCCGCCTTGTCGAGATCCACTTTCAGGTCGTACTTGGTCTGCGGATCCTGGACGTACCAGTCCACATCCACCACTCCCGCGGTCTGCTGGAAGATTTTCTTGATCTGCGCCGCCAGCTCGATTTGGCTTTTGTAGTCCGGCCCGTAGACTTCCGCCACCAGCGTCTGCAATACCGGCGGACCGGGAGGGACCTCAGCTACTTTGATTCGCGCTCCGAAGGGCTGGGCAATCTTGTCCAGTCCGGGGCGCAGCCGTCTTGCGATCTCGTGGCTCTGCGCGCTGCGGTCGTGCCGCGATCGCAGGTTGACCTGAATGTCAGCCTGATTGGGCTGACGGCGCAAAAAGTAATGCCGTACCAGCCCGTTGAAGTTGTACGGGCCGGACGTGCCGGCGTAGATCTGATAATTTGTGACTTCGGGCTGCTGGCCCAGATAACCGCCCAGCGCCTGCGCGACGTGGGTCGTCTGCTCCAGCGGAGTTCCATCCGGCATATCAATGATGACCTGGAATTCACTCTTGTTGTCGAAGGGGAGCATCTTGACTCGCACCCACTTCAGGGGGACGAATGCAACCGCCGCCAGCAACAGCACGAGCACGCCGCCAAAAAATATCCAGCGGCGACGTGCATCGAGGATCAGCGGGTTCATGATGCGGCGATACAGCCGAGTAGTCCAGCCTTCGGCTTCGTGTTCATGTTTGGCGCGGTCGCCCTCGCTCGCGTAATGGCGCAGCAATCTCAATGCAGCCCAGGGCGACACCACAAAGGCCACGATGAGCGAGAACAGCATCGCCGCCGAAGCGCCCACCGGAATCGGCCTCATGTAAGGCCCCATCAGCCCGCGCACGAAAGCCATCGGCAGGATGGCGCCAATGACCGCGAAGGTGGCCAGAATCGTGGGATTGCCGACCTCATCCACCGCCTCAACCGCAACTTCTGCCAGGGGACGTCCGCGGCTTTCCGGCAAGCGGAAATGGCGCACGATGTTTTCCACCACGACGATGGCGTCGTCCACCAGAATGCCGATGGAGAAGATCAGCGCGAACAGGGTGACCCGGTTAAGCGTGTAGCCATAGAAATAGAAGATGGCCAGGGTAAGGGCCAGCGTGACCGGGACGGCGAGTAGCACGACACCAGATTCCCTCCAGCCCAGCGCCAGAGCGATCAGCAGAGTCACGGACAGGGTCGCAATCAGCAAATGCTCCAGCAGTTCATTGGACTTGTCTTTAGCGGTCTCGCCATAGTTGCGCGTGACCGTAACGTTCAAATCGTTGGGCAGAACATACCCGCGCAGAGAGTTGACCCGCTCCAGCACATTTTCGGAAATGGTTGTGGCATTCGTGCCCTTGCGCTTGGCCAGCGTAATCGTTACAGCCGGATAATCCGCGCCGACTATCTGGCTTGCGCCGCCGCGGGCGTTGGCGAACATCACATAGTTGTCCGGCTCGGCGGGGCCATCCTCCAGCTTCTCCACGACATCACGCAAGTAAACCGGACGCCCCGAGTGGACTCCAACGACCACCTGCTGCAAATCCTCCACCCGGGTGAAGAACTTCCCCGCCTCGACCTTGAACTCCTGGTTGTCGCGCGCGAAACTTCCGGCCTCAGTACGGCTGTTCGCGGCCTGGAGTTGGTTCGCGACTGCCGCCGGCGTGAGGCCATAGGCGGCCAATCGTTGTGTGTCCAAAACCACCCGTACATGGCGGGGCTGTCCTCCGATGATCGCGGTTTCGGAAACATCATCGAGCTGCTTGAGCGAGTTTTCCAGTTCGCCCGCGATCCGCCGCAGATGATACGAGTCATAGTTTTTGCCCCACAGCGTGAGCGCCATGATAGGGACGTCATTGATCGAACGGCTCTTGATAATCGGCTGCGAAACTCCCGGCGGGATGCGGTCGAAATTGGAATAAAGCTTGTTGTAGGTCTGGACGATGGCGTCCTCTTCCTTCGAACCAACATAGAAACGCACGATCAGCATGCTCATGCCGGGCTGGCTGATGGAGTAGACATACTCCACACCCGGGACTTCGCGGAGCAGCTTCTCCATGGGGAGGCTGACCCGCTGCGAGATCTCTTCCGGGGTTGCGCCCGGCATCTGCACGAATACGTCGAGCATGGGGACAACGATCTGCGGTTCTTCCTCGCGCGGCGTCTCGAGGATGCTGAAAGCGCCCAGCAGCAATGCAGCCACGATCACGAGAGGCGTCAGCTTCGAGTCGATGAAGCCGCGAGCGATGCGTCCCGCCAAGCCAAGGCGAGGCGTGGACTGCTCAGTCGAATTGGGCGATTCGTCTCTCATCGTCATCACTGGGCCTCGATGCGCTTGCCACTCAGATCGAGTACGCCGGGTTGCGCCACAAAACGCTCACCCTCCTGAAGACCCGCGAGCACTTCCACCCCAGGCCCGGAGGTCCTTCCCAGCGTGACGTAACGCAGGCCCGCAACCTTGTTCTGGTCCAGCACGTAAACCCCTTGCAGTTGACCGCGCTCCACCACTGCGGTCCGCGGTATCACGAAGGACGACCGCTGGCCGCGGGAAAGCTGTGCCCGGCCAAACAATCCAGAACGCAGTTGCGCATCCGACGGCAGGTCGATCTTCACCATGAAACTGCGGCTGCCGGGATCGGCCGCCGGCACGATTTGCGTCACTTTTCCCTTCAGTTCCGGATTTTGCAATGCATCGACGACCACCGGCACCTGCTGTCCCATCTTGACGAATCGCAGATCGTTTTCGTTGACCGTGGCTTCCAGCCGGTAGTGCCCCAGGCCTTCGATGGCAAATATCGGAAGACCCGGGCTGGCCAACGCCCCCGGATCGGCTTTCTTCTCGGTGATCACTCCATCAAAAGGCGCGACGATGTGCGTGTATGAAAACGACGAACGTGCCTGCGCCAGTGCGGCCTTGGCTTGCGCCTGGCCGGCCTGAGTCATTTCTCGATGCGCGACCGCCGCCTGATAGCGCGCCTTCACTTCATCGAATTCCTGCGGGCTGACCGACTTCTTGTCGTACAGATTCTGGTAACGCTTGAGTGTGGATTGAGCCAAGGCCAGATCGGAATCCGACGCGGCCAGTTCCTGCGCGGCTGCATTCTCGGCTGCCGTGGCCTGGTCGAGCGCGGCCCGGGGTTGCGCGTCATCAATCACCGCCAGCACCTGCCCGCGCCGCACCCGATCTCCTTCATGCACTCGAATCTCCACGATGGTCCCCGCCATCTGGCTGGCCAGTAGGCTGGTCTGCGCCGCCCGCACCGTTCCCACCGCTTCCAGCAAATCGGGTACATCGGCACGTTGTACTGGAAGCACGGAGACGTTATGAACAGTTTCCGGCGCCACAGCCATCGGTTGCCGTTCACTGGAGCAACCGCTGAGCCCGCCGGCCAGAACCACAACCAGGGGAACGAGAGGTGAAAAGATTGAATGGTTAAGAGTCACTGCGTCACCACCGGAGATTGAGGACTCAGCGTCCCGCTGGCCAACTCCAGGTTGGCGTAGCTGGTATGGAACCGGTAAACCGCTTCCCAGTAGTCGGTCTGGCTGCGGCGTGCCGCTTCTTCCGCGCCCAGCAGATCGCTGATGGTGGTCAAACCGCCGTCATAGCGGTCCTGGTTGATGCGCAGACTTTCCTGCGCCTGGGCAATGGCAGCCCGCGCCACTTCCATCTGCTGCCGGCTGGCATCCACATCGTAGTAAGCGCGGCGAACCTCCAGGCGAATCGCATCGCCAGCCGCTTGCTTCATCGCTCCCACCCGGTCGGCCAGGGCGCGCTGACGCGAAAGCTCCGCTCGTTTTGCGCCGCCCTGAAAAATGTCAAACTGCACTTCGACTCCGCCCAGCCAGTTGTTGCCCCCGCCACCCGCCACGAACGTCGGATTATCCAGCTCCCAGCCGGCAAAAGCGTTCACCCGCGGACCAAACGACGACTTCGCGATCGCAACACTCTGCTTCTGGGCGGCCTCCTGCGATTGAATGCCCTTCAAGTCCGGCCGGTTCGCGAGCGCCTGCTTTTCGACTTCCTGAAGGACGGGAACCGGCAGCGCGCGCTCCGCCAGGGCTTCAGCGGGCTGGAACAAAGTATCCATCGGCACGCCCATCGCGGTACTTAACTGGGCGCGCGCCAGGTCCAGATTGTTTCTGGCCCGAATCAGCTCCTGCTGCCGCGATGCCATGCGCACTTTCGCGGTCAGCAAATCCGACTCGACTACCAGCCCGCTGTCGAACCTCACCTGGCTCCGGTCCATGATGGACTGCGCGGTTTTGGCTGCCTGCTCCGCAACTTCCAGTTGCTTGCTCGCTAGCAATGCTCCGTAATAGGCATCCACGACCCGGAAGACGATCTCCTGGTCGGCGCGCTCCAGTTGATGGGCTGCCGCCTCGTTCATCTGCCTTGCCCGGTTTACCCCGTGCCAGCTGGCGAATGAATCAAACAGGTTCCAGCTTCCCGCGAAACGGGTGCTGAAGTTGCCAAATGGCAGGGGCGTGTTGAGCTGGTTCAGCGCGAAATCGGCGGTAGAGAAGCGTTGCTGCCTTAGCTTGCTGCCAAACACATAGACGGGATCATCGCCGCGGGTCGCGGTCTCCGAAAAATTCAGACGAGGCATCAGGACTGACCGGGCTTGGCGAACATCGGCGGACGCTACTCTCGTGTCCGCCAGGGCCACCTTGCGCAGAGGGTTCTTTTCCAGCGCGACGGTTACTGCCTCTTGAAGCGTAAGAGGCGGAGGCTCGGGCACGGTTTGTGCCTGAACTGCCGTCAACAAACACATGACCGTCAACACGCCTAGAGCGAATCTGGCGCGAGCTTTCAACTGTGCACTCCGACCGCCAGGGCCGGTTTCATCCACGCGGTCTTGTCCTCGACAATCTCATACGTGGTATGGAAGCTCGCGCTCTTTTGCACCATCGCTCCCACCGAGCAGTACTTTTCTTCGGAGAGACGAATGGCTTCCTCGATGACCGCTGGATCAATTTCGTAGCCGGTGACCACGTGATGAATCCGCACCGCCGTAAACACCTGCGGCGGGCGCTCAGCCTGGTCAGCCTCGACCCGCACTTCATAGCCAGTGACTTTCTGGTGATGCTTCTGGCGCAAAATTGTGATGACATCGAATGCGGTACAGCCGGCGAGTCCAGCCGCTACCAGTTCGATGGGCTTGGGCCCGGTGCCTCCAGCCGCATCGTCGAGCAGCATGTGATGGCCGCTGCCAGTCTGGGCCACGAACTGCCGCTGCTGCTTAAGTGGTTGATTTAATTCAACTTTGGCGCTGATCATGATTTCCTCCTGCACCTAATAAATGCACTAACTCCAGATTTGTTACACATGCTTTCCGGTTACTTCATCCAGGCCTTATTAGACTGCGGCGCTGTCTCGCAGACTGTGCGCTGGCTCACAGGCTCACGTGATCTGCTTACCGAGATTCTTGGCTCTGGGCGCTGCGGGAAAGGGGGATGGGTGCCCATTTCTCGCGTACTTTGCAAGAAGGGCACCGGCCATCTGCAATCAATAATTGAAAGGAAGGATTGTGACTACGGGCCAGGCCCACCTTTCGAAAATCATGAAAGATGGGGCACTCCAGGATGGAAAGTTGAGGGATTCTTTCCGGATTTATACTTCGATCCGGATGCGGGCTACGCCCCCGGGATGACAGGATCGAGAAGACCTGAACATCCCACTCAAGCCAAAACCGGGCTTGAGTGGGCCACCTGTCGCAACCGGGTGGTTTCCCCTTGCATGCTGACAATCAAACTGGCTGGGTAGACAATGAGACTAGAAGTGACTCGCATCACTGATACGGGTAAACCTAAGATGCAAGGCAGGCGGTAGCCGCTCGAGCACCCTGCCAATCAGCAATCTGCATGAGATCGGACTCTTGACGCAAACGACACAATCTACCGGTGAGCCGACCAGCCTGCACACGACCAGCCATGAAGGATCGTCCAATAGCTGGCTGAGAGAATACGGGAGAGACGCCCCCATCGCCATATTCAGTGCTTTAGCGATCCTCGCGTACTTGCTCTTGCACTATGTGTGGCGAGTCGGCCACCTCGACGTGTTGCCGCTCTACCTGGCTTTGCTAGCTGGCGGGATTCCTTTGCTGCTTGGATTGCTACGCCAGGCATTCAAGCTCGAATTCGGTGCGGACTGGCTGGCTGGGATTTCTATCGTCACTGGAACTCTGCTGCATGAATATCTAGTGGCGTGCATCGTAGTGCTGATGCTCTCCGGGGGGGCAGCATTGGAACAATACGCGACGCGACGGGCATCGTCTGCGTTGCGCGCCCTGGCCAAGAGAATGCCAACGCGCGCTCATCGCGTCACGGCGGAGGGCCCCGCCTCGATCGACGTGCGGGACATCGTCCCGGGAGACATTCTTGAGGTCTATCCCCACGAGATTTGCCCCGTGGACGGCGAAGTCATCGAGGGCCGCGGCGAAATGGACGAATCGTACCTGACCGGTGAACCATTCGAGATTGGAAAAGTCCCCGGATCGCAGGTCCTGTCAGGCGCCGTCAACCGCAACACGTTGCTCAAAATCCGTGCGACCAAGCTGGCAGTCGACTCACGCTATACCCGCATCCTGAAAGTTGTCGAAGAGGCCGAACAAAACCGCCCCAACATGCGCCGCATCGCCGACCGACTGGGCGCCTGGTACACACCCTTGGCGTTGCTGATCGGCGTTATCGGTTGGCTGATTGGGGGCACTGCGGAGCGGTTCCTGGCCGTGGTGGTGATTGCCACGCCTTGCCCTCTTCTCATCGGCATTCCTGTGGCTATTATTGGCGGCATCTCGCTGGCCGCCAGGCGCGGCATTGTAATTAAACATCCGAAAATTCTGGAGCAGATCGAAACTTGCCAGACGTTTTTCTTCGACAAGACCGGAACGCTGACCTATGGCCGCCCGGTTCTGACTGATATTTTCTGCCCGGCAGGAACTGACCAGATCGAAGCTCTGGGCTATGCGGCCAGTCTAGAGCAATACTCCAGACACCCCCTGGCGCAAGCCGTCCTCGACGCCGCGAAAGCCCGGAGCATTCGACTTACCGTCCCCAAGGGAGCGAGCGAGAAGCCGGGCCAGGGACTAGTCGGCGAGGTAGATGGACATCAGATATTTGTCACGGGAAGAAATCAGGCTGTTGCCGGAAACCTGGTATCCGGCTCGGAATTACCACCAGCCGCATCCGGATTGGAATGCGTGATCCTTGTCGACCAACGATTCGCCGCGCTGCTTCGCTTTCACGACGAACCGCGGTCTGAAAGCACTACCTTCGTTCGCCACCTTCGGCCGAAGCATCGTGCCGGACAAGTGATTCTCCTCTCCGGGGACCGGCGCTCCGAGGTCGAGCATCTGGCCAAGATCGTAGGCATCGAGCATATTGTTGCGGGCGCCACGCCCGAGCAAAAGCTGAAGCTGGTGACGGAAGAGACAGCCCGGCGCGGAACATTGTTCGTGGGCGACGGCATCAATGATGCACCGGCCATGCTGGCAGCCAGCGCCAGCATAGCTCTGGGAGGTCAAAGCAGCGATGTGACCGCCGAAGCGGCGGATGCGGTGGTGATGGACTCATCGCTGCGCAAGGTGGATGAATTGATGCACATTGCCCGGCGTACCCGCTCCATCGCACTGCAGACCGCAGTGGGCGGGATGATCCTGAGCGGTGTCGGCATGTTGTTCGCCGCTGGTGGTTACCTGCCACCATTGGCCGGCGCCATCGCACAGGAGATCATCGACCTCGCTGCCGTCCTCAATGCTCTTCGGATTACGATACCGCCGAGGCAGCTCAGCGATTTCTAGGGTTGCCACTTCCGACAGACGCTTCGGAAGGATCCAACCGACTCAGCGCCTGCTGGTTCGCTTCTCCGATTTGTGGGAGGTTATTAGCCGTGTATGGACTGGTTTTCGCTTCGTCGGGAAAGTAGGCGTTCAAGACATACTGTGCCATCATCCTCTGCGTATTGAAGAATGATCCGTTGATCGCAATCGCTGAACGCATCACTTCCGCGTAAGCGTTGGGTCGTGCATAGAACATCGGCAGGATCACGCTTTCGAGTTTGTCGTACATGGAAGCAACCTCGATGTCATGCTGCTCCGGATCTTCATCGCAACCGATGGACCATCCCGTAACACCTTCGATGTGACCTTCGATCCACCAGCCATCGCGCACGCTGAGGCTGGGGACGCCGTTCAGGGCGGCTTTCATTCCGCTCGTTCCCGATGCTTCATAGGGACGATGCGGCGTGTTTAGCCACAGATCGACACCACTTGTGAGAAGACGAGCCCAATTGAAGTCGTAGTTTTGAACATAAACGACGGGAATAGAGTCGCGCAGAGCCGCCGCCGCTTGAAACACCCTGCGGATCACGGCCTTCCCTTCTTCATCGCGTGGATGAGCCTTTCCGCCATAAACGACCTGGAAAGGGCCCGCTTGGCGTCGGATGGCACCAAGTCTATTCAAATCCGTGAACAGCAGTTCAGCCCGCTTATACGCGGTTGCTCGCCGGGCAAATCCCAGCGTAGCAACATTTTCGTCGAACAAGACCCCGGTCGCTTTCGCAATCTGTTGAATCATTTCTCGCTTCGCACGCAGATGCGCCTGCCGGATTTCTTCGAGATTGATGCCGATGGCATACCGAAGATAGAGGTTGTCCCGACGCCATTCCGGAATGTGCCGGTCGTATAACTCCTGAAAAGGAGAGCTCGTCCAAGTGACACCGTGTACTCCATTGGTGATGGCGTGAATGGGATAGTTCGGGAACATTCCATGGGACACTTCCCCATGATGCATAGCGACGCCATTGACGTATCGCGAGCACCGCAACGCGAGATACGTCATGTTCAAATTTCCAGGGGGACAACAACGGGTGACGTCGAGAATACTGATCCGGTCTGGGCCGAGAACCTGGCGAGCAAGCTCGAGCGGAAACTGATCAAAAGCGGCCGGAACTGGAGTATGGGTCGTGAAGACGCACTGGCTTCGTACAGCTTCGATGTCCTCTTGAGTGGCAGTACTCAAATTCGGCCGTCCAACACGTTCTTCGAGCAAGGCTAAGGTAAGCAGAGCTGAGTGACCCTCGTTCATGTGGAATCGGATGATGTCCGTATATTCCAACAACCGCAGGAGCCGCAGTCCGCCAATGCCAAGTACGGCTTCCTGGCAGAGTCGGTACCGCTCGTCACCCCCGTACAGGTTGTTGGTCAGTGCTTGCCCCCACGAAGGATTCTCGGGCATATCCGTGTCCAGAAAATAGACCGGAACCTTGTGGCCAGACACGCCTCGTATCCAATAGCGCCAAGCTCGGATGCGTAACCGAGCTCCATCCAGAGTGAGTAATACGATGGGCTCGACACTCTCGAACACCGCTTCCGGACTCCACTCTTCAGGCTGCTCGGACTGCTGGCCGCTTTCATCGAGTTGTTGGCGAAAATATCCCCGGCGGGGAAGCAAGGTCACACCGACCATCGGGAGGCCGCGATCCGCTGCCGAACGCAATGCATCTCCGGCCAGCACTCCCAGGCCACCTGCGTAGGTTGGGATCTGTGGATCCACCGCGATTTCCATCGAGAAGTACGCGATCGTCGCCCGGCGCTCGTCAGTCAATGCAGACTCCCAAGTGTCAAAGATGGTTGCTTATAACTCACCGATTCCTGCAGAGTCTGTGATCATCGTCACTTTGGAAGGTGATCGAAACCATCGGGTATCGCACTCCCTAAGGAGTATTCATTCACTAGAAACGGCAAAGGATGGGATGAAGGATTTGCTGTTCGAATTGTCCGTACAAGAGGTGGCGTCATGAAGACCAGGTTATATGTTGCAGCGGTGCTTGCCGGTGCTCTGTTGTTCGTCGCTGGGAACCGGACCGCCAGGGGCGCAGGCAGTTTGAGTGACAATACTCAAGCGAATTTGTCGACCGCCATGCACGGCGAGGCGTTTGCGTACGCAAGGTACTTGCTGTATGCCAAGGAAGCGCAACGGAATGGGAATACCGAATTGGCAAATCTGTTCGCGCAGGCCGCCAAGACGGAACGCTTTCAGCATTTTGCAGAGGAAGCAGAACTCGCGGGGCTAGTGGGCAGGGACGCAGACAACCTGAAGGATGCAATCAAGGGTGAGTCCTACGAGGTCGACACTATGTACCGCAAATTCGCGGAACAAGCGAAGGCGTCGGGAGACAAAGCCGCCGCGGATCGTTTTGAAGAAATTCGCCAGGATGAAATGTCACATCGCGATGCCTTCAAGCTCGCGCTCACGAAAGTGGAAAAGAAGCCATCCGGAAGTCAGTAGGATGGCGAGAACTCGTCGGCTCTGGCGTTGATCACATCGAAGGAGAGCGAATGTTAACTTTGTTAAAACGACTTGCTGTTTTGCTCGTGCTTATTCTAGTGGCAGTTCAGTTCTTTCAACCGGCCAGAACTAATCCTCCGGTCGATCCTAAGCACGAATTGCGCGCAAATCTCGCGGTAGATCCAGCTGTGGCTACCGTTTTTGAGCGTTCCTGCAACGATTGTCATTCCTATCGTAGCGTATGGCCCTGGTATAGCCACGTGGCGCCAGTTTCGTGGCTGGTGGTTTCGGACGTAAATCGGGGGCGGAAGGCATTGAACTTTTCGGAGTGGGCGGGTTACCGGCCTGAGGAGCAGCAGAAACAACTATCCGAAATTTGCAAGGAGGTATCAGAGGGCGAAATGCCCGGTCTTCCTTACACCCTTCTGCACCGGCGTGCCAAGCTCAATGCGACCGACGTGACCAACATTTGTAGCTGGACACGAGCCTCTGCACAAAACATCTCAGCTACAAGGAGAGAGGAATAAGTGCCGGGAGATGCAGGTTCTGTTGACAAGATAGCCACGCGGGAAGGGTACGTGAATGGTGCGAGTTGGTTCAGGACGCAGTCCTGCCTACCAGAGGATGGGGGACACCCGGCAGGAGATAATGTTGCTCCCCGACAAGCCGGAACTGTGCTCTGCGCCACCGAGAACCGTGGGCATAACCGACCAGTAATTACAATTCGGGGGAAGACAAGGGAGTACCGGCACACGATGACCAGGCAGCTAACTCCGGCAGTTGTCGATGCGGTCTTCCACATGCACGAAATCACCAAGATCTATCGCATGGGGGATGTAACGGTCGAAGCTCTTCGCGGCATCACCCTCGATTTGTTACCGGGGGAGTTCGTGGTAATGCTGGGTCCTTCCGGAAGCGGGAAGTCCACGCTGTTGAATATCCTGGGCGGACTTGATGTGCCAACCGGTGGTGAAGTCCACTACCGAGATCACAATCTGACAGCCGCGACGCGAGAAGAACTCACCCGCTTCCGGCGTGAACACGTGGGCTTTGTCTTCCAATTCTACAATCTCATTCCCAGTCTGACGGCTTTGGAGAATACGGCGCTCGTTTCCGAGATATCCGAGAATCCACTTGATCCGGAGGAATGCCTGCGGATGGTCGGGCTTGGCGATCGCCTGCATCACTTCCCGGCACAGATGTCCGGCGGCGAACAGCAGCGAGTGGCCATTGCGCGTGCGGTGGTGAAGAGGCCGGAGGTACTGCTTTGCGATGAGCCCACGGGTGCACTCGACTATGCGACCGGAAAGATCGTTCTGGAAGTTCTTGCCCAGGTAAATCGAGATCTGAAGACGATCACTGTGGTCATCACGCACAACGCGGCAATCGCGGCCATGGCGGATCGAGTGATTCGCATCAGCAGTGGGATGATCGCCGAAATCCAAAAGAATGAACGGCGAGTCTCACCAGCGGAATTGGCATGGTGAGATGCGACTGAGCGCTTTAGATCGAAAACTGTTTCGCGATCTCTGGCATATGCGTGGCCAGGTCGTGACGGTGGCGCTGATCGTCGCCTCAGGTATCGCCACCTACGTGACCATGCGTGGCGCCTACGAATCGGTTGAGCGCGCACAACAGCAGCAATATGCGCGCTTCCACTTTGCCGATGTCTTTGCCCAGCTGAAGCGCGCACCCAACAGTCTGGCAACTGAGATTGAATCGATTCCAGGAGTTGCAGTAGTCCAAACCAGGGTAGTCGTCGAAGTCAACCTGGATATTCCCGGGCTGAATGAGCCCGCTGTCGGGCGTTTGATCTCTATTCCTGAACGCTCGCCGCCGATGCTGAACGATCTGTTCTTGCGGCGAGGGAGATACATCGAGGCGGGACGTCCGGACGAAATATTGGTTAGCGAAGCCTTTTCAAGCGCCAATGGCCTCGGGATCAGTTCCTCAATCTCAGCGGTGATCAATGGCCGATGGGAACGTCTTCGTATCGTAGGCATCGCATTGTCGCCCGAATACGTCTACGAGATCCGCGGCGCTGAGGTCTTTCCGGACAACAAAAGGTTCGGTGTCCTTTGGATGAGCCGCGAGGCATTGGGACCATTGTTCAATATGGAGGGTGGCTTCAATGACATATCGCTCACACTGGCTCCAGGTGCGAATGAAGCGGAGGTTATAGGAAGGCTCGACAAGATATTGGAACCCTACGGCGGGCTGGGAGCGTACGGCCGGGCAGATCAGATTTCGCACCGATTCCTCACCGATGAAATCGCCCAGGACCGCATTACCGGGATATTCGTGCCGTCCATTTTCTTGGGCATTGCCGCATTTCTCATTCATGTCGTCCTATCTCGACTGGTGAGCACGCAGAGAAACAACATCGGTTTGTTGAAGGCGTTTGGCTATTCGGATGCGGCGGTGGGCATTCATTACCTGAAGCTTGCCCTGGTCGCTGTAATGGTAGGGACTTTCATCGGCTTGCCACTGGGAATCTGGCTGGGCAGGGGCCTGGCTCGGATGTATCAGAATTTCTTCCGATTTCCCGAACTGAAGTTTGTCGCCGGCACGGGGTTAATACTCTGGAGCATTACGATTAGCGGATTGGCTGCATGCCTGGGTGCGCTCTTATCGCTTCGAACAGTTGTTGCACTGCCGCCCGCAGAGGCGATGCGCCCCGAATCCCCTCCCCAATTCAGAGAAGGAATTGCCGAACGACTGGGATTTGCCCGGCTGGTATCCATTTCTACGCGAATGATTCTGCGAAACCTGGAACGAAGACCGTGGAAAGCCTTTCTCACGGTTGTGGGGATGTCGTTCGCAGTCGCGATTCTCATCGTAGGCTTCTACTTTTTCGACGCTATCGACTATCTGGTGCAGGTGCAATTCCGGACTGCTCAACGAGATGACATAACAATTTCTCTGGTTGACCCGCACGGCGAGCAAGCAAGCTACGACATCAAGCACTTGACGGGTGTGCTGCACTCGGAGACATTCCGAATCGTGCCCGCACGCCTTCGCTTCGGGCACCGTTCACAACGTATTCCGCTTTTGGGACTCGAGGCCAATGCCGATCTTCGGCGGGTAGTAGGACAGAATCTTGATATTGCGCGCATTCCGCCGGATGGCTTGCTACTAACGAGCAAACTTGCTCAAGGGCTTGGCGTTCGACCGGGAGACAACATCACCGTGGAAATTCTGGAAGGAGAGCGCCCATCACGCCAGATCGCCGTTAGCGCAACGGTGGATGAAATGATCGGGCTCTCTGCCTACATGGACATCGCAGCACTTAACCGCATGCTGCACGAAGGCCCGTCCATCTCGGGCGCGTATCTTTCTGTGGACGCTGAGAAGCTGGGGGCTCTTTATTCTGAATTGAAGCGAACGCCGGCGGTGGCGGGTGTCGCCGTGCGGCAGGCAATGATCGAGAGCTTCTATCGCACTATAGCGGAGAGTCTGCGAATCTCTACCGCTGCACTGAATCTGTTTGCTTCCATCATCGCCATCGGCATGGTCTACAATGGCGCGCGAGTAGCGCTTTCCGAACGCGGACACGAACTGGCCTCACTGCGTGTCCTCGGCTTTAGCCAGCGCGAGATTAGTTTCATGCTGCTGGGAGAACAGGCAATCCTCGTGTTAGCCTCGATCCCCTTTGGATTTCTCATCGGCTATGGTTTCTGCGCGGTCCTGACCAAGGCAATGCAGACAGACCTGTACCGTATGCCCCTGGTGGTTAACGCAAAGACATATGTTATTGCCACACTGATTGTAGGTCTGGCTTCTGTAGGAACCGGAGCCTTGCTTTATCGGAGACTTAGTGGTCTCGACTTGGTGGCAGTTCTAAAGACGAGAGAGTAATGTGGCACGGAATCGATTGCGTCGCAAACTTCTTATCATCGCCGTTCTGCTCGGGGTTGCCGCGCTTCTCTGGATCCTGCTGCGGCCTACCCCGGTTCTGGTGGAGGTCGCGCAGGCCACGCGTGGCCCGATGCGCGTGACCATTGATGAGGACGGGGAAACGCGAGCCCACGACCGCTTTGTGATCGCGGCGCCCATTCCGGGCCGAATGCTCCGGGTTGATCTCGAAGAGGGAGATGCTGTCTCGGTGAACCAGATCGTGGCTAAGATCGAGCCTCTTCCCCTTAACCAACAACAGCGCGAGGAAGTCTTCGGACGTATCGAGACTGCAGAGGCCGGCAAGCGCCAGGCGGATGCGCGAGCGGAGCACGCCGGACACGACTACGAACAGGCCAGACGGGACCGCGATCGCGCAGAACAACTGGGACGCGAAAGGGTCATTTCCGCACAAGCCCTGGAAGAAGCGCGAAATGTGGAAATTACAGGTGCAGAAGAGCTACGAGCAGCCCAATTCAGCGTGGTGGCAGCTGCTGCCGAAGTGAAGGTGGCGCGGGCGGGTCTGGTTGGTATCGAAACTAGCGTCCAGGGACACAAAATAATCGACCTGCGCTCACCCGTCGCAGGGCGGGTGTTGCGAGTCATTGAAAAAAGCGAACGCATAGTCCAGCCAGGCTCACCGGTCGTGGTACTCGGTGACCCCGGGAAGATCGAGATCGTCACCGATGTTCTGACAACCGACGCGGTCAACATCAAGTCCGGCGCGACGGTCTTTCTGGAAGGATGGGGCGGCAATCATCCTTTGCAGGCGAAGGTGCGGTTGGTGGAGCCGTCAGGATTTACGAAAATTTCCGCCCTTGGTGTCGAGGAAAAGCGAGTCAACGTGATTGTGGATTTCATTGACCCGCCGGACGGCTTGGGAGACGGGTATCGGGTGGAGGCACGGATCGTGACTTGGGAAGCTTCGGATGTCCTGAAGGTCCCGGGGAGCGCAACATTTCGCGATCGCAATGGCTGGAGTGCTTTTGTCGTGGACAGGGGGCGCGCACGCCAACGTAACGTTCAGATCGGTCATAGAAATCAAGCCGAGGCGGAAATCACGGGTGGAATTGCCGCTGGAGAGCAAGTCATCCTTTATCCCTCGAATCAACTCCACGATGGCGATCGTGTTCGGACCCAGTAAGATGACCAAGAACCGAGCTACGCTCACTTTCTTGATGGCTCTAACGGCCATCGCACTCTACTTTTGTTATCTTCTCGTTGCCCCATTTCTCAAGCCAATCATCTTTTCATCGATCCTGGCGATCATTTTTTATCCCGTGCACGCGCGTATCCATCGCCTGATCAGAAACCGACACATTTCGGCTCTGCTGTCCACAGTCGTGGTTATTCTACTCATTACCCTGCTTTCCTTTTTCCTTGGACGAGCCATCGTGTCAGGGCTGGGAGAGATTTACCAATCGCTGCGTGGTTCGGGGGAAGGCCGAGAACGTCTCAGCCTGTTCATCGTGCAGTTTATCGACCGAGCCATTGCATGGACGAGCGGTTACGTGCCGATCTCAGCTCCAGACCTGCAGAAGGCACTCTTGGGCCAGGCAGAAAAGGCGGTCGCCGGTCTACTCGCCATGACTGCCGGAGCGTTCCAAAGCATAACTTCTCTCGCCGTGAACTCGTTGATGACTTTCTTCATCCTATTCTTCTTGCTTCGCGATGGCAGGTCCATGCTTCGCCGTGGAGCTGTCATCCTACCGCTCAAGGTTAACCAGGTAACCCGCCTGTATCGATGTGTCAAGGACACGCTTAACGCTATTGTTTACGGCACTCTTGCCATAGCTGCGATTCAAGGCACTCTCACCGGCCTTGCGTTCTGGGTGCTGGGCGTCTCATCCCCTGTCATTTGGGGAGTGGTCACAGCGCTGTGTGCTCTGCTCCCCATAGTAGGGACGACCTTCGTCTTGTTGCCGGCGATGTTCATGCTCATTCTCAGCGGTCACTGGGTAAAGAGTTTGATTCTTCTAACTTGGGGCGTATTCGTTGTACATCCGGTGGACAATGTCTTGAGACCGTATCTGATCGGGGAGCACACAAGGCTTTCGACACTTTACGTCTTCTTCGCGGTGCTCGGAGGACTAAAAACATTCGGAGGTCTCGGAGTAATTATCGGGCCATTGGTTCTTGCCATAACGGTGGCCTTACTCAAGTTTCTTCGGGAGGAGAAACGGGCTGGTGCGTGGAGCCTGGAAGAAGATGGAGCCTAGAAGAAGTCTTTGCCCCAATGGAGCTCGCCGATGACCAGAAGTCGCTTCGCATTGCTGGCGCAGTGTACGGCGCGAGCCGCGTACCCAACGGCGTAGCTCGAACGAGAACGGCACCCCGCGGTCTTTGCGTCCCTTCCCTTGAAGTCGGACCAAGAGATTGTCGAAGTCCACGTCCGGCCAGCACAGGGATGTCGCCTCCTCTCTTGGATGAACTGCTCGAAACGCGGGTCCATTGGTCCTCCGTAGGCATGGGGTGCTGTGGGAGGAAAAACCCGCCTATGTGGTTGAATGGTGGGCAGTGCAGGGTTCGAACCTGCGACCTCCTGCTTGTAAGGCAGACTTCGCAGAACTGGAGAAAGTGCCGTCCGCCTAAACGCGTCAATCGCTTACCCCCAACATCAGCTCGCACGGAAGGTCCCGAGGTGGCCTCAAAAACCTCGAAAACCTCATTGCTTTGGACCACTCGCGGCACATTTACGGCACAGTAACTTGGAGTGGAGTGAGGACGTGGTGGGTGCCGGGGCGACCTCTCAATGTCGTCGCTTTCTGTCGGCACCGCAGGATCAGCTCCAGGATCTTTCGGCACAACCTATAATCAGCATGTTCGGCTCCTTTCCTCCGAGCCCTTGGGTTGGTTTGCCCCTCCAAAGTTTACTCGGGCCTGGGAGCCGACATTGTTATGGAATCATTTCACCAACAACCGGATTACTTGAATACAGATTCCATGATTCCCGCTTTTCTGAATCCCTTTCGCCGGGTGTGACCGTGCTCACAGGCCAACGTGATTGATGTCCTTGAGGATTCTGCTGCTCCCTATAAACATGAAAAAGGTACCCGGTTTCTACTCACTCGCGGTTAGGCATCTCTCAAGGGGCTCTCATGTCTGATTTAAGCTCTCGCCAAATTCGATGGTTTGCTTTGTTACTCACGCTCGTCCTCATACCCGTTACCTACCTTTTGTCAGCATCCGGCAAGGTGCAGGTGAACGCCGAAGCATTAAAGCTCTTTGCACCGCTTCCGGCAGTGATGAGCTCGCCCGACAATCCTGTGACAGACGAGAAAGTGACGCTGGGCAGAGTCCTGTACTACGATCCTCGCCTGTCGGCCAGCCAGAAGATTTCCTGCAATACCTGCCATCCGCTCGACGCTTATGGCGCGGAATCCAAGCCCGTATCAACCGGCCACAAAAACCAGAAGGGGACCCGCAACGCGCCTACGGTGTACAACGCTGCGGGGCACTTTGTGCAGTTCTGGGATGGCCGGGCCCCCACCGTCGAGGAGCAGGCGAAAGGCCCGATCACCAACCCGGTTGAGATGGCGATGCCCTCCAATGCCGCAGCCGTGCAAGTGATCAAGTCCATTCCGGAGTACGTTGCGCTTTTCCAGACAGCCTTTCCCAAAGACAAGGATGATCCGATTACCTACAACAACATGGCGTTGGCGATTGGAGCGTTCGAGCGCGAACTGGTGACTCCGTCACGTTGGGATGCATTCCTCCAGGGTGACCGGTCGGCGCTGACGGACGCCGAAAAATCGGGCTTCAACACATTTGTCGCAACCGGCTGTCAATGGTGCCACTACGGTTCGTATGTGGGTGGAGCGTCGTACCAGAAGCTCGGCGTTGTGAAACCGTGGCCCAACCAAACCGATCTGGGACTTTACCAGGTGACCAAGGAGGGGATGGACAAGATGGTGTTCAAAGTCCCCTCGCTGCGGAACATCAAAAAGACGGGGCCATACTTCCATGATGGCTCGGTTCCGACGCTCGACCAGGCGATCCGCAACATGGCGGTTCACCAGCGTGGACTAACACTCACTGACGCCCAGGTAAAGTCGATTGAAACCTGGATGGAGTCGCTGACGGGACAGGTACCGATGAGCTACATCAAGCCTCCGGAGTTGCCGAAGAGCACATCGCAAACTCCACACCCCAGTACCGAATAACAAAACTAGGAGCGGCGACCCGTCGATCCGCAAACCGCTTTGAAGGCAAGCCATGTTCAATAGCATCCAGGCTAGAGGCGTGAATGGGCATCTCAAAGAAGACCCTGCAGGCATCTCAGGGCCCAGGTAACCTGCCTGGCGGAAACGGGGCGCATGATTCCGTTCAACTAATGGAAGCCGCGCGCGCCGATACCGATATCGTCCTGAAGGGGCTCGAATCGCAATTGAACGGCCTGAGTGAGGCGGAAGCCAAATCTCGCTTGAGGCGGTTCGGGATGAACGAGATTGCCCAAGAGATGCGTCAATCCGCCCTGATGCGCCTCTTGAGTAACATCAAGAATCCGTTGGTCCTCCTGCTCCTCGCACTGGGTGTGCTTTCCTTTCTAACCGGTGATCTGCGGGCGACGGTGGTCATTTTCGTGATGGTGGTTCTGGGCGTGGTGTTGCGTTTCTTCCAGGAGATGCGGGCCGATAAAGCGGCCGAGAAGCTCCAAGCGATGGTCAGCAACACAGCGACGCTGATGCGAGGCGGTGAAGAAGAAGAAGTCTCGCTAAAGATGTTAGTGCCTGGCGACATCATCCGGCTGGCCGCGGGTGATATGGTGCCAGCTGATGTACGGGTGCTTTCGACCAAAGACCTGTTCTTGAATCAAGCGGCTCTCACTGGCGAAACCCTGCCTATGGAGAAGAAAGCCGTCCCGGCGGCGGCAGACGTTCAGAATCCGCTGGAGCTCCCTAACATCTGCTTCTTGGGTTCCAACGTGGAGAGCGGATGCGCGACAGCCGTGGTCATCCACACCGGGAACCGGACCTACTTTGGATCGCTGGCCGCCCGTATCGTCGGTCAGCGCCAGTTGACCAGCTTCGACAAGGGTGTCAACAAGTTCACCTGGCTGATGATTCGCTTCATCGCCGTGATGGTTCCGGCTGTCTTCCTGATCAACGGGCTGAGCAAGCACAACTGGTTGGAAGCCTTCCTGTTTGCCATGGCGGTGGCAGTCGGGTTGACCCCCGAGATGCTGCCCATGATCGTGACCGTCAACCTGTCCAAAGGCGCCCTGGCAATGGCCCGCAAGAAGGTGATCGTCAAACGCCTGAACGCCATCCAGAACTTCGGGGCGATGGACGTGCTGTGCACTGACAAGACCGGCACTCTCACCCAGGGCAAGATCGTGCTCGAAAAGCATCTGGACGCGCACGGCGATCCCAGCGAGAAGGTGCTGCATTACGGCTACCTGAACAGCTACCACCATACCGGGTTGAAGAACCTGCTCGACGAAGCGATCCTCGACCATGAGGAACTGGAAGAACGCCTGAAAGCACAAGAGAAGTACCGCAAGATCGACGAGATCCCTTTCGACTTCGTGCGGCGCCGGATGTCGGTGGTGGTGGAAGATGAAACCGGGTTGAACACGCTGATCTGCAAGGGTGCGGTGGATGAAGTGCTGAGCCTGTGTACCCGGGTGGAAGTCAAAGGAGAGGTCATCGAAGTTCTTCCCGAGCACGACGTCAAACGCCGAAAGTTGGCGGACGATCTGAACGGCCAGGGTTTTCGTGTAATCGCCCTGGCTTATAAGCAAATGCCGGGCGGCTCTGATGAGCCGGTTTACTCGGTCAAGGATGAGTCGGACCTGATCTTGCTGGGTTTCCTGGCCTTCCTCGACCCGCCCAAGGACACTGCGACAGAGACCTTGAAGCAGCTTCAGCGCCTGAGCGTGGACGTCAAAGTCCTGACCGGCGATAACGAGATCATCGCCGCCTACATCTGTAACGAGGTGGGCATGCCGGTAGATCGTCTCTTGCTCGGCTCTCAAATCGAGGCGATGAGCGAAGCGGAACTGGCCGATGCCGCTAGCGCCAGCAGCGTCTTTGCTAGGCTGGTCCCGGCTCACAAAGAACGCATCATCCGTGCGCTCCAGAGTAAGGGCCACGTGTTGGGGTTCCTGGGCGATGGCATCAACGACGCCCC
This sequence comes from Terriglobia bacterium, assembly GCA_963816025.1. GTDB lineage: Bacteria > Acidobacteriota > Terriglobia > Terriglobales > Acidobacteriaceae > JAIQFF01. The sequence goes on from CAWFJA010000022.1 coordinate 105,968, forward strand.
GGCCTTGAAGGCCGCCGATGTGGGTATCTCGGTCGACAGCGCGGTGGACATCGCCAAGGAGTCATCCGATATCATCCTGCTGGAAAACAGCCTGCTGGTACTGGAGCAGGGCGTGCTGGAAGGACGGCGGGTGTTCGGCAACATTGTCAAGTACATCAAGATGGCGGCCAGCTCCAACTTCGGCAACATGTTCAGTGTCGTGGGGGCCAGCGCGTTCCTGCCATTCCTCCCTATGTTGCCGATTCAGGTGCTGACCAACAACCTCCTTTACGACTTCTCGCAGACCACCATCCCCACCGATGAGGTGGATGCCGATTGGCTGATCAAGCCCCGCAAGTGGGAGATTGGCGGGATCCTTCGTTTTATTCTGTTTATCGGGCCGATCAGCTCGATCTTCGATTACCTGACATTCTTCATGATGCTGTACACGTTCAATTGCTGGCACAACCCGGCCCTATTCCACACCGGCTGGTTCGTCGAGTCGCTCTTCACCCAGACGCTGATCATTCATGTTATTCGCACCAACAGGATCCCGTTTATCGAAAGCCGGGCTAGTTGGCCGCTCTTCCTCACTTCCATAATCATCGTCGCGGTCGGCGCCTGGCTGACAGTTTCGCCTGTGGCGAACACGCTCGGGTTTGTCCCGCTCCCGCCGCGGTACTGGCTGTTTCTGGCCATCATGCTGCTGGGCTATGTGATTCTGACGCAGGGGGTGAAGACCTGGTTTATTCGCAGATTTGGCGAATGATGGCAGTGGCAAGGAGAATGCGCTAGGTTGCTCTCACGTTCGTGCGAAATCACTATATCCGCGCTGGACGTCTGTGCTCAGCAGCTTTGCCCGTTGTCCACGTGCTAAGAACCCCTCTAAAGGGGCTGCAACACGCGAATATAAGGTTCCTGAGCGGAGCACTCCCGTAACCATCGCATCGAAGTATTTTCCAATAGCAGTAGCTGTTTGCCACAGGCTTGTCGGAAATACTTTTTTCTGCCAACGAACGCCGTCAGTAATTGCATGGCAACAATCACGGAGAAACGGGGACTTGTCTCAGACGATGTAATCCCTCCCCAAGTTCTCGTATAAACTCGAAGGGCAAAATTATGTCGAGGATCTAGCGTGACTGATCTCAAGAAGCTGTTAAAGACTTAAGGCGACAGGGCTAAGGAAAGAAGCGAAAAGCCGGCTAGGAACAAGCCGGCTCTTTTGTTTGCGGATTACCCAAGCGGGTTGGGGTCCGGTTACCGATCCTGGAACTGTGGGGCGGAGCCGATGTTGGTTCCGATCACCTCGCCCGACACTATCAACTCGACGCGTCGATTCTGCTGACGGCCTTCCGCGGTGCTATTTGATGCAATGGGTTGGGTTTCGCCCAAGCCCTTTGCCGTCATCGAGGATTCTGGGACCCCTTGCTGCGCGAGGTAGCTCCGGACGGCTTCTGCACGCCTCTCGGAGAGGCCCTGATTATAGGCATCGCTACCAATGCTGTCGGTGTTGCCCTCGATTCCAAGTGTGAGCGCGGGATAGGCGAGCACGATGCCACTGATCTTGGCCAGCTTCTCGCGCGCCAGCGGGCGAAGTGTGTGCTTGCCAGTGTCGAAGAGAACGTCAGACATGTTGACGACCAGGCCGCGCGCCGTGTCGCGAGTCTCGAGGATGGTGTTCAGTTGTTGCAGCAGGCGGGCGCGGAGTTCCTCGCGTTCACGCACCGCTTGCTGGAGTTTTTGCTCGGATGCTGCAGCGGCAGCCGCGGCTTCGGCGCGATTGCGCTCCGCTTCGGCCTCGGCGGTCTGTTGCTGCTGGAGAGCAGAGGCTTGGGCCTCCCGTTTCTGGCGCTCGGCCTCGTCACGTGCGCGAAGTGCTTCGGCGGTGTCGGCTTCGGCGCTAATCGTCTGAGACTTGGCGGTGGCTTCGCGATCCGCTGCCGCCCTGGCCTCGGCGTCAATGCGCTCTGCTTCTATGCGCTTGACCGAAATCTCGCGGGCGTCCTCTGCCGTCTGTACAGCTTCGCGCGACACGGAGATAAGCGACTTCTTGTCGATGTGCTTCCTGGTGGCGTATCCATCTGCCTGGTTCATCAGGCGCACAGCATGCTGGTAGCTGTCACTTGCGTACTTCTCGCCTCCCGCGGAGTGAGCGATGCGCACCGCGTTGCGCGCCTCAAAGAATTCCAACGGCAACTTGGCATTCATGACGACCGGGTCGAATTTATAGCCGGTGGGGATATACCCGCCGCGTTCGAGAAGGTCATAGTTTGCATTCACCACCTCGGCAGTTCCCTTGGTGTCCTCGCGAATGACGTTTTCGAGCACTACCACGTTACTGGGCTGGCGCACCGCATAATAGGGTTCCGCAGTAACGACCAGAGCGAAGGCCTGGAGGTCGGTAGTAACGTCGAGCTTGCTGCGGTTGCCTTTCAGCAGTACTTCACCCAGGTTCACTGACCGGCCTTCCGGGGTAATCGCCCACAGGATGTACGTTAAGTACTCATTGCCGAAGGTCGTAGGCTTTTGGAGCTCATCGAATTCCACTTCGATTTCGATGTAGCCTTGCTTGCTCTCCACCTTGGCTTCGCCATTGGCTTTGGGCATGAGTTCCGTGCCCGCAAAGTCCAGCTTGGTAGCTCCGCCGCGGTGCTTATAGTTGACCGCCCGGGCCGTCCGGCTGATGACGGTTACCCGGAACGTGGGCGTCGGAGCCATCGGCTCGACGGCCACTGTTGTTTGGGTCTGCTGAGTAGCGGCGGTTGAACTGGTTTGCGACTGCGACGGAGGGGGCATAGCCAGCGCGGACGCCCCCAGAGCCATAAGGGATGCTAGTAAGATTCTCATGATCTTCATAATCAATCTCCTCTGGAGGAACTCTTCATCTCGCTGCAGATTACTTTTACAGGCTCCTCTTTTTTCTTTTTCAGCCTCGGATAAATTCAACAATACGGGCAAACCTTTTTCGATGTTAGGAGGAGATCCGCTACAAATCAGTGACCAGGCACACATATGGCTGTGATTCCGAGCACTGGCTGTTACAGCTTGAGCTCTTGAAAATGGGTTGACAAGCCAATGGATAAAGCTACGGCAGATCGCTGAAATCGCGGACGATCGACTCGCGTGTCGAGTTGCAGGAGCCTGCTCGATCCGCTGCGCCGAAGGCTGGATCGGTTAGGGGGTTGGCGTGTGGCGTCCCGTTTTTTCTCTGCGGAGGTGCGTATGTTCTAGCAAAGACGATCGTCAATGCTGCTGCTTGGGCCTTTTCTCTTACCGGCTGTTCTTTTGTGGACAACACCGACGCAGGGTCAAACCACATCACCAATACGCAAGCCGCTCCAGGGTGCGAAGATCTTTCGGCACTATTGCGCCTCTTGTCATGGAGTTGACGGACGAGGTCATGGACCAGTGTCAGTTGCGCTGAAGCACGGAGCTCCGGATTTGACGCGAATTTCGCAAAGAAATGGCGGAACGTTCCCTTTCCGGCGGGTGAAGGAAATCATCGAGGGAAATGAGTCTGGACCGCCGGCCCACGGAAGTAGGGAAATGCCGGTTTGGGGACCAATCTTCCATGAAGTTGATTCAGATATGGACTTGGGTGATCTGAATTGATCATCATTTTTGCCCGTCCGCTGACGACGTAATAGACTTCGTCCTCTGAATGGGGCTTCTGATAGTCCATCGCTCCTCCATCCGGCATCCGGCACAGTCACGGAGTCATACTTTCGTGTCACCAATTCGATGGGGCACTCCAATCCCCGGGAAATAATGCTGTTGTGATGATGGCTACTTCCATGCGTGATTCCACTCACAGCTCGAGTCAGCAGATCCCAAATAATGTACGCAATTAGGAACTGTTAGTTAACGCCATCAGAGTGACATTAAGCCATGAAGACGAATACGCACCTGCAAGCCGTAAGTCCAAGTGCAGCGGCCAAGAAGAAGCACGATTTCGATCCCCCTGCATTCCTTGCAACCATCGGCGAGGGCAGGAAATCTGTGCTTTTCCCGAAGAAACAAATGATCTTCGCCCAAGGGGATCTCGCTGACGCGGTGTTTTATGTCCAGACGGGCAAGGTAAGACTCACGGTAGTCTCGAAGACTGGCAAGGAAGCAACGATCGGCGTGATAGGCGACAGAGACTTCTTCGGCGAGGGCTCGCTCGCGGGCCAAGCGCTCCGCATGGGCTCTGCAACTGCAATGACAGATTGCGCTGTTCTGCGAATCGACAAGAAGGCCATGATGGAGGCGCTTCATCGGGAACACGAATTTTCCGACCTGTTTGTGGCCTATTTGTTGGCGCGGAACATTCGCTACGAAGAAGATCTGATTGATCAGCTTTTCAATTCGAGCGAGAAGAGGCTGGCCCGGATCCTTCTACTGCTCGCCGGTTTTGGCAGGGAAGGCAAACCTAGGGGTGTAGTTCCCAAGATCAGTCAAGAGATGCTGGCGGAAATGATCGGCACAACCCGCTCGCGAGTCAGCTTTTTCATGAACAGGTTTAGGAGATGGGGGTTCATTGATTATCACGCCGGCGATGCAGTGCAAGTTCACAGTTCACTTCTCAACATCGTTCTTCTCGACCAGCCCGTAAAATCCTTAAAAGGCGGAACGTATTCCCCAGGGCGAATCGTCTCATCAGTTCAGTTCACACCACGCTCGATTGACCCCGCAGGGCTACATCGCTCGAACTTTCAACCCGCGGGTTTACATTGACGTGGCCGCCTATAATTAAGAGTTTTCCCACCCTCGAGGAAGAGAATCCGAGGAGCGGCGCCCGAACAAACAACAAGGATGTTTCGTGGTTTCTATCGGTTCTCAGATCGAGAAGGCCTCAATGATGCTTGTACCCAACCAGGAACGACACCGTACAGGACGCATCGGCTGGCTACGCGCTGCGGTACTGGGCGCGAACGACGGTATCCTTTCAACATCGAGTCTGGTGCTCGGTGTCGCAGCTGCGCATGCGACTCACAGCAACGTATTAGTCGCAGGGGTCGCTGGTCTGGTGGCTGGGTCTATGTCGATGGCTGCCGGTGAGTACGTATCCGTACACTCACAGGCCGATACCGAACAGGCCGAACTCGAGTTGGAGTGCGCGGAACTCGAAGCAGACGAGAAGGGCGAGCAGAAGGAGTTGATGGCAATCTACGTCGCGCGCGGGCTCGACCCTTCGCTCGCGAAACAGGTCGTCGAGCAGTTGATGGCCCATGACGCGATAGGCGCGCATGCTCGGGACGAACTCGGCATCTCCGAAACCTTCCGTGCGCGTCCGATTCAGGCTGCGTTGGCATCGGCGGGATGCTTCGCTGTGGGAGCAGCCATGCCTCTCTTGGTCACTGCCATGGCCCCGGAGGCTAGGTTGATCCCTCTTGTCTCGGGAACTTCGCTGGTGTTCCTCGCGCTTCTGGGCGGGTTGGCTGCACGCGCAGGTGGAGCAGGAGTAGCCATGGGCGCAATACGCGTAACGTTCTGGGGTGCAATCGCCATGGCGATGACTGCAGGCGTCGGGTGGCTGTTCGGAACAGTAGCGTGAGCGGGACCGACTGGAGGCTCGGCGTGCTATGTACTGCCTAACCGGCGTATACAACCGACGGCGTTGTTACACCGCACCTGATGCGCGCGGGGTTGATCGTGGAGGGACGCAGTCCCGGTCCCAACGGCCATCGGCGGTGGTGCGATCGCCGTTAAGCCCGCCGATATCTGGGCGTAGCACCAAACGGTTTTCGCCGATCCGATTACTTCTTTGTTCGCTTCTATGCAGCGCGCTGATGGCAGGGGTCCTTGATGTTCGAGCAGCGCTCGCAGCCTCCGGGCAAACTCCAATTGAGGCCTTGCACGTGCCGGAACTCGACGCCGGCTTTCACCTTCTCTACGAACTAAAGCCTGAGGAAGCTCGCCACCGGTTTGAGACCTGGCATAAGTCCAACCCGGACGACCCTCTCGGTAGCGCCTCGATAGCAGCGAGCTATCTATTTGAGGAGTGCATTCAGCAGGGTGTCCTGAGCTCTAAGTTTTTCCTGGACAACAAGCGGTTTCTTGGCAAGATTCCTCTCAAACCAGATCCGAGACTGCGCTCAGCTTTCTTTGCCGCGGACAAACAGGCACAAGATTTGGCGCAGCAGCGATTGAGGACGAACCCGGGTGATACGAACGCCCTGTTCGCCATGACCCTAAGCTTGGGTTTGGAGGCCGACTATGCCAGTCTGATCGATAAGCATCAACTCGACAGCCTGAAGATGATCCGAGAGGCTGACAAGTATGCCAAGAGACTATTGGCGGCCGCTCCGGACGCCGCCGATGCCTATCTTGGCCTGGGCGCGGCGAATTACATCATCGGGAGTTTGCCAGGAATCAAAAAGTTTTTCCTTGGCTTCGCTGGAATCCACGGCGACAAGAGGGTAGGCCTCCAGCAGCTCGCGATCGCCGCCGATCATGGCCACTACTTGCGGCCGTTTGCGAAGATTTTGATGGCGCTGGCGGCCCTGCGCGAGAAGAAGCCAGAGCTCGCCCGCAGCCAACTTAAGGAGCTCGTCGCGGAATTTCCCGAAAACACACTCTTCGCTAGTGAGCTGGCCAAGCTCGATCCCGGCGGCCTCGTGAGCACCCTCACACCCGAAAGTAACCCGGGTCACTGAAGAACGCCTTCGCGATGTATTAAAAAGTGAACCGTCGGCAGGAACAAGTCAGACAAGCAGGAGCCATCAGGCCGACGGCCGGCCTGCGAAGAATGAGGAGGTCGATCGCTAATGCCCTTAGTCCAACTACTGGCAATTCTGATCGTGATGGGACTTCTGCTCTGGCTGGTCAACCGCTTCGTACCAATGCACGAACCGATTAAGTCCATCTTGAATGTAGTCGTAGTTACCGCGGTGGTGCTGTGGCTTCTGAACATATTTGGACTTTTTCATTCGCTCTCCCACATCCATGTTGGAACGCAATAACCGCGCCTGACACTTCGAGCGAGGGGCGCATGAAATCAGTGTGATGGAGGTAATATTCATGAAACCGGCTGGACTTGTTAGCACGGGAGTTCTATTCCTTCTTCTCGGGACCGTCATTCCTACCTACGCACATCAGGAGCAACCGCAACCAGAGGCGAAGACTTCGAAGCAGGAACAGCAGGCGAAGCCCGAAAAGCAACAGAAGAGCAAAGATAAACAGCAGCAACACCAGAACAAGCAGCAGCAACAGCGCGCCCAGCAACAGCAGGAACAGAACAAGCAGCAGCAACAACGCGCCCAGCAGCAGGAACAGAACAAGCAGCAGCAACAGCGCGCCCAGCAGCAGCAGGAACAGAACAAGCAGCAGCAACAGCGCGCCCAGCAGCAGCAGGAACAGAACAAGCAGCAGCAACAGCGCGCCCAGCAGCAGGAACAGAACAAGCAGCAGCAACAGCGCGCCCAGCAACAGCAGGAACAGAACAAGCAGCAGCAACAGCGCGCTCAGCAGCAGGAACAGAACAAGCAGCAGCAACAGCGCGCCCAGCAACAGCAGGAACAGAACAAGCAGCAGCAACAGCGCGCTCAGCAGCAGCAGGAACAGAACAAGCAGCAGCAACAGCGCGCCCAGCAACAGCAGCAGGAACAGAACAAGCAGCAGCAACAGCGCGCTCAGCAGCAGCAAGAACAGAACAGGCAGCAGCAACAGCGCGCCCAGCAGCAGCAAGAACAGAACAGGCAGCAGCAACAGCGCGCCCAGCAGCAGGGCGAGCGTCTTTCACAACAGCGCCAGCGGCAGCTTATTGAGCAGCAGCAGCAGCGCCTGACACAGTACCGTCAGCATCTGGATCAGCAGCAGCGTGTCCTGCAACAGCAGACCGCACAGTTACAGCAACAAAAGCGCATGGCGCAGTACCGTTTTCAGGAAGACTATTTAGGACGTCTGCGTCAACAGCAAGCATTCCTCCAGAACGACGGTCACCCCGATTACGATAACGATCCGTATTTCTACACGGCTCCGACCTATCGTTACCGCCGTGGGGGCCGCTACTACGAGACGAATCAATACGGCGCAGATTTGCTCCGCCAGGCCGTTAACTACGGTTACCAGGAAGGCTTCCGGGCCGGACAGGCAGACCGCCAGGATCGCTGGCGTTCGAACTACCGAGGCTCTTATGCCTATCAGGATGCAAACTACGGCTATAACGGCTATTACGTCGATCGGGACGACTACAACTACTACTTTCGCGAGGGCTTCCGTCGCGGCTATGAAGATGGCTACAGCAGCCGGTATCGGTACGGCCGCTATTCTAACGGCTCATATAGCATACTTGACGCCATCTTGTCGCAAGTCCTTGGCTTTCAGTCGCTCCGTTAAAGGGGCTGAGAAGGTAGCGGTCTGAACACAGGTCCCCCGCTTGATTGAACAGCGGCAAGGATATCTTCGGCGGTCTGATGGTTCCATTCGGAATTCGCCCTTCAGAAATTTGCTTCTCAAAGAGCCGACCGGCGAGGCTGCTTGATCTCCTCGATCAACCGGCACTTCCAGAAGATGAACCCTAAGCCGGCAAGAGTGCACCTAAGCCTTGGTCGTTGGGTGAAAGCAGTTTCGAGAATAGACCGCTAGCTCGAACACTCAGGACGAGCGGCGATGACCAACGAGTGTGAAGAATCCGGCGAGCAATAGCGCCCAAGCCGCTCCGAGTGAGATGCCGCTCACGACGTCGGTCGCATAATGAACGCCAAGGTAGACGCGTGAGGCACCAATCATAATAAGCACCGCCGACACTGCCACAAAAATTGCTGCTCTCGCGCCCGAATGCTGTACATAACGCCCCGCGATGATCGCGATCGTCAGGTAAAGCGCGGAAGTCGAAACCGAATGTCCGCTCGGATATGAGAAGCCCGACACGACGATCAGCTGCTGGGCCTCCGCTGGACGAATCCTTTCGATGAGGTTCTTAGTTACAAGCGTCAATATTCCTGCGCCCACCGAAGCCGTAAGCAACTGGAGGGCGCCCAGTCGGTCCCGTAAAACCAGCAACACCACGAGAGTGAAGACGGAGAACAAAACCACCAAAGTGATCGATCCCAGCGCTGTCACGTCCAGGGCCGCGACCGTAAGCCATGGAGTCCGCTTTTTTGCCACCGCAAGGAGGATCGCGCTGTCCATCGCACCGACATCTCCTTCGATCAGTTCCCTTGTAATACGGACGAACGTCCCCAATGCGAGTGCGGCGGCTCCCAACCATAGAGAGAGACGACCGGCACGGCCGGAGAACAAAGCACGATTCATGAATTCGACTCCAGGAATAACTCACGAGTCGTCAAGCTAATTCGATTTGCGTATTCAGGAGCGAACCTGCGGGTCCAAAACTCTTGATCTTCGTCGCACCGCCAGTGGTTCTTGGCGGGTGGGTATTCCGACCAGGCAATGATGAACACAACGGCCCAATTGACCGCGAAACACTCATCTCGTGACATAGCCGCCAGCGATTAATAAACCCCGCGCAATCGCCGACATTGTAACGTGATGCCTCGATCGGTGTTGGGAATCACAGGATTGTGTGTCCGCAGTCACCGAGTTTTGCCTAGTAGAAGCATAGCGTAGAGGCGAAGTAATCGGAGGGTTTTTATGAAAAGAGCAGCATTTTTACTTGCGATGTTAAGTCTCAGCACGCTGGTCTGGGCAGAGTCGGCGCGGGAAGATGCCACCGACCGGCTGGACAACGCTACCAACGTGGTCCGCGAAATTATGAGTGCGCCTGACAGCGGAATCCCGGAAGAAGTGTTGGAGCACGCAAAGTGCGTAGCCGTTGTACCGCACATGGTCAAAGGCGGCTTTATCTTCGGAGGTAAAGGGGGTAAAGGGGTGGCCACCTGCCGCACGACGAGTGGTTGGAGCGCGCCGGCGTTTATCACGATTTCTGGCGGAAGCTGGGGTCTGCAGATTGGTGTACAAGCTGTGGACCTGGTCATGATCATTCAGAATGAAAACGGGATGCAAAAGCTCCTCGAGAGTAATTTCCAACTCGGAGCGGACGCTTCAGCAGCGGCCGGTCCAGTTGGACGACATGCCTCGGCTGGAACCGATTGGAAGTTGGATACAGAGATCCTGACTTACTCCCGCGCCAAGGGTGCGTTCGCTGGGCTCACGTTGGAAGGCGCATCAGTCCGTCAGGACAATGATTCCCGGAAGGCAATTTACGGACGTAAGGTCACGACTCGGGATTTGCTTTTGGGCAAAGTGTCAGCTCCAGCCGCAGCCCAGCCGTTCCTTGCGGAAATTCGCAAAGCAAAAGCGCAAGCCGTAGCGGAAGGCAAGGCTGAAGAAGCCAAAGAAAAAGACAAACAGTAGAGCTTTCGCACTGGGGAAGGGGCGCAGTTAACGCGACCTGTTTCGGAAAGAAATAGCGGTATCGGAGCGGGAACTCGCACATAAATAGCAGCTCGCCACTCAGTCAACTACTGACTCGGAATTGATCAGTTCTGTCCGGGGGGTAACGGAAGTCTTCCTCTGCAATTAGGAAAATTCAACGATAAGGAGAAAACATATGAACCCCAGCACAAAGGATGAGATTAAAGGCAGTTTTCACGAAGTGAAAGGCAAAATCAAAGAGAAGGCAGGCCAAGTCACGAACAATCCTGACTTAGAAGTTGAAGGCAAGGCAGAACACATCGCCGGCAAGGTTGAAAAAAAGATTGGACAGATCGAAAAAGTGCTCGAGAAGTAAATTATGCGGGTTCTGTCCGGAGCGGGCCACCCCATATCAGCTCCATCTACCACTTCGTCGCCGAACCCGGGCTGCTCCCCGTTGAATGCCTGGATCACGCTTAAGACGATGCAATAACTTACCAACAAGAGAAGGACAAGCAAAGGAGAAATAAAATGTCAGATCAAGAAAATCGCAACCCACAACAGAGCGTTCCGCAGAAGCCTGTTTCGGAGCAGAAACCTGGAAACCTACCGAGCCAGCCAGTGCAACAGAAACCGGTGGTCCCGATCACACCGCCCAAGAGTCCACAGTCGGAAGCAGAGAAACACGATCAGGAGAAGAAAAAGCAGGCCTAGCCGCAGTGGAATTTAGACCGGCGCAGGACGGTTCATTGACATAGAGCCGTCCTGATCAACGTCGAAATAGTTTTCAAAGCTGCTGTGGTCGAATACACTGGATGTTAGGGCAAGACGCATGTAGCCTTGGCGCCCATCTCAGACGTAGGGAGCTTATTGGCGGCAGTGGCGACGCCGGGCCGGCCTCGGTGTAAGTTCCAGGAAAGGAAGACCGACATATGCTGATACTTATCATCATCTTAATATTGGTTTTTGGCCTCGGTGGAGGGTACTACGGCCATACCCGCTGGGGTCCGGGCGGCGGGGCCGGCATAGGGCTGGGGACAATATTGTTGATTCTCCTCATCGCCTACATGCTTGGCTTGTTCCGCTGATAGTACGACAACCGGCGATGAAGCAAAGTTGATGGTGCCGTCCTCGCGGTGACTCAGTAACATCGCGCACAACACTGCCGGGACGCAAGAGGACCGGACTCGGGGCGAGTCCGCGACCGACCGATAGGACGGAGTCGAACTCCCGCCTGACATCATTGAGCGGTCTTGGCGGACTCTCCCCGATTCAGAATCCCGGCCCGTCTACTGCTGCTCGGCATATTCTTGATGGAGAATTGTGCTCCACCCTAAGTCTTGCGCAGTCCGACAACCAAGGCGAGGACACCCCCCCGCCATCAGAACGATGCCGACCGCTGGAGGTAGTTTTTCGCTACTCTCGGTCTGAACACCGATCTTGGTATCTCCGATCTTCACACCGTGATCTTCGCGGTGGGGAATCGGTACGACGAAGGCCAATACTCCGAGCACCAGCAACAAGACACCGACATAGGCGAGGTTCCTCATATCGAATCTCCGATCGGGCTTTCACGGTTTTAAATTCGGGTCGCGGGTTAGTGTCGGACTATCGACGTTTTTGACCCTCACGACCGTGTCTCTTCCAACTCTACCCAAGCACGCCCTTCGAGCCCATCCTCTTGACCGGAAACGAAGGATCGGGCTGCCTAGCAGCCTAGTCGTCGAGAACGACCTTCAAGAGTGAAGAGTGAACTCGCATCGCGCGCCCATCATAGTCAACGAAGCCTAACTTTCGAAACCGGTTCATGAAAAAACTGACTCGCGACCGGGTTGTGCCTACCATCTCCGCGAGGGTCTCTTGACTGATCTTGGGGCTTACACTCTCGGGCACGACATCCTGGCCGAATTGAGCAAGCAAGAGCAGAATCCGGGCCAGTCTCTTCTCGCTACAGTTGAAAAGTTGATTAACCAAGTCCTCTTCGTAGCGTATGTTACGTGCCAACAGATGCGCTACGAACAGACCCGAGAACGTCTGCTCCCGGTGGAGTGCCCGCATCATTGCCCGTTTGTCAATTTGCAGAAGTTCGCAGTCCGTCATCGCCGTTGCAGATCCCATGCGGAGAGCTCGCCTACGCGAGCGCGTAGGCCTCGAGCTCATTGTGCAGCGGATTGTAGCGGTAGGATGAGGCCAGAGAGATCTCGACGTAGTCGTCCGCGCGGCCATGTTTTTCCAGGATTCCACGGACTTTGTGGCAAAAGTCGCCTTTGACCTCAAGCACCAGACCCGAAACCCGGCGTTCAGCCTCATCTGCACAATATGCCAGCACCTGCTCGGCAAAAGGATACATGCATCCCGTGGTCTTACCACTTCCCACCGCGCCGAAGATCGCGATCCCAGTAAAAGGGCCACGCTCGGGCACAATGAGCCACCGGGGAGCCGCCGCCGGCTGCGGACGCTTGGGATGATGGAGCTCGCCGACTACCAGGTAAAGTTCGTTACGACTTTCTGGCGGAAGATATGGTGCGAGCCGCCTTGCCCCAACTTGCTCTTCTCGCCGCATAACAAAAATGTATGTAAATGAGAATAGGATCGAAGAATGCGATGTACGGTGTTGAAAACAGCATGGCAACAAAGCCATACTTGATTCCGTAGAACAGATACGGTTTCTGAAGCAGCACCATTTGCAGCAGATCGTTTTCAGCCGGAAATGGGCAGTTGCGAAACAGATACGTACCCACGGCTGTACTCACCACAAAGCTCACTAGATTTCGGCTATCGACCGCTCGCCTCACGACTCGATCCTCTACTGCCCTATGCTGATTCTGTTTACGTCTCGCCCACGATATCTGTGCGAGGACGCTTTTCTCTCTCATCCCGCTGTGGTGCAGAGAGTGATGCTGAACCAGCAGATTCAGTGCGGGTGACGAAAGTTTCGCACTGCTTCCAGCATTTCTCTGCTGCTCGACCCAGCGAGTAAATTCTTTATCCCGTTTGAACACCAGTTCTAGGGCCTGGCTGATGATGTAATCCCGGCTGTCATCGATGAATCGGCCATACTTGTCGAGCATGGCAAGTTGGTCCTGGTAGAGCTTCACCGTGATCTGCTGCTTGGCTCGCTTAATTCTTTGGGGAATGAATGAGGATGGCATGGTTTCCCGCTCTTGACTTTACTGCGGTTCTATCAGCGCTTTCTAAGTTCTCATCACTGGAGGAACGCATCACTGACGGCAGTTCCTCAAGGGCGGGAGCGACCCCCGGAGTGACGGTAGGAACGGAGCGGGTTTGTGGCGGCTCAAGGGCCGCACAAACCGGGGTCGCTCCCGCCCTTTTCATGACCCCGCGGGCTGTGCTTTCGAGACTGCGGCTCCTTTCGGAATTCGTTTTTTCGCATCTGTTTACCGATGATAATAGGCGGACCGTTCACCGGACCGCATCCCGGACCAAACCAACTATGGGAATGGTCCGCTGATCGAGCAGGCTTTTCATGCTGGCATCATTCGCCAGAAGTCTCCGAAGAGCCTATGTTCCGTAGTCAGCAGATAGGTAGCGAGCGAGCCCGACAGTCGTCCTCCGAGGCCCATTGCGTTGAGAACAGCCGCCTCGCCCTGCCGCTGCCCATGGCGATACAGAGCTTCGTACTTCGACCTTCGGAACTCCCTTAACTCACCGCTGAGTTGGTCCAGCTGGCGCTTGTCGAACGAGGCCGTCTGCCGTCGCTCTGACAGGTCACGATCGTGAAAATGATCCAGCCGTCGCGGGATTTCCGGATCGATGGGGATGCCGTTCGGACCCGTGCCGAAACACCCGCACAGGGACGACAAAATCCTCTCCGCCCTCGCAAACATGGACTCATCCGCTGCGACGTACACCACCCGGAACGAGTCCAGCCGAGCGACGGATCTCTGTACAGCAGCAAGTAAGTGTCGAAGCCCGATGGCTTTGTGACCTCCCCGTCGATGTGGCAAAAACAGACCACAGCATGCGCCGCGCTAGGCGCGCCCGAGAGGAAGAGCGGAAGCTTGTCCACGAAGTATCGGGCCGTCTTGGTCCGGCCGTCTTTCGAACGGTAGACGCGCCCAGGAAAGGAGCTGCGATCGAATCCCAGGTTGCCTGAAAAGTAGTCCAGTTTCTCGGTTTCCGCGGCCAGGTACTGATGCCCGCGATGGGCAGACACGTAGTCGAAACCCATGAGTTTGATCTTGATGGAGTATGGTTGTCGCCATCGCCGGTTGCGATTGTCCTGCTCTCCGATTGCTTCGAAGAAGGGCTTGGCACAGATGTGATAAATGACGGTGCGATTGCCCAGTACGAAACTGCCATTCAAGCCAAGCTTTCCGGCCGGGCCGCCGCGGGTGAGTCCAATCACACCTCTCCGTGATGAAGAGCACCGCAGCACATCCTCCCAACCGCGCACTATTGTTGCAGGTAAGTCCGGGAACGTATTTGGCCTGAACTCGGGTTCCCGAGGAGGTATTTATGACAATACTAGCTCTTCTTGCTATTGCCCTCATGGCTGTGGTGTTTGGCCTGATTCTTTTTCGCGCCATCCCTGGCGTCCAAACCTACCTTTCGTATCGTGGCAAGCGCCTCATCACCTGCCCGGAGACCCTCACGAAAGAAGCTGTGGATGTGGCTGCTAAGAAAGCAGCCGCTTGGGCTTTTGCCGGTGAATTCGATCTTCGGGTGAACCAATGTTCGGGTTGGCCAGAGCGCCGTGACTGCGGTCAGGAGTGTCTGCAACAGATTGAGACTGATCCGGAAAACTGCCTGGTATGGAACATCGTCTCCAACTGGTATGAAGGGCAACGGTGTGTGGATTGCCACAAGTCCTTTGGACCGCTCCAGCATTTCGATCCTGCCCCCGCCCTTATGGGGCCTGATGGCAAGACGGTGGAGTGGAAGCACTTCCAACCCGAGCAGCTTCCGGAGTTATTTTCAACCTATAAGCCCGTCTGTTGGGGTTGCCATGTCGCGGAGACACTCCGCCAGGAACACCCGGAACTGGTTGTGTATCGCAGGCGGTGATTACTATTCGAGAACAAAACTTTAAAAGAAGGGCGGTGGTTTCAAATGTTTGAACAGGAACTCGAAATGGAAGAACGAGAAGCTTCTTCTATCCCGTTATTGCTGATCGTCGCCCTCATCCTGGCGATGGTTGGGGTAACTGGATATTTTCTCTGGCAGAGTCGTCAAGTTCTCACCCCACATGAGGCTGCGACGGTGGTCACTGCTATAGAGGCTCAGAGGGCGGCCATGATTCATTTTCACGTCGGGAGAGTGACCGCGAGTGTGGATGTGAAGCCGCACGACCCAAATTACCGTCTGCTGGAGAAGGCCGGCTTGCTGAAATTGGGGCGGTACCAGGGTCGGACTACTCCGGTGACGCTTACTCCCGAGGGTGAGAGGCAATTGCAGGCCATCGCTGACGTAAGCAAGACGAAAGAAGGGGACGGTACGGAGAGCTATGCTGTGCCAATTGCCAACCGCAAACTGATCGAGATCTCACACATCACTATGATCAATCCGAGCCGTGCGATCGTGGACCTCACCTGGAAGTGGGAGCCTAATCAGTTAGGCGAGATTTTTGATGCGTCCGGACCGCTGGTCAAGAGCTTCAATACCTGGGAGCGCGGGGCCTTGATCGAAAAATACGGCGCTAATTTCTATCATGCTGCGCCGACCAGTACGACCCTGACCTTGGCAAAGGTTGGCAAACGCTGGCAGATTGCAACTGAGTGAGTCTTTATGCTGATGAGGCAATTCGACATTGTGTTCAACTCGGCCAAGACCATTGATCCAGAAGGCATCGACCAAGGAAGGATTGCCATGGCGCCGTCGAATACTCTTACCATTATCGATAATCGTACTGCCATAAAATATGATTTGCCGATTCAAGACGGGACGATCCGGGCGATGGACCTGAGAAGGGTCAAGACCGACCCTGACGACTTTGGGTTGATGACTTATGACCCGGGCTTCATGAATACTGCATCTTGCCGCAGCGGCATTACCTTTATCGACGGCGAACGCGGCATTCTGCGCTACCGCGGTTATCCCATCGAGGTCCTAGCCGAAAAATGCAGTTTTCTCGAGGTTGCATATTTGCTTCTGTTCGGCGATCTACCCACCTCAGACGAGTTGAAAAACTGGGTGACTGAGATCACGCATCACACCATGTTGCATGAAACTACAAAGAAGTTCACGGAAGGATTTCACTACGATGCCCACCCCATGGCTATGCTGGTCAGTACGGTAGCCGCCTTATCGACCGTGTACCCCGAGGCAAGAGAGATTCACGATCCCGCCAACCGGTTGCTGCAGATTAAGCGGCTAATTGGCAAGATGCCGTCCATCGCGGCCATGTCATACCGGCACGGTCTTGGGTTTCCTTACGTTTACCCGGACAACGATCTCAGTTATCCGGAGAATTTCATGAATATGCTGTGGAAGATGGTCGAGCCGAAATATGTGGCGAATCCTGTCCTGGCCCGCGCCTTGGACATTCTGTTCATCCTGCATGCTGACCACGAGCAGAACTGCAGCGCCAATGCCATGCGGTCGGTGGGCAGCGCCCACACCGATCCATACCTGGCAACGGCGGCCGCGGCCGCCGCTTTGGCCGGACCGCTGCATGGAGGAGCCAATGAGGCGGTGCTTGAGATGCTCGACGAAATCGGCTCCAAGGAAAATGTCCACACCTACGTCAAGAAGATAAAAGAAGGGCACGGCAAGCTGATGGGTTTTGGCCATCGCATATACAAGAATTACGATCCCCGTGCGCAGATCATCAAGTCGACGGCGGAGCAAGTATTCGAGGTCACGGGTCCGAACCCGAAACTCGATATCGCGCTGGAATTGGAGCGAATTGCCCTCGACGATGAGTACTTTGTTACACGCAAGCTGTATCCCAACGTGGACTTCTACTCGGGGATCATTTACCAGGCCATGGGCTTCAAGCCGGAGATGTTTACGGTGTTGTTCGCCATACCGCGCACAGCGGGGTGGCTGGCCCAATGGCAGGAAATGCTGACCGATCCTGAACAGAAGATCGCCCGTCCACGCCAGGTCTACACCGGACACGAACTACGGCAACTCGCCAACCGTGGAGAGCGCGTACCGGTCTTGCACACAAACAATTAGAACCTAGTGGCCTATCGATGCACAATTTCGACGTTCGATAATAGGTATTGTGAGTCAATGGTACGTTTAGTTGTGATTCTTGATCTTGCGTGGATCGCACCATCCTCCTTTTGCGGCCCACCTTTGCTCACCGATTAGCCGCAACCTGTTGCATTTAGACACTATGAGTTCTATGCATTTTCCACTCTAGATAATTCCCCCGATGGGTATGGAGTGGCGGTTCCAGCCCTCGAGTTCAACATTGGAGCGGCATCAGACCTGTAATTCCACGTAGTTGTTCCGCTTCAACTGGGTGTCCCGACTGAGCCAGCGAGACGTGCGCGGAAGAGACGATTTTCCCTGGTGCGCGTAATCTTTAAGATTTCCACCAGCGTGAGCGGCTGGCCGGCTTGCCCTTCGGCGCGTGTTGCCAATGCAGACACCTGATCTCCGACCCGTCAGCGCTACCTCATCCAAGCTATTGGAGGCAGGGGAACATTACGATGACTTTTGTCACGGGGCTCCACGTTGCGGGAGATAAACAACATAGCTTTGGAAGTCCTCTATCGAGGCTCCGCCAGCTACCGGAGGCGACGAAGGTAGGCGTCCAACGGACCGTAGGCGCGGGTGAGCTCAGGAGATCCGTTCCATTGCTGTTCGAACACATTCAGGAAACCGGACTCGCTGAACATGCGGTGCTGCACATCGCCTTCGAGCGCCGATCCCGCCGGCTTCCAGTCACGGCCTCGTGCTTTTTGCGCCGCGGCCAGCATGGCCGCGGCTTGCCGCAAGTCCTGCCGCTTCCAGGCAACATAACCAAGCAAAAACCATACGTTCGCCGCGCGGGGATTGGCTTGGCAAGCGTGGGCGAAGTGCTGTTCCGCCACCGCAAATTCTCCCTGTGCGAGCGCCACTTGACCCAGCAGGATCAGCGTCCCGGTTTCCTCCGAATTCAGGCGGAGCGCGGCTTCCAGGGACTGACGCGCCAGCTCAAGTTGGCTCCTCGAAGATGCAGCAGCGGCCAAAAGCTCCCCCTTGCGTTGAAACGCGCGATGATTCTGAGGGTTGATTCGAGCGAGGGCCTCGAGTTCCACGATCGCGGAGGGAATGTCGCCAGAAGCGGCCAGGCAATTCGCAAGATAATAGTGCGAATCCTCATGGTCCGGGTTGATGGCGAGCGCCTCGCGGAAGAGTTGTGCGGCCTTGGCAAAGTTCCCCTCACGCTTCATGGCATCCATCGCGGCATGCTGCTTCTCCCAGAATTGCACGAGTCCAGCTCTGTCGAGCTTGACCGGCGCGCTGACCTGGTTGACATCGGCAGCATCCGGCGTGAAAGGTCTCGCCTCCGCCTCACCCTGCGTGATTTCCCATATGTTATTGGCCGCTAAGATTGGTCCAGGTTTCCGCTCGCCCGCGCGGCCAGTGCACCTCCAGGCGATCTATCTTGGCCGCCGCACCCAGCCCGATGTGCACTCGATGGCTATCTTGCGACAGGTAAGAAGAGCTGCTCACGGTGCGGCGCAATGGGACCCCGCCCACCCAGGCGATCAGCGTGGCCCCGTCGCCAAATCCCAGAGCGGCCTCCGTCGGCGGGAACCCGGCTGTGCAGCCTGAACTCGGCCCAATTGCCTTGCGGGATGTCGTTCCGCAACAGCCGCACGCCTTCCTCGTGGTCCACGATGGCGATATCCATCGCCCCGTCGTTGTTGAAGTCCGCGACGGCCAGGCCGCGGCTCACATGTGGCTGCGAGAGGGAGCGATTCCAAGGCGCAAGATCGTAGAAGAAACTGCCCTGCGAGTTCCAGAACAGGAACGAGAGCCAAGGGAGCCAGCCGACGGGGTAACGTTTCCTTTTGTTCGAAGGTGCTCCCGTTGGCAACGGCGAGATCAGGCCAGCCATCCGAGTCGAAATCAACGAAGCTCGCTCCCCACCCGATTTCCTGCATCGAAGGCTGCCCAATGCCCATGATTGCGGCCACGTCGGTGAAGTGCAATTCCGATCCGCTCGCCATTCCTTTCTGTTCAGAAAGCAGAGACTGGTACAGCGCAAACCCCTGCGCGATCCAGTGCGAAATGAAAAGATCGTCGTCGCCATCGCGGTCGAAGTCCCCTGCTGCCAGGCCCATGGAGCCGCGGTACTCCTCGACCCATGCACTCTTGCCGGCGTCAACGAAGGTCCCGTGGTGGTTCAGGTAGAGCTTGTTCTCCGAAATGTCATTGGCCACATAGAGATCGGGCCAGCCATCGCCGTCGAAGTCGTGCCAGAGGGCGCTCAGGCTTCGGCCTTCCGGATTGGCAACGCCAAGCTCCTCGGCGACTTCGGTAAACGTGCCGTTTCCATTGTTGCGAAACAGCAGGTTCCGTTCCGGTTCGTAGGAGGCGGGATTCAGCGTGAACGGGACTTCGAGTCCGAACTGCGTCGAGTTGGCGGACTCGTTGTGCTCTCCCGGCTTGTACTTTACGTAGCCGCAAACGTAGAGATCGAGATAACCATCACGGTTGTAGTCGCCCCACGACACGCCCGCCCAAAAACCCTTTGGCGATGGGAAGCTCTTGTCCCGGACCAGGTGGCCGTGGTCGTTGCGAAACAGGATGATAGTGTCGTAGCCGGTGACGACCAGGTCCAGCCAGCCGTCGTTGTTGTAGTCGCCCCATGCGGCGCCCATGCCGAGAATGCGGAGGTCCGGAAAGTCCTGCACCTTCTCGAAACGGCCATCGCCCAGATTGCGGTAGAGCACGGACGGCGCGCGTTGCGATGGCGGCAGATCCAGCGAGCCGCCGCCGCTCACCACGAACAGATCATCCAATCCATCATTGTCAAAGTCTCCCCACGCCACGCCGGATCCCATATCCTCGGGCAACTGGGAAGTGCGCGCCCCTTGGAACTGGCGGAATGACGCAAGCCCGGCGGCTTTCGTGACATCGGTGAATCGCGGCTCCGGCGCTCCCTGCGGAAGATTTCGTCCCGGGTCGAGCCAACCGATCCACTACGCGTGAACTCACGGTGTTCTTGATGGTTTGAAGCGGGCCTTGCGCCAGCTGCGCGGCCGGTCGCTGAGCGCACTGGTGATGTCCTTGGAGGCTTCTCCCGGCGTGTACTCCTCGGGCGCGTTCTCCTTGCGAATCCGCCAGGTGACGAGAGCGCCGATCAGCACCAGGACAACGAAGGTGGACGCCGTCCACGCAACACGGCGCAGCCGTCTTGATCCTGTCCTGACGACGTTCCGGGAGAAGCGGCTACCGGCATGATGCTGCAGCTCCCGTTGCGTGCCACACAGACAGTAGCCGTTGCGCTCGGCAATATCCACTACGGGTGCGGTGAGACCGGACTTCTCCCCCATCACGTAGTTGAGCAGGAACTGGTCGATCTTGCGGTAGTGCAGAGTGGCGTCAATGTGCAGCTTTCCGCTCGCGCGGCCCACGGACACTGAAAACTCCCGATTCCCGGCACCTTCGAAGCCGGTACACTCGGTCCGCCGGACGGGCACACTACGTTGTACTCCACCGTATCCGAATAGCCCGGGAACAGCGATCGGCGATAGCGCACTCCGACCATCTCCCACAAGTTATGCCGATCGATCAGATTGCCGTACTGGTCGACAGGTTCGGCCTTGAACAGGAAAGTGCCGGGCACAAGGAAGTGTCGCGGATCGCGCTGCCCGGAAGTGAAAACCAGCCGCCCATCCTCATCCTCGACTCGCAGTTCGACCCAGCTCTGAATCATATCGAGCGGGCCGGTCGGGTAATCATGTCCGACTTTGTTGGAAGTCATAATCACCCGTATGGGGATCGTCTGCCCTGGTGCGACGCTCGGCGGGGCCTCGATGCGGATCTTCACGACCGGCCCCTCCGCCCACTTGTTACGAATCTCCGGAATGTCGATGTGGCCCTGCAGCCAGTTCATCGTCAATTGGACGTGCTTGTCCGCGCCGTCCAGGTGCAGCAGCGCAGGCACGAAGTTATTCGCCGCCAGGAAGCGGTGACTGCGGTGTTTGTGATCATCCGGCGGTGCGGTTGTAGTCGGTGGAGTCTCCTGCGGCGGGATCGTGTGGAATCGACCAGCGGCATGTGACACTCGCGGCACTCGACGGTCGTGCGGGCATCGCCTTTGTGGTTCCAGTGGCTCGCAGCCCAGTTGTCATACTGGTTCTGCAGCTGCACCCAGCCGACGCGATTCACTTCCTGGTCAATGAACTGCTTGTGGCAGGCGGCACAGTATTCGGGCTTCTTGTACATGCGCTTGCTCAGGCGGTTGTGCTGCGACGGCCACGCGCGGATCAGGAAATTGCGCGCCACCGCACCCAGGCTGTGATCCGGGCTCCATTGCCAGAGATACTCAGTCGGCTGCCACATCGTGTAGTTCGCGTTGCCCTGGATGTCCGTTTTCTGAATGGAGTGGCAAGCCAGGCAGGAAATGCCTTCGTTGTAGCCCTGCGCTCCCGTCAGCTTCTCTACGAAGATGTTCTTCGTTCCTGAAAACAGCGAGATGGGATCGTGACATCCGCCGCAGTAGCGGGTCGATTCCGGACCATTCTGCTTGGCCATCACGCTCTGGATGCCCTGGAAGATCGGATCCATGGCGGCGTAGCGGTGTGCGCTGGTTTTCCACTCGCTGTAAATCTCCGTATGACATCCACTCACACCGCAGGTCTCCGAACCCGCCAGCGATCGCGGATCATATGCGCCGTTCGTAGCGGTATGCGCCAAACTCGGCGCAAAGGGACGGTCCTTGCCAAACGCATAGCTGTAGTCGGAAGGAAACTCGTTTCGGTACTTCGTTCCCGAGTAGGCGAATGTAAAAGCGCCGACCAGACAGACTCCGGCAAAGATGACGGCCGCTCCAGCAACCAGCCATCCCGCGGCCCCTCTTGCTGCCTCCGTTTGCCGTCGCCGCCACCACGCGATGAGAATGTGGGGAACGGTGGCGGCCAGCGCCAATAAGGTCGAGATCAGGTGCACGTAGCGCAGCCACGCTGAAGTCTTCGAACGCCCAGCAGGGCCTGCCAT
Organism: Terriglobia bacterium; assembly: GCA_963816025.1. GTDB lineage: Bacteria > Acidobacteriota > Terriglobia > Terriglobales > Acidobacteriaceae > JAIQFF01. The sequence continues at coordinate 128,375 of CAWFJA010000022.1, forward strand.
GTCACAAGGAGCCCTGAGATCAGGCAGATGGCCAGCGCACCAATCCCGACGTAACCCAGCAGCAACACATCCGACAGCGCCTGGTCGGTATAGTCCTCCCAATGCCGCGCCAATACCACACCAAGGGGAGCGATCTGATTACACCTGCGATCGTGTGCAGCAAGAGTTCCATTCCGTTCGCAGGATGAAATGGGCCCAAGGTGATTGCTATCCCAGACACAAATTCGAACAGGAGGATAGCCGCTGCTGCTCTGGCCAACACCGTGGACCAACCAGTTCGGATGCGGCGGGTCAAAGGCTCTGATGATTGCATGCCAACCCTCGCTCGAAGCCTACCAATCGAAAAGGCCAGGACTCGGTGGATCCGCGAAATGACTAGAGTCAAAAGTCTCAAGCCGCAGCCGAAATATCATGAGGTGACAGGGGATTTTCGTCACTGCGTGGGAAAAGACCAAAGGCGGTCTCCGCGCAATGAGCGCCAGAGTATTGCGCGATCTCGACGATTTGTATGACCAGAATCACTGTATAGCGTGATGGGAGTCACATCTGCGTGCCCACGCTCGTCGCTATACTGTGTTCCTTCCTCCCCCTACTCTTCGGTAAGGGACCCCTTGTGAATGCCACAAAGAGTTTGAATCGCGGGATAAAGCGGCTGATCTTGGCGTGTGCGCTTGTGGTAAGCGGATCGGTCGGAATTGCCAATGGCCAGGTTGCGGTGACCACCCACCACAACGACAATGGCCGGACAGGACAGAACCTCACCGAAATCGTTCTCAACACCTCCAATGTGAATGTAAACACCTTTGGAAAGCTGTTTTCGCGCGCCGTAGACGGTCAGATCTATGCTCAGCCGCTCTACGTTCCGCATCTTGCAGTTGCTGGTCAGATCCGAAACGTGGTTTACGTTGCAACCCAGAACAATACTGTTTACGCCTTCGACGCCGATGACCCCACTGCGTCCTCGCCATTGTGGCGCGTCAATTTTGGCACTCCCGTGCCAAGTACCGACGTAGATCCGGCGTGCGCTGATATTACGCCGCAGGTTGGCATCACCAGCACCCCGGTGATCGACACCAATAGCGGCACCATTTATGTAGTAGCAAAAACAAAAAACACCTCTGATAGTAGCTATCACTTCAACATCCACGCGCTGGAACTGGTCACAGGCAAAGAAAAATTCGGCGGACCTACCGAGATTACCGCCCAGGTACCCGGCACTGGAGTTGAGAGTGTGGGCAGTACCGTCACATTTGAACCTTTGCAGCAATTCAACCGGCCGGGTCTGCTGCTTGCGAACGGCATTGTGTACGTTGCTTTTGGCTCCGCCTGCGAAACACCACCGTGGCACGGGTGGATCTTAGGCTACAGTGCATCGACCCTTCAGCCATTGGCTGTGCTCAACACGACACCTAACGGCTCCGACGGCGGCATTTGGGGTGGAGGTCAGGGACTTTTAGCCGACTCTGATAACAACATCTACGTGATGACCGGGAATGGCACCTTCAATCCGACGACAGGAGATTATGGTGACAGCATTCTGAAAATCAGCACTGCCTCCGGTCTCGTCATCGTGGACTATTTCACCCCGACAAACCAGGCGGATCTCGACGCGGCCGATCTTGATTTAGGCTCGGGCGGACCAATGGCTCTACCTGGGACCAATCTGATCGTGGGCTCGGGAAAAGACGGAGTTGTGAGAGTCATGGATACTACGAACCTGGGCCAGTTCAGCGCAACGACCAACAACAATGTTCAAAATTTCCAGGGAACTAGTGGGCTGGATTGGACTGGGCAGAGCTGGGCTGCCGTGTTCCAGGGCGCGCCGATCTACTGGAACAGTCCGAACCACGGTCCTGTCATTTATATCTGGGGTGGAAACGACTTTTTGAAAGCTTACCAGTTCGTAAACGGCGTATTTCAGACCACACCAGCCTCGCAAGGTACCATCCTCGAAGCGCTGGGATATTCCAACAGCGTTCCCTTGTCGCTTTCCGCAAATGGCAACCATGCCGGGACCGGTATAGTCTGGGGCTCGGGTGCGCTCTCTGCAGATGCAAACCGACACACAGTAGCTGGCATTCTCCGGGCGTTCGATGCTACCGACCTCACGAACGAGCTTTGGGACAGCAGGCAAAACGCGGCCCGCGATGATTTAGGGAACTATGCCAAGTTTTCTCCACCAACCATCGCCAATGGCAAGGTTTACCAAGCGACATTCTCAAATCAGTTGGTGGTGTATGGGCTACTGGCGGCATCGAATCCCGCGCCTACGGTGAACGCCATCTCTCCCACGTCCGGGGCTGCCGGTGGCGGGACGGCGGTGACCATCACAGGTACGAACTTCCTCTCGGGAGCAAAAGTGAAGTTTGGGGGAAATACGGCTACCAATGTGACGGTGGCGGGCAGTGGGACCATCACGGCGACGACTCCTGCGCACACGGCAGGGACAGTGGACGTGGTAGTCGCCAACAGCGACGGTCAGAGCAGCACGTTGAACGGCGGATACACTTACACATCGTCGTCGAGCGGAACGGTGGATTTTGTGCAGTTGAACTACACGACCTCGAGCCCCTCGGCTTCGTCGGTGGCGGTGACCTATCCGGCAGCGCAGACGGCAGGGAACCTCAATGTAGTGGTGGTGGGTTGGAATGACACTGCGTCATCGGTGAGCTCGATCGTCGACAGCCAAGGGAACACTTACACACGGGCGCTGGGGCCGACGACGGGAACGGCTTTGAGCCAATCCATCTACTATGCCAAGAACATCGCCGGGGGGAGCAACACGGTGACCGTGACGTTCAACCAAGCCGCAGCGTATCCAGATGTGCGGGTACTGGAATACAGCGGGGCGGACAAAACGAATCCGCTGGACGTGACGGCGGGGGCATCCGGAACTGGACTGACCGGGAACAGTGGATCGGCGACGACTACGTCGGCCAACGAACTGGTGTTTGGGGCAGGGATGACGTTTGACATCTACAACGCGGCTGGGAGCGGATTCACAGACTGGGTGATTACGAACTTTGGGGATATCGCGGAAGACCAGGGGGTGACCAGCACGGGGAGCTACAACGCGACAGCGGGGATGAGGAGTTCGGCGGCCTGGGTGATGCAGATGGCGACGTTCCGGGCGAGCGGGCAGGTGTCGTCGAATCCAGCACCTACGGTGACGGGGATCGGGCCGAGTTCGGGACCAGCCAGTGGTGGAACCGCAGTGACGATCACGGGAACGGGGTTCCAGCCGGGAGCGACGGTAAGTCTGGCGGGAACAGCTGCGAGCAATGTGGTTGTGGGCAGCGGTACATCGATCACAGCGACTACTCCAGCCCACGCAGCTGGGTCAGTGAACGTCGTGGTCACCAACGGCGATGCCCAACGCGGCTCTCTGTCCAACGGCTATACCTACATTGCGTCGCCCGATTTCAGGATCACAGGTTCGGCGCTTTCGCCTGCAACCATTGCCGCTGGGGGATCGGCTACGTCCACCATTACCATCACGGCCATGAGCGGTTTCGACGGCACGTTGAGTTTGTCCTGTAGCAGTATCGTCCCCGCCGTGACTCCGCCAGCGACGTGCGCGTTCACCCCGGGCTCGGTGACGGGTTCAGGCACCTCTAGGCTGACGATCCGCACCACGGCCGCAGCACAAGGGTCAGTAGCACCACGATCACGGGGTGTTTTCTACGCCATGTGGCTGCCGGTTGGCGGGCTTCTGGTGCTCGGAGCAGGTCTTACCTCACGCAAGCACAAGCAAAGGTTATCGTGCTTCCTGTTCGAGTGCGTGTTATTTGCGGTCCTAATCCTTCTGGCCGCCTGCGGAGGTGGCAACTCGTCCTTCCGGGGTGTTAGCGGTAGTGCCGGTACGCCGGCTGGAGTCTACACTGTCACGATCTCTGCATCGGGGTCGGTGACGCACACGACCGCGGTTACTTTGACCGTTAAGTAGGTTGGACTTCCGGGGCCGTGGTGATAGCGCGCCGAGTTGGACCAGAAATGTGCCCATTTCGCCGCGCAGTTCGTCGTCACAGCGACGCGATTTCAACCTTACCCTAGTGTTCGTGGGAGACATGGGTTCTCCGGCAACAGCTGATGCATCTTCCACTTTCCCGCTGGTGCTAAACAAATCCGCTCGGCTATCGGACTGCACATGTTCCATTCACGAGAGCGCTAGGTCTTCGGACAAACAGTTCGGGCCTTCATCTCGACCCGCGCTTCGAAGGTCTTCGCTGTTGCTAGTGCACGCGAGACCAGGCATAGCGCCTGGGCTTTATGCAAGAGACTCATCGCCCGCTCCCGTTGCTCTTCATCAGGAATCGTCAGGATGGGACGGATGACAATCTCGCTAAAGCAATAGCCCGTGTCCGTTTTCCTGACGGTTCCCTGCGCTTCTACTGCCAAGTCCGTGTATTCGAATTTCGAGGACCTCGCAACTGCGTGAAACGTCGTCGTAAAGCAACTCGCGAGCGCAGTCATCAATAAGTCTTCGGGCGTCCACCTGCCTTCGAGACCGCCGAACTGCGCCGGCGCAGTGAAATGAATTGCATTAGGGGTTGAATCAGACTTGGCGATACCCGTCTGTCCGGACGTCCACCAAGCCACAACCCGGTACTTATGTTCATTTTCCATTCAGTACTCCGGTCCTGCTTGCGTTGTCCAAGAGTCGCGATTGCTCTGCCAACTAATAGTGAGGATGGAAATGCCACGGTGACCGCAGCCATCTTTCCGGATGATTCTGTGCCAGCGCACCCGTCAAAGCGGTGGTCGGGGTCACAGCTGTTCGTGATGCCAATCACACATCGAGTGCTACAATACGCTCAACAAGACGGTGCCGAATGCTTGCCCCTTACGGCTTAAATATCATCGACAACTGCCTCCTCTGCCCCATGCGCGAGGAGCACTTGTTCTGTAATTTACCTCTGCCTGCGGTACAAAGACTGAATGAAATTAGGTCCACTGCGGTGTATCCGAAATCGACGATGCTATTTATGGAGGGCCAACAGCCGCGTGGGGTGTTCGTGCTCTGTGCGGGAAAGACAAAACTCTTCACCGCTTCGAGGGATGGCAAGACCGTTATCACCAAGATTTCTGGGGCTGGAGATGTATTGGGTCTGAACGCGACCATCTCGAATCGGCCTTACGAGGTAACAGCCGAGATGATGGAGCCGGGCCAGGCCAATTTCATCGCCCGCGACGCGCTACTGCAATTCCTGCGCGAATACGGAGAGGTAGCATTGCGAGTTGCAGAGCAACTCAGCCGCAACTACTACACTGCATACGAGGAAATCCGCACTTTAGGTTTGACGAGTTCACCTTCCGAGAAGTTCGCAAAGCTGCTACTCTCCTGGTCCTCCAATGCAGGGAACGCGACCGAACCGGAGCATCTGAAATTGACGCTCACGCAACAAGAAATCGCAGAAATGATTGGCACCACGCGCGAGACGGTCAGCCGCTTGTTCTCTGATTTCAAGAAGAGGCAATTGGTGCAATTGAAAGGTTCCACTCTGATCATTCGCAATCGACCTGCCTTGGAGAAAATGGGGAATTCTTGAGTGCGTCGTTTGCCGCACGCCACTTTGCGCGAACCGATAGATAACTTTTTTCGCAGGTTTCTGCGAACTTCGAGAACTCGTCGCATTCCGCACGGGGCGGCCCTGTCAAACCGCAATTCGTCGGCTCAGTAAGTTAAGGACCAGAACAACCATATCGTCTGTGTTATTTCGTCATCTCGGTTGTGTCGGGTATACACGGTCGGCGGCGCTTCTCGTACAACCTCAAGCGGTCTTCGTAAGCGGCGAACACTTTGTGTGCAAGCTATAAGATTAGTGGTTTCCAGGGCCTCTTCGATGCGCGTTGACTGAACGGCAATTTCTGCAAGTATTTGATAGGTTGCGCCTGTCTTTGTTGTTCGATCGTCAGTGCTGCCAAAGCGCCGCGAATCATATCCCTTCCCGGCAGGAGGAGGTGGCATGCGGGAATCGCGGCTGCTGCGCAACGTAGGGGGCGTTTTAGGCTTTTTTCCTTTACTGCGCATCGTATGGTTTGCGTGTGATGGTCTGTTCAAGAGTCTCCCCATTCGCATCGGTCACAGTTGCCGTTAGCGGGAATCGCGCGCTTAATTTTGTCGTACCTGGCAGAGCGCACACCTCAATGTCACCTTTTGTGTCTTGCTGGCATGAGCACCGAGTGACGAGTTCGTCGTCGGCACCGGTCACGACCAATTCCAAGGGCGGTGCCATATTTCGCCGCTTGGCAGAGGAAAGCATTCCCAAGATACAGCGGGCTAGAAGCGTCGCCAGTTCATACTCTTCCGAACTCATCGGTAGCTCTGCAAGGCCGGGCACGCAGCGATTGCGCGCGGGCAGGTTGTTTTCGGTTTCGGTGACCCCTCAGTGGGGAAGAAAACTTGAGACTGCAATAGATTCAAGAAACTTCCCGAATGGTCGCTTCTTCTCAGGGGATGGTATATCCCGATGTGGGAACTGCTCTTCGGAGAGGCGACTGCCCCACTATCTACTTAAGAAACACCTCTGCGTCCGTGATCGTGGACACCATTCCCAGTGAGGGTGATCACGCAAGTAGTTTCAAAAACGATCTTCGAACGTGCTGCGCGAGAACGGCGCAGCCTGGACTTGCGGCCAGCGGTGAGAACTTGGCAGCCGCCAGCCTTTTTCGTTCCGGCAAATATAGCCGACGCCCGTTCATGGCGCGGCCCCGGGGGACGCCGAGAGCTATCAGCGAAAACACCCCTGCGGCGTCCCTACTTTCGTCTACCCTCTCGCCCTGCCGGGATTTTGATGGCTAACCACGCGGCAACGCGGTTCTGGTAGTCGGCACCAGCTTGCATTGCAGACCCACCGTCAGAAGAGCGATTTTTCGGCATAGTACTTCGGCGCTGATAGCTTCCATTGTATTAGTTAGTGTGCCGATTCCGCTGGCCCACTTCGATCTTTGTGGGCGGGAGCAAGAATGATGAAGTTCTTGTTCCCGGAAGTTCCCGTAGCCTAGGGAACAACAATTTCTCCTCTATTTCCGGGCCTTTGTGCGTTGTTTTGGATTGTTTTGCCACTCTAGTGTGGGAATCCGGGGAACAAGAAACCACTGGGATCGTTCTTCCCACCTTCCCTAAACGGATCTAATCGCGCGGGGCAGTGATCGCTACGATTAATCTCGCTTTGTTTGTTTCACGCTGCGCACGGCCTCGGCGCGACTGAGTCCGCCTTCAACCTCCAAGATCGCAACCTGCTCCTCAAATGGGCTCCAGGGCTTGTTCGCATCTGAATAGGAATGAATGACGATGGCATGGGTTCCTCTCTCCTTGATTTCAAGACGCTTTCTGACCCTGATCCATAATGGTTCTTCATCATGGAATTCGTATCGCCAAACAGCACTTCCCCAAGGGCGGGAGCGACCCCCGACGTGGCGATAGGAACGAAGCGGATTTGTGGCGGCCAACGGGCCACACACACTGGCCTTTGCGAATCGATTTTTTATGAAACGCTCCCCATTCCAGCCCCGCTCCTGGCCCAAAACGAGGTTGTATTGACGGCGTGCGCACCGCGATCGTGTTCGGTCGCGAGTCCTGGGTCGACTTTGGCAAGATCGCCTTCCGCCGTTTCATACTCGATTCGGAGATCGGGCCAGCGGAATCCTCCTCGACTACTTTCAGACTTCGGCTTGGCCTTTGCGAACTCAATCGGCGGCAATGCGCGAGCTTTGCCGAGCGGACTGTAGACTTTCTTCTGTTCATAGTCGAGAACGACGCGTCGGGGCGAAGCGTCGCTTCGCGATCAGGTTGGGCCTTCGGCTTGGTACATGCGGTAGATGGCTGCGTCGTGCGCGCTTCCTGCGGCTTCACAGGTCTTGCGTAAAACGTTTGCGGCGATGGCTGCCGGCGCAACTTCTCGAGGACACGCCTGCCCGCCTTCGTCAGCACGAGAAACGAGAACTTTTCGCGGCCTTTGCCTATCAGGAGCCGGTGCTGCCGAACAAACTTCTGGGCCTTAAGTTCTCGGAAGATCCTGGCCCAATCTCTCGCTGTCGTTTCCGTATCCATATTGGGCGAGTTTGGGAGCGGCCGGCGCGGAAGGTCGCGCTCGCGGGGTAGGACGACTGGTTCGCGATCTTCTTTGCAGATTTCGGGACCGTAGGTGCAGTGGTTTTCGCTATTGTTCGTACTCGAACCGCCCTGAGAGGTCAGCGTGCTCCCAAACCGCCCTTGTTGGCGTTCTTCGTCCGCTGGCGAATGTAGCGGGAAAGAACCTTCACATTCTCTCGGAAACTAATGGAAATATCGAATTCCACCGAAAAGTGTGAATTGTCTTAGGCTGGGACACCGTTCTTGTGCCCGAGGCTACGCGCAGAGGGTATTCGATCCAAAGATCATGAAGCCGCTGAGCTGGAGAACCTCTAAGTTCTCCAACGGAACGTGCAGTTCGGTAGACACGTTTCTTCAGGTGTTCGCCGCCCGTGGCCGTGACGCGGCAGCTGTGGGATTTCGGTAGACTCCGACATTTCTGACGGGAATTTGAAAGAAACCAAACTCGATTGCACGTACGCTCAGCCTAGGCAGCACCCGGCAGGCGGTGCGCATGGCGGGCGAATGAAAAAACGAGAAATCGATGAGCAGCGAGTAGTTTTCTGCCCGCGATGCTAAAGGCTTGGAAAAATATGCGTGTGGCGTACGTTGTCTCAACGGAATTCGCCGAGTTTGATGGGCCCCCCCACGAAAAAGAAATTCCGTGACGTATCTGACGAGGATGCAATGTCAACCCAGCAGGAGGTCGCCAGTCCGTCCCCTACCACCAACACACTGGATTTCGAACCTTACGTTGATGCAGCCGTTCCCGCTCAATTCTCTTCAGCTAGCCAGGCCCCGAGCCTAGAGCCGAATGACTCGGCAAAGTAGCAACGCCAGCGTTGCTTGCCTGATCAGCCCGTTCGACTAGGAGCCGATTGGAAGCTCACTGCCGGATTTCAATCTCGGAGTTCATGCATGTCCAGCCAGTCTTCGACCCAGCCCGTGATCAGAGATCAACAAAGACCATCGATCGCGGCAGCAGATCCGCCACAACCGGCAAGAATGCAGTTCAAGATGTTAACCACCAAGGAAGCCGCTGCACTCCTAGGTCGACCATCATCGACACTCGAGCGCTGGCGCTGTGAAGGCCGAGGGCCCGATTACGTGAAAGAAGAGGGAGGAGTGCGATACCATCAGGAACATCTGCGGGAATACATCCGCAGAAACACGCGGACATCTTCCGTGCGAGCGCTCGTGGAGACCAAGCGTGGATCTTTTTAAGAGAGCTGGCCACCCTTATTGGTGGTATGACTTCACGATCCGCGGGGAACGTTTTCGCGGATCAACCAAAGAAACCCGCAAAACTGCCGCTTCTCAGAGGGCAGCAAAGCTTTTGGCAGCAGTTGCTGAAGGCAAAACACAAACTAGCAAAAGAGCTCCGGTGCTGTCGGTGTTCGTTGTGCGATTCATGTCTTATGTTGACAATGCGAAGCTTGCGGCGAAGTCCAAGAGCTATCTCCGGAACGGATGGCGTCTCTTGGAGCAGACAGGCATTGCGAGCATGAAGATGGATCGCATCACTGCAGAAGACGTGGACGCGCTGGCCTTCCCTGGCGGCCCGTATAACATCAACTGTGCCCTGAAGACCCTACGCCGGATGCTGCACAAGGCAGAAGAATGGGGGTTGATTGCGAAGCCCCCAAAACTGAAGTTGATGAAAGAACTCGGCCGCACTCTCAGGCTGGATCAAGAGGCGGAGCGCAAGCTGTTGGCTGCTGCCGACCGTTTGCTAAAGAGCGGTAAGTGGACTCCCAAAATGCACGCCACTTTCCGCGACGTGGTTGTTCTCGTCCGGGATACCGGGATGCGCAACAAGAAAGAGCTCTTTTGTGCGCGCATCGAGGACGTGGATTGGAACAACCGCGTGTTTTTCATTCCCGATAGCAAAACCGAAAACGGCCGGAGGTTCGTTCCACTCAGTGATCGCGTTCTGGATTTGCTGAGGGGTCGCTGCGGGGAACGGCGCGAGGGCTGGATCTTCCCGGCCTTCTCAGCTTCGGGACATCTGACAACCGTGGACAAGAAATTCCGGGACGCCAGACGTGAGGCCGAACTTCCGGAAAAACTGGTCCTGTACTGTGGACGTCACGACTATGGAACCAGAGTGCTGCAGGGTACCGGCAATCTTGCGGTCGTCATGCGCACGATGGGGCACGGAAGTCCGACAACAGCGATGAAGTATCAACATCCCGAACTAGAGCAGGTGAGACGCGTCTTGAACGGGACAAACAGCAACCACGATCCAGAACGTGGAAGCTATGGCACATTTTACGGCACAGTTACCAAATAGTAAACTTGGTAAGTAATTGATTTATATGGTGGGCAGTGCAGGGTTCGAACCTGCGACCTCCTGCTTGTAAGGCAGGCGCTCTAACCAGCTGAGCTAACCGCCCGCTCTCGAAAACCGCAAGAAGGCTGTCGCCTGAGGGGCCAGACAATCTTACCAAGAAATCCCTCCCGGGATGGCGCCTCCGGTGCCCGGGGACAATGCAAGTGTGGAAGTCCGCCGGGCGCGGGTTTGCGACGGACTGCATGCCGGCATGGCTTGAACGGCACTCAGTCGCGTCGTATAGTTCAGCGGTAAAGTAAAGGACATAAATGATGCGATGGGTTGACCAGTCACTGAAGAGGCGCGGTTTGCGGTTCAGTCTCGTATTCGTTCTGTGGGCAACGGGCCTGGGCGGAACGGCAGATGCGCCTCCGGCCGCCGCGCCGGCTCCTCAAAGCGAAGCGACCAGGTTGGCCGCGACCCCGCCCATGGGGTGGAACAGCTGGGACGGTTACGGCACCACGGTCAAAGAAGCAGACGTCAAAGCCAACGCGCAATGGCTGGCCGAACACCTGAAGCCGTTTGGCTGGCAATACGTCGTGGTGGACATGGAGTGGTTCGTCACCAATCCCCTGCCGGAGGGAAACTCCAAGACTGCGCTCTACAGCATGGACGGCTTCGGCCGCTACACGCCGGCGGTGAACCGCTTTCCTTCGGCGGCGAATGATGCCGGCTTCAAGCCTCTGGCGGACTACGTCCACTCGCTTGGCTTGAAATTTGGCATTCATATTCTTCGCGGCATTCCGCGGCTGGCGGTGGAGAAGAACCTGCCGATCGCGGGGTCGTCTTTCCATGCCACGGACGCCGGCAACTCGTCGGACACCTGTCCGTGGAACTTCGACAACTATGGGGTTGAGGGAACGAAAGCGGGGGCGCAGGCCTATTACGATTCGATTGCGAAACTTTATGCCAGTTGGGAAGTTGATTTGATCAAGGTGGACTGCATCAGCAGCCGTCCGTATAAAGCCGATGAGATACAAATGTTGAGCGCGGCGCTGGCGAAAACCGGGCGGCCGATTGTTCTGAGCCTTTCGCCGGGACCGGCTCCGCTGGAGAAAGCGGACGAGATGCGGAAGTATGCCCAGATGTGGCGGATTTCGAATGATATCTGGGACCTATGGCACAGCACGGTCGAGTATCCCCAGGGATTGGGAGATCAGTTCGCGAACGTGGCAAAATGGGCGGGAAAAGCCCAGCCCGGACATTGGCCGGATGCCGACATGCTGCCGTTGGGATATCTGGGGCCGGCACCGGGATGGGGGCAGCCGCGCTATACCCGGCTCACGCACGACGAGCAGCGAACGTTCGTTACGTTGTGGTGCATCTTCCCCTCGCCCCTGATGGTCGGCGGCGAGCTGCCCCGGGCCGATGCATGGACAACCTCGCTGCTGACCAATCCCGAGGTCATCGCGGTTGACCAGCATTCAACCGGGAATCATCCCGTGGTCTCGACCGACAAAACGGTGGTGTGGGTGGCACAATCAGCCACAGTCGACGGCCACTACCTGGCGCTGTTTAACCTTACCGAGTCCAGCCAGACGCTTCAGTACGGGTGGAGAGATCTGGGTCTCACGAATCCGAAATATAAACTGCGGGACCTGTGGGAGCGGAAGGACATGGGCCCGGCGGATTCGATCACGGTGACCTTGCCAGCGCATGCGAGCGTGCTGTACGAAGCGTCGCCGGTGAAGTAGTGTCCTCAGTCGCATGGGCCGCGCATGGGGCGAGCTTCGGGTGTGCGGGCGGGCGTCATTCTCGATGTAACGTGTGATAATCAAGTCATGGCAACCACAATGAAAGATATCGCCCGCGACTTGGGCGTGTCGGTGGTCACGGTTTCCAAAGTCTTACGGAACCATTCTGACATCGGCGCGGCCACCCGGAAACGGGTGCTGCAGCGGATGAAAGAAGTCAATTACCAGCCTAATCCGGCGGCGCGAACGCTGGTCACCGGCCGCACCAATCTAATCGGGTTGATCGTGCCTGACCTGGTGCATCCCTTCTTTGCCCAGGTGGCAAAAGGAATTTCAGCCAGGCTCAGAGCTCAAGACTACAGCCTGATCATTTCTTCGTCGGAAGACGACCCCGCCATGGAGCAGCGAGAGATCGACCAGATGCTGGCGCGCCGGGTGGACGCTCTTATCCTGGCGTCCACGCAGTCGAGTGTGGAAAGCCTGCGCCGGATGCAGGAACAGGGAATTCCGTTTGTCCTGCTGGACCGGAAGATTCCCGGAATCAATGCGAACTTCGTGGGCATTGACGACGTGAATGCCGGAATGATCGCCACCCACCACCTGATCGAAATCGGATGCAAGACCATTGCACATATCGGTGGTTCGGATGTGAGCACCGCTCTCGACCGGCAAACCGGCTATTCGATCGCGCTGTCCAAAAAGGGCATGGGACTGTCTCCGGAGTACGTGGTGAAATATGGCCACGGGGATGACGCGGGCGACGCCACCGGTTACAACAGCATGAACCAGTTGCTGCGACTCGATCCCAGACCGGACGGAGTGTTTTGCTGTAACGATCCGATTGCGATGGGCGCGCTGCGCGCGATTCTGGATGCCGGGCTGCAAATTCCCAAGGATGTTGCCGTCGTGGGTTGCGGCAATGTGCACTACGATGACCTGCTGCGGGTGCCTCTGACCAGCATTGATCAGGACAGCAATGGCCTGGGAATCAGCGCAGCCAAGCTGGCGCTCAGCATTCTCAAGCGCGAATCCAAGGCAGCTCCCAAGGCCGTGTTGATGCCGTCCAAGCTGGTGGTTCGCGCTTCCAGCCAGCGCTAGCCAAACACCTCTCTGAATTGTGGACGGGCGGACGCCCGTCCTCCATCAAAGAAACTCCCCTTCACACTGTTACAATCGGCGGCAGGGGGAATCTAGAGAATGGAGAACCTGTCCAGTATTGTCGGTCAGCTGAAGAAAGAACGCGACCGGGTACAGCAGCAGTTATCGGGATTGAACGCGGCGCTGGCCGCGTTTGCCGGAGTCTACACCAACCACGGCAGCAAGGCCGCGCCGGCACAGAAGAGGAAACGCCGCCCCCTGAGCGCCAAGGGGCGGGCCGCAATCCGCCGCGCCCAAAAAGCCCGCTGGGCAAAAGTCAGGGCCGCAAAGAAATAGTCGGCGAGATGCCTCGCATGATTGTGGAGGCCGAGCGTCCCCGCCCGGCTGGACGGGCGGGACGCCCGGCCTCCATCCATTCGACGAAGCTGCGAGGAGCGTCATTCGCCGAGCCCCTGCTAGACTGGCGCGGTGCGCCGCCTGATCATCAATGCCGACGATTTCGGTCTAACCGCCGGGGTGAATCGAGCCATCGTGGAAGCCCACGAGCACGGGGTCGTGACTTCGGCCACATTGATGGCCAACGGCCAGGCGTTTGAAGACGCAGTGGGTCTGGCGCGGTCCCGACCTCGACTGGGCGTGGGCTGTCACATCGTCCTGGTGGATGGCTCTCCACTGCTCGACCAGACAGAAGTCCGCAGTCTGTTGGATCGAGGCGGCAACCGTTCCGACAGCCCGCATTTCCGCGAGGGAATCGCCAGCTTTGGCGCGCGCGCCTTGCTGGGCCGTCTGGCGGAAAATGAAATCGAGGCCGAGGCCGAGGCCCAGATCCGCAAGCTGCAGGCGGCCGGCATACCGGTTACTCACGTCGACTCGCACAAGCACACCCATCTTTTCCCGCGCGTGCTTCGTCCGCTGTTGCGGGCGGCGGCGAGCTGCGGCGTGACAGCGATACGGAATCCATTCGAGCGGATCCAGGGCTCGCAACTGGCTGCGTCCCCCAGCCTATGGCGGCGATGGACAGAGGTTGGCATTTTGCGCAGCCTGGCCAAACAGTTTCGCGAAGCCGTACAGGAAGCAGGAATCGCGACCCCGGATGGGACCCTGGCCATTGTCGCCACCGGTTCTCTGGATGAACGGTTGCTTCGCCTGATGGTCGAGCGTCTTCCTGAGGGAACCTGGGAACTGGTTTGTCATCCAGGCTACAACGATGGCGATCTGCAGGGAGTTCGCACCCGTTTGCGCGAATCACGCGAGCAGGAACTGCGCATCCTGACCTCTGGGTCGACGCGCGATCTGCTGGCGGCGCACGGGATTGAGATCGTCTCCTTCCACGAGTTGGCCGTCGCAAGATGATTTCTTTTGCGGTTGACGAACCATGGACGGAATACCCGTCGGTAACGTAAGCGCTCAAACACCTTCCCATTTATGGTTAAATGCTATGCGGTTTGCTGGAGCGCGTGCATCCCCTAATGTCCGAAAAACTAGAGCCTCGACTGGATGTAGAGTTGCCCATCCGCGTATTCGGCATGGGCGCTGACGGGCGCGCCTTCATGCACAAAGCCCAGGCCCGGAATATAAGCCATCACGGCGCGAAACTCTCCGGCCTTGAGACCCAGTTGAAGCCGGGAGACGTAATCGGGGTCCAGATGGGCGACACCAAGGCTCGCTGCAAAGTGATCTGGGTGGTCGATGCGGGACAAACCCAGAAGATTTCGGTGGGAGTCAACCTGGTCGAAGGGCAGCCCTGCCCCTGGGAAAAAGAGATGCAGCAGACCCCGCAGGCGTCCGCGCCGTCTGAGAGGGTCGCGCCGTCCGACGAGGACAAGAGAAAGTTTCCCCGGCGCCGAGTTCCCTTTCCCATCGAAATACGCGACCAGGATGGCGTGGGCTCGCACATGAACACGAAAGCGGCAGACATAAGCGCCCGTGGATGTTATGTGGAGACTATGCTGCCCTTGCCGGCAGGCAAGCTGCTGAACATCACATTCTGGCTGGATTCTGAAAGAATCAGCACACCCGCGGTGATCCGATCGTGCGATGGCGGAGTGGGCATGGGCATAGAGTTTACCGGGTTGGACGAAAAGACCAGAGAACGGCTGCAGCAGCGGATCGACGCCATGGCGGCGGAGTCGGAGACCTCCGAGAGCACCCCCGGCGCAGACTAGGGTCTGGTGTCGTTGCTCTCTCCTCAGAAAACCGACGCCGACGCTCAGACATCGGACCTTTGCGTCCTTTGCGCTCTTTGCGGTTCAAAAGCCCTTACCGCGAAGGGCGCGAAGGAAAGCCGCAAACTGCGCCAAGGAAACGCTGGGTAAAATCTGAATCCCGGCTTCCCCCATACCATCGAATGTGAAGAGCCCGAATGCTGATCCGGAAGGGACAGGCATGAAAATCGGCATCACCTGCTATCCGACTTATGGAGGCAGCGGCGTGGTCGCGACCGAACTGGGGCTGGAGCTGGCGGAGCGTGGCCACGAAATTCACTTCATTTCCTATGCTCAACCCATCCGGTTGAGCGGTCCCCATCCCAACATTCACTATCACGAGGTGGAAGTCTCCCGGTATCCGCTGTTCGAATACCCTCCGTATGATCTGGCGCTGGCCTCGCGCATGGCGGAAGTGGCCGAGCTTTACGATCTTGACCTGCTGCATGTGCACTACGCGATCCCGCATTCAGTGAGCGCCCTGCTGGCGCGCCAGATGATGGCGGCCAAGCCGCGCGGGCGCAAGCTTCCCTTCGTGACCACGCTGCACGGCACCGATATCACGCTGGTCGGGCTCGATCGTTCTTATCTCCCCATCACCCGTTTCTCTATCGAGCAGAGCGACGGAGTGACCGCGATCTCGCACTATCTGAAAGAGCGTACCCTGCGCGAGTTCGATATCAGGAACAACATTCAGGTGATTTACAACTTCGTCAATTGCGATGTGTATTGCCGAGGCGAAGAGGTTTCGGAACTGAAACAGGAATACGCTCCGAACGGAGAGCGCCTGCTGGTGCACCTGTCGAATTTTCGTCCGGTGAAGCGGGTGACCGATTGCATCGAGATCTTCGACCGGGTGCGCAAGCAGATTCCTTCCAAGCTGCTGATGATCGGCGACGGTCCCGACCGCTCCCGCGCGGAATGGCTGGCGGTGCAGAAAGGCATTCACAACGACGTCATCTTTCTCGGCAAGCAGGAGCAGGTACAGGAAAAGCTGGCGCTGTCCGACATCCTGTTGTTGCCCAGCGAGCTGGAATCGTTCGGGCTGGCGGCGCTCGAAGGCATGGCCTGTGAAGTCGTGCCCATCGCGACCCGCGTGGGCGGCATTCCGGAACTGATCGAGCACGGCAAGAGCGGTTACCTGGCGGATGTCGGCGACGTGGATACCATGGCGCGTTACGCCACCGAACTGCTGGGCGATGAAAAAGCGTTGCGGGAAATGGCAAAAGCCAGCCGGGGCGTGGCGCAATCGCGCTTCTGCGCCAGCCGGATCATTCCGCAATATGAGGAGTTTTACCGGCGGGTGCTGGAGCGCGCTTCATAGAAAGCTTCAGGAATTGCGCCCGATCCCTGCAGGACCGGCAAGCGCAGCCTCACCAGAGTTCCCTTGCCTTCGCGGCTGTCGATGGTCATGCGGGCGGTGTCGCCATACAACACCTTCAAGCGCTCGGCCACATTGGCCATCCCAATACCCGTTCCGCCCAGACCCGTGGGCCGCTCGATCAGATTGGCCGAACCCATGCCTACGCCGTCGTCCTCGACTTCGATGATAAGGTGCGAATCGGTGAGGCGGCTGCGCAGATAGATGCTGCCACCGTCGATCTTCGACGACAGGCCGTGCTTGATCGAATTCTCCACCAGAGGCTGCAGCAGCATGCTCGGCACCATGGTGTCGAGCGACGAGGTTTCGAGTTCCTTCACCACCCGCAGTTTGTCGCGGCCGAAGCGGACCACTTCAATGTCGAGATAGTTGTCGATGAATTCCAACTCTTCCCGCAGCGGCACAAAGGCATCGCTGCTGTTGAGCAGGCGGCGCAGGATGTTGGCCAGCTTGATGATGAGCTGGCGGGCGGTATCGGGATCGAAGCGCACCAGCGACGACACCGAGTTCAGCGTATTAAAGAGGAAGTGCGGATTGATCTGGTTTTGCAGCGCTTCCATGCGGGAATGGAGCAGCAGGCGTTCCTGTTCCTCCAGTTTGATCTGAATGCGAACGCTGTTCCAGATTTTCATCTCCGTCCCGATGACGGTTACCGACGTGGCATAAATCAATGCTTCCACCCACCAGGTAGGGCTCTCCAGGCTGAAGGTTCGACCGGGCGCAAACCGCGAAAGCTCAGTCTGCACAAAGCGCAGGGCCACAATGGTAACGAAAAACATGGTCTGCCATTCGAAGGGATGTGGCGTGGGCAGGTTGCGCCGGATCCAGCGGTAGATGCTGAGGTCCACAAATGGGGAAAACGACCAGATGTCTTCGCGATTGGGAGCGAAGATGCGCAATTGCCCGGCTACGAATCCGCACAGCACGTTAAAGGGCAAGGTGGCCCATTCGCCATGCCAGACTGCGGGAAGCGCCAACAGAACGCCCCCCATCACGCCGGTAAGCCGTCCGCCGACCACCCCCAGCAGCACCGTGGTCTCGAAGGACAAATCGCCCGCGGCAAAACTTCTGGCGCCGAACCGGATCCACACCCCCAACGCCAGGGGAATGCCTATCCATAAAACAAGATAGATTTTCTGCTTCCAGTTGCGCTCATCCTGGAACAGCAGCGACTTGAATTCAACCGACCGCCCCAGAATGCTGGCGGCCGAGGCCGCCACGCCCAGCTTGATCAGCAGATTGATGAGGATGAGTCGCTGTTCCATGGTTTCGTAAGCGGTGGACTTCGATAGAGCGCGAGATCCGCTGTGGGAAATGTAGCACGGCGGGGGGCGCGGAGCGTCCGCAGGCAAACCGCCACGGACACCCCATTACCGACGGGGGTTCAGCCGGCTCAGATTCTCGTAGCGCCGGCGGCTGTGGCAGCGGGGAATGCCGATCGATAAGAGAAGAGCACGGCGGCTGGTGCGGAACGTTTCGCCGGTTAAACGTTCCACGGAGTCGTACCGAGTTATCACGAATTCCGGAGCGTAGAGGCAAAGCCCCCGCGAATCCTGCGCCGGGATCTAGCTTATAGGGGTCCTTCGACTCCGCATCGGCTTCGCTTCGCGAAGCCGATGCTGCGCTCAGGATAACAGTTAGTAGGGTCCGATGATGCCGCCGATTTGTCGTGAGGCCGGCGGATTCCGGGTCGGCTTCTGGCTTTCGATTACATCAAGATATTTCAGGCCTGAGCCAGTGTTGAATAGCACTACTTTATCGTCTGGGGAGAAGAAGCCACACTCGCGCAGCTTGCGATACGCCACCAACGATGCCGCGCCTTCCGGCGCCGCGAATATTCCTTCGACTTTGGCCCAGTGCTGGAAGGCGTCCATTATTTCCGCGTCGGTTGCTGTCAGTGCTGTGCCCGAGCTGAGCTTCAGGATTTCGAGAATGAGGTAGTCGCCATAGGCCTTGGGCACTCGAAGTCCGGAAGCCAGGGTGGAGGCATCGGGCCAGAAATCCGCGGTGGGTTTACCCTCATCCCACGCTTTAACGATGGGGGCGCAACCGGCGGATTGCACGGCCACCATTTTCGGCCGCTCGGATCCAATCCAGCCCAGCGTTTCCATTTCGTCGAAGGCCTTCCACATGCCGAGCAGGCCGACTCCTCCGCCCGTGGGATAAATGATGCCCTGCGGCAGCTTCCAATTAAGCTGCTCCGCTACTTCGTATCCCATGGTCTTCTTGCCTTCGACGCGGAATGGTTCTTTCAGAGTCGACACATCGAACCATCCCTCTTTCTTTTTTCGTTCGGCTACCATGCGGGCGCAGTCACTTATCAGACCATCGACCAGCGTTACGTTGGCTCCATAGCTTTCACACTCGACGCGGTTGGCCATGGGCACATCCCGGGGCATGAAAATGTGGGCTTCGAGACCGGCTGCGGCGGCGTAGGCGGCGAGGGCGCTGGCGGCATTTCCCGCGGAAGGCGCGGCCAGTTTCTTCAGACCATACGACTTGGCCATGGTGACCGCAGCCGACATCCCCCGGGCCTTGAAAGAGCCGGTCGGGTTCAGCCCTTCATCCTTTATGAATACGTTGGGAAATTCCCGGCTGGGCAGCAGGGGCGTGAAACCCTCTCCCAGGGAAACTGGCGGGGCATCTGGCAGGACCTCGGCGTAGCGCCACATGGTCGCCGGACGAGTTGCCAGCGTGGCGGGCTTAAAGTGAT
This sequence comes from Terriglobia bacterium, assembly GCA_963816025.1. GTDB lineage: Bacteria > Acidobacteriota > Terriglobia > Terriglobales > Acidobacteriaceae > JAIQFF01. The sequence goes on from CAWFJA010000022.1 coordinate 147,871, forward strand.
GCTTTAGGCTTTCCAGGTCATAGCGAACGTAGAGGACTCCGCCATCGTTTGGGCAAACTGTTTGCGGCTGACCGGCACTCATGTGTGCACCACATTTGGTGCACTCCAGATAGGCGATTCGGGACACGTCGGAAGTTTAGCATTCCGGCTCAACATGGGTCCGGGGGGCGTTCTTGGTTCTCGACCCAGTTTTCAGCTTCCAGTTCTCGGTTCTCAGCCGAGTCGCATTAACAGCAAATTGGCTTTGCGGAACCAGGGGCGCTCGCGGCGGCGCAAGTATCCGGGCATGGTGGGCTTTTTTGCCAGGATTTGCCGCGCCCACTCCTGGGCTTCGGCATGGCGTTGCTGAGAGGCCAGGAAGCACGCGTAGTTGTAGTAGGTCTCGGATGAGGTTGAAATCCTGGTCACCTGCTGGAACAGCGCTTCGGCTTTTTCGGGCTGGCCGGTATTGGCATAGGCGTGGGCCAGCAGGCCGGCGGCGCGATGAAAATCATAGGTTGGATCGCTGGCCGCCACCCGCTCCAGGTCTGGCAGCGCGGCCGTGAAGTCCGCCATCTGGATGGCCGCCACGCCACGCCGGTAGAACGGGTCGGGCGAGTCGGTGCGGGACGAAATCGCCTTGTCGTAGGCCTGCCGCGACCTGGCGAACTGCCCTTCCTCGAGGTAGAGGTCGCCGAGTTCTTCATAATTTCCGGCGGAGGGGTTGTCCAGAATGGCCGCTTCCAGCTCGCGGATGCGCTTGCGCCTGGGGAAGACTTTGAACGACTGGCGCAACAGGCCGGCATCGGGCACGGCTTCGACCGCGATGTACACCAGGGCGCCCAGCCAGCCGCCGATGAGGATGATCCACAGCCAGAACGTGTCGGGGCGGCGGCGGATGAAATGAATGATCGCAAATGCCTGCAGCAGGATTCCCCACCACGAAAACGCGAAAAAGAGTAATGATCCCATGCGGAAGCAGCAGTATAGATGAATCACGGGGTATGTCCGCACCAGGCCGGTGGCTGTTAAAATCGTTCCAGTGAAGCCTCCCATCCGCCTTCTGGGTGTCGATATCGACGGCACTCTGCTGAACCCTGAATTCCAGATCTCCTCCGTGGATATGGCTGCATTGCGCCGGGTGCACGCGGAAGGGGTCGAGGTGGTCGTGGTTACCGGGCGACGCCATACCTTTGCCCTGCCGATCGTGCAGCAATTGGGATTCGACCTGTGGGTCATCAGCTCGAACGGCGCGGTTACCCGCTCGCTGGCCGGCGAGACCTTTCATCGCGACCTGCTTCCCGCCGAAACCTGCCGCCGGCTGTGCGCCAACATGCAGGAATTTCGCGGTAACACGGTCCTGACCTTCGATACCGAAACCAAAGGCGCGATCGTGCTCGAGCACATGAATGAATTGAGCGCGAGCATTCAGCGTTGGCTGGAAAAGAACCTGCAATTCATTGACTTCGTAATCCCGATCGAAGACTCGCTGACGCATGATCCGGTGCAGGCCATGTTCTGCGGCTCGATTCCGCGCATGCAGGCAGCGTTGGCGACGCTGGCAGCCAGCGGACTGGAGCGAGACATTACCGTGCTGCGCACCGAGTATGCGGCCCGCGATCTCTCCATGGTGGACGTGCTCAACCACGGATGTTCGAAGGGACATGCGCTGGAGCGATGGGCCAGTTACCGCGGCATCCCTCGTAAAGAGGTCATGGCCATTGGTGACAACTACAACGACATAGAAATGCTTGCCTTCGCGGGTGTGCCGTTTATCATGGGGAATGCAGCCGAGGACTTGCGCCGCGACGGCTGGACGGTGACCTTGCCAAATGACCAGAACGGGGTTGCCGCGGCCATTGAACAGGTAATGGGGGTAAGCTCTTTGTAGCGCCGGCATCCTGCCGGCTGTCGGGCGGCGCTGCGTGTTTAAGACGACCCTATGGGCCCACGGAAAAAACTCGGGTTTGCCCTGGGATTGCTGCTTCTCGCGCTCCCGGCGATGGGCGCCGACCTGGCTGTCCTGCATAACGGGTTTTCGATTCGCCACGAGCGCCGGGAAACCATGGGCTCGGTCACCCGTCTCTACCTGGGCGGCGACAAGGGCTATATTGATATCGCCACCAACCAGATTGAACGCTTTGAGAAGGACCTCACTCCGGCCGTCGTGCCGGCCAGTGCGTCGGCAGTTGCTCCCACCGCTGCGCCGGCCGTTACTCCGTCCGTTGCGTCAGCCGGGCGCGCGAAGCCGCAGGCCTTGAAGCCGCAAGAGCTGAATGAAGTCATCCATAGCATCAGCGGCCAGCATCATCTCGATCCGGATTTCATCAGCAGCGTGATTCACGCCGAAAGCGGGTTCAACCAGCACGCTGTCTCCCCTAAGGGAGCGCAAGGGCTCATGCAGTTGATGCCCGGCACGGCCTCGAAGCTGGGAGTCTCCAACGCCTTTGACCCGCGCGCCAATGTGGAGGGAGGCACGCGTTATCTGAGCGAGTTGCTGGAACGTTATAACTTCGATGTCATCAAGGCGCTGGCCGCCTACAATGCGGGACCGCAGCGCGTGCAGCAGTATGGCGGCGTGCCACCGTACTATGAGACCCGCACCTACGTGGCGCGAATCGTGCGCGACTACAATCGCAAGAAACTCGCCGAGCGCAAAGCAGGCGCGGCCACCGCTAAGTCTGGCCGGAACAGGCAAGCGACCGCCAGGCCCGCGGTGGCGACACCGCCTTCGATCCCTGGTCTTTCGTCTCAGGCCTCACGCTGAGCCGCTTTGTCTTCGCTAATACCTGACTCGCCCAACGAGGGTAATGGTGCAGTTTGAAAGCCAGGATTGTCATTCCGAAGCGCGGTATTGTCGCGCGAGGAATCTGCTGTTTTGCTGCTGCTGGCAGAAAGCGGATTCCTCGCCGATAAACCTGGCTTCGGAATGACAAGGGGTGGGATTGTTTTTGCGCAACCTGCACCGCGACCCCTAGGGGACACGCGTTGACCCCCGCGTCAGGGTCATTTACCTTGGTGGCAGTTGCTTTGGGTCGTTAGTCGTTAACCTGGGTCAGTGCCGTGCTCGGCGCCGTGCCAGCAGTTCGGGTCCTCCCCTTCAACATGGACAAGAAACGTATCCTCTTGTACACGCTGGCGTTCGCCGCGTTCGCCGTGCTGGTTTATATCCAATTCCGGACCTGGCGCAACTTCGATTGGGCGACCTTCTGGAGCGAGAGCCGGGACCTGGGGCGTCCCCCGCACATCTTCCACCTCTTCCACGCCGTGGCCCTGATCTATGTGGCGTATGCCATGCGTGCGCTGCGGTGGAAGATCTTTTTGCGTCCCATCCGCCCCCAGGCTTCGACGTGGAAACTTCTAGGTCCGACGCTGATCGGCTTCACCGGTCTTGCTCTGCTGGGACGCCCCGGGGAGATCATCCGTCCCTATCTGATTGCGCGCCGGGAGAAGCTGACGTTTTCTTCCCAGTTAGCAGTCTGGGCAGTGGAACGCATTTTCGATATCGGGGCGTTCACCGTCCTGCTGGTCCTGGCGGCATTCTTCGCCACCGCGCCGAAACGACTGGCGTATCACCGCAGCTTTCAGGAGGCCGGCCTCATATTCCTCGCCTTGTCGGCAGGCTTGACCATCGGGGCGCTGGCGGTAAGCCGGAGCGGAGAAGCGCTGGCCAGCTGGGTCGAACGCCGGTTTGCCCACCTGGCTTCCAATCTGGGTCACCGGATCGCGTTGCGCATCCGGGAATTTCACGGCGGCCTGGACACCATCCACAACACCTGGTCGTTTGTGATGCTGGCGGTGGTCTCGATCGCCATGTGGGCCGTCATCGCAGTCGCCTACAAGGAAGTGACCCACGCCTATCACGCCGAGGAACTGGAAATTCCTCAGAGCCAGGTGCTTTTGCTAATGGGATCCAGCATGGTGGGCTCGGTGATTCAGTTGCCGGGCGTGGGCGGAGGTTCGCAGCTGGCCACCATCGCCGCGCTGGAGCATATTTTCGATGTGCCCAAGGAATTAGCCGCCAGTTGCGGCATCATGCTCTGGCTGGTGACGTTCGTCGCGGTCATACCGCTGGGCCTGCTGCTGGCCCATCACGAACGGCTGTCTTTGCGCAAGCTCTCCCGGGAGAGTCACCAGGAAGAAGACGAGGCGCCGGTTCCGGCCACGCCTCCTGCTGGATGACGGACGTCGGACTGCGGACGTCAGACCTCGAACCTCTGACCTCAACCCAGGCCCAAGGTCTGAGGTCTGAGGTCTGAGGTCTGAGGTCTGAGGTCCGGCATTCCCGCCTGTTACAATGCAAGCGAAGAACTCTCCCGTCTGACATGAAGTGTCCTTTCTGTGGCTTTGAAAATGACAAAGTGGTGGATTCGCGCGAGAGCAAGGAAGCCGATTCCATCCGCCGCCGCCGCGAGTGCCTGAAATGCGGCAAACGCTTTACCACCTACGAGCGGATCGACGAGATTCCCTACATGGTGGTCAAGAAGGACGGCCGCCGGGAAAAATTCGACCGCCAAAAAGTACTGAACGGACTGCTGCGGGCGTGTGAGAAGCGTCCGGTACCCATCAGCCGGTTGGAACAGATTGTGAACGAGGCGGAAGCATTCGTCATCGAGTCGGCGGAGCGCGAGCGCAAGACCAGCGAAGTGGGCGAGTTGATCATGAACCGGCTGCGCCGCTATGACAAAGTGGCATACGTGCGGTTCGCTTCGGTTTATCTGGACTTCAAGGATGTGCAGGAGTTCATGGCCGAGTTGAAAGATTTGTTGAAGACGAAGGAAGCGCCCGAGGTTCGCAGTAAAGGGGCGGTAAAGAGTTAAGGGGTTTCGTGGTTTGTGTGGTCGCGGGTGACCTCGCCCGCGGCTGGTGTAAGAATCAAAGTCAAAAGCTGCGGGCGAGTCCCGCGACCACACAACCACACAGCCACACAAGAACAATCGATATGGCTTACAAGGTCACACTAATTCCTGGCGATGGCATCGGACCTGAAGTTACCCAGGCGACCGTGCGCATTCTCGAAGCCACCGGGGTGAAGTTCGATTGGGAGATCTTTCAGGTTGGCGCCGAGGCATTTGCCAAGTACAACGAATACATTCCCAGGGAATTGATCGAATCGATCGAACGCACCCGGGTGGGACTGAAGGGACCGGTCACCACGCCTGTCGGAGAGGGCTTTCCCAGCATCAACGTGGCCTTGCGGAAAAAGTTCGAGCTCTACGCCAACTTCCGGCCGATCCGCAACCTGCCCCACATTCCGACCCGCTATCCGGGCGTGGACCTGATCATCGTGCGGGAAAATACCGAGAGCCTTTATTCCGGGATCGAACATGAGGTGGTGCCGGGAGTGGTCGAGAGCCTGAAGATCATCACGGAAAAGGCGTCCACCCGCATCGCGCGCTTCGCTTTTGAATATTCCCGCAAGAACCATCGCAAGAAGATCCATGCCATCCACAAAGCCAACATCATGAAGCTTTCGGACGGCCTGTTCCTGCGCTGCTGCCGCGATGTGGCCAAGGAATATCCCGAGATCACCTACGGCGAGCACATTGTGGACAACACCTGCATGCAGCTGGTGATGAATCCTTATCAGTATGATGTGCTGGTCATGGAAAATCTTTACGGAGACATTATTTCCGACCTGTGCGCCGCGTTCGTTGGGGGATTAGGCTTCGTGCCCAGCGCCAACCTGGGCGACAACTGCGCCATCTTCGAGGCGGTGCACGGATCAGCGCCTGACATTGCCGGCAAGGACCTGGCCAACCCGACCGCAGTCATCCGCTCGGCGCAGTTGATGCTGCGTCATCTCGGCGAGCACCACGCCGCGGACAAGATTCACGATGGATTGGAAAAGGTCTATCGCACCAAGGACAAACTCACTCGCGATGTAGGCGGAAAAGCCGGTACTTCGGAGTTTGCCGACGCCATTATTCAGTTCATGGAAACCAGCACGGACGTTCCCGCCCAGGCCGAATCCTCTCACGCATAAATTCCCTATTTGAGCTGTCATCCCGAGCGGAGGGGAAAGTTCGCTTCGCGAACTTTCCCCGAAGTAGAAGGACCCCTATAAGCTCGTCCGCTGCAGATTTCTTGAGGTTCGGTCAAGCTTCCGACGCCCCTGGCAACGCCGGTGGAAAGTATGGGTCCTTCGATTACGGGCTCGCTTCGCGAAGCGAAGCCATCACTCCGCTCAGATGTAATGAAAACGAAAAAAAGCGTGCCTCCAAGGGTAGAGTACGTGCTCGAAGCACAAGCCCTGAAGGAGGCACGAGATGATCCACGTTGGAGTAGATCTTCACCAGAGATTTTGTTACATGACGGTGCTGGAAGCAAGGGGGAAAATCATACAGAGCGGGCCGGTGACCAACGAGAAGCTGGCGCTGCGCAGGTATTTCCGACAGTTTCGGGGGAAGGAAGTGCAGGTGGCGGTGGAGGCGTGCGGCTTCTGGCCGGCATTTCGCGAAGTGGTGGAGCCGGAAGTAAAGCGGCTGGTGCTGGTGCATCCGCAGCGGGTGAAGGCGATTGCCTCGGCCAAGTTGAAAAACGACCGGGTGGACTCGGAGACGCTGGCCCATTTGCTGCGCTGCGATCTGTTGCCGGAGTCGTGGAAAGCGGACCGGGAGACGCAGGCGCGGCGGCAGCAGGTGCGGTTGCGGGCCACGCTGGTGCGGCATCGCACGCGGCTGAAGAACCAGGTGCACGCGGTGCTGCATCAGCAGGGACTGCATGCGCCGGTGTCGGACTTGTTCGGCAAACGGGGACGGTTGTGGCTGGCGCAGGTGGAGCTGCCGACGCAGGCGCGGGAATCGGTGAAGGTGTGCTTGCGGCTGCTGGACGGCTACAGCGAAGAAATTCAAAAGCAAAACCTTCAACTCAGTGAAACCGCGAAGCAAGACAAACGGGCGGAATGGCTGATGACGATTCCCGGGATCGGGGAATGTTCGGCGATGATGCTGTTGGCCGAGATCGGAGAGATCGGACGCTTCCGCCACCCCGAAGGGTTGTGCAGTTACGCCGGCCTGGTGCCGCGGGTGCGGGAGTCGGCGGGCAAGGCGGCGCGCGGCGGCATCACGCGGCAAGGCTCGCCCTGGCTGCGCTGGATCATGGTGGAAGCGGCCCAGGTGGCGACCCGCAGTTCGCCGGCCGCCCGGCGCTACTACGAACGCTTGCTGCGCAAGAAGCACAAGCACGTGGCGCGGGTCGCGCTGGCCCGCAAGTTGCTGATCGCGGTCTACGCCCTGCTGCACGACGGCGTGGGGTTTGACGAAGACAAGTTTGCGGCGGTGTAAGGGGAATCCGTCAGCTCGAAGTCATCCTTGTTCCTTCGAGAACGACGCTCAGATGGAGCGGCGGAGTCCGGACATACCTTATGTGCCTCGAGCACGAATAGAAGCCTGTCCGCATCGCCGCAAAAAATACCTGTGGACAAGTACGCCTGTTTTCATAGAAGGATGTCAGAGGCCTTGGTTGACATCGAGCCATGGCGTATATGCAACTCTTCGTTGACGCGGCCTACGGATTTTGAGTAACATCCTCCTTCTGCAAGGACACTCGGGGGATGGCTAACCCAACACGGCGGGTAGGCGTAGTGCTCTTTCAGCTTGGCGGCCCCGACACGCCGCAAGCGATCGAACCGTTTCTTTTTAATCTCTTTTGCGATCCCGATATTATTGATTTTCCTTTCGCCCGAATTGGGCGCAAGCCCCTGGCCAGGCTGATTTCCACTACCCGGGCAAAGAAAGTGCAGCACCACTACTCGGCCATCGGCGGGGCCTCGCCCATACGACGTTTCACCGAGCGGCAGGCGGATGCGCTCCAGCAGCGGCTCCGGGCCGAGGGCGTTGACGCCCATTGTTTCGTGGCTATGCGTTACTGGCACCCGTTCACGGCCGAGGCGGTGGAACAGTTGCGGGCGGCGAACTGCGACGAAGTCGTCCTCCTGCCACTTTATCCTCAATATTCGAGCACGACCACCGGGAGCAGCCTCAACGAATGGCGGCGCCTGTTTCGTGATGACGTCCCGGTGCAGGCGATCGAGACCTTCTATCAACATCCGCTCTATCTGGATTCGCTGGTCGAGAAGATCGATGAAGCGCTGGCGCGGTTTCCTGAATCCGGTTCCCCTGAAATTGTATTCAGCGCGCACAGCGTGCCGGTTTCGGTCATCGCCAGGGGCGACCCTTATCAACGGCAGATTGAAGAGACGGTGGCCATGGTGATGCAGCGCGGCGGCTGGCGGCATCGCTACCGGCTCTGCTATCAGAGCAAGGTAGGCGCCAGCAGGTGGCTGCAACCGTCGCTGCACCGCACCATCCGCGACCTGGCGGCGGAGCGGATACGCGAAGTTTGCGTCGTGCCCATTGCGTTTGTCTCCGATCACGTGGAAACGTTGGGAGAGATTGACCACGAGGCGCGCGAGGAAGCCGCGGAACTCGGCATCCAACAATTTGAGATGACGTCAGGCCTGAACGACTCGCCGGCGTTCATTGCGGCCCTGGCGGATTTGGTCGTCACCGCGATTAGCGCCGAATCGGCGCGTGATGAGGAGCGCCTGGTCGCAGCGGATTGAATATGACCACGCAGGGGCGGGTGTACACACCCGCCCGGCGGAGCGAAACTCCGCCGGGTCCGGCTGCTGGGTTTTGACGGTGTGGTTGTACGAGCTGTGGTTAGGCGAGCTTTGCTCGCCTGCCCGGGCGAGGGCGTCCGAGCCTACGTGGATCGTCATGGTGGGTGACGATTGATTCGTTGCTTCAGGCGCCAGGATTGTGATCACCAGGTCGTGATCATCAAGGAGTGAAGGAACGGATGGCAGACGAGTCTAAGACGGGAATTCTGGGGCATCTACCGCCCTTGCCTCGACCGGCACTCAACAACTCCGTGATCGGCATGGAGCAGGCTTATCGTCAGCGCAAGGGATTGCAGCTGCTAACGGACGCCGACATTGAAGCGCTCAAGGCCGGTCAACCAATGCCTTGGGAGGTTGGCGGCGTTGCACCCGCGTCAGCCGGCGCGCCCGCAGCCGCGGTAGCGGCGCCCGCGGTTTCTGTTCCGGCGGCCGCCGCCCCACCTCAAGCTGCCGCGGCGGCGGAAGGCATCAGCGAGGAAGTCGCCAAGTGGGTGGCGCAAGGAAATAAGTGGAGCAAGTCCACGATTGCGGCCGAGCAGGCGCGCCGTGGCCGCAAGGGATTACCGGCGCTGAATAATGCCGAGATGTCTGCCCTGCTGGGCGAGCCGGTGGAAGCGGGCGCGCCTGCAGCAGCGGCAGTGCCAGCGGCGACGCCGGCAGCAGCGGCGCCGGCAGCAAAGCCGGCGAGCGGTCCCATCAGCGCGGAAGTTGCCAAGTGGGTGGCCGAAGGAAAAAAGTGGAGCAAGTCCACCATTGCCGCCGAGCAAGCGCGCCGCGGACGCAAGGGCTTGCCCGCGCTAACCGATTCGGAAGTGTTCGCTCTGCTGGGAGAGCCTGCGGCCGCCGAAGCGCCCGCGGCTGCTCCGGTAGCGGCCGCAGTAGCCAAGCCAGCGGCAGCGGCGGCTCGTCCCGCCACCGGTCCGCCCTCGGCTGCCACGTCAGTCTCTCGCACTGGAGCGTCCGTAAGCTACGTGGGCATGCCTGCGGTGGGAACATCCAGAGCTGCGGCCTCGGCGGGCGTGGCTTCGGTCGGACCTGAAGACAACGAGATCAATCAGGCGCGCCGGCGCTTTGCCTGGGCGGCGTTCGCGGCATTCATGACCGCGTGGTTCATCGCCTTCTTCCGTTTCTTTCTGCCGCGCACTCTGTTCGAGCCCGCGACTTCATTCAAGATCGGCTATCCCGCCGATTTCGGATTGGGCGTGGATACTAAATTTCAACAGAAGTTCCGCATCTGGGTGGACCGCACGCCCGACCGGATTTTCGTGATTTATGCCCGCTGCACTCATCTGGGCTGCACTCCCGACTGGAAGCCGGCGGAAAACAAATTCAAGTGCCCCTGTCATGGCAGTGGATACGACAGCGAAGGCATCAACTTCGAAGGCCCGGCGCCGCGTCCCATGGATCGAGCGAAAGTCGAGATCGCGCCCGATGGGCAGATTCTGGTGGATGTTTCGGTGCTGTATCAGTGGCCCAAGGGACAGCCCAGCGCGTTCAATGATCCGGGGGCGTTTCTGCCGACTTAAGAATTCTGTCGAGCTTTCGCTCGACCTGGCCGGGTCGAAGACCCGGCCCCACACGAGATTATAAGAGGTTCACATGCCTGAAGAGAACGGGAACGGGAAGAACGGGAAGCGGGTGGGCCTGCTGGAACGGGTGAAGGCGGGCGTCAAGGAAGACGTCCAGTCGCTCAAGACCGACATGCCGGCGAAGGCCAAGGATCAGATCGAGGGTCTGAAAGATCCGACCAAGACCCAGGTCTATACCTCGATCTTTCGCCACAAGCATGACGACACGCCGCGCAACCGAGCGCTGGGCGTGCTCTCTAACGTGTTTCTGCATCTGCATCCGGCCAAGATCAACCGCGATGCGGTGCGTTACAGCTACACCTGGGGGATGGGCGGAATTACGTTCTACCTCTTTATTGTGCTCACGCTTACCGGCGTCATGCTGATGTTTTATTACCATCCCAGCAAGGTGCAGGCGTTTCGCGACGTTCTCTATCTCGAGCACGATGTTCCCTTCGGCAAACTGCTGCGCAACATGCATCGCTGGGCCGCGCACTTGATGGTGATCGCCGTCTGGCTGCACATGTTCCGCGTCTTCCTTACTGGCTCGTATAAGAAGCCGCGCGAGTTCAACTGGAATATCGGCGTACTGCTGCTGGTATTCACCTTGCTGCTTTCGTTCACCGGCTACCTGCTGCCCGACGATCAGCTGGGCTTCTGGGCGGTCACGGTGGGAACGAACATGGCGCGGGCGACGCCGGGCCTGGGGAATGAAGGCCCGTTCGGCCATATGTTGGGCATGACGCCCTACAACGACGTGCGCTTCGGACTGCTGGGCGGGTCGATCGTGGACGCGAATGCGCTGCTGCGGTCCTACATCTGGCATTGCATCGGGATTCCGATTGTGGCTTCGGTGCTGATGATTGTGCACTTCTGGCGGGTACGCAAAGATGGCGGCATATCGGGGCCGGCAGCGGTCATGTTGGCGTCAGAAGTGAAAGAACCGAAGAAGTAAGGCGGCCTTGTTGGATTGTGTAGGGACGGGTCTCTGACCCGTCCAGGCCGAGCGCAGCTCGGCTAGATTTGTGGCGAGCAAGAACCTTTGTCGAGCTTCGCTCGACTTGGACGGGTCGAAGACCCGTCCCCACATGGGCATTTTTGGGGAGCAATTATGGATTGGCGGCAACTTTGGGAGATCTGTTCGGCGCCTGACAACGTGCCCATCGTGGGGCTGATTCCCCTGCTCATTTTCTACATGTATCTGGCGTGGAAGCAGGCCAAGGCCAACGATGAACTGATCGGCGAACTGGAAACCAATCCGGCGATGGCCAAGACCCATCATCGCAAGACCTGGCCCTTCCGGCCGGGCTGGCAGAAAGAAATCCATGTCTGGCCCTTTCTGCTGCGCATAGAGTTTCTCGCTGCCATGATCGTCACCATCATTCTGATGGTGTGGTCGATCACTCTGAACGCGCCGCTCGAAGAGCCGGCAAATCCCAACCTGACCATGAACCCGGCGAAGGCGCCCTGGTACTTTCTGGGGCTGCAGGAAATGCTGGTGTACTTCGATCCCTGGATTGCGGGCGTGGTCATGCCCACGCTGATCATCGTCGGCCTGATGGTAATTCCCTACATCGACACCAACCCGCTGGGCAGCGGCTACTACACCTGGAAGCAGCGCAAATTTTCGATCGGCACGTTCTTGTTCGGCTTCATCATCCTTTGGATCGCGATGATCATTATCGGAACGTTCATCCGCGGGCCCGGATGGCAATGGTTCTGGCCGGGGCAGACCTGGGACCACAATCGCCTTATTTATGAAGTGAACCGCGATCTGCCGGATTTGTTTGGAATTACTTCCAACCTGGGCAAGGCGATTTTCGGCGCCGTGGTAGTGGGAGGGTTTTACGCCATCGGCGGCTTCATCATGCACGCCTTGTTCCGGCGGTATAACCCGAAAGACTACAAGCGCATGAGCCTGCTGCAGTACTCGATCATGATGTTTTTCGTGCTCAGCATGGTAGCCCTGCCGGCAAAGATGCTGCTGCGGCTAGCGTGGCATATCAAGTACGTGTGGATAACGCCGTGGTTTAACGTTTAGTCGTCAGTTGTCAGTCGTCGGTCGTCAGCGAACCCCAACGACTGTCGATTGATGTTTGGCTGACGACTGAAGACCGACGACCGACGACTGCTGGAGGATCTGGTGCCACCTGTCCCCGAGAAGGACCCGATTGTAAGCAAGTCTTACGCGGCGTACTACGTCATCGCCATGATGATCCTCATGGTGACGCTGTTTTGGGCGCTCTGGGACGAAGCCTTCGGACAGCGCCCCTGGAAGGCGTTTCAGCATGTGTGGAAGGAACGTTACGGCGTATTCCTGAACAGTGCGCGGTCGAAGTCGGCGCAGTCGGTGAAGGAAGTCGAGCAAGAGTCGCAGTACCAGCAACTGGAACAAGCCTACAAGGATGCCTACGAGACCGCCAAGCCCCGCCGGGACGAACTGCAAAAGCAGATCACGGATTTAAGCGCGAAGATTCTGGCCGTCCAGAATGTCTTTACCGACCGCCGCGCTTACGTCAACGCGCTAACCTATCAGCTCGAAACCGAAACCAGCGCGTCGGGCAAGAAGAGCAAACAGCAGGACATCGACGAATACAAAAAGAGGAAAGCCACCGTCGAGTTCCCGGACGGCCACAAACAGCAGTTCAACTTCGCGGAACTGGAAGAGACCTATAACTCGCTCAAGGACCAGCGAACCAAGCTAAGCGCAGAACTGGGTGAAGTGCTGAAGCCGGTCACCGAGGCCAGCAACAAGTCGTCCTCCTTTGTCACGGACCACATGGTGGACCTCACGCCCACCCAGATTGATGGTCTGAAAAAGAAGGCGGCCGGTTGGGACGCCCAGATTGTGCAGATCAACGTGCCGGAAGCCAACATCGTGGACCGCTGCGAGTCTTGCCACATGAACACGCGCGAGCCGATCCGGGTCACGGCCGCGGTCATGACGCCCAAGGGCGAGAAGCGTCCGGATGAGTACGCCCAGGCCTTCACCAGCCATCCCGATCCAGACTTGCTGAAGACGCACGATCCCGACAAGTTCGGCTGCTCTCCCTGTCACCAGGGCAACGGGCGGGCGACCACCAGCGTCGAAAAAGCGCACGGCAACTACGAGCACTGGCTGTGGCCGCTGTTTCCCAAGCAAAATGCCGAAGCGGGCTGCCAGAATTGCCACGCCGCCGACATGCATCTCGCGGTCGGCGACGTAGGCGCGCATATCTCAGACGGCAAATTTTTGTTCCGGCAGCGCGGCTGCATGGGCTGCCACCGCTACGAGGGCTACGACAGGGAACCGGAAGAGTTGACCGCGATTGCTCAGCAGATGAAGCTTCTGGACCAGCAGAAGATCGACAATTCGAAAATCTCGGCGGACCTGATGAAACGGGCCGACGCCGCCTCGAGCAATGACGAAGCCAACCGTCTGAACCAGGAGGCGGTGGCGCTCCGGGTGTCCAATAGCAAGATCGACGGCCGCATCCAGCAGCTTGAATTCCAGAACCACAGCCTGATGCAGGACATGAAGAAGATCGGGCCGAATCTGAAAGACGTCCGGCTCAAGCTGAACCGGAACTGGATTCCAGTGTGGTTGAAAAAGCCAACCGATTTCCGGCCGACCACCAAGATGCCGAACTTCCGCCTGACCGATCATCAGATCCAGACGATCTCGGCGTATCTGTGGCAATCGGGATTGACCGACGCTCTGCCCAAGCAGAAACCGGGGAACGCCGATCACGGCAAGCAACTGTTCGAGACCCGCGGCTGCCTGGCCTGCCATTCCATGGGCGAAGGCGATCAGTTCCAGGGCGGCACCTTCGCCGCCAATCTGACCCGCGTGGGGGAGAAGGACAACTACGACTACCTGGTACGCTGGATCCACAATGCGCGGGAGCGCACGCGTCCTTATTGTCCATACGAGAAGAAGGATATCGGGCCCGAGGACTACGCCAAGAAAGGGCTGCCCTACCAGTTCGATCTGGAGCACAGCCAGTGCCCCAACGACGGGCACGAACTGCAAGTGCAGAACATGACGGTGATGCCCAGCCTTCGCCTGAGCGAAGAAGATGCGCAGGACATCGCCTCTTACCTGATGACGCAGAAAAAAGAAGAGCCTGCAGCCTATGCCCAGGCTTCCTACATGGACGATCCGGAGCTGAAAGAAGAAGGCAGGAAGTGGATTCGGCAATACGGCTGCGCCGGCTGTCACGAAATCTCGGGCTTCGAAGACGAAGGCCGCATCGGCACCGAGTTGACGTATGAAGGCAGCAAGCCTATCGAGCGTCTGGATTTTGCTCTCTTCACCAGTGTGGCGGAACGCGGCGGCAAGAATGCCGAACCGATCACCGATCCGGAAGACCTGGCGCGGCTGCCCGAAGGGCCTGCCAAGGGGCCGTGGTATGACCACAAAGGTTTCTTCGAGCACAAACTGGCCGAGCCGAATGTTTACGACAAGGGCAAGGTCAAGACCGAGATGGAAGCGCTGCGCATGCCCAATCTCCATCTTTCCAAACTGGAGATTCAGGACCTGACCACGTTCCTGATGGGAAGCGAAGAGAGTTCCCTGCCCGACAGCTATCAATACAAGCCCGGCGACGCCCGCCGCGATATTCAGGAAGGCTGGTGGATTGTCACCAAGTACAACTGCATGGGCTGCCATCAGCTCACGCCCGATCAGAGCACGATCCTGATGGGGATGAAGCGCTACCAGGATGCGCAGGAGCAGTTACCTCCGAAGTTGTTGACGGAAGGGGCGCGCGTCGATCCCGAGTGGCTGCGGAAATTCCTTTCGAATCCGGCGCTGAGCACGACCGACACGAATCGGAATGGCGTGCGGCCGTACCTGCAAGTGCGCATGCCGACGTTTTCCTTCTCCGATGACGAACTGCGCAAGCTGGTGCGCTTCTTCCAGGCGCTATCGCAGCAGCCCATGCCGTACATTCCGGAGCAGGTGCCAGTGTTGTCGACCAAGGAAACCGACATGGCGCGCAGCTTGTTCTCGAGCACGGCTGCGCCTTGCCTGAAGTGCCATGCCACCGGCGATCCTCAGCATGACAAGATCGCCACCGCGCCCAACTTCCTGCTGGCCCGGGAGCGGCTGAAACCGGATTGGGCCGAGCGCTGGATTCTGGATCCGCAGGCGATCAGCCCGGGGACGGCGATGCCTTCAGGATTGTTCAAGCGGGAGAACAATCACTGGGTATTCTCCGGCCCGACCCCGCCCTCGTTCCAGGGATATGAGAAAGACCAGAGCAAGCTGCTGGTGGACTATATATTCCAACTGACGCCTGAGGAGCAGCGGCGGGTGGCGGCGTCGATGGGAAGGAGCCAGGCTTCGGTGCAGCCGCGGAGCAAGCAGAAACAGACAGCAGTTCACTCCGGCGCGGCAAGCATCGGCGGTTCGCGGTAGAATGTTGGGTTCTGAAACGGCGTCGTTGGTGGTTGGTCGTTGGTCCTTGGCCTTTGGTCGTTGGCCTCTAGCCATGGGTCGATTTTGGCCGACGACCAAAGGCCAACGGCCAGCGACGCTTTAGGGATTTACAGCTGACGAAAGGGCGACATAATGAATAAGAAACTATGGGTGGCAATGTTCATGCTTTGCCTGCTGGGGTTGCTGGCGGGCTGCAGCAAGAAGGAAAACACCAACGAAGAGCAAGGCACTTCGCCGAGCTCGGAAATGAAGCCGGCGGCGACTTCAACGCCGATCGATCCGGCAACCGCCGCCAGCGTGAGCGGCACCGTGACCTTCGGCGGCGCGGCTCCCAAGGCGCAGAAGATAGACATGAGCCAGGACGCGGCCTGCAAGGGCACCAACACGGCTGAGACCATCGTGGCCAACGACGGCAAGCTGGCCAACGTTTTCGTATACGTGAAAGATGGCTTGGGCGATCGCACATTCGATGTTCCCAAGGACTCGGTCACGATTGACCAGAAGGGTTGCCAGTACCATCCGCACGTGCTGGCGGTGATGGCGGGCCAGAACATCGAGATCAAGAACGACGACGAAACCACGCACAACATTCATCCCACGCCGAAAGACAATCGCGAGTGGAACGAGTCGCAGCCTCCCAAGGCGGCGCCCATCGAAAAGAATTTCGCTCGCGAAGAAATCATGTTGCCGGTGAAGTGCAACCAGCATCCCTGGATGAAGATGTACGTCAACGTGGTAAAGACCCCGTTCTATGCGGTCACCGGCGCGGACGGCAAGTACGAAATCAAGGGCCTGCCGCCGGGAGATTACACGCTGGCGTTTGTGCAGGAAAAGCTGGGCGAGCAGACGCAGAAAGTTACACTGGCCGCGAAGGACAGCAAGACGGTCGACCAGGGCTTCAAACCGGAATAAGTGCTGGAGTGTAGCGCCGGCCTCCGGCCGGCTGTGCCGGGGGCATCCTTGCCCTCGGCGCGGCGGGCGGGACGCCCGCCGGACAGCCGCCGGGACGGCGGCGCTACACCAACCTATCGCTACCCAACCTCCCAGGAGCCGCTTCTGAAGGCCGTCGCCATACCGTACAACCGGGCCCATCACCGATTCGCCGTCTTCGCGGCGTCGGTAACTTTTCTGCTCATCATCGCGGGAGCGCTGGTGACCAGCAATGATGCCGGCCTGTCCGTCCCCGATTGGCCAACCTCGTTTGGTTCCCTGTACAAGATTCCGCACCTGGTGGGCGGCGTAAAGTTCGAGCACACCCACCGCATGATTGCCCAGTTTGTGGGATTTCTGAGCATCATCCTGGCGGTCTGGACGTGGCGCGCCGATCCCCGGCGCTGGATGAAATACCTGGGCCTGACCGCGTTGGGCCTGGTCATCGCACAGGGGATTTTAGGCGGACTCACGGTGCTGTTCTATCTGCCCCCGGCGATATCATCCGCGCACGCCGCGCTGGCGCAGACATTTTTCTGTGTGGTGGTGCTGATCGCGCTCTTCACCGGTCGAAATTGGGTGGAAGAAGTCCCGCGAATCGAGAGCGAAGGCGGCCGGCCCAGTCTTCTGACGTTGACCTTGCTCTCAATTTTTGTCCTCTACGTTCAACTGATTTTGGGCGCCATGTTTCGCCATCATGGCTTGAGCTGGTGGCCGCACGTTTTGAATGCGGCGACCGTGGCTGTTGTGCTGTGCTGGACATCGATCCGTGCCTTGTCGCGATTTTCCGGAATTGATTCAGTGCGGCGGCCTGCTATAACTATGCTCGCGCTGATGATTGCTCAACTGTGCCTGGGTTTTGTGGCGTTTCTCACCCGGGTGGCCTGGGGGCGCGATGCGGTCCAGCCCGAACTTCCCATGGTGGTCTCCACGGTGGCACACGTTGCCGTGGGGGCATTGCTGCTGGCTGCAACCGCGGTGCTCGCTGTGCAAGTGTGGCGGCATAGCCCCGTGGCCATCGGAGAACGCGTTCCCGATCGAGAGCGGAAGCCGGTGACGGCATGAGTACAGCAACCCAACCTCTGGTAGTTCCGCGCAGCGGCATTCTGACCCTGGCGCGGGACTACGCCGAGCTGGCGAAGCTGCGCGTGACCACGCTGATTATCATGACCGCGTGGTGCGGGTACTACTTCGGGGCATTGAAGTCGGGCGTCTCGTCCCTTTCGTGGTCTCTGTTTCACACCCTTCTCGGGATCGGCCTGGTTTCAGGTGGAGCGGCTGCGCTTAATGAAGTAATGGAGTGGGACACGGATAGCCGCATGCGCCGCACCGCGCAGCGTCCGATCCCCGCCGGGCGTTTCGGTTTCCTGCATGCCACGCTGGTCGGCGTCCTGATGACACTCGGCGGCGCTCTCTACCTCGGCCTGGCCCTGAATCCGCTGACCGCTTGGCTGGCGCTGGCGACATCCGCGGTCTATCTCGGGGCCTATACCCCGTTGAAGAAGGTTCATCCGATTTGCACATTCGTCGGCGCCTTCCCGGGAGCCATGCCCGGAGTGCTGGGCTGGACCGCGGCGCGGGGCCGCCTGGAGTGGGGCGCGCTGGTCATGTTTGCCATCGTCTTCTTCTGGCAGTTCCCTCACTTCTATTCCATCGCATGGCTCTATCGTCAGGATTACGAGGATGGCGGAATTCGCATGTTGCCGGTCGTAGAGCCGGACGGCAAGTCCACGGGCGCTCAGATCCTGCTGTATTCGCTGATGCTGATTCCCATAAGCCTGTTGCCGACTTTTCTGGGGATGTCGGGCAAGCTGTATTTTGCCGGGGCAGTGGCGCTGGGAACGGCCCTGCTCTACTTTGGCTGGCGGCTGGCATCCCTGAAAGTGGCGCCGAATACTGCGCGCTCCAGGCAGCGGGCACGGCAACTGCTACAGGCTACGGTGTTGTATTTGCCGCTCCTGTTCGCCCTGATGATGCTCAACCCCAAGTCATGACCTCGGCAGCCCTCCGTGGCCCAGAGGCGCATCCGAAGCAAGCACAAGTCGACGGTTCCAGATAAAATACCCTGTGGTTTCCAAGGCCCCCGATTACGTCGCGCTCGACCCGCCCAACAGCGCCGCGCCCGCATCTCCTGCCGTGATCTCGGTGCAGGACCTTGTCCATCGCTATGACGACCGCAGCGCCCTGAGCGGAGTCTCGTTCGACGTCCGGCACGCCGAACTATTCGGACTGCTGGGCCCCAACGGCAGCGGCAAGACCACGATGTTCCGGATCCTTTCGACGCTCATGGTGGCCGGAGGTGGCCGCGCCGTCATCATGGGATTTGACGCGGCCCGGGAACCCAACAAATTACGCCGTCAGATCGGGGTGGTGTTCCAGGCCCAGAGCATCGACCTGAAATTGACCGCGGCCGAAAATCTATGGCACCAGGGCCATCTCTACGGATTGCGCGGGACTGCCTTGAAATCGCGCATTGCCGAAATGCTTGCCCGGGTCGGGCTGTCGGATCGCGCCCACGAAAAGGCAGAAACTTTTTCCGGCGGGATGCAGCGCCGGCTGGAGCTGGCCAAGGGCCTGCTCCACCATCCCGCGGTGCTGCTGCTCGATGAACCTACCACCGGCCTCGATCCCGGCGCGCGCCGCGACTTGTGGCAATACCTCCAGATTTTGCGCGACGAGGAAAAAGTCACCGTGCTTGTGACCACCCACCTGATGGAAGAGGCAGAGCGCTGCGATCGTCTTGCCATCCTCAATGAGGGAAAGCTGGTGGCGCTGGGAACTCCCGCCGAGCTGAAACGTGAAATCGGCGGGGACGTGATCCTGCTCGACGTCCGGGACGCGGAATCGATGGCGGAGCGCATTCGCGCCCGTTTCAACTTGGATGCGAAAGTGCTCGCCGGCCAGGTCCGGCTGGAGCGGGAAAATGGCCATCGCTTCATTACCGACGTGGTCGAAGCCTTTCCCGGCGAGATTGAATCGATTTCCGTGAGCAAGCCGGCGCTGGAAGATGTTTTCATCCACCGCACGGGCCACAAATTCTGGACCGAAGATGCGGGAATGACCTGCGTAGCGCCGGCCTCCGGCCGGCTGTCGAGGCGGCGCTCCCAGGAGCTGACTTATGATGCTTTTGCTTTCGGTTGTGTTCGGACTGGTTCCGCTGGCCGGAATTGGCTGGACGGTTGAGAACGGAATGATCACCACCGTCGATGGTCTGTTCATGAGCATGATTATGCTGGCGCTATCCGGCATACTTTTCTTGAACGCATTTATGGAAGTACGCAAAAAGTTCACCTTGAAGAAGGCGCCGCAGGCGCGGAAAACGAGCTGACGTGGCGACCCAGGCTGCAACCCTTCCAGCGCGTACCGCTCCCACCACCGGAATCATACTTCCGGCATTCACCTTGTGGTGGCGGGAACTGGTCCGCTTCTATCGCCAGCGCGCTCGCGTCGTGGGGGTGATCGCGTCGCCCTTGCTGTTCTGGGTGGTGATCGGCTCCGGCTTTGGCAGTTCGTTTCGCTCGGGTGACGCCGCCGGACAGCAGCACTATCTGGATTATTTTTACCCGGGTGCGCTGATCATGATTGTTCTGTTCACTTCGATCTTCACCATGATGTCGGTAATCGAAGATCGCAAAGAAGGTTTTCTGCTGTCGGTGCTGGTGGCTCCGGTGCCGCGCGCCGCGATTGTGCTGGGCAAAGTACTGGGGGGACCACGCTATCGGCTATTCAGGGCCTCATCTTTCTGGCTTTCGCCCCGCTGGTCGGGATCCATCTGAGCCTGACCGGTTTCCTGCTGGTGGTGCTGACGGTTTTCCTGGTGTCTTTTGCTTTGACCGCGCTGGGATTCACGATTGCCTGGTCCATGGATTCGAACCAGGCCTTTCACGCCATCATTAACCTGTTTCTGATCCCGCTGTGGCTGCTCTCTGGAGCCCTATTTCCGCTGGCCGGCGCGTCCGGCTGGATTCGGTTCCTGATACGAATCAATCCCCTGACATATGGAGTTGAGGCGCTGCGCGACGTGCTCTATCCCGGAAACGTGGCGGAGTTTCCTCTGGCGTCGTCGCTGGCGACGCTGGTGCTGTTCTCGGCTTTCATGTTCGGCCTCTCGTTCGTCATGGTGAGCCGCCGCACCACGAAGCCCGCCGCATGATGCAAGTGCCCGCACAGTACGCCATCTATCCGGTGATAGACGCCGTGCTCAATGGCACCAGCGCGGTGCTGCTTCTGGTGGGACGAGCTTATATCAAACGCGGCCGCATGGCCGCGCACCGCGCCGTAATGATCACCGCGCTGATTTCA
Source organism: Terriglobia bacterium (assembly GCA_963816025.1). GTDB lineage: Bacteria > Acidobacteriota > Terriglobia > Terriglobales > Acidobacteriaceae > JAIQFF01. Next base: position 168,698 of record CAWFJA010000022.1, read on the forward strand.
TCTTCCCTGTTTCTGACCTCGTATCTGTATTATCACTGGCACGTGGGCTCGGTGCACTTTCAGGGACAAGGGTGGTCGCGTCCGGTCTATTTCACAATTCTGATTTCCCACACCATACTGGCGATCGCCATCGTGCCCCTGGTGATAATCACGCTCAGCCGCGCGCTGAGAGAGCGTTTCGACCAGCATCGCAAGATCGCGCGCTGGACGTTTCCGCTGTGGCTGTATGTGTCGGTGACGGGCGTGGTGATTTACGTGATGCTGTATCACCTATTTGTGGCATGACTTCGTTGGTTTACCACGGAGGCACAGAGACACGGAGAAAAGCAAAGATGTTTTCTCTGTGTCTCCGTGGTGAAATCACATTATGGCTATTGTGAAACTCAAGATCGACGTCTCTGGCACGATCGGGGACGAGGCCTGGCGGAACCTGCGCCAGTTCGACGAAATTCAGAGCGCCGCCTTCGGCCCGAAATTTGGATCGAGCGGGACCTGCAAGCATGCCGCCGATCAGCCGCATCCCAAGGGCGAGTGGATGGGCGCGGAGATCCGGCTGGAAACGCCCCTGCTGGCTCAATATGCCGTCTCCCATTACCTGGAGCAGGAACGCGTGCTGGATGCCGACGTAGTGGACTAGCCCTCCATACCGGCCCTTGCCTAAGGAATACGGCGTGGTGAGTTTGCCCCCATAAGGATTGTCATTCCGAATTGTCGCGCGAGGAATCTGCTGTTTTGCTGCTGGCATTAAGCAGATTCCTCGCCGATAAACCTGGCTTCGGAATGACAAGGTGGGATTGTTTTTGCGCAAGTGCAACACGACCAGGAATAGTCACGATTTGCGTGCCGGCGGAAGTTGGCGGTAGCATAGGGTCCAAATCTGCAATTAAGGAGACCCTGTTATGGCAACCAGCACAACTCCGACGTTGAACGAAGCCAAACTCCATGACTTCGTGATGAAGGCCGTAGGCGAGATGGGCGCAGCCATGAACGCTGCCCTCATCGTTATTGGCGATCGTTTGGGACTGTACAAAGGATTGGCTGGATCAGGACCGATGACTTCGGCCGATCTGGCAAAGAAGACCGGTACACATGAGCGCTACGTTCGCGAGTGGCTGGCGGCGCAAGCGGCCGGCGGATTCATCACCTATGATGCCGCCAGCCAGACTTACTCGCTGCCGCCAGAGCAAGCCATGGCCCTGGCCGATGAGAATAGCCCGGTCTTTCTACCCGGCTTCTTCGAGATCGTAGAAGCTTCGGTGAGAGACGTGCCCAAGATCACCGACGCTTTTCGCACCGGCAAGGGTGTAGGCTGGCACGAGCATGACGCTTGCCTGTTTACCGGAACCGAGCGGTTTTTCCGTCCCAACTACCGCGCTCATCTGATTAAAGAGTGGATTCCTGCACTGGGCGACGTTGAAGGCAAGCTCAAGGCCGGAGCCAGCGTCGCCGACGTGGGTTGCGGGCTGGGAACCTCGACTATCCTGATGGCGCAGGCCTATCCCAAATCCAAGTTTGTGGGCTTTGACTATCATCCGCGGTCAATCGAACTGGCCCGCGAAGCCGCTGCCAAGGCCGCGTTGTCGGACCGGGTAAAGTTCGAAGTAGCCAAGGCAAAAGATTTTCCGGGCAAGGGATTTCAGCTGGTGGCTTTCTTCGATTGCCTGCATGATATGGGCGATCCGGAAGGCGCAGCGCGTCATGTGTTCCAGTCGCTCGCTCCCGATGGCGCGTGGATGATTGTTGAGCCGTTTGCCGGGGACAAGCTGGAAGACAACCTGAATCCCATCGGGCGGGTGTTCTATGCGGCTTCGACTATGCTGTGCACGCCGGCTTCGCTTTCGCAGGAGGTCGGGCTGGCCCTGGGCGCGCAGGCGGGCGAAGGACGTCTGGCAAAGATCATGAAGTCAGCGGGATTCACCCGGGTGCGCCGCGCGGCCGAGACGCCATTCAACATCGTGCTGGAGGCGAGAGCGTAAAGCGCCGTGGAAGAGCGGCGCTTTAGCGCCGCGTAAATCGATGTCTGAGATGGGCTTTGGCCCTCGTGGAAATTGTCCGGGGCCACCACAGGGACTGAAGCCCATTTCTCAAACTGACCGCGGCGCGGCCCTGAAGGGCCGCTCTTCCACGGTGGCCCGGACGTCCAAGCCGTGGCCAAACTTCCACGCCGTGGCCCCAACGCTCTCCTCTCCGCGTCTTCTGTTATAGTTTTCGTGGGCTCAGGCATGTCCGCACTTCCAGATCCTGCTCAGGAAACCTCGTTGCTGGCGACCGAAGCCGTTAACCCACCCGCTAAACCACGGATGTCCACCCGCAACCGGCTGCTGTTTTTCGCCACCGGCTGGCTGATTGTGCTCATGCCGTTTCTGTTCTGGTGGAACACTTGGTTCGGACGGCAACTCTCGGACAAGCAGTTGAGCGAGTATCTCCAGGACGATAAGAAACCGCGCCACATTCAGCATGCGCTGGTGCAGATCGGCGAGCGGGTGACGCGTCATGACCCCAGCGTGACCCGCTGGTATCCGGATGTGGTACGGCTAGCGTCTTACCCGATTGAGGAAGTGCGCAATACCGACGCCTGGGTCATGGGACAGGATGTAACCAGCAAAGACGCGGCCAGCGCCGGGTTCCACCAGGCGCTTTTGAAAATGCTGGGTGATTCTTCGCTGCTGGTGCGGGGCAATGCGGCGCTGTCCCTGGTCCGCTTCGGCGACGCCACCGGAAGGCCGGATATCGTCGCCCTGCTGCAGCCGGCGAAGGTAACGGCGCCCCAGGCGGGAAAGATCACGGATTCCAGCACGGTGGGAACGCCGATCCATCAGGGCGGGATCATCGCCAAGATCGAGTCTGCGGGACAAACCGTGGAGGTACGCTCGCCTATTAACGGACGGCTGCGCGAGTTGTCGGTGCAGCCCGGGCAAACCGTCGCCGCCGGAGATCAAATCGCAGCGCTTGATCCGGGAACGGACCAGGTTTGGGAAGCTTTGCGAGCGCTATACCTGATTGGCCAGCCCGAGGATATTCCTGCCATCCAACCCTACGAGCGGGAGTTGCCCGAGGTTCCCGACCACGTGCGCCAACAGGCGGTGGCAACCGAGCGGGGGATACGGGAACGGGCTAAGTAGCCGGGGCGCTCGCCTTTGTGAATTCCTGCGGGCTACGGTCGCGGTCCCACTGTTTTTGGAACTTCAGTTGTCGGTTTTTAGTTCTCGGTTCTCAGTGTGGTTTAGAACGGCATGACGCCGACTTCTTTCTCTATCTCGGCGGTGTCGACCATCACGATTGCATCCCAGGGGCAACCATCGAGGAAGGAGCCGTCCGGGCCCTTGCTGGTGCACTTATTGCAGCCGATACAGAGAATGGGGTCGACCTGGATGCGGCCGAAGGGGGAATTGTCCTCATCCGGGACCCAGAACATGCAGTCTTCAACCGGGCAGTACTCCACACAGGCCGGTGAACCGGCGCAACCGGTGCAGCATTCGGTGATTACCGCCAGCTCTTTGGGTTTCTTCTTGCGCGGGGTCAGCAGGCCCTTGGACCTGGGTTCGTGTTTGAACTCGTCGGGCACCATGCCGGCGATTCCCTGAGCGGTTCTTCAGGCATCGGGAGAATTATAGCCAAAGGCGGCGTCAGGCGTCAGACTTCGGACCTCCGCTTAGAACCTGCCGAGAGCCGAGGTCCGACGTCCGACGTCCGCTTTGTTCATCCGTCACATCGCTCCGCCGGGTTTCTGGTATAGTGGCCTTCCAGCCCCTAGAAACCGTTTTATTTTCCCGGCTCCCTGGTTTAATACTCAAACGAAAAGGGGCGGAAGGAGCAGCATTCATGGCAGGAAAAAGTCTGAACCGAGTCACACTGATCGGCAACCTGGGCAAGGACCCCGAAGTGAAATACACCCCCAGCGGCACGCCGGTGGCCAAGATCGCTCTCGCCACCAACGAGCGCTTCAAGGACAAGAACGGCGAATGGCAGGACCGCACCGAGTGGCACAACGTCGTGCTCTGGCAGCGTCTGGCTGAAATTGCCGGCGAGTACCTGAAGAAGGGCGGCAAGGTGTACATCGAAGGCCGTCTGCAAACCCGCTCCTGGGACGACAAGCAGACCAACCAGAAGAAGTACATGACCGAAGTCGTGGCCAGCGACCTGATTCTGCTCGGCGGGCGCGGCGAAGGCGGCGGGGGCGGAGATTTCGCGGGCAGCTCACGCGGCGCGGCCGCGGTGGAAACAATTTCGATCAGCGCACGCCGGAAGCGGAACCCGCGGCAGCTTCGTCGCCAATCAGCGACGAAGATATTCCGTTCTAGAGGGTAGCTTTCAGCCTCAGCTTTCAGCGGGTGGCCCATCTTTGCGCGCCCTTTGCGCAAAGGTGGGAGCGGTTTCCGACGAATCTATGAAGCGTGCCATCACATCAGCACTGCTCTGCCTGGTTCTTTCCCTCGCTCCTTCCGCCTTCGCCAAGCATCACCATCGTCACAACGACACCGAGGCAGGCACGGGTAATTTCGACTACTACCTGCTGGCCCTTTCCTGGGCGCCCAACTACTGCGCCAGTCATCCCAGCGACCATTCCAGAGAGTGCAGAATCGGCGGACACACCGCGTTCGTGCTGCACGGACTGTGGCCACAAGCCAACAGCGGCGCGCCACCCATGTCTTGCTCAAACGCTCCTCCAGTGTCCGCGGAAACGGTGGACCATATGCTCAACTACATGCCCAGCCGCGGACTGATCCAGCATGAGTGGCAGGAACATGGCACCTGCAGCGGCCTTTCGGCCCAGGATTACTTTGCCAGGGCCGAGCAGGCCTTCAGAAATGTGCATGTGCCGGAGCCATATCAGAGGGTGGACCACGAGCAACAGCTCAACGTGTCGGATTTAGAAAAGAGTTTCGCGGATGCGAACCACGCTCCGCCGGAGGCGTTCCGTGTTTCCTGCCATGCCGGCGCGCTGGTCAGCCTGGAGGTCTGCGTGGACAAGGACCTCCAGTATCAGAGCTGCACCCGCAGCGTCCGCGAATGTCCGGTAAACCAGGTGGACATGCGGCCACCGCAATAGAAGAGGACGCGACCATGCCCGAAGATCTTGCCAGCCAAACCTGCGTTCCCTGCCGCGGCGGCGTGCCTCCGATGAAGGGCGTGGAACTGCGACGCATTCAGCAACAGGTTCCGCAGTGGAAGGTGGTCAACGAGCACCACATCACGCGGACGTTTACCTTCCCCGATTTCAAACAGGCACTCGACTTTGTAAACCGGGTGGGAGAGATTGCGGAGCAGCAGGGACATCATCCCGACATCCTGCTGGCCTGGGGCAAAGCGGAAATTACGATGTGGACGCACAAGATCGACGGCCTGACCCATAGCGATTTCGTCATGGCGGCTAAGATCGATCAGCTTTCGCCGGCGTAATCACAGACCACGTGGGGACAGCCGCCCCCGGCCGTCCGGCTGAGCGAAGCTCAGCGTGATTTCCCGGGGCCCGGTCACAATCTGTTTTGGCAAAACCGTAGCCGGGCCTTGCTCGGCCTGGACGGGTCCCTTCGACTTCGCTCAGGGCAGGCTCCGACCCGTCCCTACACGGTCCGGTGCAGCCTTCCGTCACCAGCTAACATCGGCCGTTCCGGTGAATTTCGGAACCAGAGGCCAACGATCATGTCCAGCGATCATGGCCAACGATCATGGCAACGGCCAAGGACCAACGACGATTCAGCGGCGACTACCGACTATAATCTAGGCATGCTTGATGAAAACGATTTTCGCAAGCGGGCCGATGCTGCGCTCGAATCATTGAAGAAGGCCCTCATGCAGGCCGAGGAGTCGTCGGACATCGAAGTGGAAGATCAGTCGGGCGCGCTGCATATTTCTTTCGAGGACCGCAGCAAGTTCGTCATTTCGCCCAATGCTCCGGTGCGGCAAATATGGATTTCCGCGCTGGCCACCAGTTTCAAGCTGGACTGGTCGGATCCCGATCAGGATTTTGTCTTGTCCAAGACCGGAGAAAGGCTCAAAGCGCTGGTGGCGCGATTGATCAATCAGCAATTGGGAGAAGAACTGGTGACGCTGACGTAAGCCCGCTAGCCGCCGCCCGAAAGAGTCAGCTTCAGATGGGCGGCGATCTGCCGGCCGTGAAACCTGCCGTTTTCGATGAAGATTTCGTTGGTCCGTGACCCGGCAACGATCACACCGGCCACGTAGATCCCCGGCACGTTGCTCTCCAGGGTTAGCGGATCGCATACCGGGCGGCACTGTTCCGCGGAGAGTTCGATGCCCATCGAGCGCAGGAAATCGTAGTCGGGATGGTAGCCGGTCATGGCGAAGACAAAATCGTTCTTCAACTGGACCGGGCCTTCCGGAGTTTCAAGATTGACGTAGTCGGCTCCGATCTCGACCACCGAGCTGCCAAAATAGGCGGCAATCTCGCGGTTTTTGATGCGGTTCTCGATGTCCGGCAAAATCCAGTACTTCACATGGTTGTGCAATTTTGGCCCGCGATGCACCAGGGTCACGCGCGCCCCGTGGCGCCAGAGATCGAGAGCGGAGATGGCGGCCGAGTTCTTGCCTCCGATGACCACGACATCCATGTCGAAAAACGGATGCGGTTCACGATAGTAATGGAAGACCTTGGGGAGATCCTCGCCGGGAATGTTCAGCGGATTGGACAAATCATAGTAACCGGTCGAAACGATCAGCTTGCGGGTGCGATAGTCATAAATGCGGCCGAGGGTATCGGTCGCCGTGATCTGAAAATCGTTGTCACTCCCGGTCACGGTCTTGACCCATTGATACTGGCGGACATCGAGATGATAGTGCTCGGTTACTTTGCGGTAGTATTCGAGCGCCTCCTCGCGGGTAGGCTTCTGGCGGGCGGTGCTGAAGGGGATGTCGCCGATTTCCAGCAGCTCGGGCGTGGTAAAGAACGACATGTTGGCGGGATAGTGGAAGATGGAATTGACCACACATCCCTTGTCGATGGCCATGGTCTTGAAGCCGGCGCGCTGGGCTTCGATGGCGCAGGCCAGCCCGGTGGGGCCGGCGCCGATCACGACCACATCGGCAGACGTGTCTGGTTCCCCTTTGGTCTGGGGACGCGGCAGGGTGTCGGGAATCTGCTGGGCCGGGCCGGAAATCTGTCTGGTCACCAAATCGTCGTCTCGATGAAACAAATATGGCTGCGCCGGGGCGTCGACCAGAAGCCGATATCTCCTCCCCGAAAAGTAACGATTCTAGCATGCTGCGAATGCGTGACCGGGCTTGGGCGTGGGCAATTTTGCGAAGCCTGAACGGTCTGGCACAGGATTCAATGCCTCCGCCGCAGGTAGTCGCTTCGCACGCGTATAATTCTCGGTTACTGTAATCCCGGTTAACCTATTGGGAACGCACATGGCAGCGCCTTCGAAACCGAAGACTCGCACCGAATCCGACAGCATGGGACAGATCGATGTCCCGGCCCACGTCTACTGGGGGGCGCAGACGCAGCGCTCGCTCCTGCATTTCAATATCGGACGCGACACCATGCCGCCGGAGCTGATCCGCGCGTTTGGCATCCTCAAGAAGGCCTGCGCGCTGGTGAACCAGGACCTGGGCAAGCTTTCCGCCGAGAAAGCCAAGCTCATCGTGCAGGCGGCGGATGAAGTCATCGCCGGCAAGCTCGATGACCAGTTTCCCCTGCGCATCTGGCAGACCGGCAGCGGCACCCAGACCAACATGAACGTCAATGAAGTCATCGCCAACCGCGCCATCGAACTGGCGGGCGGCGAACTGGGATCGAAGAAGCTGATTCATCCCAATGACGACGTCAACATGTCGCAGTCGTCGAACGACACGTTTCCCACGGCGATGCATATTGCAGCCGCGGAGCGGGTAAAGAATGCGCTGATTCCCGCGATCCAGACGGTACACGATGCGATTGCGAAAAAGGCAAAGAAATTCAGCGATGTGGTCAAGATCGGGCGCACCCACCTGCAGGACGCCGTTCCCCTGACCTTCGGACAGGAATTCGGCGGTTGGGCCAGCCTGCTGGAGCGCGATATCAAGCGCCTGGAGCAGGCCCTGGACGGGCTTTACGACCTCGCCATCGGCGGAACTGCGGTGGGCACGGGTTTGAACGCGCACCCGGAATTTGCGGTGCGCGCGGCAAAGAAGATTGCCGAACTGACCGGGCTTCCCTTCCGCTCCCATCCCAATAAATTCGCGGCTCTTTCGGCGCACGACGAAATCGTCTTTGCCCAGGGCGCGCTGGAAACGCTGGCCGCTTCGCTGATGAAGATTTCGAACGATATCCGCTGGCTGGCTTCCGGCCCGCGTTGCGGCCTGGGTGAACTCATCATCCCGGAAAACGAGCCTGGGTCTTCGATCATGCCCGGCAAGGTGAATCCCACGCAGTGCGAAGCCATGACCATGGTGTGCGTGCAGGTTCATGGCGCCACCGCCGCGGTCGGCTTTGCCGGCTCGCAAGGAAATTTTCAGCTGAATGTTTACAAGCCGGTAATCATCTACAACTTCCTGCACTCCGTCACTTTGATCACGGATGCCTGCCACGGGTACGTCGAATACATGCTCAAGGGCATGGAAATTGATCGCGCCAAAGTGGATGCGAATCTGAAGAACTCTCTGATGCTGGTGACCGCGCTGACTCCGAAGATCGGATACGACAAGGCCGCGAAGATCGCCCACACTGCCCACGTCGAACACAGCAGCCTGCGCGAGGCGGCGCTGAAGCTTGGGTATCTGACGGGCGACGAGTTCGATCAGCTGATGAAACCGGAGAGGATGACGCGGCCCTAAACAACCGTGTGGGGGCGGGAGTCTGACCCGCCCGGGTCGAGCGCAGCTCGACAGAGCAACCAGGCATTGGCCCGTTCCAGGTGAACCTGCCGAGCTTCGCCAGGCAGGCCGGGTCGAAGACCCGGCCCCACACGGTTCTTCCTTGGATCGAAGCTATTCCGCTTTGGCAGTGGTCAATTCAGGCATCACGGTATTCGTGGTTGCCGCCGCTTTCTTCATCGTGGTGATCGTGACTACGCTCACCAAGACCAGCAAGGTTCCCAGCAACGTGCGCGTGCCCACCGCTTCCCCGCCGAAGAAATATCCCAGGCACACCGCGACTACCGGATTCACGTAGGCATAAGTGCCAACTTTGGTTGGCGACTCATGGTGCAGCAGCCAGACGTAAGCCGTGAAGCCGACAATCGAACCGGCGATGATCAGGTAAATCAATGCCAACCAGGCGTTTCGGGAGACTGCCTGCACGTGAAATCCGGCGAACTCGTGGGAAACTGCCGCCAGGACGAAGAGCATCGCTCCTCCCGTCAGCATCTGGGCGGCGGCGCTCATCGCCTTCGACGCTGGGAGCGGAAGCGCGGCGAGTCAGGATGGTCGCAATCGACCAGGTCGCCGAGGCCACCAGCAAGGCCAGCGCGCCGGCGCGGTCTATGGGAGCCTCGCCCAAAGAAAAAGACCAGTTCATCAGGACCGCCACGCCCAGGATGCCGACGGCAAGCGCGAGTGCGAGCCTGACCGTGAGCTTCTGGGTGCGCAGAAAAACAATTTCCAGAAGCGCGATGAACACCGGGGTGGTCGCGAGCACGACCGCCGTCACTCCGGAAGGCACGCGCTGTTCAGCCCAGAACAGGCAGCCGTAGTCGAGCAGGAAAATCAGCGCCCCGAGCGCCGAAGCCGACACCCACTCCCGCCAGATGGGAGCCGGAGTGCCCTTCAGCCGCAACCAGGCGTAGAGGACGAGGCCGGCAGTGAAAAAGCGCATCGCCGCCAGGAGAAATGGCGGCACTTCATGGACACCGATGCGGATCGCCAGAAACGTCGATCCCCAGACGAAATAGATGATGGCGAAGGCCAGCAGGATTTTCCATGAAGGAGGTCGGGCCTCGCGTTTCATTTCTTCCTTCTCCAATCCTTCCACGATTCTGCCAAGTGTTTCATAGATGTTCGGACCCGGCTTCCCGACCCGCATTTGTCGTATTAAAGATTCTTGTTCGGGGGAGAAGTTCTGCTCATGCCAACCTAGGGTCTGCTTTTCGCGAATGACAGTCCACTCAATCCTTCCACCTGTCGCGGTGCAATGCCTTTCGTCGCCACCAGAACGTGGAAGTTTTCGCCCATGCCGGCGGGAGTGACCAGGTGTTTGAGCTGCAGGGCGACTTTGGCGCGCTCCTGGGGCAGGCCGCAGTCCTCGAAGGCATCGGCAAATTGATTGGTCTCTCCGATTCCCATCAGGAATTGTGACTGGGTGAGAAGAGGTTGCGCCTGCATGCCGTTCGCTTCTGCCGCTGCCGAGAGGGCGGTGAAGTTTACGTGCGCGGTGAGGTCCTGCTCCCCCGGGGCCTCGTAAGGATTGAGCAGGGCGGAGTGCTGACGATATGCCATGAGGGTTCCGCGGTGGCGGCCGGCAAGCTGCTCCTGGCGAGTGTAGCCATAATCCACCGCGATGATGATGCCGGTGCGCAGCGATGCGGCAAGGCGGGCCATGTAGCGATGCGCGAGCAGGGGAACTTCAATGCGTTCTCCCGGCTCGGGATGCACGCCGTCGCGGTCCAGGAATTCCAATTCTTCCGGGGAGGGTGAAACCCAGGTTTCGACGAAGCGACCGTTTTCAGCGGAGACGCGCAGGGCCCCCTGTGGGCTGAGAATCTCCACCGGAAGCGCGTCGAAGAATTCGTTGGCGAAAACGATGAGGGGAACCGCGGGGGCCAGGGCCCGCTCATCGACAGCGTTCTCCAGCGCCACGAGTGAAGGCGCGCCCTCCCCGATGTCCTTGGCCGTGGCGTAGAAACTCTCGGCAGGCGCGGGGAAGGAAGGAACATCGTGGGGGAAGCTCCTGAAGCCGTGCCGCCTGGCGAATCCGAGAACCAGTCCTTCAGCCTCCGATGATCGCGCCTCTCGACGGCACTCTCAGAAACCGAAGAGGCCACACCACTTTCGAGAAACCGGGCGAGCACACCTCTAAGCCGGTCCCGCAACTTAGGAGACTGTTCCGCCAGGGAATAATGCAGGGCGTGGAAGAATTCCGGAAACTTCTTCTCCGACCAGGCGAGAACGTCCTGGGCAAAGAGCCCGCGGCCGGCGCCGAGTTCCAGAATTTCAATTTCCGCGGGCGAGTCCAGGGCCCTCCATATTTCTTCGAACTGGCGCGCCAGAAGGCGGCCAAAGACGGCGTGCACGTCACTCGAGGTGTAAAAGTCTCCGGCCTTGCCAAACTGCTCGGCATGGCGCGAGTAGTAGCCCAGTTCGGGATGGTACAGACAGAGCTCCATGTAACGCGAAAACGGGATGGGCCCGTGCTCGCGTATCTCCCGCTCGATGATGGGGCGCAGGCTCACAAGCCTTTCCGTTGCCGCTCCGCCCGGTCCTGCGGCGTGCGGATAAACATTTCGACCATATAGTCGTGCAGGCAGTCGTAGAGCTGGCGCTGGAATCCCCACTCGAATTGCGGATGATCGAGGTCGCGGGGATGAAGTTCGAAATAGTAGGTATGCACTGGGACCGGAGGATTCTTGAAGTCGATGATGACTTCTACGGCTTCGCCCCGGGCGCGGGCGGAAAAATTCAGCAAGGGGTGCTGGTAGAGTTTGAGCTGCGCCAGAACGCGCTCAAGCCGAGGGTTGGCTTCGCCGGTCACTACCTGATTCTATCTGAGGTCTGAGGTCTGACGTCCGACGTCTGGTTTCTGGTTTCCAGATCTCAGTTCTTGGATCTCAGTTCTTAGCTTTATTCGTAGCGTAGGGCTTCAATGGGATCCAGCTTGGCGGCTTTGATGGCAGGCAGCATGCCGCTGACGATTCCCACGAAGCTGAGAATGCCGGTGGACCAGATCAGGGTGGCGGCGTCAATGGTCAGGTGAATGTCGCCCTCGTCGGCGCCTTCCTGAAATGCGCTCCATAGGGTCAGCGAGGGGACGGACCAGGAGACCAGGTAGGCGAAAGCCACGCCCAGCAATCCACCCAGCGCGGTGATGACCATGGCTTCCGCCAGGAATTGAAAGAGGATGTGCCAGCGGTGGGCGCCCAGGGCTTTTTCCACGCCGATCTCGCGGGTTCTCTGGGTTACAGAGACCAGCATGATGTTCATCAGCCCGACGCCGCCGATACCCAGCGTGAGCAGGCCGATGAAACCGAGGAGGATTTTGATTCCGGTGGTGATCACGCGCAGGTCGAGCAGGTCAGAGTACACGTCGAAAAGAAAGACGGCGCGCTCGTCCTTGGGATCAAAGTTGTGATGGAAAGCCATCGATTGCCGCAGCGCCTTGACCACTTTGGCGTTGTCGCCCTCGTATTCCATGACAATCGAGGTCAGGTAGTAGGTGTCTTTGAGATCACTCATGGCGCTGAAGGGCACATAGATGTGCTCGTTCAGGTTGTCGTCGCCATTGTTGATTACGTGTTTCAGAATGCCGACGATCTGGTAAGAGATGCCATCCACACGGATGCTTTCACCGATCGCATTCTGGCCGGAGAAAAGCTTCTTCTTGGCGTCAGCTCCGATAAAAGCAACGCGGGCGTGGGTGAAGTCCTCGGCTTCGCCGAAGGGACCTCCTTCCGCGAATTCCATCCGCCGCATGCGGGGATAGACCGCGTAAACGCCGCTCACGCCGTAACTGGCGCTGCGCGTGCCCCAGGCCACGGTGCATTGTTTGAACACCTCGGGCGAGAGCCGCTTGAGCAAAGGCACTTCGTCGCGGATGTAGTCCATATCCTTGACCGTGAGACGAACCTCGCTTCCCGCCTTGGTGCCGCCCGCCTGCTGCGATGTGCGGCCAGGAAAAACGAAGACCAGGTTGGTGCCAAAGGACCGGAAGGCTGACCACAAACCGCGCTCGAAGCCCGCGCCATACGCCAGAAGCAGGACGACGGTGGCGATGCCCCAGGCCATGCCCAGCATGGTGAGGATGCTGCGTCGCTTGTTGTGGCGCAGGGCGCTATAGGCCTGGGTTCCAAGCTCGTGGATCACGGCTATTCCTGCCTCATGGCTTCGACCGGAGCCAGCAGTGCCGCCTTGCGCGCCGGATAAATTCCGGCCACGATGCCGGCGACGGCCAGCGACAAGATTGCCGCCAGGGCGGACAACGGCACGATGCGCGGCGTATCAAATCCCTGCGGAGCCGGCAACTGGGCCAGCGCGGTCACGAACGCGGTCGCGATCAGCAGCCCAATCCCGCCGCTGAAGACGGTGAGGAACGCGCCTTCGATGAAGAACTGGGTCAGAATATTTTGATAGGTGGCGCCCAGCGCCTTGCGCAGGCCAATCTCGCGAGTGCGCTCGGCCACGGAGACCAGCATGATGTTGACGATGCCAATCGCGCCCAGCGCCAGGGTAACGAATCCCACGACCCCGAGAAAATAGTCCATGGCATCGAATATTTTGTCCACGCGCTGCGAGTTCTCAATCGTGTCCCAGTCTTCGAAGGCATCCTCCAGCTTGGGATCGAAACCGTGGCGGCGGGCAATGATCTGGTGAATTTCCTCTTTGGAGCGCGCGTGCTCGGCCTTGACCAGCGGCCGGTAGTTGATGAAGGAGAGCGCGCTCTCGGAGTTTTCCTGCTTCAAGGGGAAAAGGTTGCGCATGGTTTCGACCGGGACAAAGATGCGGGCGTTGGTGCCGTTGTTGCCGTCTTTTCCCACCTTGGCCAGCACTCCGATCACGTCAAAGCGGATGCCGTTCAGCAGCATGGTGGCGCCCACGGCGGGACGTCCGGGAAAAACATTCTTCAGCAGTTCCCATCCGACCACTGCCACCCGCCGGTGTTCGGTATTGTCTTCGTCATTGAGCCAGCGGCCGGTACCCAGAGGCACGGTGCGAATCTGGTTATATTCCGGGGTCACTCCGAATACCTGGCCGTTGGTCGAACCGTAGTCGCTGACAGCGCGAATGTCCTCACGGTTGATCACGGGAGAAATGAAGCGCAGAGTATGAGCCTCATTCCGGATAGCGAGGTAATCTTCATAAGTAAAATGATAGGTCTGGCCGGATTGCAGACTTCCCGCCACCGCTGGAATTCTTCCCGGAAAGATGAACATGATGTCCTGACCGAGAGTCGCCAGGTTGCGCACCTGGCCGCTGCGGAAACCCTCTCCCAAACCCACCAGGAGAAGCAGGGAGCCCACGCCCCAGGCGATGCCGAACATGGTCAGAAATGAACGCAGTTTGTGCGCCCACAGCGTGGCCAGAGACTGCCGGACGATCTCGAAAAGCACGTTCATAAGCTTATCGCTCTTATCTGATATCCCCGGAACCAGTTGCAGCGCCAGCGGGCGCAAGCCCGCCTCACACTCTATGTCTATTACGCGTCAGAGTAGCGGCAAGTTCCCGCAATCTTGCGCTGGCAATCCTTAGACCGTGTTGCAGGGTAAAAGGATAGTGTCATTTTTCGCCGGGAGCGCCATTCCAGCCGGAGGTGCTAACCAGGCCGGAACCGTGGCGTCTAAACGACCGTTCTGATTCGCCCAGGCCCGCTCTAGTTTCACAAAAATTCCGTTGGGAGGCTTGCATCGTGTTGAAACAGCTTGCGCGTGTTCTGTTTGCAATCGAGGCGTTATTGCTGCTTGGGTCGCCGGGTCAGGCTCAGTCCTTTCTTCTGGGATCTGCCGCGGGCCAGCCAGCATGCCGTGGTGACACAACGCATTGGCATCACCGATGTCACCATCAACTATCACCGTCCCCTGGTCAACAAGCGCAAAGTGTGGGGCGGCGTTGTGCCCTATGGCCAGGTCTGGCGCGCCGGTGCCAATGAGAAGACGACCATCAAGTTCACCGATCCCGTAACCATTGAGGGCAAGC
>CAWFJA010000023.1:0-691384 GCA_963816025.1 Terriglobia bacterium
ACGTGGCCTTTATTTAAGCCGGCGACGACCTACTCTCCCACACACTTTCGCGTGCAGTACAATCGGCCCTGCGGGGCTTAACTTCCGTGTTCGGTATGGGAACGGGTGGATCCCCCGCGGTAAGATCACCGACAAGTCGAAGCCGTCAGCTATCAGCCGTCAGCTATCAGCAAGCTTGCTGTGCTGACTTACATGGGCCGATGCGCGGCAAACTTGTAAGTCGCCCACAACTGCCGTCTCAATTCTTTTGAGCTGAGAGCTGACAGCTGAGAGCTGGTTTTCAAAGATCGTGAGGTCGATGCCTCACAACTGAATAGATTGGGTGTGGCTTACTTTCTTCTTGGTTTACTTCCGATTTCAACCACTGCTACCAAGGCTAGCTTGCTTTCACAAACTCGTCGGCGCCCAGTGTCAGCGTGTTTTTCTAATTTCCATCCCAGGTTCGAGCGGATGAGAAAAACGCTGCTTTCATTCAGCTCAGGTTCTAGCTGAAGGCTGAAAGCTAAGAGCTGACAGCTGGTTTAATGCACCGAGTAAATTTTATGGTCAAGCCGAACGGGCGATTAGTGCGGGTAAGCTTCACACATTACTGCGCTTTCACTTCCCGTCTATCAACCAGGTGGTCTTCCTGGGCCCTTCTTATCCCTTACGGGTTGGGAGATCTCATCTTGAGGAGTGCTTCCCGCTTATATGCATTCAGCGGTTATCACAACCGAACTTCGCTACCCAGCTATGCCGTTGGCACGACAGCTGGAACACAAGAGGTTCGTCCATCCCGGTCCTCTCGTACTAAGGACAGGTCCTCTCAAATCTCCTGCGCCCACAACAGATAGGGACCGAACTGTCTCGCGACGTTCTGAACCCAGCTCACGTACCGCTTTAATAGGCGAACAGCCTAACCCTTGGAACCTTCTACAGCTCCAGGATGCGATGAGCCGACATCGAGGTGCCAAACCGGAGCGTCGATATGAACTCTTGGCTCCGATCAGCCTGTTATCCCCGGCGTACCTTTTATCCGTTGAGCGATGGCCCTTCCATGCAGAACCACCGGATCACTAAAGCCTACTTTCGTACCTGCTCGTCTTGTAGGACTCGCAGTCAACCACGCTTATGCTTTTGCACTCGTCGGCTGATTTCCAAACAGCCTGAGCGTAGCTTCGCGCGCCTCCGTTACCGTTTAGGAGGCGACCGCCCCAGTCAAACTACCCGCCTTACTATGTCCCTCTCCCGGTTTACGGGAGTAGGTTAGAACCACAGAACTCGCAGGGTGGTATCTCACCGGTGGCTCCTCCAAGCCCGAGAGCCTGGAATCAAAGCCTCCCACCTATCCTGCGCAGCAAGTGCCATAGTTCATAGTAAAGGTATAGTAAAGGTGCACGGGGTCTTTCCGTCTAGTTGCGGGCAACCGGCATCTTCACCGGCACTACAAGTTCGCCGTGTCAGTCGGCAAGACAGTCGCACTTTCGTTACGCCATTCGTGCAGGTCGGAACTTACCCGACAAGGAATTTCGCTCAGTATCTCTCACTCTGTTTCCAGAGAAGCTGGACTTTATCTTTCACACCTGTGTTCATGGTCGCTGCGATGGCTCGAATCTTCGCGATGCCCGCGATCGCCAAATGCTCTCTCTTCCTCATCAGTAGCAGGATCTTTCTGAATTTAACGAAATCGACTCTCTTCTTCGACTTAAGCGGATGCTTATCGAAGAAGGGAACGATGCTTTGGTTCAGGTGATCCAGAGCTCCGAACGCGATATGCCATTCGTTCCGCATGATTCGTTCGAACCACGCCACACCCAAAGAACTTTTTGAGTGCGTGAAGTAACTGGATATCTCGTTGGTGTTGTACAACTGTGAATTCAGGGAGCACCTGAAAGCCAGAAGTCATCTCCGGGTGCGGATTGATTCCGACGAAGAAACAACCTTCGCCGTCAACAAATCCAACCACCCATTGCGCTTCCAAACTTCCAGGATGTGGCTGAACGTGAAGTCTCTGAGGGTTCTCCATGATTGGAGCCTTCCCTGCGGATTGTCCCCTTGTCCGTCGGATTTTGACTGCTGTCGGTTGAGGACAGCGAGTACCGAGCGGCTGTATGAGGAGTTTCCAGCATATAGTTCAGTTTTACTAAGGCTAGCGAATCGTTAACCTTAGGACCGTTATAGTTACGGCCGCCGTTCACTGGGGCTTCAGTTCGAAGCTTCACCTTGCGGTTGACCTCTCCCTTTAACCTTCCAGCACCGGGCAGGCGTCAGCCCCTATACGTCGTTTTCGACTTTGCAGAGACCTGTGTTTTTGTTAAACAGTCGCAGTGCGCATTTCTCTGCGGCCGCTTCGGGCTTTAACACCCTAATGCGGCACCCCTTCTCCCGAAGTTACGGGGTTAATTTGCCGAGTTCCTTACCAACTGTTCTCACGAGCGCCTTAGGATATTCTCCTCGTCTACCTGTGTCGGTTTGAGGTACGGATCCCCTACATTCTCCTTAGAGGTTTTTCTTGGCAGTGTGGAATCAGCAGCTTTCCTCCATACGGAGTACTGTTTTGCGTCTCAGTGATAACTTCCTCGCGGATTTTCCTACGAGAAACACCTTACACGCATCAACCGTCATAGCCATAGGACGGCCTGCTTATCCTACTGCGTCACCCCATCGTAATAACGAATACAAGGGAGTTCCGGAATATTAACCGGATGTCCATCGGTTACGCCTTTCGGCCTCACCTTAGGATCCGACTGACCCTGAGCGGATTAACCTTTCTCAGGAAACCTTAGACTTTCGGCGCGGAGGGTTCCCACCTCCGTTATCGCTACTTATGCCGGCAGGGTCTCTTCTCAACCGTCCACCAGTCTTTTCAGTCTAGCTTCAAACTGTTGAGAATGCTCTCCTACCACGCACACCCGTAAAGATGTGCATTCGCTGCTTCGGTACCAAGCTTGAGCCCCGTTATATTGTCGGCACCGGACCGCTTGACCAGTGAGCTATTACGCTTTCTTTAAAGGATGGCTGCTTCTAAGCCAACCTCCTGGCTGTCTGGGCGTTCCGACTTCCTTTCCCACTTAGCTTGAATTTGGGGACCTTAGCAGGCGATCTGGACTGTTTTCCTCTCGACGACGAAGCTTAGCCCCCGCCGTCTGACTCCCGTGCTTGTTGTTCTATGGCATTCGAAGTTTGATTGGATTCTGTAAGCTGGAAAGCCCCATAGTCCATTCAGTTCTCTACCACCACGACAAATCACACGAGGCTAGCCCTAAAGCTATTTCGGAGAGAACGAGCTATCACGGAATTTGATTAGCCTTTCACCCCTACCCTCAGCTCATCGGAGCTTTTTTCAACAAACACCCGTTCGGCCCTCCAGTAGGTTTTACCCTACCTTCAGCCTGGCCAAGGGTAGATCATCCCGCTTCGCGTCTATTCCTGCCAACTGATTCGCCCTATTAGGACTCGCTTTCGCTACGGCTCGCTTTCGCTTAACCTTGCTGACAAGAATAACTAGCCGGCTCATTATGCAATAGGCACGCGGTCAGACTTTCCGCTTACGCGGCATAGTCCTCCCACCGTTTGTAGGCACACGGTTTCAGGTACTATTTCACTCCCCTCGCAGGGGTTCTTTTCGCCTTTCCCTCACGGTACTGGTTCACTATCGGTCAGAAGCTAGTATTTAGCCTTACGGGATGGTCCCCGTAGCTTCCCGCAAAGTTTCTCGTGCTCCGCGGTACTCAGGTATCGACTTCGAGTCCAGTTCGTTTTCGCCTACGTGGCTATCACACCCTATGGCTCCGCTTTCCAGCGGGATTTGGCTAACGACTGGATTGTTAACTCTACTGTTGTCGACCCTACAACCCCGGCCACACCCGAAGGTATGACTGGTTTAGGCTAATTCCGATTTCGCTCGCCACTACTTTCGGAATCGAGGTTTCTTTATTTTCCTCCTGGTACTGAGATGGTTCACTTCCCAGGGTTCGCTCGTTCCCAACTATGGATTCATTGGGACGTACACAGGTTTTACCTGTGTGGGTTTCCCCATTCGGAAATCCCCGGATCAATGCCTGCTTGCGGCTCCCCGAGGCTTATCGCAGCTTGCCACGTCCTTCATCGCCTGCTTCTGCCAAGGCATCCACCATGCGCCCTTAGTAGCTTGACCATAAAATTTACTCGACACACGCGAGCTTCGCTGCCGGCTCCTAGCTTTTGGCTATTAGCTATTAGCTCAACCTCCCACACGCCGCATCAACTCTATGGGCCTGTCTGCCTGCTCCTCGCACGGGATCACTGCTTCACATCTCAAATCTCTTGCTCCGGATAAATCCGGAACTTGAAATCTGAAATGCGAAACTCCTCCGCACACCAGCAGGCTTCTCTCTAGGCACTCATAAAAATTTACAGCCTTGTAGATTGCCCAATCTATTCAGTTGTCAAATATCGTCCTCACCAGCTTGCGCTGGATCACCCTGCCTAAGCAGGTATGGGTCTTACTCGACTCCGAAGTGTGCAAACTTCGAAAGTCTTTCCAACCCAATGTTCGGCGCCAAGCGACTTTCTTGAACCGTGAACAGAATCATGGTTGTCACAGTTGGCGCCCAACATCGGGCTAGCGGATTGATGTGAGTTTTGGTGGAGCTGACCGGGATCGAACCGGTGGCCTCCTGGTTGCAAACCAGGCGCTCTCCCAGCTGAGCTACAGCCCCTTGAATGCAGTTTCCAGTTTCTTGTCTACCGGATTTCAGAAACTAGAAACCTAGACTAACCCGAAACTGTTTTTGGTGGGCCTGGGTAGAGTTGAACTACCGACCTCACCCTTATCAGGGGTGCGCTCTAGCCACCTGAGCTACAGGCCCGGTCTTGCACAAACTTTCCGGAGCCTGAATTTTATCACCGGCTCCAGCCACTAGCCGCTAGCTTCCAGCCAAATCGTTTTAGGATTTAGCCAGGAGCTAGAAGCTAGTAGCCAGAAGCTCAATATTTTTTCGAGGACAAGGTTGAACGTACATCCCAGCTAAGCCGGGACTGACCATCATGCGGATAGGACTCGAGCAAGAGAGGTCCGAACGGGTTTCCTATTCCACTTCACAGGTTTGCCCTTGCGGGTTATCAAGAAGCGGGACAGGGTACACGGCAACGTCCTCCGTATGTTTAATTTCCACCGTTTCTCAGCCGAAGCTTTGAAAGGGTGGAACCGCGGAAGTGCCGTGACGTTCTCTCTAGAAAGGAGGTGATCCAGCCGCAGGTTCTCCTACGGCTACCTTGTTACGACTTCACCCCAATCATGAACCATACCTTGGACGGCTGCCCCCTTGCGGTTGGCTCACCGGCTTCTAGTGCAGTCCACTTTCGTGATGTGACGGGCGGTGTGTACAAGGCCCGGGAACGTATTCACCGCGGCGTGCTGATCCGCGATTACTAGCGATTCCAGCTTCATGGAGTCGAGTTGCAGACTCCAATCCGAACTGAGGCCGGCTTTTTCCGATTAGCTCCCCTTCGCAGGTTTGCGACGGTTTGTACCGACCATTGTAGCACGTGTGTAGCCCTGGACATAAAGGCCATGAGGACTTGACGTCATCCCCACCTTCCTCCCCGTTATCCGGGGCGGTTTCGCTAGAGTGCCCGGCTTGACCCGCTGGCAACTAACGATAAGGGTTGCGCTCGTTGCGGGACTTAACCCAACATCTCACGACACGAGCTGACGACAGCCATGCAGCACCTCCACAGCAGTTCTTGCGAAAAGGGATATTTCTACCCCGGTCCACTGTGCTTCGAGCCCAGGTAAGGTTCTTCGCGTTGCGTCGAATTGAACCACATGCTCCACCGCTTGTGCGGGCCCCCGTCAATTCCTTTGAGTTTCAGCCTTGCGACCGTACTCCCCAGGCGGGATGCTTATCGCGTTAGCTTCGGCACAGCCGGATTGGGTACCGGCCACACCAAGCATCCATCGTTTAGGGCTAGGACTACCAGGGTATCTAATCCTGTTTGCTCCCCTAGCTTTCGCGCCTCAGCGTCAGATGTGGTCCAGTGCGCCGCTTTCGCCACAGGTGTTCCTCCCGATATCTACGCATTTCACCGCTACACCGGGAATTCCACGCACCTCTCCCACCCTCAAGCACGGCAGTTTCGCCTGCAGGCTCTAGGTTGAGCCTAGAGGTTTCACAGGTGACTTACCGCACCGCCTACGCGCCCTTTACGCCCAATAATTCCGAACAACGCTTGCCCCCCTCGTATTACCGCGGCTGCTGGCACGAAGTTAGCCGGGGCTTCTTCCACCCGTACCGTCATTATCGTCCGGGTCGAAAGGAGTTTACGTCCCAAGGGACTTCATCCTCCACGCGGCGTTGCTGCGTCAGGGTTTCCCCCATTGCGCAAAATTCCCCACTGCTGCCTCCCGTAGGAGTCTGGACCGTGTTTCAGTTCCAGTGTGGCCGTGCGCCCTCTCAGGCCGGCTACCGATCTAAGCCTTGGTGGGCCGTTACCCCGCCAACTAGCTAATCAGCCGCGACCCCCTCTTCCAGCGAATTGCTCCTTTGATCTCCAGAATTTCCACTCCAAAGATATTATGCGGTATTAGCCCCGGTTTCCCGAGGTTATCCCCCACTCGAAGGTAGGTTAGTCACGTGTTACTCACCCGGTCGCCACTTTACTCATGGATTGCTCCACTTTCTCGTTCGACTTGCATGTGTTAGGCACGCCGCCAGCGTTGATTCTGAGCCAGGATCAAACTCTCATTTGAAACCTGTCGTCTGCCGACGGGTAGTTGGCAGACTGCCACCACATCCTCGAAGAGAAGTGGTGGATCTATCTTGTGAGATCGCTCGGATTTCAACCCGAGCCTTCCTCTCACGACTGGCACGTTCAACCTAGTTGTCAAAGAACCGATCCGCTACCGCCTGAGCGGGCGCTTTCAGTTCAGAGCAGACTTGCATTCACGCGAGCGAGTCGCGATCACACAAACCTGCCTGTCCTCGAAACTTGTACAAACTACGCGTCTTGCGCGGTCACTGTCAACCCATGGCTGGCACAGGATATCCACCTGTTTTCCACAGCCGGGGAGCTAAATCACTCTCAAATCAATCGATTAAGAGGAGCTCTGCGCACGCGACGAAACGCATCTTCCTCTCGGCAAACACACGCCTATGCCATTTCGGCACAAGCCGAGGCGGAAGAGCATCAGTTTGAAAAAAGATCACTTGGAGGTTCTTGCGAACAACGCTTAAACCCTTCGAGGAACCTTGTCCCCGAATGAAGCCCCGTGGCCGGGACTGAATATTGCAGGTGCTGTATTTCGTTAGATGCCGGACGAGCGACGAGAGTTTCACAAAATACGCCCGGCTAGCCACACACTGCTCTCGGTGAATTGTTTATACCAGATGAATGCGCCCGAACGCAAGGGGGTGTTTACGAAGTTGAGGCGGGAGGGCGCGGAGCAGTCCGACAACCGGCCGACACAGGACACCTTGGAATTTTGGGCTGCGCAATGTGACGGTTGTCACAGCGCGGCCGCGTTGTCACCAGCGAAGATAGGCAAGCCGCAAGGCGGCGTCAGAATGCAGCCCACGGCGCAAGCCGTGGGTACGCACGAGGGTCCGAGAAAAGCCCCGGAGGGGCGAAAGACTCATGTCTCATACCTCAGGAAACATCGTTCTGCATTTAGTTTTCAGTACCGTAGGACGCCGCCCGCTGATCACGCCGGCCTTTCGAGATGATCTGTTCGCCTACCTGGGAGGCATCGTGCGCAGAATGCGTGCGACGGCCCTGATGGTAAACGGCACCGCCGATCACGTTCATATGCTGATTCGCATGCGGCCCACCCAGTCCGCTGCGGAAATTGCTCGCGTTGTAAAAGCGAATTCCTCGGGATGGGTTCGTGAGAAATGGAGCCCCTGCTTTGCCTGGCAAACCGGATACGGAGCATTCAGCGTCAGCGAATCGAATGTCCTCGCCGTCACAAAATATATTGCCGGCCAGGAAGAGCACCACAGGAAGCATTCCTTTCAGGAAGAGTTTGTCGCATTTCTCAAGAAGAACAACGTGGACTACGACGAGAAATACATCTGGAGTTAGTTTCTGTCGCCCCTTCGGGGCTCGAAACATATTCCACCGGCACCCACGGCTTACGCCGTGGGCTGTATTCCTGCGCCGCTCCGCGGCTATGCAGCGCCGAGGTCATGATATTCCTTCGTGACGTTCGACTTCGCTCGGGATGACAGAGTTGGGGGCTCGCGATGACAGAGTGCGGGTTGGGGTTGACAGGGCTGTAGAGGGCGCGGCGGGAACTGCTTTGCATGATGTACACGTAGTAGTGATGTTCGCGGAGCATGAACCACCAATCCACTGTCATCCCGAGCGGAGTCGAGGGATGACACTGTAGCTTGCCGCGGCGGGCGAAGATCCCCTGCGGGCGAGTCGCCCGCGACTACACGAAACCTGCACACGCGGGCTGCACTCACGGCCAGAGCCTGCCGAGCTTCGCTCGGCCGGGACGGGTGGGACATCCTTCGACTTCGCTCAGGACAGGCTCTGACCCCACGAAGGCGGTGACGGTTTCACAGGTCTTACGGAAATTCCAGGGTAATCAGCTTGGCGTTTTGTTTGCCTATGTTGGTCAGGGCTTGGGTGACGCCGCCTTTTGTCCAGGCTACGTCGCCGGCTTTGAGTTGGATCTGCGACGGGCCCTTGCCTTCTATATCGCTGCGCAGATCCAAATCGGTTACGGCTACGATCAGGTGGGGACCGGTGTGGTGCTGTTTGGGTGCGACTCCGCCGGGTTGCAGTTCGAGGTCGGCGACGCGCACGCCGTCTTTTACGAACAGGATGTCGCGGGTGCCGCCGTTCAGGATGTGCAGGCCTCTATCTTCGTCCCATTGGGGCGGGGGCGAGTGGCGGGCTTTCTCGTCCTGCAGGAGTTCGATGATCACATAGTGGGTGGACCGGTCGGATAAATTTTTGCCGAGGTGGGTGAAGCCGCCGGGGACGAAGCGGGTTTCGCCGTCCTGCAGTGTGAGCTTGACCGGCGGCTTTCCGGCGACGTCGTTTTCTACCTGCGATATTCCCAGGGTCACCGAGATGTAGTCGTGGCGGTGACGGTGCGGCAGCGTGGCGCCATGTGCCGGAACGTCCAGATTGAACACGCGGACATACTGGTTTTCGAGCACCAGATGATGATGGGGCTCGGCGGGGATATCGACCTCGACGGGGGCGGTTTGCGCGGACAACAGGAAGCTGGAAGCGACGACAAAGACGAGGCCGAGCCGGCAGGACTTCATGGAGCGAGATTCTAGCATTCAGACGTGTGGAGGAAGTTTAAACTGGGACTTCATGGCGGGCCTGGGCAAAGTTTTGATCGTGACCGGCGCGCTGGCCATCGTGGCCGGAGTGGCGTTCGTCCTGCTCGATCGCGCCCATGTGCCTCTGGGGCGGCTTCCGGGGGACATGGTCTATCGCGGCAAGAACACTACATTTTATTTTCCGCTGGCGACGTCGATTCTGGTCAGCGTGGTGCTTTCGCTGGTGCTGTACCTGATTGGGCGCTTCCGGCACTAAGGGCCGGCGATCCTGAGATTCATTTTGGGTGCAATTATGACGCGCGAAAATCCCCGCCCAAGCGGAGCTTGGACGGAGGCACCCTCGAGGGCGGTGCCGTCCTCCCAATTGTTGAACCTCGGCTACAATGGTGACTGAGACCCGATCCGACCTCCAAGGACTAACGACTAATCCCGCATGATGATGATCAAGAGCGATTCGAAACTGCAGGTGTCTGAAGCCATCCGTGCCTGCCTGGAAAAGAAGGCAGAAGAAATCACCGTACTGGAACTGGAGAAGGGGTCGGGAGCGTTTACCGACTATTTCCTGGTGTGCAGCGGGACCAACCCGCGGCAGGTGCAGGCCATTGCCGACGAAGTGGAACTGCGCCTGAAGGCATCCGGGTTGCGGCCGACTCACATCGAGGGCTACCGGCAGGCGGAGTGGGTGCTGCTGGATTATGTCGATTTCGTGGTCCACATTTTTTCTGAGAAGGCGCGCAAGTTTTATGATCTCGAACGGCTGTGGAAGTCGGCGCGGCGCATGGAGCCGGCAGAGTTGGTCGCTGGGCGGGCCAAGCAGAGGCGGGTCCCGGCGCGTAGTGTGAGGAAGAAGCGGGCCTAGGAACAGTTTCCGGTTTCAAAACCAGAAAGCAAAGAACCGGTTCCCAGTTCCCGGTTCCCAGTTTTCCGGTTACCAGTGTTTTGAAACCAGAAACTTGTTCTTGGAAACTGGAAACTGACGCTGGTGAAACTCAAAGTTGCGTGGATCGGCAAGACGAAGGACGCGGCCATCCAGTCTCTGACGGATGAGTACTTGGAGCGTTTGACGCGTTTCGCCGAGGCTCGAAGGGGTCGCGCTCAAAGACGAAGGAGCGCTGCTGAAACTGTGTGCGCGGGACGCCCGCCGGCCGGCACGCCCTGGTTTTGCTGGACGGGCGGGGCAGGCAACTTTCATCGGAAGAGCTGGCCAAATTTCTGGGCGACTACCAGGACCGGAATCCGCTTCCGCTGCTGTTCGCCGTGGGCGGGGCGGATGGCTTCAGTGAAAACGCCCGACAGGCGGCCACTTTGGTGCTGTCTCTGGGCAGGATGACGCTGGCGCACGAACTGGCGCGAGTCGTCCTGCTGGAGCAACTCTATCGGGCGTTCACCATTCTAAAGGGCCATCCCTATCACCTGGGGCATTGAGAAAATCCAGGAATTCAGGCGTGTACCTTCGTGACGTTCCATCTCGTCCGCGAGAAAGCATAGAGTAGGGATGTCAGCGGAAGATTGCTGGGTAATTCAGCCCTCCCCTTAAAGGACTTATTGCGATGAAGAATCCGTTTGAAGTATTGAAGAGCAAGGAACAGGAAGTCGCTCAGGTCAAGAAAGAGATCAATGCGTTGCGGGTCACCATCCAGTTGATCGGGGACGAGAAGTCGCCGGTATCCGATCCCAAGGTGGACCTGCGATCCGTGATTGAAATGCCGTAGGCTGCAATTCCCTTTCTCCTCAGAAGGGTGATATTTAAAAGACCGATGGAGCACGGGCGTCATCGCCCGTGCTTTTTTGTTTGGCCGTCACTCCTTGCTCCCAATCATTTCCTGTTTAGCGTCAGTGGGATAGCGTCGCACGAGCGGGGCGCTCGCGCCCACATTCTGCTGAGAACATATACAATCGAAGATTCGCCGGTATGCCGGACATCCGCCGTGGTCTCATCATCGTGAATACCGGCCCGGGCAAGGGCAAAACTACCGCTGCCATGGGTACGGCCCTGCGGGCGGTGGGCCAGGGCATGCGCGTCCTGATGCTGCAGTTTCTAAAAGGCTCCTGGCATTACGGGGAGCTGGATGCGGTGCAGGCCTTTGGCGACAAGTTCGTCATGAAGCAGATGGGCCGGGGTTTCGTGAAGGTCGGAACCGAGAAGCCGGATCCAGAGGATGTTCGCATGGTGGAAGAGGCCTGGGCGGAAGCTGTTACCGCGATCAATTCCGGCGCCTGGGACCTGGTCATCCTGGATGAGATTAACTACGCCATCAGCTACGGCATGCTGGATCCGGCCAAGGTGGTGGAGACTCTTAAGAGCAAACCCGAAATGGTGCACATTATCTTGACCGGGCGAAACGCCCATCCGACAATTGTCGAGGTCGCGGACACCGTGACCGAAATGCGCCAGGTCAAGCATGCCTACGAGAAGGGCGTGATGGCGCAGAGAGGGATCGAGTACTGAAAAACTCGTCAGTTGTGCCCTTGGCTCGTTGGCAAAGGCCTTTGGCTGAAGACTGGCGACCGAAGACTGACGACTGATTTATGGCATGGTTCAAACGACAAGCCGGTGAGCTGGATACTTCGGGCGAGCGCAAGGTTCGCACCGAGGGGCTGTGGGTGAAGTGTGACACCTGCCGGCAGATCATCTGGAAGAAAGACCTGGAAGAGAACTTCAACGTTTGTCCCAAGTGCGACCGGCACTTCCGCATTGATGCCCGCACTCGCCTGGCCCAGCTTCTGGATGACAACGAATACGAAGTTTCCGACGCCAACCTGACCTCGACCGATCCCCTGAAATTCGTGGACCTGAAGGCCTACTCGGCGCGCCTGAAGCAGGCGCAGGCCGACACCGGGTTGAAAGACGCGGTGATCAATGCCCGCGGCAAATTGAATGGGCGCACCGTGATCGTGAGTTCGATGGAGTATGCCTTCATCGGCGGAAGCATGGGAGCGGTGGTGGGCGAGGCCATTACCCGGGCCATCGAGCAGGCCACCGAAACCCGGGTGCCCATCGTCATCGTTTCCGCTTCGGGCGGAGCGCGCATGATGGAAGGGGTCATCAGCCTGATGCAACTGGCCAAGATCTCGGCCGCGCTGGCGCGCCTGGATGAAGCCAAAGTGCCATTTATCTCGGTGCTGACCGACCCAACCACGGGGGGCGTGACCGCTTCGTTCGCCATGCTGGGCGACCTGAACATCGCCGAACCTGGGGCGCTGATCGGATTTGCGGGTCCGCGGGTGATTGAGCAGACCATCCGCCAGAAACTTCCTCCGGGTTTTCAGCGCAGCGAATTTCTGCTGGAGCACGGCATGCTGGATGCGGTGGTGCACCGGCGGCAGCTGAAGTCATACATTTCGCGAGCGTTGGATTTTATGGATCAGTCGTCAGTCGTCGGTCTTCAGACGTCAGTTGAGACGCCAGCATAAAGCCCCAGTGGCCAGTCTTCAGTTCTCGGTTGTCAGTTGCTCCATCGAGCTGCCCGCTTCCCCGTTCGGCCCTCCAGTTCGACAATTCGACGGCATGGCCTCGAAGGCCGGAGCTGAAGCTGGTACCCTAAGTTGCTGACGACCTACCGAAGACCGACGACTGATGTCTCCTACGAAACTGCCATCGCACGCATGTACGCCCTGGGCCATGAACTGGCGCAGACGCCGTCGCACAAGTTCGACCTGGCGCACATGCGTGTCTTGCTGGCAGCGCTGGAGAATCCAGAGCGGAGTTTTCCCAGCGTTCTGATCGCTGGAACCAATGGCAAGGGTTC
Organism: Terriglobia bacterium; assembly: GCA_963816025.1. GTDB lineage: Bacteria > Acidobacteriota > Terriglobia > Terriglobales > Acidobacteriaceae > JAIQFF01. The sequence goes on from CAWFJA010000023.1 coordinate 13,016, forward strand.
GACCGCGTCGACGCTGGCTTCGATTTTGCAGGCTTCGGGATTGCGGACGGGGCTTTATACCTCTCCGCACCTGGTGCGCATCAATGAGCGCATACAGATCGGTGGAGACCAGATCAGCGATGACGATTTCGCGTTAGTCCACGATCTGGTCGACCGTACCGCCGAGCGCCTGGTCAGTGAAGGCGAGTTGCCGTGGCATCCCAGCTTTTTCGAGATGCTGACGGCGATTGGGTTCGAGTATTTCGCGCGCCGCAAGGTGGACATCGCGGTGCTCGAGGTCGGCATGGGCGGGCGGCTGGATGCGACCAACGTGGTGGAGCCGCGAGTCAGCGTGATCACCGATATCTCGCTCGACCATCAGAAATTTCTGGGCGAGACGGTGACCGAGATCGCGGGGGAGAAGGCGGGAATCATTCGTCCGGGAGGCGTGGTGGTCACGCTGCCCCAGCAGCCGCAGGCCAACGATGTCATCGGGAATACGATTCTGGAGTTGGGAGCGCGGGCGGTGAATGCGGTGCCGTATGTGCCGCCGGTGAGTCCGGCGAGTGGCGAATACCTGGCGGCCAACGCGGACAAGACGCCGGTGTCGCGCTATCCGCTGCAGGTGATGGGCGAACAGATCATGGTGGAGACTCCGTTGCTGGGACGCCACCAGTTGAGGAATGTTGCGCTGGCGATTGCGGCCGCGGAGGAATTGGGCCGGCAGGGATTTCCGGTGACGGCTGCCTCGATTGAGCGGGGCATACGGCAGACCCATTGGCCGGGGCGGTTCCAGGTGATTGCCGCTACCGCGAGCTCGCCCGAATATGTGTTCGACGTGGCCCATAACCCGGCCGGAGCGTGGGCGCTGCGGTCTACTCTTTCGGCTGGCTATCCCGATCGATCGCTGACGTTTATTTTTGGCGCGATGCGCGACAAGGCAATTGGAGAGATGGCGGAAATTCTATTTCCGCTGGCCGACCGGGTAATCGTGACTCGCGCCGACAATCCTCGCTCGGCCAGTCCGCAGGAGATTCGGGAAGCGGCGGCGCGGACTGCGGCCCCGATGGAAGAAGCCGCGGATGTGGCGAGCGGCTATCGAGCGGGCGCGGACTTCGGCGCGGCCCGATAGCGGTGGTGGTTATTACCGGATCGATATACATTGTAGGAGAGGCGATGCGAGTGCTCGGCGCGCGCATCTAAACAGGCAGTGCCATCCGTGAAAACACCGATCGAGATGGACCGCGCGACGGAACTGGCGGAGGCGGCCACCCCGGCGCAACCCGCGAGGGCAGCCGCTTCCCGGCGCTACGGATGGCCCAGCCGGCTGCGTTCGTATTTCATCTTCGATCCCCTGATCTGGACGTACACCGTCAGTCCTGGGAATCATTTCCGTTCCGGTGTCGCTGTTCGGAAATCAGGGCCGCATCCTGCATGGCTTCGCGCGTCTCTGGTCGAAGCTGATCATGAAGACGATTGTCTCGCCCACGAAAGTGACGGGGCTGGATGCGATCGACACTTCGAAGCCTTACGTCTACGCCGTCAACCATGCTTCCGCGCTCGACATCCCCGTTCTGTATGTTTATCTGCCTTTCGAGTTCCGCATTGCGTTCAAGAAGGAATTGCTGTCGTATCCGATCGTGGGGTGGCACCTCAAGCGCTCGGGGCAAATCTGCGTGGACCAGCAGAACCCGGCGCGGTCGATCGGCAGCATCCGTGCCGCGCTGAAGAGTCTGAAAGGCGGCATGCCGTTCGTCATCTTCCCGGAAGGCGGACGCACACCAGACGGCGACATCAAGCCATTTTTGCCGGGAGCGTTATTTCTGGCGATCAAAGCGCAGGTGGATATCGTGCCGGTGGCGCTGGTGGGAACCTTCGAGCTGCTGCCCATGAATACTTACCACATCAAGTCCCGGCCGCTGGAGATGCGGGTGGGTCAGCCTATTTCGACTGCGGACTATACGCTGCGCAACCTGGACGAGCTTTCGGATCGGGTGCACCGGGCGGTGGAAGATTTGTATCGCAGGTGAGTTGTATGAAAACCAGATTTCAGTTGTGAAATTGGTAGTCAGTTCACAGAGAGTTCTATCAGCTCTTCAAGTTTTTCCGCGATGGCATACTTCAGGTCATCAATTCCTTTGCCGGTCACGGCGGAGATGGGGAACAGATCGAGTTTTTTCTTCTTGCAGTAGCGCTTGAGCTTCGCCAGTTTTTCTTTATTGGCAACGTCGATCTTGGAGGCCACCATGATCACGGGCTTGTCTTCCAGATGAGCTCCGAAGCTGGCCAGTTCTTCGGCGATGACTTCCACATCTTTGACCGGATCGGGCCGTCCGCTGGCGTCGGAAACATCCACCATGTGCACCAGCAGGCGGTTGCGTTCGATGTGGCGCAGGAACTGCGTGCCCAGGCCCGCGCCGGTGTGCGCGCCTTCGATCAGGCCGGGGATGTCGGCGACCACAAAACTTTTTTCATCGGGCGGCTGGCCGACCACCGCCACGCCCAGGTTGGGCTGCAGCGTGGTAAACGGATAGTCCGCGATCTTCGGCCGCGCCGCCGAGATGACTGAGATCAACGTGGACTTGCCCACGTTGGGATAGCCGACCAGGCCGACATCGGCGAGAAGCTTCAGTTCCAGGCGGAAGACGCGCTCCTCGCCGGGACGTCCCGGTTCATGCTCCCGCGGAGCCTGGTGAGTAGAGGTGGCGAAACGGGCATTGCCCCGCCCGCCTCGCCCGCCGCAGGCGATGACGATGCGATCGTCAGGGCGGGAGAAGTCGTGCACTCTTTCTCCGGTTTCGTCGTCGTACAGGATCGTGCCGACCGGGACTTTCAGCAGGACGTCTACGCCCTCGCGGCCGGTGCGGTTGGAGCCTTCGCCGTGGCGTCCGCGTTGCGCTTTGTATTCGGGATTGAAGCGGAAATGCACCAGCGTGTTGTGGCGTTCGCTGGACTCCATGATGACGTCGCCACCCTTGCCGCCATCGCCGCCCGAGGGGCCGCCGCGCGGGATGAACTTCTCCCGGCGGAAGGCCATGCAGCCGTTGCCGCCGTCGCCCGCCTTGACCCGGATTTTCGCCTCGTCGATGAACATCGGCAGTCGTCAGTCTTCAGTCGTCGGTCGTCAGCCCACCACGAGCCACGTGGGGACAGCCGCCCTCGGCTGTCCTGGCCGAGCAACGCTCGGCGAAGTAATTCTGCTGAAAGCTGATGGCTGAGAGCTGACAGCTTTAAATAAAAATGCCCCGGCCCGCGCCGAGGCTTGGGCCGCTGATCCCGCGGCCCTGCTTGATCTTCCGACCGCTACTTCGCTTCGAGCGGCTCGACCATGACGAATTTGCCCATCGAACCCTTGTCGAGGAACTTGATGCGGCCGCTGATCTTGGCGAAGAGAGTGTCGTCCTTGCCGCGGCCGACGTTGAGACCTGGTTTGACCCGCGTGCCGCGCTGGCGCACGATGATGGTGCCGCCGGGGACGACCTGTCCGCCAAAAGCCTTGAAGCCTAACCGCTGCGCGTTGGAGTCGCGTCCGTTGCGTGAACTGCCTAGACCTTTTTTATGTGCCATTGATTTTCAGTTTCCAGTTTCTGGTTTCTAGTTTCAAATGCTGGCTGGTCGCGCTACTTTTTCTTTTTCGGCGCCGGTTTCTTGGGCGCTGCTTTTTTGCCGCTGCTTTCCTGGCCGGGGTTTTTGCCTTCGCTTCGACCTTGGGCGCCTGTTCTGCCTCGACCGGCTTGACTTTCTTCGGCTTGGCTTCCTTCTTGGGAAGCTCGGGGGCGGTGAATTTCTGTCCGTCGAACGCGATCTCGGTGATGCGAACCGCGGTGTATCCCTGGCGATGTCCGCGCAGCTTCTTGTACTGTTTCTTGCGTTTGTAGTGGAAGACCAGAATTTTCGCGCCGCGGCCCTGCTCCACGACTTCGCCGGTCACCAGCGCCGCAGACTGCGGGACGGCCGATCTGGCCGGGTTCGCCGGAGACGGCCAGCACATCGTTGAACTCGATTTTTCCGTCGGTGCCGTTGCCCTGGCTCTCCAGCCGAATCACATCGCCGGGCGCCACCCGGTACTGCTTACCACCGGCGCGGATGACCGCGTACATACTTATGCCTCCGTCCAATCTTGTGCCCGTCGCGGCCTGGCGCGATTGCGGGGAACCTGCTGAATTTCCTGTGCTTGCTTTCCGCGTCGGCGCTTTGGGCAACGAATGCGGGGCGGCTCCAGAACGGAACCGTGAGTACAGGCAAACCCAAGTATTTTAGCGTGTGCCGCGGAAAAGCGTCAAACCGGCGAGGGACGGAGTGGCTCGATTGAAACATCCCCTGACAACGCGTCATCCTGAGGGACTTCAGTCCGAAGGACCTGGCGCGCATCGGCCGAGCGGTTTATGCACGCCAGTCCTTCTCGCCGGCAGGTCGCCAGGATGACGCCGTGAGAGCTGCTCCGCCCCACCCGCGAATTTCCCTCCGGCAGGCTTCCGAATGCGGGTGGGTATGCATCTAGCTAACTGAAGGCACACTCTCTGAGCAGTCCTTTCTTGAAGGTCAGCCCCAGGAACGGTTATAACTGCGGGAGTTGGGTGTCCTACGGGCGGGGGGCGTTTATGGGTCTTCGCAGAATGCGGTCAAGGTACCAGCGCGAATCGTGGTTTTCATCTCTCTTTTGGCGCTGCCCGCCGCGGCGCAGGAAAAAAAGGAATTCACCTACAACGTCGGACCCAGGGCAGTGGTTTCGATTACCAACAATTACGGTCCGATCACGGTCAAGCCTTCGCCAAACCGGCAGGTCATGATCGAAACCGTATCGCATTCCGACGCGGTGAGCCTGGTGAACGAGCAGCACGGCGATCGCATTGAGCTCCGGTCAGTTTCCAGCCGCCAGGGCAGCGACCTGGTGGATTACACCGTTCTGGTGCCGGTCGATGCGTTTGTAAGTCTGCGTTCGTCGGACGGAACCCTGCGGGCGCAAGGACTGCGCGGGGATGTGATTCTGGAAGCTGCCGCCGCCTCGGTCGAAGTGTCGGACATCAGCGATGCCCACCTGCACGTGAGAACTCTCACTGGGCCAATTACTTTGACTGACATTCATAACAGCCATCTGGACATCCACTCGGTAAGCGGCAATGTGACCATCCGCAATGTGACCGGGCCCTCCGTCGAAGTGAACTCCGGTAGCGGTCGCATCTCCTATCAAGGCGATCCCGGTTCTACGGGAGAGTACCTGCTTACCAGTCATTCGGGAGACCTGGACGTCTCGATTCCGGCCAGCGCCTTGGTGGACATCAAGGCGCGCTCCATCACGGGACAGTCCGATCCGGAATTTCCCATCGCCAAAGGTTTTTCCGCGCCCGGCCCCGGGAATCTGTTGCTGAAACCAGGGATGGTTACCGGGTCCCGCTTTGAGTTGCGTTCGTTCCGCGGCAAGATTCACCTCAAGCGGCCGTAGTCCGCGACCGCCCACGTGGGGACGGCCGCCCCCGGCTGTCCGGTCGAGCGCAGCTCGACGAGCTGATGACGATGGCGAGAAACAGCGGAGCGTTGCTCCGACGAGCGGACGAGGGCGTCCGGCCCTACGTGGTTCGTGGCGGACCTCGCCTGCTTTGAATACGCCTCCACCAAACAGTTGCCGTTGCCTTGACCGGCTTGTTACCAAGGTGTCGAGGTTTCCGAATGCCGGTTGCGTTTGCTTGCGTCTTCGGTGTAAGTTTCTAAAAGACTTCTTGCGGTAGTCCTCATGCGGTCATTCTCGAAACGGATAGCGTGGCTGTGCCTGCTGCTGACCTTGTGTTCAGCCGCGGCATTGGTTACGCACCACCACTCGAGCGCGAACGATGCGGCCAAATGCACGGTCTGCGTGGCCGCGCACTCGGCTTCGCCTCAAGCCGCCTCGGTCTTACCCAAGCAGACGTTCGTTCGGGTCTCTGTTTCCCGGTCCGAATCGGAGTCAACCCGGCAGCGCCTGGTGGCCTTCGCGCTCAGCGTTCGCCCGCCTCCCGCAGTCTAGAAATCCCAAAGAGCTGATCGAGATTCCGTGCGCCTGGAGCGCACCTCTTTCCATTTTTTCTAGACTTTTGGAGGAACCATGCTGCCTCTCTATAAGAAGTCGCTGTTTGTGGCTTTCATACCGGTTTTCTTGCTGGCCCTCAGTTTTCAGGCAAACGCGCAGTCGGGCGGAAGTTCGACCTCGGTGACGGGAACGGTGGTAGACGCTACCGGCGCCGTGGTGCCAAACGCAATCGTGGAGATCCGCAACCCGGTAAGCGCCTTTGAACGCACGGTCACCACGGACGGCTTGGGAAAATTCGACATTCCGAATGTTCCCTTCAATCCCTATCACCTCACCGTCACTGGGCCGGACTTCGCCCCGTTTGCTCAGGACGTGGATGTGCGATCCATCGTCCCCGTGACCCTTAGTATCACCCTTCAGGTAAAGGGCTCGACCGAAACCGTGACCGTGGAAGGCGCCGGCCAGGACCTGCTGGAAAATACTTCTACGTTTCACACCGACGTGGATCGCGGTTTGTTTGACAAGATGCCGCTCGAAAGCCGGTCGTCGTCGGTAAGTTCGCTGGTGACGTTGTCTTCTCCCGGAATTGCCGCCGATTCGAATGGCCTGTTCCACGGATTGGGCGATCACGCGGAGAATTCGTTTTCGGTCGATGGCCAGCCCATCACCGACCAGCAAAGCAAGGTTTTTTCCAATCAGATTCCGCTCGATTCGATTGAATCGATGGAAGTCATTTCCGGCGCACCGCCGGCGGAGTTCGGGGAGAAGACCAGCGTCGTCATCAACGTGACCACGCGCTCGGGACAGGGCATGACCTCGCCCAAAGGCAGCGTCACGACTTCCTATGGCAGCTTTGGCACCGCCGACCTCGGCGTCAACCTGGGTTACGGTGGCGCGAAGTGGGGAAACTTCATCTCGGCCAGCGGATTGAACAGCGGGCGGTTTCTCGATCCCCCGGAGTTTGCCGTTTTTCATGACAAGGGCAATGAGGAGAACCTGTTCGACCGCGTGGATTTCCAGCTCTCGAAAGCGGATTCCATTCACATGAACCTGGGATTCACCCGCTCCTGGTTCCAAACCCCCAATTCGTTCGACAATCTCAATACCGGCGTGACCGACCCGGTCGTGGGCAATCCCGTGGGCCCCACGGACCAGCGCTCGCAGATCAAGACTTTCAACATAGCTCCATCGTGGACGCGATTGCTCAGCCCCAATGCGGTGTTCACGTTCGGTGCATTCGTGCGGCGCGACCAGTACAACTACTATCCCAGCGCCAATCCGTTTTCAGATCTCGGACCCATCCAGCAGGAAAGCGTGGCCCAGAACCGGACGCTGGCCAATACCGGCTTGCGCTCGGATATTTCTTACGTAAAGGGAATCCACAACCTGAAAGCCGGGGCCACCTATCAACAGACGTTCCTCGATGAGGACACGCGATTCGGAATCGTGGACCCTGCGCTCAATGCTCCGTGCTTCGACGCCAATGGAAACGCGGTGCCGTGGGTCGGCAGCCCGGGACTGAACGATCCCGCCAATTGCGGATCGGCGGTCTCGACCAACCCGATTCTCTATCCCGCGCCGTTTACCGCGAATGCCGGTTTCTTCAACGCGCTGGGCTGCTTCGACCTGACCCGGCCCACGCCCGCCACCGCGGACGGTTGCGCCGGTGGCGCCGGTTCCAGCAGCGGGCTGTTTGGTTTCAACGGACATACCGACGTCAAACAGCTTGCTCTCTATGTGCAGGACACGATCACCAAGGGAAGCTGGTCGCTCAACCTGGGCTTGCGGGGAGACATCTACAACGGGCTTACGACGCATCGGGAGGCAGAGCCGCGGTTGGGCGTCGCCTATAACGTGAAGAAGACCAATACGATTCTTCGCGTTTCCTATGCCCGAGTCCTGGAAACTCCTTTCAATGAAAACCTGGTGCTGGCCAGCACGGGATGCGATTCGCTGGTGCTGGCCTCGCTGCTGGGGTGTGTGACGCCGGGGGTGGCAACCCCGTTCAGTCCGGGCTGGCGCAATGAGTTCCACGCCGGACTGCAACAGGCGTTTGGGAAGTATGTAGTCTTCTCCGGCGAATATATCTGGAAATACACCCACAACGCCTACGACTTCAGCGTGCTGGGAAGCACTCCCATCACCTTCCCCATCGAATGGCACAACTCGAAGATTCCCGGATTTGCGGGACGCGTGAGCGTGCCTGACTTCCATGGAGTCTCGGCCCTGATGGTGTTTTCCAGCGTAGCGGCGCGCTTCTTCACGCCTCAGATCGGGGGTGCTGGCGCGGTGCCTTCGGGAACCGCAGGGGAAGCCTTCACCGCGTTCCGCATCGATCACGACGAGCGCTTCAACCAGACCACGCACGTGCAATACCAGCCGTGGAAAACCGGGCCCTGGGTTGGGTTCAACTGGCGCTATGACAGCGGATTGGTCGCCGGCGAGGTGCCGGTTTCGGACGCGACCTCGGTCGATCTGAGCGGGCTCACTGCCGACCAGCAATTTCAGGCGGGACTGTTCTGCGGAAGCCAGCGTGCAACCCCGACCTTGGCGTTGCCCGCAGTGTGTCCCGCGGGACAGTACGGGTCCACGCTCATCAAGCTGCCCGCGCCGGGCACGGAGAACGACGATACCAATCCGCCGCGGGTTGCGCCGCGCCACCTGTTTGACCTGGCCGTGGGCGACGACAATCTATTCCACGGGGAACGCTACAAGTGGAGTCTCACGCTGACGGCAATCAATCTGACCAACCGGGTTGCGCTGTACAACTTCCTGTCAACGTTCAGCGGGACGCATTACGTTACGCCTCGCGCGCTGACGGCCGAGATTGGCTTTCACTTCTAGGGAACACACGTAGGCCCAGATGTCCTCATCTGGGCGGGCGAGCGCAAGCTCGCCACGGGTTTGCCGCCGCTGCTAGCCGGGCCTTGCCCGGCCGGGCAGGTGAGGACACCTGCCCTACGCGAGAAAGGCATTAAGATGGCAGCATGAGACGAGCCAGGCTTGGCGTGTTGGCCGTGCTGCTGTTGGTGGCGGCTGTGGTTGTGTTTCGTGGCGCGGGCCGGTGGCTCGACCGCGAAGATCCTCTTTCCCATGCGGACGTAATCTTCGTCCTGGGCGGAGCCATGCCGCAGCGCGCCCTGGAAGCCGGGAAGGTGTTTGCCGATGGGCTATGCCCCGGAAGTCTGGCTCAGCCGGCCGGACAGTCCGGCGGACGACCTGGCCAAAATGGGAATCCACTTTGTCGGCGAAGAAGACTACAACCGCCAGATCCTGATCCACGCAGGGCGTCCCGGAAGCCGCGATTCATGTTCTTCCCGAGCCCGTGGTGAACACCGAGGAAGAGCTGCAGGAAGTCGGCCGCGAAATGCGGCAACAGGGAAAGAAAACGATCATTCTGGTCACTTCGCCGCAACACACCCGGCGGGTCTGGGCTCTGTGGCAAAGGCTCGTGGGCAGCGATCCCAGGGCCATGGTCCACGGCGCCCACGACGATCCTTTCGATGCCGATCACTGGTGGCGCAACACTCGCGATGTGTTCGTCGGTGGTGCACGAAACCCTGGGCCTGGTGAACGCCTGGCTGGGCCTCCCCGTGCCGCCGCACTCCCGGTGAAGCAACCTCGAGCCATGACCAGCCGGCAAACTCCGGGCCTCCTCTCGACCATCAGGCAATGGTGGAAAGAGAATCTGGCATGCTGCGGATTCTTGCCGACCGCCGGGAGTTTTGCCAGCTCACATCTGGGAATTCATGCGGGAGTCCACGCCCGCGCGGCGGCGGCAGCGCTACGGGGACGCGGAATATGACTGGGATTACCGCGTCAACACCACCAGCGCGACCGTAGGCTGGCGCGAGCGCCTGCTGGGACAGTTTCATTCTGCCTACCAACCCACCGATCCCGCGCTTTTCACGGAGATGATGGCGAACCTGAAAATTGATTTCCAGGGGTTTACCTTTGTTGATCTGGGCTCGGGCAAAGGGCGAGTGCTGTTGATGGCTGCGCACTACCCTTTCCGCCGCATTCTTGGGATCGAACTGCTTCCCGCTTTGCATCGCGTGGCGCAGGAAAACCTGAATGCCTACCGGAGCGATTCGCAGCGATGCTTTACGCTCGAGACGGTGTGCGGCGATGCGCGAGAATTTGTTTTCCCGCCGGAGCCGATCATGCTTTACCTTTTTAATCCCCTGCCGGAGCGCGCATTGATCGATGTAATGACCAATCTTGATCATTCACTATGCCAATATCCGCGAGTTGTGTATGTGCTCTATCACAACCCGTTGCTGGAGCACGTACTGGTGAAGTATCCGGCGTTCAGCAAAATTGGAGGCACGCAGCTGTACTCAGTGTTTCGAGCCGGCGCGTAGATCATGCGCGAGCCTGCCGGATTCGAGGCGCGGTGTTTTGTGAATGCCAACAAACCCCGCCCAAGCCAAGACAGGACGGGGCGCCCCTACATGTGGGTGAGCGTGCCGGTGATCTTGGTGCGGCGGAGGGCCCAGGTAAATACCACACTCGAAAGCGGCAGCAGGATTACGGCGAATAGCAGCAGTGCCCGCACCGCCGGCCAGAGCTGCGCGAAACTGGCGCCCGCCAACAGCGCCTGCCGCATTCCCTCGAGCGAGTAAGTGACCGGAAGCAGCCGCGCCAGCCATTGCAACGGCACCGGCAGCACCGATACGGGATACATCATGCCGCCCAGCAGACTGGACGCCCCCACGATCAGCCAGCGGGCGGGATTGCCGCGCTTGAACAGCAGCAGATAGCTGGTCGAAATCACGCCCAGACCGGCAAAGGCCAGAATCGAGACGGCCAGAATGGCCGCCGCCCCCAGCCAGTTAGCTTCGTGAATCGGGAAGTGAAAAAGCAGCACGCCCCAGGCCAGGTAGATCACCGTCCGCATGGCCAGAAGCAGGAACGGATAGGCGGCAGAGGCGATGAGGATCATGGTAAGCGGCGTTTCCGTGACCAGCATGGCCTCGAGCGTGCCATTCTGCTGCGCTTCCGTGATGCTGCTGTCAAAGGCGCTCATCGAAACGGTGAGATAGTCGAAAAACGCGAAGCCCACCAGCGCAAAGCCAAAATAGTCGGTGCCCGCGGGAAGCGCCTGATTAAGTTCCTGGCTGGAAACGAATCGTGAGAGGTAGTAAAAGGTCGCAACTCCGAAGAAAGCCTCCAGAATCTCAAGCGCGAAAGCAATCCGGTAACTGCGGGCGATGGCCACGTCCCGCCGGAAAAAGGCGAGGACCTTGCGCAACGTGCGCTGGGAGTTCACGAGGGCACCTCGGCCAGAAAGCCGGGAGGAGTCAGCCGCTCCAGTGCCGCTTCGAGCGTGGCCGCGCCGGTCGCGGCGCGCAGGCCGCGCGGCGAGTCGCACGCCAGCATTTTTCCCTTGTCCAGCAGGATGACCCGGTCCGCCAGTTGTTCGACTTCCGCCAGGGTGTGCGATGCGAACAGGATGGTCGTGCCCTGGCGTTCGACCAGTTCAGTTTTCAGAAACCTCCGGAAGTCGGCGGCGGCCATGGGATCCAGACTGCGCGTCGGCTCATCGAGCAGCAGCACGCTGGGACGGTGGATCATGGCCCGCGCCAGGCCCAGGCGGTGCACCTGCCCGGTGGAAAGGGTCCGCACCTGGCTGTCGATGAATGTGGCCAGTCCCATCCGTTCGGTCAGTTCTTCGAGACGCCCGGCCGCTTCCTGCGTTGAACAGATTGTTCATGGCGGCGAAGAATTGAAGGTTCTCGCGCGCGGTAAGCCGCTCGTAGAAGCCACCGTCGGTGGCAAAGTGAAACCCAAGCTGGGCGCGGACCTGCGGGCCCTGGCGTTCCACATCGTATCCGGCGACCCGGGCGCGGCCGCGGGTCGGCACCAGCAAGGTGGCCAGGATGCGCAACAACGTGGACTTCCCCGAACCGTTGGCGCCGATCAGGGCAGCGACTTCGCCGGGCTCGACCTGGAAAGAAATTCCCAGAAGAGCCGGATGGGTAAGCGGCGAAAACGGATTGAGAAACGCCCGCATTCCGGTTTGCGGCACCGGAAAATATTTCACGACGTCTTCGATCACAAGTGCGCTGGCTGCCATGTTTTATCGTATACCCTGAGTGTACGATGGCCCGGTCTCCAACGGTCGCAGGAGAAGAAACCGCAGGGGCGTGTGCGCCGGCATCAGCCATCTAACCAGCAGCCGAGCACCCAACCCAACCGATCCTTCTTGCCTTCGCGCGCGGGGAAAACGACGCAGGGATCAGTGATGAATCCCTGAAATTGAGACGCTTGGGGAGCTGTTCTCTATGAGCAGTCGTCCAGCCCGGGATCGTCGCTGAGATGCCGCGGATGTACCCCCTGGCGCAGTGGTCGATGAATATGTACCCAGGGCGTAGCCGGTAGGAGTGGCCTGGTTATCTTCAATGGTCATATCCGTAGCTTTAATTTCCCGCACATTTTCAAACCAGATGGCGCGGTGCAGCGGACTATTCCTGAGAGACATTAAGAGTAGTTAGACGCGATGCGAACACGGACGAACAATTTCCAAAGAAGAATCCGTATCCCGGGAGAATCTTCGGCCTTGGCGTTAGAAATGTCGGCCTGGTCCACCTGAATGTTGAAACTATCTCCACTCAGGTTTGATTTCACCCGCACGCCACTCATTGCGAGAGTGCGGTCTGGTCCAAACGCGCTGACGCCGCGATCCGCGGAGCCGCTGACTTCAATTTCGGAAAACGCGCAGCTCCCGTTGTGAACTTCAATCCCGAAGGTATTTCCAACCGCTGGCTTGAGCCGGCCTGCGGCCCTGATCTGACCGCCGGAAAATCTCACGCCGGTTGGGATTCTGGTCTTCCAGAACGAATCTTCGCCACAAAGCACTCCACTCGACGAAGTGTTCTCCACCAGAAAGCCCGAAATGCGGACCAGCGACTGGCCAACCACCGTGATGCCGCGTGCCGCCGAGTTTCTGACGGTAATATTTTTCGCCAGCCCGCCCGTCCGGTCAGGAGAAGAGAGGTAGTTCACGAACGCGAGACCGTCGTCGCCCGTGCCTGCAGGTGGTGAGGTTGAGGACCTCCGCGTCCTGGCAGTTGGCAAAGTGCAATCCGTCAGCCCGGGTATTCTGAATCAGCGCATTCACCACTTTAGGGCGGATGGAATTGAAGAACAGTACTCCAGCCGCGGGGCTGTTTTCGATGATTACATCCGTCAGCAGCGTGTCCGTGGAGCCATCGAACTTGATGGCTTCCTCGGAACCCACGCGAACCGGAGGCGGAGACACGTAGCCCGCGCGCAGGCCGTAAATTCGAGCCTTATTGCCTCCGAGAAACCAAAGGCCGCCATGGGTGTTGGCCGTGAACTGCAAGCTTGGCATCGGTTGAAAAGCGTAATTCGCCGCTGAAGTCGGCGACCATTACAGGGCCGGCTGAATTATCCAGAAGGTAAGTTCCAGGCGGAACCAGGATGGTTCCTGAAGCCGCCAGCTGGAAAGCCTGGCGGAAGGCGGCGGTGGTGGCGGGCGCGTTGGTCCCGTCAGCCTTGCCGCCCAATTGCGTCACATCGACCGTCGCGGCCAGGCCCGAGACCAGCACGCGACTCGTGAGCAACAAGCAAAAACCTGCGACCCGCATGCCTGACGCAATTTTCATCGGGAACGTAGACTATCGCCTTCATTATCGCCCATTGGACGGGCAGCGGCGGCCATTGCGGCGATCATGGGTTCATCGTTACCCAATGAAGATGGGCCGGTAGTGGCTGAATTTGTACCCTCTTCCTTCAGCGAAGCGTCATGCTGAGCTTGCGAAGCATCTGGCGTGGAGCTCATAGGGTGGAGCTCATAGGAAAGAAAGCCGGCAATTGGGCAGCTGCGCGCCAGATCCTTCGGGACTACAGTCCCTCAGGATGACTCCACTTCGAAATTGCATTTCAAATTCAGCCACTATGGATGGCCTCGTCTGATTGACATGACTCTGGGGTTTGAATAGGGTTGGAATCCGATGACCCGAAGCCAGCAACCTGCATTGACACTCTTTGCCGTCGGGATGATCGGCCTGGCCATCCTCGCCCTGGTCTACGGCGACTTTGCGTTGGTGTGGCAGCCCGTCGCCCCATGGGTCCCGGGGCGGACAATCCTCGCCTATGGTTCGGGCCTCATCATGCTACTGGGCGGGGTTGGACTGCTTCTAAGGGCCACGGCGGCTTGGTCGATTCGCATTCTGTTCCCGTATCTCATCCTCTGGGCCCTGCTGAAGGTGCCGGCTCTATTTGTGGCGCCGCAGATGGAAGCGGTGTGGCTCGGCCTGGGCGAACTTACAGTTCTTCTGGCCGGAGGATGGGTTTTGTTCGCCGAGATGGCGGGCCTGCGAGAAGGATCGGCACTGGCATTCCTCACGGATGAAAACGGCGTCCGCCTGGCACGGGTTCTTTTTGCAGTTTCTCTCTTACCGATCGGGCTCTCCCATCTCGTATACGTGAAGCAGACGGTTGAGCTGGTGCCAGCCTGGCTCCCCTATCGGGTTGGCTGGGCCTACCTGACCGGCATGGGGCAGATTGCCTGCGGCCTCGGCGTGCTGTTCTCGATCTTTCCGCGGGTGGCCGCAGGAGCGGAAGCGGGCATGATAAGCCTGTTCACGCTCCTGGTTTGGGGCCCTGCAATTCTGGCCGAGCCGAAAACCCGGCTGCCATGGACAGCGTTCTTCATCTCGTGGGCGATCGCGTCTGCCGCATGGGTGGTGGCCCAGAACATTGCACCGCGTCAGCCCGCCCATCCGGATGTGTGACCGCGCATCTCATCGACTCTGAGACAGGCTTAGTTATGCGCGCAGAGTACGTGGCCGGCATACTTTCATCCCAGAGGATGTTGGACCCCGACGAGATAACCCGCCTGAGATTTGTGACTAACGATGCGTGACAACCTGCCTCCGGAGGACCAACTCTGTCTGCTGCTCGCCCGCGGACACCTGACATCCGAAGAGCAGACTCGCGCCCAGGCATTGCTTGCCACCCCGCTGCAGTGGCCTGTGATTCTGGAGCGCGCCACCAGTCACCAGGTTTACCCGCTGCTCTATCGCAATCTGCGGGACCTCGGATTCCCCGGCGTTCCGGAGTCAGTACAGGCCGAACTGAAAAGCCTTTTCCTGGCTAACGCGTTCCGCAACCAGCTGCTGGCGGAGGAACTGGCCCGGCTGCTCGGCATACTTGGTGAGGCCGGAATACGGGTTGTCCCGCTGAAGGGCGTCGCCCTGGCGCAAGCGCTCTATGGCGATACCGCGGCCCGGGTCTGCGTTGATCTCGACATTCTGGTTCCGCCGGCAAACGTGGCCCAGGCCATCGAGCTGATTCTAGCTTCCGGCTACAGTGCCGAGGTCAACCATCCGTATTTTTCAAAACTTGCTATCCGCCATGGTAGACATTTCAATGCCGCCCGCGAAGGCCGGGGCATTTCATTCGTGGTCGAACTGCATTGGATCCTCGTACAACACTTTTCGAAGGACGGCGAAGCGGTTCGCGACCTTTGGGCCGAGGTTCGTCGGCAAACCTATTTCGGAGCGCCGGCGTTTTCACTCAGCCCTGAGTGGGAATTCCTCTATCTCTCGATACACGCCGCCGACCACGAATGGCAGTGTCTGAAATGGATTGTGGACATTCATCAGCTTATTTCATCCGGGCTGGTGGATTGGCAACAGACAATGAAGAAGGCGGAACGGTTCGAAATCGGCCAGGTGGCTCGGCAGACGCTGGCCGCCTCCTCACTTCTCCTGGGAACGCCGCTGCCTTCAGGTTGCTTCTCCGCAGCCCTGCCGACAGGAGTGCAACTCTTCGCGCATGTGCCCTTTCCGGCGGGAGCTCCGGAGAGCGCCTTCGCCTTTCGTCATATGCGCCTGCTGCAGCGTCCCTGGGACAAGTTGCGCTACCTCGCGACCATCTTTCTTGCGCCCAAGCCCACAGACTTGGAATTCGTGCGACTTCCCCGGTACCTTGGCTTCCTTTATTATTTGATCCGTCCGGTGCGCTTGGCATGCAAGTGGGCCAGTCGGGCTCTGCGCAAGAACCCTGGATCGTCTCCGTAAACCTGCTCGATGCCCCCTGCGGCAAAAGTATTGGACTGCCCTCGTTCTCTGAGACGACCACTTTCGGGAGGCATATTTGATCCAGTTGACCCACAGTGGCATGACCATGGACGGCCAGGAAGCCTCGGGGCTGCGTGCGGAGTTTAGTGCGGTGCACTGTGTTCGCCTTCCTCGGCTCCTGGCGCCGTCTCTGCTGGCCTTCGTTCAGCAGCGCCTGGAGCAGGGCCGGTGGGAAACCAGAATTTATCCCGATGTAGGCGAGGAACATGCACTGGACGACCTGCCCACGCTTAACCTTCTGCACTTCATCGCGAACCTGCCGGATTTCCGTAAACTCATCGAAGAAATCACCGGCTGCGCTCCGCTACGCGGATTCGAGGGCAGGATCTATCGGATGACGGCGGCGGCCGGCCATTACGATCACTGGCACGACGACACGATCGGTCCTCGGCTGGTGGGCATGAGCCTGAATCTCAGCCCGCGTCCTTTTCGAGGGGGCCTGTTCCAACTCCGGGAATATGAGTCTCAACGCATGCTCGCCGAGATAGCGAACACTGAGCCGGGTAGCGCCTTGATTTTCAGGATTTCGGAGCGCTTAGAGCATCGGATTTCTGATATGGAAGGAGACGAGCCCAAGACGGCGTTTGCGGGGTGGTTTCGTCCGGATCTCCCGGACTTCTTCGGCGAGCTGCGCGCCCGGGCGTTAATCGCGACGGCACGCACCGATGATGCTTTACTCCCCGCCCTTGACAAGCAAGCCTCTCGCCAGCATGTCCTGCGAAAGCTTTAACAGGTCGGATTCCAGCAGCGCGGTGGAGACATCGAACTCCTCGAGCAGCGCGTGATGAACCTCATCCAGGCGGCTGGTGCGTTGCAGCAATTCGAGGAAGCGGGTACCGATCGGGTCCAGGCTGTGGTACATGCCGGTCTGCAGATTCAGCAGAATCATTTCCTCGCCGACTTTGCTGGTGAGGACTTCTTCGGGAATCCTGAGTTGGTCGCTCAGTGCAAGGGTTCATGACTCGCTCCTCAGCGGTTGGTCGACGATGAGTCGCAGGACCGCCGGCAATGCGGCAAAATCTCGCGCATATTCCAATTGGAAGCAGGGCAGCTGGCTGGTGATTTCGCCGATGGCTTCAAATTGACGTTCCAGCTGCGCCTTGTCCCGGATATCCAGATTGAAGGCACAGCTTACCAGTTTAATGAAAGCATCCCTTGGCCTCAACGGAAGGATGGCCGGCTCCGGCGGAGACGAATCGCGTTCATCGTTCAGGAAGTACAGACAGCGGAGAGCAGACGGCCCCTCGGCAAACGGTACCAGCGCAGGATCGCTGACCCGCCGCTTGTCGGTGTAGTGGGCGATTTCGGCGGTTTCCGGCGGGACGCTGAATACTCCGTCGCTGGTTTCGGGCCAGAGCCTGACCCCGGGATAGCTGGGAATCGCCACCCAATCCCCTCCGGGCTGACCCAAATCCATTTTGCGCAGAAGCAGGTAGTCATCGGAAATCAGCCGAAAGCCGTTTTGTCCGAAGCATGCGGCCAGCGTGGACTTCCCCTGGCCGCTCTTGCCCACGAATGCGATCACGCCCTCGCGGAGTAAGAATCGCGCTGGCATGCAGCACCAGGGACTCGCGCCGGCTGAGCACCAGCGGAACGATCTGGTCGAGAAACAGGTGGCGGATGGTCGATTCCGGCGTGCCCGGCAGGGGGCGGCAGCTTATATGTTTTCCGTCCCGCGAAATCAGGAAGTCGGCCTGATCGAGAAAGCGAAGCTGATAATCCTGGCCACGATCGGCAACCTTAAGCCAGGTTTCTTCCTGGTCCGGAGTTTTCCATTGATGGAACCAGTGAACGTCTCCAGGGAAACCCTCTCCGGCCGGCAGTACCAGGAAACGGCAGTCGGGACTTCCCTCCGCCTGGCTCAGTTCGGGCAGGCGAACGGTGCTTTCCACCAGCAGCTCGCAGACGCGGTATCGGGCCGCGCCGGCAGTGTCGAGCCCTGCGCCGACAGCCCGGCTTGCCGGACCGGCTGATTTCGTCCATGTCGCCGCTTCACTCATTCTGCTAGGGCTAGAATTATAACTTGCATGAGCGGAATCATTGGCCTCTACCACCTGGACGGTCGGCCCGCCGAAGAACGGCTTCTCCGGCGGATGGCGCAAGCCATCGCGCATAGAGGACCGGACGGATCCGGTACTGGAGCGATGGGCCCGTCGGCCTGGGCCATTTGATGCTCCAAACCACTCCCGAATCGGCGCGAGGAGAGGCAGCCGCTTACCAATCAGGATGCCACCCTGTGCCTGACCCTGGATGGCCGCATCGACAACCGTCTGGAATTGGGGAAGGCGCTTGATTCAAATGGATTTCCGCCTCGCGATGACACGGATGCGGAGCTGGTTCTTCGGGCTTACGAGTGCTGGGGCGAAAGCTGCCCGAACCGGCTGCTGGGCGATTTCGCTTTCGCCATCTGGGACGCCCGCAAGAAACAATTGTTCTGTGCCCGGGACTATGTAGGCGTCAAGCCTTTTTACTACCATCGTTCGGCCACGCTGTTCGCCTTTGGCTCCGAAATCCGCTCGGTCTTGGCGCTCGAAACGATTCCCCGCCGGCTGAACGAATCCAGGGTCGTCGATTTCCTGGTGGAGGAATTGGATCGGGAAGATGAAGAATCCACGTTCTACCAGGACGTCCAGCGGCTGCCGGCCGGCCATTCGCTGACTGTAGGTCCCGGCAGGTTCGTCTTGCGAGACTACTGGGACCTCAAGGCGCCGCCCGTCCTGAAACTCGGGTCGCTAGGGGAATACGGCGAGGCCTTCCGCGAAGTTTTCGTTGAGGCGGTCCGCTGCCGGTTGCGCAGCACCCATCCGGTCGGCTCGACTTTGAGTGGAGGCCTCGACTCCTCTTCCGTTGTGTGCACCATCCGTGAGCTGCTGGCCTCGGAGTTGAAGGAGCCGCTGCATACCATCTCGCTGGTCGATGCCGACGAAACAAAGTGCGGCGAGACGCCTTACATTCGCGAGGTCCTGCGCGGCGGCCGGGTCACTCCGCATATCGTGCGCTCCGACCAGGTGTCAGCAATGACGGAGCAGATGCAGGACAGCGACGAACCCTTTGAGATCTTCTGCTACTTCACCAACTGGTTCGGCTTTGCGGCTGCCAAAAAGGCCGGAGTCCGAGTGCTGCTGGATGGAATATCCGGCGACCACATAACTCCGCCGTACACCTACCTGGCCACCCTGGTGCGTTCCTTGCAGTGGAACACTCTTCGCAGGGAATTGTCGTTTGGCGCGAAAGCATTTGATGAATCCCGCTTGTCGATCCTGAGAACTCATGGCTTGGCGCCGATGCTGCCGGGCTTATTTGAAGTATGGCGGCGGCTTCGAGGCCGCAAGCCCCGGCCCTATCCCGAGGGTTCGTGCATAGACCCCGACTTTGCTCTTCGCATGGGAATCTCGGAGCGTTTTGAACTGAAAAGGCGAAAGCTCTGGGAAGCAGCTCAGGATATCGGCACGCCTGCACGCCTGGAGTTTTACCTGCGGCATCCTGCCATTTTTCTTTGAGCACTCTGGAAGGCTGGCAGCGACGATGGGAATCGAAACCCGCCATCCCTTTTCGGACCGCAGGGTGATCGAGTTTTTTCTTTCCCTCCCTCTGAGGACATGAAAACCTACAGCCCTTTGCCGAAAAGGGTGATACGAGAGGGCATGCGAGGGAGTGCTGCCGGAAAAGGTCCGTTGCCGCACCCTCCTGGCCCATCCCGGCGGGGCATTCATGACGTCGCTGCTCAAGCAACACCCGGAACTATCGGGGCCGGCACAATTCAAGCAGGCCTTGGGCCCGGCTCAAAGGTTATGTTAATCTCGATGCCGTAGAGGCGGAGAAGAACCGGGTTGACATCGGGTTCCCGCAAGCCGGAGATTCGGTCTGGCAGGCTCTGAGCTTGGCCTTGTGGCTGCGGGGCAAGAATCTTCATGTCGTTTGAAGAGAAGTTGGAGGTCACGTCTATGGATTCCAAGGCTGCATTGCCATCGCGCGAACAACCCGCCGGAAAAAGGCCGTATTCATCTCCCAGCCTGGTTGACCTAGGTTCTATCGAAGAGTTTGCGCTCGGCGGTGTGGGCAGCGTGATGGAGATGGCTCAGATGACCAACCTGATGAAGCACCCGTAAATTTCTTGGCTCGTCTCGGCCCCCAGCAAGCAACCGTAGGCTTTCAGATTCCTGGCTTGCCTGGTTTTTCCGCACTCTCCCCGAGGGATGACAGGTGTCCGAAGAAGATTCGCTGCCCTTCCATCATTGGCTGATTGCCGACACCTGTCGGACGGGCACCTACCAAAAAGCTATCAGCCAGGTCGTCCGCAAAAATGACGTGGTGCTGGACATTGGTGCGGGCAGCGGCATTCTTTCTTTCTTTGCCTGCCTGGCCGGCGCCCGCAAGGTTTACGCGGTCGAGAAGAGCGCCGCGCTGCCCCTGGCGCGCGAGTTATGCGCCAGCAACGGCCTGAATGACATAGTCGAGTTCCGCCAAGGCCGTTCCCAGGAGATCCAGCTTCCCGAACCGGTGGACGTAATCATTTCCGACACAGGATGCAGCTTCGGCCTCCAGGGCGGCTTGTTGGGCATATTGCTCGACGCCAAAAAACGCTTCCTCAAGCCCGGCGGCAGGATTATTCCCCATTCTCTTCAGCTCCTGGTCGCGCCGGTTGAATTGAACGATCGCCGGAACCTGGACATTTGGGAGAAAGACCGTTACGGCCTCGACCTGTCTTCCATCCGGCGGTTCGCGGCCAATACCGATTACCACTTCAAAGTCGAACCTGAAAGACGTGTTGGCGCCTCCCGCTTCACTGATCAAAATTCACTTCGACGAGGTCAGCAGTCCTTACGTGGCGGGGGAGACACTCTCGGTGGCTGCGCGAGACGGCGTGATGCACGGGTTGGCAGCCTGGATCGATCTGGAGTTGGCCCCCGGCATTTCCTTCACCAATTCCCCGCTGGCGCCGACGGTGGACTGGACGCACAGCTTTTTCCCCATCGAGAGACCGGTTGCATTGCAGAAAGGCGATCGCGTCCGAGCTAACATCCAAACCAATAACGGCGAGATCTGGCGCTGGCAAGTGCAAATAGAAAGCGGAAACACAGAGGCGAAAGTCGTTCATCCGTCAAGGCGCGGTTCGACCACTCCACCTTGTGGAATTTTCCCCTCGATCCCAGCGCAGGTAAAAAAACAACTCCCCAACTACACGCCGAAACTGTCGCGCAAGGGCGAAGCCGAGAAGTACTTGCTGAGCGCCTTCGATGGACAACGGAGTTCCGCCCAGCTGGCGGCTGAATTGCTGGAGCGCTTCGCTGACTGCTTTCCCACGAAGGCGGCAGCCTCGCAGTTCGTCACTCGAGTGATTGGGCGCTGCACCTGACGTTCGCGATTCGCGCTTCAGTCCCAGATCATCATCGGCGTGTAGCGCTGCAGGCCCGAGTCACCGATTACGACCCGGTTCTGGCTTTCAACCCAGGCATGGGCTTCGAAGAGTCCGGCAGTCCTTGCTGACGCCAACTTGAATTCTTGACGGCAAGCCTTCCCGCCGGAGCAGGATGTGCAGAACCAGCGCCTGGGTGAGACAGGTGGCGCGGGGCACATACCGGCTGACCGCGCGCACCGCCCAACTGAGCTGATCCACCGAATAGCCGCTCTCCCGCCGCGAGTGGGGACGGGCGAGAGCAGCGACACCCTGCCGCAGCTTGGCAAACGGGACCATCCACAAAGCCAGGCGGACGGCGCAGACCAGAGCAACGGCCCGCAACAGGATGGGAACTTCTCGAAATTTCGGAAGACGCGCCATGCTTGGTCCTGAAGTCGCTACTATACCGCAATGTCCGGGAGGAATTCAGGTAGGCGTGAGCGCCCTCGCTCGTGCCGGGAGTTATCCCCAGCCACGTGGGGACAGCCGCCCCGGCTGTCCGGCGGAGCGGAGCTCCGCTAAGGGGGATGGCAAAGAAAAGTCGAGCTGCGCTCCGCTAAGCCGGCCGCCAAAGAACAGTCGAGCTGCGCTCGACCCGACAGCCGGGGGCGGCTGTCTCCACGTGTTTCGTGAAGCTCTGCGGGAGCGGCCTTCAGGCCCGGATATAATGCCCTGCAATGTTCTTCCGTCTTGGGGAAACTCTGCGTGCTTTGTGCCTCGTTACCGTGTTGCTGGCGGCTGCGGGTGCCGGCGCTTTTGCCCTGGCGTCGTGGCGCGGAGTGCTGCGCGACGATGCCGGCAAGCCCATCGGCACGGCAACCGTCAAACTGAGCTCGATCGCGGGAGACCGCCACTACGTTACCGGCACGTCGGCTGACGGCGGGTTCGCCTTCCCTCAAATCGTAGCCGGGAACTACCAGCTGGCGGTGGAACGGGACGGCAAAACCTGGAGCTCGGCGAAGCCCGTGGTGGTCAACGAAGGGGCCCAGCTTACCGGTTCCTTGCAGTTGTCGTCGCAGGCTTCGGAAGTGCGGGTCCTGGCGTCGGGCGAAGCGATTTCGGTGCAGGGCAGCGGCGGCGAGCTTCTTACCAGCTCAGAAGTTTCGAGCCTGCCCCTGAATGCGCGCGACTTCAGCAAGTTGCTGCTGCTGGCGGCGGGCACCATGACCGACGCCAATGGCGCCGCCAACTTTACCCAGCAATTCGCGGTCAACGGACAGCGCGGCACCGCCACCGTGTTCGCGCTCGACGGGTTCGACACCACCGATCCGGAAATGGGCGGCGCCACTTTTTCCAATTTCAATGTGGATGCCATCCAGGAAGTGCAGGCCAGTTCCGGCGTGATTCCGGCGGAGATGGGACACGGAGCCGCCAGCTTCACCAACGTTCTAACCAAGTCCGGCAGCAACCAGGTGCATGGCAGCTTCTTCGAATTTGCCCGCAACGCCGCCTTCGACGCGCGCAACTATTTCGATCACAAGAGCGTGGCCGACGAGCGCCGCATTCCTCCCTTTGTGCGCAATGAATTCGGGTTCACCAACGGCGGCCCGGTGGTGCTTCCCGGGGTTTACGACGGACGCGACCGGACCTTTTATTTCGGCCAGTACCAGGGCTTTCGCCAGGTGCTGGGGACGACGCAGGTCATTCCCGTCCCGACCGCCGCCGAGCGCCAGGGGATCGACACCGAGACTTTTCCCGGCGACACGCTGACCGTTCCGGTGAACCCGGCGATTGTTCCGGTGCTCGATCGCTATCCCTTGCCCAACGATCCGACAGGGAGCCTATGGCGAACGCACCTACGCCGCCTCTTCGAAGATTTACACTCGCACCGACCAGTTTTCGGTGCGCGTCGATCACAAGATTTCCGACAAGGCCTCGCTGTTGACCCGGTTCAGCCTCAACCAGGTGACCGGACCGCTGACCAATCCCGATCAGACCGCGATTGATCCCAGCTTTGCGGTGCAGTTCTTCGATCATCAGCGCAACGCCGGGGTGAGATATTCGCGGACCATCTCTCCCCACTTTATTTCCGACACTTCGTTCAGCTACATTCGCAGCACGCCGTTTTTCCCCACCATCAATCACACCCAGCCTGCCCTGCAATTCGGCGACGGACTCTTTCAGGGATTCAATTCGGCGGGCGGCTCGATTTTCGGATCGTTCAGCAATCTCTACCAGCTCAAACAGGACATGAGCTACGTGCATTCCAACCACGCCTTCAAGTGGGGAGTGGAAATACGGGCCAACCGCGATGCCACCATCTTCGGCAGCAATCCCAACGGGAGTTACGCTTTCGGCGGAGGCACGGCCTACTCTCCCGTGCTCATCCCCTCGGCCAGCGGCACGCACGACATTCAGCCGGGAGATCCGCTGCCGGACTCGCTCACCGGCCTGCTTACCGCCACGCCCTATTCGTACAGCATCATTGCCCCGGCGGACGTCACCCCCATCGGCGACCGCTTCGATGAAGCCGCGGTCCGCCGCGAGGCCTACAACTTCTACTTCCAGGACACCTGGAAGGCCCGGCCCAACCTGACCATCAACTACGGATTGCGCTACGAGGTGAGCAGCCGGATACACGAAGCGGAGAATCGCACGTCGCTGCCGAAATTTATTGACGCGAACGGGAACGATGTTCCGTACTCCGACCACAAGGCGAAGCAGATTTTCCTGTACAACCCGCAACCTCCTTACGACCAGGATTGGAACGGCTGGGGACCGCGACTCTCGGTCGACTATGCCGTGACCAGCCACACCGTGCTGCACGCCGGCGGCTCGATTACAACCATGCTCCCCAACCTGTGGCAGGACAATTTCATTACCGGTGGCATCCCGCTCGCGACCAGCCTTTACGCTAACGCGTTGCCCGGCGTTCCCTTGCCCTTCCAGAACAGGTTCGTGCCGGTAACATCTTCCGCCTCCGTATACCACCGCGGGCCAGCTTCTATTTCCTAATGGAGACGCCAGTCACGTGCCCCCGAACACGCAGGTGGACCTGCAACGCTACCAGGACGATCTGCGCGCGCTCACGCCTGGGAACCAGGTGCAGTTGCTCACCATGATTGGCTTCGCCAAGGATTTCCGCAACGGTTACATCGAGACTTTCACCGCGGGCGTCGACCACGATTTCAGAGATGTGAAGTTCAGCGCGGCGTACGTGGGCACGGCCGGCGTCCATCTGTCCAGCGTGTATTCGCCGAACAGCTATGGCGGCGCCGATCCTGCCTTCGCGCCCTTCACCCAGTTCGACTCCGCGGGAAAAGCGATCGGCGGTTTCGGGCCGGAGCTGGTGATGACCAGCCGGTCGCACTCCACTTATCACGCCCTGCAAACCAGCGTCAGCAAGAATTCCGCGCGCGCCGGACTGGGACTGCAGGCCAGCTATACCTATTCCAAGTCCCTGGACGACACCAGTTCGGTGCTGGGCGGAGTGCTCGGAGGCGCAGGCGTGGTGCTGCAGACCCTGCCGCAGAATCCGTGGGACCCGGGCGCGGAAAAAGGGCCATCCACTTTCGATGCGACTCACTCGTTCACTCTGAGCCTGATCCAGGTGCTGCCGCTGCAGCGGATAAGCTTTCTGCGGCCGCTGGGAAGAACCCTTACCCGGGGCTGGCAGTTTCTGAATATCACCACGCTGACCAGCGGATCGCCGTTCAGCGTTTACTCGGGAGTGCAGCAGACCGGCGTGGGAGCGGGCGGAACCGACCGTCCCGACCTGGTGGAACAGCCGCATTTTTCCACCAGCGGCCCGGTGCGCGAAGACTATTTCGGGCGAGGCGCGGATAACGCCTCATTCTTTTCGATTCCCATCAACGTGCCCGGCGGCACCGGACCGAACCACGGCCGCTTTGGCACCCTGGGGCGCAACACGTTCCGCGGGCCGGGCTTCAAGGATTTCGACATCGCGCTGATCAAGGACACTCCCTTCGGCCGTCGCGGAAACGCAGAGTTCGGCACGTTGGAATTTCGCGCCGAGTTTTTCAACGTATTTAACCTGGTGGATTTCGGGCTGCCGTCCAACATTCTGCGGGGGAGCGGCTTTGGCGTCATCAGCAAGACCTCCGGGCCTTCGCGGCAGATACAGTTCTCGCTGAAAGTGATTTACTGAGAACGGGGAAACAATATCTCCCGGCGCGAGCCATCAGGAGTCAGCTCGTCTCTGAAGATATTAATCTGGGGATAGTTGGCGTAATCGCCTTCCATGAGAAGGCCGGTCGGAAGTATGTACTTAACGCAATGCTGTTAAAAGGCGAGGAAAAATCGCGCTTGCACCAGCAACCTAAGGCCATCATGGACCATCGACTGGTTCACCGTGAGTGCTAGTATTTCCCTACTATTGCTGCAGTCGCCGGTCACACCCTAAGTGCACTGCTATGCGCTGGGACAAGTTCAAGAGTCGCCTGAATCCGAGCCCGACCACGCGCAAGCGAATGGTAATCGCTGCCCTCGTCCTGGTCATCGCCTACCTGGCATTCGGAAGTTACATCTGGTGGGCCATGAATCAGCCGCCGGAGACTTTCGGGCGGGTCATGGCGAAAATGCCGGGGCCGGTGCCCTTTCTCCTGTTTCCGTTTGAAACGTTTTGGATGCGGGCCCGCGCCGGACATCTGCAGGTTGGAGATGCTGCGCCGGATTTCTCCCTGCTCAAGCTGGACAAAACCGAACGGGTGCAGCTATCCACTTTGAACCAGCAGCAGCCGGTAGTGCTGGTCTTTGGAAGCTATACCTGACCGCCCTTCCGGCGGGAGGTTCCTGCCCTCAACAAACTTTACGAGCAGTACCGAGATCGCGTGGCGTTTCTTGTTGTCTACATCACGGAAGCGCATCCCAGCGACGTCTGGCAGATGCAGAGCAATATCAAGGACCAGGTGGTCTTCGCCAGTCCGAAAAATGAGGAAGAGCGGGCATTTATTGCCGGGGCCTGCGTGCGCAAGCTGGGCATAAAGTTTCCCAGCGTGCTCGATGAGTTTGGCAACTCGACCGAGCAAGCCTACACCGGATGGCCCGACCGCATTTATCTGATCGACGCCCAGGGCCGCATTGCGTATAAGAGCAAGCCCGGCCCGTTTGGGTTCCTGCCCGATGAGTTGAGCGCGGCCCTGGTTCGCACCGTGCCGACACCTAACCAGAGCACTGGTATTCAGCAGCCGATGGGGAACCCGCTCGCGAGTTCCCCCGTAGCATCACCGGCTACTCGTTAACGGCGCGATTCTTTCGTTCGATTTCTTCCGTATCCGCGTCGTCCGCGCCATCGTTTTTGTCGGCCTGATTGGTGCTGGGCTTCTTCACGGCGTCTTTGGCTTTGCCCCAGGCATTCTGGACTTTTCCTTCCACCTGCTTGGCGGCTCCCTTGACCTGGGCTTTCTCGTCGCCGGTCCATTCTCCGACCTGGCGTTCGACCCGGCCCGCGATGTCTTTGGCTTTGCCCTTCACCTCGTCTTTGTTCATATGATTCCTCCACGATGCATGATTGACCTTCCGATCAAAATTAGCTGACCGGGCATGGGGGAGACATCGGCAAGAACCTGTAATCGGTTTAGGAAGGCCCTGTAGGTTAATGGCCGGGTGCTTTGCCGGTGCAGACGAAGCTGGCGGCGTCATTTTTATCGCCGGTCCCGTTGTACTCCGCCACTTGCGGGTAAGGGCAAAGCGGGCGCGTCATCTTGACGCCCTGGCTGGGATCAAGATCATCCGCGTATTTCGTGGCAATCACTTTTTGCGGGGCGACGCCGTTCTCCACCCAGCGTTCCACCGCGCTCAAGACGTCGTGGTCGGGATCGCCTTGCGGGCCGAGTGAACCTTGGCCAAAGGAGTTAGGCCCCGGCCCCATGAAACAGTGCTGCAATCCGGGGGCCATGAACAGCCGCATGAAATCGCTGGTTCCGCTCCCCATCTTTTTCACGACGCTGTCGTAGTAATGGATCGAGTTGACCGGCGAAATCGCAGCATCGCTCCAGCCGTGATACATGATCAGCTTGCCACCGCGCTTCTGGAAAGGCCGCAGGTCAGGATCGGTGGCGTTGAGAATCGCCGCCATCTTTTTGTCCGCAAGTTTCGTGTCCTGCTCCAGCTTGAATTTGCGGAAATCCCAATTGGCGTCATCGAAAACCATGTCGGCGAAGAAGTGACTGCCGAAGGCAAACTGCAGGCTTTTTTCCGGCGCCGAGCCGGTGATCCACAGGCCCCAGCCACCGCCCCCGAGTTCGCCGCCCGGCATGTAGCCGGGGAAGATCTGACTGCCGCTCGAAGCCCGGGGGCCGGCGTAGATTTTTTTCAGGGCGGTTACTTGCGGCTCGGTCAGGCAGCTGTCCGATTCCGCTCCCTTGCACTGGATTTGCGCTGGATCGAAATGGCATTGCGTGGGATCACCGATGATTCCGTCGGCCAGTCCGTCCTGTGCGTCGCACGAAGCAATCGCGGCGGCGCTGATCGCGGGCAGCTTCGCCGCGGGGATGTAACTGGCCGGGTCTGCCAGCAGAGCCTGGCTGTCCCAGGCGGCTCCTGCCACCAGATGGGTCCAGAAGTTGGCGGGAGCGCCGGCCACGATTCCGTCGTAATCAGCCGGAAAACGCTGGGCTTCCATGAGAGCTTCGCGACCTCCGTCCGAGCAACTGGAGAAATAGGAATGTTGGGGAGCAGTGCCGTAAAAAGCCGCGACCACGGCCTTGGCCTTTTCCGTCATCTCGTGGATGCCGCGGTAACCAAAGTCGACGATTTTCTCGGGATGGCCCAGCGCCCACGACGCGTCCGTAGCGTCGCCGGCGTGGCCGGTGTCGGTTGCGGCGCTGGCATAGCCGCGGCTCACGGCGCCCGCCAAGGCAGCGTAATCAATCGCTCCGGCGAAGCCGCCGTTGCCCTGTCCCTGATATTTTCCGTTCCATCCCGAGGCGGGCATCCACACTTCAATTTTGATATCCGAATCTTTCGAGGGCCGAATGTCGGCGCGGACTCGGCAAAAGGCCGGGACACGCTTGTACACCATCGCGGCCGGGCTGCTCTGCTGTCCTCCCGGCGGAGTAAATGCACCCGCCTCGACGACTTCCGCCGAGGTAATGGTTGTGTACCCAAGATGGAGAGAGGCGAGGCCCGGGCATGAGTTCTGGGCGTCGGCCGCGGCAGACCAACTCGATGCAACGGCGAGCATGGCGACGATCACAAGCAACTGGCGCATTGGGAACTCCCGAGGCTTTATCAAAGTAGATGGCACCGGCGTCAAGTAGCGCCGGCGTCTGGTAGTGGTGCAGTTTGAAAATCCCATTAAGGATTGTCATTCCGAAGCGCGGTATTGGCGCGCGAGGAATCTGCTGGTTTGCTGCTAGCAGGAAGCAGATTCCTCGCCGATAAACCTGGCTTCGGAATGACAAGGTCGGATTGCTTTTGCGCAAACTGCACCTCGACCTGGCGTCTCGCCGGCTGTCTGGCGGGCATCCTGCCCGCCCATCGGGCCGGCCGGAGGCCGGCGCTACCTTGCGACTCAGGGCGCGACTCTCAGCATCACTACGGAGTGTGGCGCCACCGCAGCCGAGAATTTTCCCTTGAACTGTCCGAGATCTTTCGCCTGCCACAGGTCGCGAACGCTGGCGCTGAGATGGCTGGGATAGCCGAGATTTTCCCAGGAAAAGGCGATCTCTTTTTCCGTGACTGCGCGATTGAGCAGGACCACGGCGCGGCTGCCATCCTGCATTTGCTTCGACCAGACTTCCAGGTCGCCATCTTTGAGCACCCGGCGCCCTTCGCTGCCCAGAGGGTCCTGGTTCACCGCGATCACTTCCTGGTTGGTGAGAATGTCGTGGATCTCGGGCTTCATGTCGCGCAGATCGTTGCCCGCAATCAGCGGCGCGGCGAGGATGGACCAGAGGCTGAAATGGGCCCGGTATTCGTCCGTGGTCATGCCGCCGTTGCCCACCTCGAGCATGTCGGGATCGTTCCAGTGGCCCGGTCCGGCGTAACTCTCGATTCCATTCTGGAGATCGAGAATGTCGAGCATGCCGAGGTGGTGCTGGTCCTTGCTCTCCCACTGGTCGCGAATGTCGCCGGTGGTGCGCCAAAGATTTCCGCCGACGGTTTGGCCCCAGAGCCAGGGCTTGGCCTTGCCCCACTCGCAGATGCTGAGCACAATGGGCCGGCCGGTGGCATTCAAGGCGTTGCGGATAAGCGCGTACGCGGCCTGGGCATCTTGCGTCGTGGTGTTGCACCAGTCGTACTTCAGGTAGTCGACACCCCAGGCGGCGTACTGGAGCGCATCCTGATATTCATGGCCCAGGCTGCCGGGACGCTTGGCGCAAGTCATGCTGCCGGCATCGGAATAAATTCCGAACTTGAGGCCGCGCGAGTGAACATAGTCGGCCAGCGCCTTGATGCCTGAGGGAAAGCGCTTGGCGTCGGGCACGATGTTGCCGCTGGCGTCGCGTTCCACTTGCCAGCAGTCGTCGATCACGACGTATTGATAGCCGGCGTCCTTCATGCCGGACTTGACCATGGCGTCGGCCATTTGCCGGATCATGTCTTCGCTCACGTTGCATCCGAATTTATTCCAGCTGTTCCAGCCCATCGGGGGCGTGCTGACCAGACGGCTTCTCCTGCGCTGCCAGCAGCGCGGGCGCGATCAGCACGGTCAACAGCGCGATCAGAATCCTGGCTTTGGCCGACATCGGGTCATGTCCTCCCTAATTTTTTCGCCCATTGGAATTCACAGCGGCCGTCTCGCAGCCTGATTTCGAGCGCTTGGTGGATTGCCGCACTACCAGTTTGGGCACGATCAGGACTTTGTGGGGTCGCAGAGAGCGCTTCGAAGCAATGCGCTCGAGTAGGAGGTTGGCGGCTCGTTTGCCGATCTCGCAGGTTCCCTGGTCGACCGTGGTGAGCGGCACGGCCAGAAAATCCGAATAGTGGACATTGCCCGCTCCCACCA
This sequence comes from Terriglobia bacterium, assembly GCA_963816025.1. GTDB lineage: Bacteria > Acidobacteriota > Terriglobia > Terriglobales > Acidobacteriaceae > JAIQFF01. The sequence goes on from CAWFJA010000023.1 coordinate 43,420, forward strand.
CGGCAATGTCCTCGGGAACTCTGAGGCCGGCCTCGGAAATGGCTCGCATGGCGCCGATCGCCACCGGGTCGTTATAGCAAAAAACGCCATCGGGCACAGGTTTCTTTCGCAGCAGCTTGAGCATGGCTTCGTGGCCGGTATCGTCCTGATAGCCGGCGTCCATGACGTATCCCGGGAAGAATTCCAGCCCGTGCTTGGCCAGGGCGGCGCGGTAGCCCTGCATGCGCCCGGTGGCGATACCGATTCCGGGGCCGCGCAAATGCGCAATTCGACGGCAGCCCTGTTCGATCAGGTGGGCCGTGGCCAGTTGGCCGATGGCTTCATTGTCGGCCCCGACGAAGCTGGCCTGCACTCCTGCAATCGGGCGGTCAATCAGGACGAATGGCACTTTCCGCTTTTGCAGGTCCGCGAACGCTTTGGCTCCGGGCTGCGCCGATGCCAGGATCAGTCCGTCCACTTGCCGGGCCAGCAGAGATTCGGCCTCATTTCTCTCCAGTTCGGGATTTTCATCGAAATACGAAATGATGACGTGATAGCCATGGGGCCGCACGGTTTCAGCCACCGCTTTGGCAATCTCCGCGAAAAAGGGATGGGTAAAATCGGGCAGCAACAGTCCAATGGTGAAGGTGCGCCGGGTCACCAGACTGCGGGCAATCCAGTTGGTCTGGTAATTCAACGCCTTGGCCCGCCGCAATACCCGCTTCCGGGTCGCGGCGCTTATTTCGCCCTTGTTGCGTAAAACCTTGGAGACGGTGACCACTGAAACGCCCACGTCGCGGGCGATATCCTGCATGGTGACGGCCATGGTCGGGAAGGATATCATTTACGGAGAATCGCCGCCCAGTCGCGGGTTCAAGTGCTGGTCGGCGGCGTCAGCCGTCAGAGATTCAGCATCGGACTTTGCCGTAATCCGTCAAGCAAGTCCGGCCACAACAATTTTTGCGGTCGTGACCGCCTGCCCCACATGACGCTGCGTGTGATCGGCGACGTGCACCAGCAAGCCGGCGACGGTCGTGGGCAATTGTTTCCGGCCCACGACTCGTTTCTGTTCGAGCGTGTCTGCATCGAATGCCTGAATCCGGACCATGCTCTGCGCCAGGGCTGAATTCAGTTCCGAAAAAAGCTGCTTCCCGGGTCGCTCCAGGATCCAGCTCCGCTTTCATCGCGGCCAGTTGCCCCGCGTTCAGGTCTCGCGCCTCGGCGTAAGTCAGCAGGCGGTCCAGGCTTCTAGCGATATGGCGCAAATGAAAAGCTACCGAAGGCAATCCGCCCGGACGCGCATTGAATCTGCTCATCGCTCAAACTGCCGCACCAGCGCTGCAAGTCCTCTTCCGCCAGCTGCAGCGCGTGCATCACGGCCCGCTGCGCGGCCGGAACTTCCGGCAACGTGCCTCGCAGCCAGGGCTCTGGCTGTCCAGTTTCGGACATCGTTTCACCTCGTGATCATTCAGTCTATTGCTATAGCTGGCGATTCACCACGGGCCACGTAGGGACAGCTGTCCTCAGCTGTCCGGTCGAGCGAAGCTCGACTGCGTTCTGCCCCGCGCGAGAATAGCGGAGCTGCGCTCCGCCGGGCAGATGAGGACATCTGCCCCTCGTGGTTCGTGGATGGGCGAAGATCAGTGCCTCTGCACTACAATGTTGGCGGCACAAGTCTGCGGAATGGACCCGTAGCTCAACTGGATAGAGCACTGCGCTTCGAACGCAGGGGTTGGGAGTTCAAGTCTCTCCGGGTCCACCACTCTGGCGTGATCAGAGCCCGAGGTCGCCTTATATCATTCCGAGAAAGTTTTCGTCTTCGAAGATAATCGGATCCAGAAAACCCCCACATGCCACGCTTTGACGTTACCATCGCCGGAGAACTGAATCTCGACCTGATCCTCTACGGTCTGCCTGACGAACTTCCGCCCGAGCGGGAGCTGCTGGCTGATCGCATGATGCTTACCCTGGGCAGCTCTTCCGCCATTGTCGCCCACAATATTGCCGCGCTCGGAAGCCGCGTGGGTTTCCAATCGTTGATTGGCGACGACCCGCTGGGAAAGATCGCGCTCGATCGTCTGGCGGAGAGCGGAGTCGATATCTCACGGGTGCGCCGAGTTCAAGGCCCAACCACAACCGGGCTCACCATCATTTTGCAACGCGCCGGCTGGCGCAACATGCTGACCTACTCCGGGACCATCGCTGAACTTTCGTTGAAAGATCTCGACTTCGACTACCTTGCGGATTCCCGTCACTTCCATCTTTCCTCGCTCTATCTGCAGCAGGGGTTGCGGCCCGATGTCGGCGAACTGTTTCGCCGCCTGAAAGCGGCCGGACTGACCATCTCGCTCGATACCAATGACGATCCGCAGGATCTGTGGGGCGACGGGTTGAAGGATTTGCTGAAATACGTCGATGTGTTGCTTCCCAATGCGCGCGAGGCCACGCGAATCACCGGGACCGATGACCCGGAGATTGCGATTCAGCAACTGGCCGGAATGGTTCCGCTGGTGGTGGTGAAACTCGGCCACGAGGGCGCCCTGGCGCAGCGCGGGAAAGAACGTTTCACCAGTCCTTCATTGCAGGTCACGGCCGTCGATGCGGTCGGGGCCGGGGACAGCTTCGACGCCGGCTTCCTCCACGAATATCTCCGCGGTTCCGATCTCCCGGCTTGCCTGGCCAGCGGCAACCGCGCGGGCGCGCTTTCCGTGACCCGAGCCGGGAGGAACGGAAGCTTTCCGCGACAAGAATTATCGCGAGAGGTTCTTGCGCGAGCATTGACCGTGCGTGTGGGGCGGGCGCCCTCGCCCGCCGCCTTTGACTTTTGCTAGGAACCTTCGCGACTCTGTGCGATCTCAGAGAAACATATTTTGAGTTCAAGTCCAAAATGGCGGGCGAGGGCGCCCGCCCCACGCACAACGCCCTACCGTGCTACTTCCAGCAGCAGATGATCTTTGAATTCTGTTTTGAGCCTGGGAGCTGCGGCTGCCGTGACTTCTACCGTTCCCAGGTCTTTGCCTGCGGCGTAGTCGCGCACGTGATAGCTTCCCGGCGTAAGGCCGCGCAGCTCGATCTCGCCTTTCCACGGGGCGGACGAAGGCGCGAAGAAGGCGTAGTACATCTTGCCGTCTTTTTCGATGGCATAACCTTCGGGGAAGTCGTATCCGTAGACGTAGAGATTGCGGAACGTTCCCTTCGACAGCATCTTCTGGTTGTAGATGTCGATCCACTTCTTCCAGTGCTCTTCTTTCTCCGGAGTCAGGGCCACGGCCTTGAATTTTGGGCCCGGGTCCGGCCATACGAATTTCGTGCCCACCACGCCACCCGCGCCGATGGTCGAAGCGAAATCTTCTCCGTGCTCGCGCCAGTTATTGCCGATGCGATCCATCGAGGAAAGCTCGACGTGATCGCCATAGACCGCCGACTCCGGCCCCAGCAGGGCTTTGTACATCTTGATGCGGCGCCGCACCTGCACCGCCCCCACCGGATCGGCGGTGACCGCCTGATCGATAAACGGCAGCCAGGCCAGCGAAGGCGGCGTGCCGCACGGGACAGCTCTGGGTCACGCTCTCCGGCTTAATGGCGCGGCTGGTTTGGAAGATGGTTTTGTACACGTCGGCCATGGCGTTGACCGAATCCTGCGGGGACTTGTGATGATGCGCCGGGTTGTAGCACATGGGCACGCTGTAAATATTGTCGAGCTTCGAACCATCGAAGCCCCACTCGCCGATAAATTTCTCGGTCAGCTTCTTGTAGTACGCCTGCACCTCGGGCACGGCCGGACACAGCGTCGCCAGATCACGCGTCATGCGCGCGTGCTTTCCCTCTTTGTCGAGGATCAGCCACTCGGGATGCTCCTGCACTACTTTGGACACGATGTATTTGTGCGATTCCCACTTGCCCTGGCCGTCTTCCGCGCCCAGGGGCAGCCACCAGAGTTGCACCAGAATGCCCTGCTTATGGAAGTCATCCGTCATCTTCTTGATGGAGTCGCCGGGAAAAGTGTCGGCGCGCGGGTCCCAGTCGCCGTAGGTGTTAAACCAGCGATCATCCAGCGTCGCCCACTTGATGCCAAATTCCTTCAGCTTCGGAACCGTGCCCAGCATCTGCGCCGGGGTGACGTTGAATTCGTAACCCCATCCGCACCAGCTCACGTTGTAGGCTTCGCCGGAAGGCTTGGGGATCTCCCATCCTTCTTTCTGCAGCACGCTCGACCACAGGTGCAGCGGCTCGTAAAAATCGCCCGCGTACACGGAAACAAAACTGCGCGGCGTGGAATATGTTTCTCCGGGCTTGAGGGTGGTGTTCGCGGCAATGTCCACGCTGGCGTTGACGGCGCCATCGGCTTCCACTTTGACCGGCAGCGACAGCGTCAGCGGAAGCGTTTCCACATGGCCTACCGCTTCGCCTACCTGCGCCGTCCAGAACGCGACCACCGGGATGCCGCCGCCATAGCCGCCTTTCACGTCCGCGCCCATCAGGTTGGGTTGGGCGAATTTGCGGCTGAGCTTGATGACGTCGTCTTTGCCCCAGTCATAACTCGCCCCGTGGAAGCTCCACATGTCGTAAGGCTGCGCTTTCTTTTCCGCCAGGCTGGCGTTGAATTTGTGCTGCTGCTCAATGGCGCGGTCGATGTGAAAATCCTGCGTGCCCGTGTTTTTGTATTCCGCGCTCGAGAGCAGCAGGTTAGGGAAATCGTCGTAGACCTCGATTTCAAGCGTCCGCTGGATACTGGAAGCCTCGGGATTCAACCCCCGGCCCGGAATTTCCACGCGCTTGCCCCGGCCCAGCTTGCCGGCACTGTCCTGAACCTTGGCCGCGCCAAAGTCCAAGGCAAAAACGACCGGCTTGCCATCCTGTACCAGAAGGTCACTGCTGCCCGCGCCCGGTTCGTCCAGGGTGAGCCGCTGGTCGCCCTTGAGCAGCGACGCCTGTATGTATCCCGAAGGCAATATCTGGAACTCCGCCGAACTCGTAGTCAGAACAATCGGCCCGCCCGGTTTTACTTCTACTTTGATCTGCGAGGGCTCGGGCGCCGGAGCTTCGGTCTTCGCGGGTGGACGGCTGCAGCTCAAGTTCAGGAGAAATAATCCGCCAAGCGCCAGGAGGGTGCCGCTTTGGCGGATCCAGTAACGGAAAGCTTTTCCCGCATGATCAGTTTTCATTGTTTCCCTCCCTTGAACTGGCTGAACATCCGCTCCGCATTCAGGTGATAGATCTTTTCCAGCACTGGATCGGGCAATGCCAAGCCATAAATTTCCCAACGTCCCTGCCCGGGATATCCCCAGTAGTCGAACGACTCGTCGGCGGTTTCCAGCCAGCGGAAGTGATTGCGATACATCTCCTCGTCCATTCCGTTGTCGGTGCCGAACATGATGCGGTCCTGATACTTCGAGAAAAAATTCGCGAGCCTGCCGGGGTTGCCGCCCTAGTTCAGCTTCACGCGCTCCGAACTCCACCATCACGTTGGGATGTTCGTCGAGCATGCGCGACACCCAGCCCAGGTTCTCCGGCCAGCCCATATGAAGCGAAACGAAGCGGGTCTCGGGATGCCGGGCAAACACGCGGTTGCGCGCTTCCAGCAATTCCTCGAGCTTGGGATATTGCGGACCGTAGAAGCTCCAGTCGGGATGCTCGGTCAACTCTTCGTAACGTTCGTTGCGGGCGTCGGTGGGCATGAAAGAAGGCTTCGGGATCGCCGGTGTGGATCGAAACTGGAATGCCCAGGCGCCCGCATTCGTGCCAGACTGGATCCATCCGCGGATCGTCGATAGCCACCAGCTTGCCGGTCTTGTCGCGCACGCCCAGTCCCCAATCTTTCAAAAGCTTCAGGCCGCGGGCGCCGCGAGCGACCGCATCGTCCAGTTGGCGCACCATCTCCTGGCTGAAATCCGGGTCGTCAATCTTGCTCCAATCCATCTGCGTGAACACGATGAACCGCCCCGGATAAGGTTTCACCATCTCATCCATGACGTGCTGCAGCTTGTCGCCCCACATGCCGGTCAGGATCACGACGGTTTTAACGTTGGTCTTATTCATGATCTCAATCACGCGCTCGGGGGGCATATGCTCGTCTATACCGAGGGCGTCGTTGGTGTGATTGTGCACGTCGATGACGTAGAACTTCGCCCGGGCGACCGGGTGGGCGGGAACGTGCAGCATGGAGACGGGATGAAAATCGCGCAGCAGGAGCGTCTTCTTCTGCTCGGCGTCGGCCGCCGACTTGTAACCGATCTGGGCCGGGGGATGGGCCGCAGCGGTCGTGCCCGCCGTTTGCGCCCGGGCTCCCGGGACGCAGAGCAGAAGCACCAGCATCCATTTGGCCTTCGAGTCCATGTCCCGCCTCCCAGTCTTCAGTCTTCCGTCGTTGTGGCGCCGCACCCGGCGGCAGAACGAAAGTAAAAGTAAGTAATCGGAACTATACAACAGCCGCCAGACCCGAGTCCCAAAAAAGTACGCGGAGATCCGGGCTTTTTGCTCCTGTGGAAAAAAAGGCTGCCAACCGCTGCCCCAACTCTGGCATCTTGGTAGCAGCAACTTAATTTCGATGAAGAGGCAAAGAAATGGGAACGCGCAAAGATAAGGTTCTTTTGAATATTCTGCTGGGTACGGGCGTCTATCTGCTGGATTCCTGGCGGAATCGTATGGGTGGAACGGTGGAGGATCTGCGCTCGAGAGCGCAGGACACCTACGAAACTGCAGCCGACCGGGTCAGCCGCGCCACCGACGTGATCCGGGGCGAAGACAGCCACGTTCTCGGCACCGCCGCAGCGGCGCTGTTGGGTCTGGGTATCGGCATTGGCGTAGGTTTGCTGCTGGCTCCCGCGAGTGGAGAAGAAACCCGCAGCAACATCGCCAGCAAGGCCCGCGACATTCGCGAACGCGTCTCCTCACGCGCCGCCGCCGCGACCGGAACCTAGACCGGACATCGGACGTCGGACCTCGGACCCTGCTCTCCCGGCTGCGCATAAGATGCCAAGTTAAACCCGTTCGATCTGAGGTCCGAGGTCTGAGTCCGGGGTCTGAGGTCCGGGGTCTGACGTCTGGGGTCTGACGTCCGCTTTCATTTTCGCTTGTAATGAATTGGCCAGACTACGGTCCAGGTCTTGCCGCCGTCTTTTGAACCCTCCCAGCTCCAGTCGAACTCATCGTGGGTGATGTTCTTGAACACCATGCGCTGCAGTCCCTTGCTGCCGTCGGGGCGGGTGGCCTCGCGGGCCAGGATCATCTGTCCATCTTTGAATTCGCCGATGAAATCGAGATAGCCGCCTTCGTTGTCCACCCAGGTCTGCTTCCATTTGCCCGCTCTTATATCGAAGATGGAAACGCTCTGCCCGCGCAGATGCATGGCATCGCCGCCGGAGAAATTTTCCTGGACGATGCAGCCATCCAGAATTCGCCGGACACTGTTGGTCCCGTGAGCCGTCTCGCCCGGATTGTTTCCCGGCCAGGTAAGGTCCCATTCACCGACCCAGAATTCGAGCTGCTTTTGCTCTGGCTCGGAGCAGGGCCTGGTTTGTGCCGCAGGCGTGGTCTGCTGGGCGCTAGCCAGGCAGGTCAGTACCAGGACGACGAGCACCAGCCGATAGATCTGCATTGACGGGTCTCCGCGGATCGCCTTGCATCAGACGGGGCCGCAGCGAAAACGGTAGCAGGATGAAAGGTAATGGAGGGCGGCCCCGACTTGGTTCGTGGTAAATCAATCGTTGTGGTAAACCTTTACGCTTGACTCCCGAATACGCCATCTTCCTTTTTGTTGCCAGCATCCTCGGCGGAGCACTGAATGCGGTTGCGGGCGGAGGCAGCTTTGTGGCCTTTCCTGCCCTCTTGTTCACCGGCGTGCCGCCGATTCCAGCGAACGCCACCAACACGCTCGCGTTGTGGACGGGCGTGACCGCAAGCGGCGGTGCGTATCGCAACCGGTTGGATGTGCCCCTGAGAGTACTGCTGCCGCTTCTGATCGCCAGCCTGGCGGGTGGAATCGCCGGCGCAGTTCTTCTGCTGCGGACCCCGGCCCACACTTTCCTGCGAGTGCTGCCCTGGCTGATGCTGGGAGCGACGCTGCTCTTCCTCTTCGGCAAGAAGCTGGCGGGCCGCCGCGCTTCCAGCGTGGGGCATGGCGCCACCGCGGCCGCCATCGTTGGCGCGTCAATTTTCGAATTGGTGGTCGCGGTGTACGGCGGCTATTTCGGCGGCGGCGTGGGCATCGTCAACCTGGCCATGCTGGCCGCCGTCGGCATGACAGACATTCATGCCATGAACGCATTGAAGAGCATTCTGGGAATCGCCATCAACGGCGTCGCTGCCGTGGTCTTCGTCGTAAAGGGCGCGATTTACTGGCCCCAGGCCATCGTCATGATCGCAGGCGCGCTGCTGGGCGGATATTTCGGGGCGCACTACGCGCAGAAGCTGCCGCAGGCTTGGATACGAACGTTTGTGATTCTCGTGGGAACGGGTATGACGGTGTATTTCTTCGTCAAGGCGTACTGACCGCGATTGGTGCCAAGCTACGGGAACTGCACGTCGAGAGCGTAGATTTCCTGGGTGCTGATGTCGCGGACAAAGATCGGAGCGCCATCGGGGGCAAGACCGCTCCACGAACCCACGGGGCCAAAGTAGCGGCGGAGGCCTTTCAAGCTAACCACTGGTTCGGACTTGGTCTTACCCACTTTGATCCGATTGTAGGACTGGCTATTCGAATACGTGCTGTCGAAGTAAAGATATTTACCGTCCCGGGACCAGCCAGGAAATCCAAGAGCCGTGGTCTGGCTCACCCAATCGATCCATTTTTGCGTCTGGAAATCGAAAAGCACCAGCTTTTGCGAATCGCCGGAAAGGGCCGCCAGAAAGCGGCCATCGGGCGACCAGCGGGGACTGAAAAAGCCTTGGGACCCGGGCAGGACGGAAACCTGATGCGTCTGCAGGTCCAGAACTTCGATGTCTTTGGTTTCGGCATATGCCAAACGTCCAAAGGCGATACGCTTGCCGTCAGACGACCACGCAGGGTCCATCTCGCCGATGTTCTCCGGGAGTAATTCCTGAACGCCACCGCCTTGCGCCGAGACCAGAAAAATCTTCCAGGGCTTTCCATATTGCGCGGCGGTGAAAGCAATCTGCCTCCCGTCCGGAGACCAGCGGGGAAGGATGGCGAACAAAGGGCCGTTGGTCAGCTGCAGGCGGTCGCTGCCATCAACGCGACTGCGCCAGAGCGTCCCTTCGGGGACAGTCACGTAGGTGACCCACCGGCCGTCCGCTGAGAAGTCAACCTGATCGACGGAGATTCCGGAAAGGAACGGCAGAAATTGCTGGGTGCGGGAGTCGTAGCGTACCAGTTCGCCACGCGCCTGAAGGCCGGAAACAAATATCTTGTGGCCGTCCTGGCTGGGTAAGGCGTGATCGTAGGCCAGGGGGCCGGTCGTAAGCTGAACTGGTGTGGGCGAACCCCTGCGGAGGAAGCCGTGACCCTCGGATAGTGCCCAGATGTTTGTGGCACTGCCTTCAGCATGAGTGAAGAGGTAGTAAGCACCGTCGGGCGTCCACCGGCCGTTAGCCTCTTCGCCCTGGTTAGGCCAGCCGGGAAGCACAGCGTGAAGACCGGTTCCATCGGCTTTGGCTTCCCGGAGAGAGTTGGCGTTGTGCTGCGGGTCGAACTCGGTGAATCGAATGCGCGCGCCATCCGGCGAAAATCTGGGAGATGACGGTGTACCGGGCGTAGTAAGCAGCTTGCGAGGCGCGCTGCCATCGGATTGGGCCAGGTACAGAGAGTTTCCGCTGGCGAAGAGCATTTGCCGCCCATCCGGCGAAAAGGCGCCGTCGTGTGCGGTTATGTCACCGAGGCGGCGCGGGGACCCGGCAGGCAGAGGAATCGCCCACAGCGGGGCATCCGGCTCCGTACCCACAAAAGACTGCACCAGAAGTTGCGAGTGGTCGGGAGAGATGTCCATCGGGTAGGCGTTAAGGAGAGGAGTGGGGACGGCTGCCACTTCGCCGCCAGTGGTCGAAACCTGAGAAAGAACAAAGCGCTCCGCCGAGATTTCACCGAAATAGATGCGCGCGCCATCGGTGAACATGGGTGCGTTCTTGGCAAGGCTGTCATTCGTGATCTGGGTGACCCCGATGAGTTTTGGCGAGGCCAGGGGTGAACGCAGCCACCAGGCCACCCCGGCGATGGCGAGCAGGGCCGCCAAAACAACCACCGCCCAGGGCCAACGACCCTTGCTTCGGGGTTCAACCATGGACGCCCTGGCGGCAGTTATTTTGCCGGAGGTGGTGTCGCGCTTGAGGCGGGTCAGGTCCGCGCGCAGGTCTGCCGCGCTCTGGTAGCGAACGTCCCGGTCCTTGTCGAGAGCCTTGCTGATGATGCGTTCCAGTTCACCGGGCAGGTCTGGATTCGCGCGCAGCGCCGATGCAGGTTCCTTGTTGAGAATCGAATTGAACAATGCAGCCGAGGTGTCCCCTTTGAAGGGAAGCGTCCCGGTGGCCATCTCGTAAAGCACCGCGCCGAAGGAGAACAGGTCGGTGCGGGCGTCCAACTCCTTGCCCAGGGCCTGTTCGGGCGACATGTAGGCGACTGTGCCCAGGGCGCTGCCGGGGCTGGTGAGATGCTCCTCGGTCATAGTCGGAGTTTCACTGGATTTCGAACCGGCGGGCGCGTTGATCTTGGCCAGACCGAAGTCGAGGATTTTTGCGTGGCCGCGATCGGTCACGAAAAGATTCGCGGGCTTGATGTCGCGATGCACGATGCCTTTGGCGTGAGCGGCATCGAGCGCATCGGCGATTTCGATGCCTAGATCAACCAGGCGGTCAGTTTCGAGCGGGCGGCCCAGTATCGCTTCCCGCAAAGTCTTGCCTTCGAGAAACTCCATCACGATGTAGCGCAGGCCGCCGTGTTCCCCAATTTCGTAGATGGTGCAGATGTTGGGATGGTTCAAGGCCGAGGCGGCGCGAGCTTCACGGCGAAAACGTTCGAGGGACTGCGGATCGTGCGCGATATCGTCGGGCAGAAACTTCAGCGCGACGAAGCGGCCGAGCGAAGTGTCCTCGGCGCGATAGACGACACCCATCCCGCCGCCGCCCAGCTTGTCCACAATGCGGTAGTGGGAGACCGTCTGCCCAAGAATCGATGGAGCATCGGGCATGGGAGCAACATGTTAGCAGAGGATTGAAACGCGGCCCGGGAATTGACCGCCGCCGGACGGAGCGGACGCTCCGTCCGGAATCGTTAGATTTACTGCAGCGGCTCGGACATGTGCTCGTGCACGATCATCCACTTGCCGGCCTGCTTTTCAAAAATCAACGTCCAGCGCAAGGTGGCCAATTCGTGTTTGCCGGTCGTGGTGAGGCCATCTTCCTTGACCGTCGCGGTGGCCCAGGTCAGGTTGCCGTCGGTGTGGATCTGGGCATCGTCGTTCAGGGTCAGCTTCAGCTTTTTGTAACCCTTCAGCAGTTCAGTAGAACCCTTCTCGTACTCGGCCCAATCGTTGTACTTCAGGGGTGTGATGTCGAAAAAGTTGTACTCGCCCTGATCGTAGTACTGGCCCACTTTGGCGGGATCGAGGGCGGCCCAGCCATCCAGGATTTTCTGCAGGTAGGCTTTGTCGGGAGCGCCCGGCGGGACCACCTTCTTCTTGGGCTTCTTGGCAAAGCCGGAAACGCTGAGTGCGAAAACGCAAACCAAAACCACCAAAACGCGCTTGTACATTGATGTTTCCTCCCATGCGGCGAAGAATTGTCGCACAGGAGGGCGGAAAGCTCAAAGGGGCACGGGCGGGGTAGCGGCTGAATTTGAAATGCAATCTCGAAGCAGCGTCATCCTGAGGGACTTTAGTCCGAACAGCCTGCCCTGAGAGAGGTCGAAGGGATCTTCCGCGCAGTTGCATACCTGGCGCCCTGCTTTCATAAGAGCTCCACGCCAGATGCTTCGCAAGCTCAGCATGACGCCCTCACTGAAGGGAAGACGACGTTTCAGGGCGGCTTGAGCCGCAGAGGTACCGGACGGGCAGGACCGGGCGGAGCCTTGCTCCCCGGACAGCCGTGGGCGGCTGTCCCCACGTTGTCTGTGGCCCGCCCCCGGGCAACCAAAATGGCCCGTTCAAGCAACTAAATAATTAGTTGACCTCAGTGACATTACTGCGTCTAATAAAGACATGAGGAGAACGGCCCTTGCCGCGCAGAAAGTCTGAAACCCTGACCGAGGCCGAACTGCGGCTGATGGACGTCCTGTGGCAGAAGGGCTCGGCCACGGTCCAGCAGGTCCTGGATGCGCTTCCCGAGAAACCGGCGCTGGCCTATAACTCCGTTCTCACCACCATTCGAGTGCTGGAAAACAAGGGTTACCTGGAGCACGTCAAAGACGGCCGGGCGCACATTTATAAGCCCATCATGGAGCGGGAGGAAGCTACGCGCTCCGAAATCCGCCATCTGGTCGGCCGGTTCTTCAAAAACTCCCACGAATTGCTGGTCCTGAATATCCTTGAAGACTTGAGTTCTGAAAATGCGGGGCTCGAAGCCGCGGAACTGAAGCGGTTGCGGGAATTGCTGCAACCGAGCGCCGCCACGAGGAACGAGAAAAGATGACCGGCGCGCTCCATCTCGCAACCCTGGCCCAGCTTTCCGCCGAACGCATAGTCAACTGCACGGCGGAGGGCATGGTGATCGCCCTGCTGGCCTGGCTGCTGCTGCGCGCCATGGGCCCGCGGAATTCGGGGACGCGGTTTGCCGTCTGGTTCGCGGCCCTGTTGGGAATCGCGGCGCTTCCGCTGTTCGGCGATTGGACTGCAAACGGCACTGAGCTTGCGAAGCGGTCCGAAATCACCCTGCCGGCTGCGTGGGCGCTCTACATATTTGCCGGGTGGCTGCTGCTGGCGCTCGCGGGCCTGTTCCGAGTCGCCATCGGGTTCTGGCATTTGCACCGCCTCCGCAAGGGCTGCGTGCCGGTCGATGTGACAGCTCTCGATCCGGTCGTGCAAAAGACTCTGGCGGAGTTCGACTCACCCCGAGCGGTCACGCTCTGCGTATCGGATCAACTGCGGGTACCGACCGCGATCGGCTTCACCAAGCCGCTGGTGGTGATCCCATCGTGGACCATGCAGGAGCTTTCCGCCGCGGAACTGAATGCGATCCTGTTGCACGAGTTGGCCCACCTGCGCCGCCGGGATGACTGGACCAACCTGATCCAGAAGATCTTAGGAGCGCTGTTGTTCTTCCACCCCGCGGTCTGGTGGATCGAGAAAAAACTGGCGCTGGAACGCGAGATGGCGTGCGACGACCTGGTGCTGGCCCAGACCACGAGTCCGCGCGCCTACGCGGAGTGCCTGGTGGCGCTGGCGGAGAAGAGTTTTCTGCGGCGCGGGCTTGCGCTGGCGCAGGCCGCGGTCGACCGCTTGCGGAATGTATCGCTGCGCGTCACCCAGATTCTGGACGTAAACCGCCCGCGTGCGCACACGAGTCTGGAGCCCGGCTCCGGTCCTGGTGAGCGGCGTTTCTCTGGCCTGCCTGATGGCATTGTCCTATGCGCCTGCCCGGCTGGTGTCGTTCGAGAACGGCGCAGCTTCTTTGTCGGCAACCAATACAGCGCCTGCCGGCGATTTCGAAACGACGCAGATGTCGCAGATGGGAGCCCGCGTCGTTCCCGCAAAGTTCAAGGTCCCGGCGCGCGCGCCGAAGAGCAGGGCTCTGTGGTTGCAAAGCCAGCGCCAAGAGCGCGCCAAAGCCGGCGAGCCGGCCTGACGTCATCGCCGCCAGCGTGGCGCAACATCAGGTGAAGGCTCCCATGCTGGTCCGCGCCGGCATGAACGGCGATGGCCTGGGGACTCAGACTTTATTTTTCGTGACCCAAACTGAAGTTGTGCAGACCCGCGGGTACGACGCCTCGGGCGCGGTGGTCTGGGATTTGTGCGTGTGGCGAGTGACCGTGGTCGGCCCGGTGCAGAACAAACTGGCGGGAATCGCCGCGAAGTCTATTTGAGTTTTTTTAACCTCAACAACTAAATCATTAGTTGCTAAAACAGGAGAGAAGAAATGAAAAGCTGGATGCAAAACTGGAAAAAAGGAGTAGGCCGCCATCTCATCATCCCGATTCTGTCGATCGCGCTGGTGGGCTCGTTCGTGACCTACGATTTCGTCAAGGCCATGCCGGCGAAGGCGGCGGCCATGGCTACCCCTACAACGACGCCGCTCGATGACAACAATGTCGGGGCGCTGCTTTCGCTCGACCAGGCGATGGAAACCCTGGCGGCGCGGGTCACCCCGGCGATCGTGAACGTCACGGTGACGTCGCGGGCAAAAACCAATGTGGCGGATGGCGATCTGCCGGATGGCTTGCAGGACAGTCCGTTCGGGCAATTTTTTGGTCAGCAGTTCGGCCAGCAGTTTGGCCATCAGATGCGGCCGCAACAGCCGCGGGTCGAGCATGGGCTGGGTAGCGGCGTGATCATCTCGCCCGACGGTTACATCGTCACCAACAACCACGTGGTCGAGGGCGCGACCGACGTTCGGGTCACCATGAGCGATCGCCGGATTCTTCCCGCCAAGGTCGTGGGCACGGATCCGCTGACCGACCTTGCGGTCATCAAGGTGGACGGCCACAACCTGCCTAACGCCCCCTGGGGCGATTCCACGAAGCTGCACCCTGGGCAGACCGTTCTGGCATTCGGCAATCCTTATGGATTCCGCTTCACGGTTACACGCGGCATCGTCAGCGCGTTGAACCGTCCCAATATGTCTTCGGATGACGCCCGCAAGCCGGGGCAGTTCATTCAGACCGACGCGGCCATCAATCCGGGAAACTCCGGCGGTCCGCTGGTGAACGCGCGCGGTGAAGTAGTCGGGATCAACACCTTCCTGATCTCGCCCTCGGGTTCGTTCTCAGGCATGGGATTTGCCATTCCGACGCAGATCGTGCGCCCCACGGTGGAAAAGCTGATCCAGTATGGCAAGGTGACGCACGGCTACATGGGCATCGGGATTTCCGATGTCACTCCTGACAACTCGAAGTTCTTCCACATGGACAGCGCGGTGGGAGCGGTGGTGAGCCAGGTGGAATCCGGTTCGCCGGGAGCCAAGGCCGGCCTGAAAATCGGCGATGTGATCACCCAGATCGACGGCAAGGAAGTGAGCGATGCCAGTGAATTGCAGGTAGTGGTGGGACAGCAGAATCCGGGGACCACAGTCCATCTCCAGGTCATGCGCGATGGCAAGAGCGTCGCCGTCCCAGTCACGCTCGAAGCCATGGGCAGCCGGGACAAATCGGGCAACGAAGTCTCCGACGCCGGCGCCGGCAAACCGCGCTGGGGAGTGGGTCTGTCGGACATGACCCCGGAAATGCGCGAGCAACTGCAGGCGCCCAGGCGATCTGCACGGAGCGGTGATCCAGCAAGTGCAGCCGGGCAGCCCGGCCGACAATGCCGGATTACAGTCCGGCGATGTGATCGTCGAAGTCGATCGCAAGCCAGTGCAGAGTGCGGCCGATGTTCAGAAGGCGCTGAGCAGCGTGCCCAAAGGACAGGACGCGCTGGTGCTGGTCTGGTCAAACGGCGGCAATACGTTCCGGGTACTGCACCCGGCCCAGGAAGACGGCAACAGCGGCATGTAGGTGGTGGTTGGTTTCTCCCCAGGGAGGCAGGGCAGTAGTGCCTGCCTCCCTTTTTTTTCCCGAAGGCGGCTGTCCCCACGTGGTCTGTGGTAAGTCTGGCCGCCGCCCGTTTGCCGATCACAGGCCGACGAAGCAAAAAGGGAAGGGCGAGGACCCCGCGGACTTGCAAATTCGCGGCGGCTCCCGTAACTTGAGCGGGCAATCTAACAAATCGCTTTCCGCCTGTCAATTGTGGGCCGGCGGCGGGCGCGTTGGGCAGGGATTGGCCCTTAGAGGAGCACGATGGAAATCAACGTCCGCAGGGTTTCAGATGTTCAAATCATACAGATTCGCGGCGCCTTACGGCTGGGTCCTGGCGTGGACAGCTTTCGTCAGACCATCGACGATGCCATGGCTGCCGGAGACACGCGCCTGGTCATCAACTTTGCCGAAGTGCCGATGATCGACTCCAGCGGTATCGGGATCCTGGTCAAAGCCATGGCCTCGGCGAAGCAGCGGGGCGGCGGCGTGAGACTGGTCACGCCCTCGAAATTCGTGGTGCAAACCTTGAAGCTGATTGGGGTGCTGAATCTGTTTCAGACTTTCGAAGACGAGAACGCAGCGGTGCAATCGTTCACCGCGCACTGAAATCCCTGCTGGCAGGCGCGCCCGCGCTAGTGCAGATGGATATTAAAGATGTTGAACAGGCTGAAAAGGTAGATCGCACTTCCCAAAGACAGCACCGCCAGGCTAAGGGCGGCCAGGCGTGAGCTGAAAAGGCGCCGGCGTCGAGGCGGCTGCTGGTCCAGGGCGGCTCGATACTTGTCAATCCACTCCTGATCTTTGCTGACTTGACCGAAAGATGACTGGATCGACTCCTGGAGCCGCCGTTGGTCGTCTTTTTCAAGTCCAACGAAGCGAAAGGGTTGCTGGTTCCAGGAAACCGGCTTCAGCATTTCCGCGGTGCCCAGCACTGGCCCCGTCGGAGTCACAAACATCAACTTCACCCGGGACTCTCGAACCACCGGTTTGGGCAGGCCAAGAATGCCCCCGGTAAGCGAAATCACTTCCAGCTGTCCCTGGGTGCGATGGCCATCTTCGAATCGTAGAACCGCGGGAGTGAGGTCGGACAGATTCAATCGCGGAGCCCGACGGTCCTGGCTGCGGCGGTCCTGGCTACGGCGATCCTGGCTTGGGCAATCGTGGTTTGAACGGTCTTGATTTGAACGATCCTGGTTAGGACGATCGTACTTAGGAAAACCAGAGTTGGGTTGGGGGAGGGCGTCCACAGCATGAGTATCTTCCTTGTCTCTCCCCATTAGCAGGTCACGGAAGGACATGGGACGGTCTCGTTACCTCAAAACGGACGTCGGACGTCAGGCGTCGGACCTCAGACCCCGGGCATCCGATCCCCGGCTCCAGCGCCTGGGCTTGGCTGAGGTCCGACGTCCGAGGTCTGACGTCGGTTAAGAGACGCCGAGGTGCCTTGGGAGATAATATCCGGCGTGCAAATCTGTGGCAGCATGACGCATGCTTGAAAAACCGGAATTGATTGCCCGACTTCAGGTGGGCCTGGCCGCTTCAGGCGAATGCTCGGTTTGCCATGAAGTCTTCGTCGTCAAAGGCTCGAGCAGCAAACCGGAACCACTGAGCGAGAGGCTTAAGCAGATCTTCGAGGAGCACGTTCGCGGCGTTGATCTATCGAAAAAAGTGATGAGTTGAAAGCGGCAATTTGGATTGACAGGGGCCAGGGACGCCGCTACCCTGTCATATACAGATTTGGCTTGGTTCCCATGGATCGTATAATCATTGTCGCTAGCCGTGCAGCCCGGGAGGTGCGAGTGCGCCTTCTCGCCCTTAGCGTGGCCATTCCTGGCCTGGTGCTTGCACCTCAAAAAAGCGGCGGATGATTTAGCATATATCAGGATCAGCAAGAGGCCATCATCCACCGCATCGGATGATGGCCTTTTCAGTTTCTGGAGTTCAGGGTAGAAGAGTTCAGGAAAGTTCGGGCGCGGCCTTCGACGGCCGGGGAGGAAGATTTGGCTCAAGCAGAGCACGTAACCATATTCGATACCACCTTGCGCGATGGAGAACAGTCGCCGGGTTGCAGCATGAACGTGGCCGAGAAGGTGCGCATGGCGCGCCAACTCGACCGCCTGGGCGTGGACATCATCGAGGCCGGATTTCCCATCGCATCGGAAGGCGACTTTGAGGCAGTGCAGATGTTGGCGCGCGAGCTGCGCCGTCCCATCGTCGCTGCCCTGGCGCGCAGTTGTCCGGGCGACATTGAGCGCGCCTGGCGCGCCCTCGAAGGCGCCGCCCGCCCCCGTATCCATACCTTCCTCGCCACTTCCGACATCCACCTGCAGCACAAGCTCAAGATTTCGCGGCGGCAGTGCCTGGAGCAGGCCCGCGACGGCGTCAAGCTGGCCCGGTCGTTCTGCAAAGACGTCCAGTTCTCCGCCGAAGATGCCAGCCGCACCGATATCAACTTCCTGTGCGAGGTGCTGGAGGCGGTGATCGAGGCGGGCGCGACCACCCTCAACATTCCGGACACGGTCGGCTTCAGCGTTCCCCATGAATTCGCCGAATCTGATGCAGACCTTGCGCCGCCGGGTGCGAGGGATCGAAGGCGTGACCATCTCGGTTCACTGCCACGATGACCTGGGATTATCTGTGGCAAACTCACTGGCAGCCATAGGCGCGGGCGCGCGCCAGGTGGAATGCACGGTGAATGGCATCGGCGAGCGGGCCGGGAATACTTCCCTGGAAGAGCTGATCATGGTGATGCGGGTGCGGGCGGAGCACTATCCGTACGAGACTGCGGTCGTTGCCGAGCAGCTGTTTCCGTCGAGCCAGCTGTTGTCTGAAATCACCGGAGTCTACGTGCAGCCGCACAAGGCCATCGTGGGGCGGAACGCGTTTGCCCACGAAGCCGGCATCCACCAGGATGGAATGATCAAAGACCCGTCGACCTATGAGATCATAGCGCCGCAGTCGGTGGGCGCTCCCCGCAATTCCCTGGTGCTGGGCAAGCACTCGGGCCGGAACGCCCTGCGGGTGCGCTACGAGAAGCTGGGCTTCACCTTTGAACGGGCGCAACTGGACGACGTTTACCGCCGTTTCGTGGCCCTCGCTGACAGGATCAAGACCATCGAAGACGGGCACTTGCTCGACCTGGTCCGCGATGTGCCCAGCCGGACTTCCATCCTTCCGGACAGCGCCGGCAAGACAGCGTCCACCTGGATGGCGGCGGTAAGCAAAGAAGACGTTCAGCCGGCACATCATGATCCGGCCGGCGCCAAAGAAAAGGCCCACGCCGCTCATGCTTCGCATGAGCGCGAAGGCGAGCAGGAAGATTATCTCTGGGGCGTATGATTGCAGCGGCAAGAACCACGCAGGGACAGCCGCCCAGCAATTGGCAGTTGGCCAATACCCATAGGCCGTGGCTAAATGCCAATTGCTAATTGCTAATTGCTATTGCCGGGCTGAAAAGCTTCAAGATCGAGGACTGGGTCGATGACAAAAACGGGAGCACAAATCTTGTGGGAATGCCTGGAGCGCGAAGGCGTAAAGCACGTCTTCGGCTATCCGGGAGGGGCAATTCTGCCGGCGTATGACGCGCTGAAACATAGCGATATCCACCACATCCTGGTGCGCCACGAGCAAGGCGCCACGCATATGGCGGACGGCTACGCCCGCGCCAGCGGCGAAGTCGGCGTCGCGGTCGCGACCTCTGGACCCGGCGCCACCAACATGGTGACCGGTATCGCCACCGCGATGCTGGATTCTTCTCCCATTGTTTGCATCACCGGACAGGTCGGCAGCAAGCTGATCGGCTCCGACGCTTTTCAGGAAACCGACATTACCGGCATCACTCTGCCCATCACCAAGCACAATTACCTGGTTACTCATGCCAGCGAATTGGCCCAGGTCCTGCGCGAGGCATTTTATGTGGCCCGTTCCGGTCGCCCCGGTCCCGTACTCGTTGATATAACGAAAGACGCCCAACAGTCTTCCTGCGAATTCGATTGGGAAGCCGCCCGGCCGCAATTGCCAGGATATCGTCCTGATCTTTCGCCAGAAGAAACGGAATACGCCCAGGCGCTGGAGTTGATCCACAAAGCCAAGCGGCCGCTGATCCTGGCGGGACACGGCATCATCGTTTCCGGAGCCATGGCGGAAGTTCTGACCCTGGCGGAAAAAGCCGGCATTCCCGTAGCCCTAACTCTGCTCGGCCTGGGCGCGTTTCCTGCTTCTCATCCTTTGAACCTGGGGATGATGGGGATGCACGGCGAAGCCTGGGTGAACCATGCCATTCAGGAAGCCGACCTGCTGCTCGCTCTCGGCATGCGCTTCGATGACCGGGTCACCGGCAATCTCAAGACCTACGCGCAGGATGCCAAGAAGATCCACATCGAGATCGATCCCGCCGAGATCAACAAGAACGTCAAAGTCGATGTGGCGCTGGTCGGAGATCTGCGTGAAGTCCTTAAAGAACTGCTGCCGCGGGTGCAGTCAGTCGACCATACCGAGTGGCTGGATTCCATCGACAAGCTAAAGGGCGATTCCGCGGTGCGGGACGTGCAGAAGCTTCCCGACAACGGACATCTCTATGCCGCGCACGTCATCAATGACCTGTGGCGCGAGACTCGCAACAGCAATACCGTCGTCGTGACCGACGTCGGCCAGCACCAGATGTGGGAAGCGCAATACTTCAAGCACGAAAAGGCGCGGTCGTTAATTACATCAGGTGGTCTCGGGACCATGGGCTTCGCCCTGCCGGCGGCCATTGGAGCCAAGGTGGCGCGGCCGGAAGCCGAAGTCTGGGTCATCGTCGGCGACGGCGGCTTCCAGATGACCATGTCCGAACTTGCGACCATTCAGCAGGAGAAGCTGAAGATCAACATTGCCATCATCAACAACGGATTTCTGGGCATGGTGCGGCAGTGGCAGGAATTTTTCTACGAGCGCAACTACGAAGCCACGCCGCTGCTGAATCCCAATTTTGTGAAACTGGCGGAGGCTTACGGCATCCGCAGCATGGCGGTGACCGAGCGTTCGCAGGTGTTGCCGACAGTGCGGGCGGCACGCGAGCACGATGGCGCCGTGCTGATCGACTTCAAGGTAGAGCAGGAAGACACTGTCTACCCCATGGTCGCGGCCGGTGCGTCATTGAACGATATGATCCGGCGGCCCAGTCCCATCGTCGAAACCGCCGCGGACGAATAAAGACGAGTAAAGGCAAAAATGCTGAACATATTTGTGGTGTACGTCGAAAATAAGCCGGGCGTGCTGACCCGTGTGGCTTCGCTGTTCCGCCGCCGCGCCTTCAATATCGATTCGCTGACCGTCGGGCGCACGGAAAAGCCCGAAGTCTCGCGCATGACCATCACGGTCGATACCAATCCCGACCAGGCCAAGCGCATCGAGGCCAATCTTTATAACCTGGTGAACGTGCTGCTGGTCGAGAACATCACCCACGAGCCGGCGATCGCCCGCGACCTGGCCATGATCAAGGTGGCTGCGACCCACGAAGCCCGCTCGCACGTGCTCGAACTGGCCAGCGTCTTTCGCGCCCGCGTGGTGGATGTCGCGCCGGAGTCGCTCACCATCGAAATCACCGGCGGCGAAGACAAGATTGACGGCTTGCTGGAAGTGTTGCGTCCTTACGGAGTCGTGGAGATGGTCCGCACCGGTATTGTCGCCATGCGGCGCGGCACGACTTCCGCATCCGTCAACCCGGCTCAGACCAAGACGCCCGAAGTCGCCGCCGATGAAGGCGTGTCATATTCGGTCTAGCCAGGTTCGCGTCGACACAGTTCCGTACAAATCAAACCGCTCTGCTATCTATCGAAAGGAACCACAATGGCTAAGATGTATCACGAGAAAGACGCCGATGTTTCATTGATCCGGGCGAAAAAAGTCGCCATCATCGGCTACGGATCCCAGGGACACGCCCACGCCCTCAGCCTGAAAGACAGCGGCGTGGACGTCCGAGTCGGATTGCCGGCCGGCAGCGAATCGCGCGCCAAAGCCAAAGCCAGCGGCCTCACCGTGGGCACTCCCGCGGAAGTGTCGGCCTGGGCGGACGTCATCATGGTGCTGGTGCCGGACACGGTTGCGAGTGAAGTCTACAAGAAAGAAATCGCGCCCCACCTGACCGCCGGAAAGACGCTGATGTTTGCCCACGGCTTCAACATCCGCTTCAAAACCATCATGCCTCCAGCCAATGTGGACGTTTCGATGATCGCCCCCAAGGCGCCGGGGCATCGGGTGCGTGAAGTATTCGTGGAAGGCGGCGGCACACCGGCGCTGCTGGCCATCCATCAGGACGCCACCGGAAAAGCCAAGCAGCTGGCGCTCTCCTACGGCAAGGCCATCGGGGCCACTCGCGCCGGTGTGATCGAAACCACATTCGCCGAGGAGACTGAAACCGACCTCTTCGGGGAACAAACGGTGCTGTGCGGCGGGGTAAGCGCCCTGCTCAAGGCAGGATTTGAAACACTGATCGAAGCCGGCTACCAGCCCGAGATCGCCTACTTCGAGTGCCTGCACGAGTTGAAGCTCATCGTGGACCTGATCTATCGCGGCGGCCTCAACTACATGCGCTACTCGATCAGTGACACCGCCGAATATGGCGACTACACCGCCGGACCACGCATCGTCACCGAACAAACCCGCGAGACCATGCGGCAATTGCTGCGCGAGATCAAAGATGGGACCTTCGCGAAGAATTGGATTAAAGAAAACGAGACCGGCCGCGAATGGTTCGAAGCCACCCGCGAAAAAGAACAGCAACAGCAGATCGAAAAAGTGGGTGAGGAACTAAGAGCGATGATGACCTTCCTCGACCCCGTCACGATCAAGCAAACCAGCAAGCGCACCAAAGTCCCGGCGTAGTGGATCCTGGTGGCACCGGGTCTGTGGCGGCGGGCGTCCCGCCCGCCGCGCCTGCCCATCCCGGTGAAAATAATCAGTAGTCAGTTTCTCGTGGTCAGTTCTTAGTTGACATCCGGCCTTGCCCCCGTCAAACTCTAAGGCGAATAAATAGCGAAAGCTGTCTCCCTCCAGCCAGGGGCGATGTTCATCGAACTCCATTCCCGCTCGGCGTTCAGCTTTCTCGAAGGCGCCTCCCTGCCTGAGGACCTGATCGCCGTATGCGCCCGCCTGAACATGCCAGCCATGGCGCTGCTCGACCGTGACGGCGTCTATGGCGCGCCCCGTTTCTACATGGCCGCAAAAAAAGCGGGGATCAAGGCGCATATGGGGGCGGAAGTGACGTGTGAAATTTCAGATTTCAGATTTCAGATTGAAGATTTAAAACCCTGCAAATCCAAATCAATCTGCAATCTAAAATCCAAAATCTGCAATCCCTTCCGCCTTCCCCTTCTCGTTTCTTCCCGCGCCGGCTATCAGAACCTTTGCCGCCTGATCACAAAAATGAAGCTGCGCGCTCAGAAAGGCGAAGGCGCTGTCCGCAGAGAAGAACTGCAGGAACATGCTGCCGGCGTTGATTTGCCTTACCGGGGGCGATGACGGTCCGCTCGCCAGCGCGCTGGCTGCGTGGCGGCATGGAAGAAGCTCGACGCTCGGTCGAATACCTGACCGGCATATTTCGGACAGGGCAATGTTTACGTGGAACTGCAACGCCATTTTCATCGCCAGCAGGAAGCGCGCAATCGCGCTGCCATCGAAATTGCCCGCTCGCTCAAACTCCCGCTGCTGGCGACCAATGGTGTCTGCTATGCGACGCCTCAGGAGCGCGAACTCTGCGACGTCTTCACCGCCTTGCGAAATCATAAAACGCTGGCTGACTGCCGGACGCCTGCTGGCGCTCAACTCCGAGCGTCATGTGAAATCGCCGCAGCAGATGCAGCAACTTTTCGCCGATCTGCCCGAGGCTCTGGCAAATACCGTGGAGCTGTCCTCCCGGCTCGAATTCACGCTCGAAGCTCTGGGATACGAATTCCCCAAATATCCCGTGCCGGAAGGCGAGACCATGATGTCTTTCCTGCGCGAGCACACCCGGGAGGGCTTTCAGCAGCGCTATGGACGGGCAGACGCCAGCCTGCAAAAGCCGCGCCCGGCGCCAGATTGAGCGTGAGCTGGCGCTGATCGAAAAACTCAAGCTGCCCGGCTACTTTCTGATTGTTTGGGACCTGGTGCGCTTCTGCCGCGAGCAAAATATTCTGGTCCAGGGGCGCGGCTCGGCCGCCAACAGCGCGGTCTGCTATTCGCTGGGGATCACCGCGGTCGATCCCATCAGCATGGAGCTGCTCTTCGAGCGATTTCTGTCGGAAGAGCGCGGCGAGTGGCCTGACATCGATCTCGATCTGCCCAGCGGCGATCAGCGCGAGCGCGTCATTCAATATCTGTACAAACGTTACGGCGAGCGCGGCGCCGCCATGACTGCCAATGTCATCACCTATCGCAGCCGCATGGCGTCGCGCGAAATGGGCAAGGCGCTGGGCTTCGATCCCGAAACATTGGACAAAGTGTCGACTGCCGTCTCCACCTGGGAATATCGCGACGCTCATGACACGCTCGACCATCGCTTCCACGATGCAGGCTTGGATCTGCGTCATCCCCGCTTGCGCAAATATTTCGAGTTGTGCGAAGCGGTGCAGGATTTGCCGCGCCATCTGGGACAGCATTCCGGCGGCATGGTCATCTGCCAGGGACAACTCGATTCCGTAGTCCCGCTCGAACCCGCGTCCATGCCGGGCCGCGTGGTGGTGCAGTGGGACAAGGAAGACTGCGCCGACCTCGGCATCATCAAAGTGGACCTGCTCGGCCTGGGCATGATGGCCGCGCTGGAAGATTCCATCACGCTGATCCGCGATCATTATGGGGAAGAAGTGGACCTCGCCCACCTGCCGGCGGACGATCCCACGGTTTACGCCACGCTGCAAAAGGCCGACACCATCGGCATGTTCCAGGTGGAAAGCCGGGCCCAGATGTCGTGCCTGCCGCGCCTGCGGCCCAGGCGTTTCTATGACATCGTGGTGCAGGTTGCCATCATTCGTCCCGGGCCGATCGTGGGGCAGATGGTGAATCCGTTTTTGCAGCGCCGCATGGGACGCGAACCGATTACTTATCCGCATCCTTCGCTTGAGCCGGTGCTGGCGCGCACCCTGGGCGTGCCGCTTTTTCAGGAACAGTTGTTGCGCATGGCCATGGTGGTCGCGGGATTCAGCGGCGGTGAGGCAGAAGAGTTACGCCGGGCCATGGGATTCAAACGCTCGGAAAAACGTATGAAGGAAATCGAAGCCAAACTTCGCGCCGGCATGGAGCGCAACGGCATTTCACGCGAGGCCCAGGAGCAGATCGTGCTGTCGATTACTTCTTTCGCGCTTTACGGATTTCCCGAGTCCCACGCCGCCAGCTTCGCGCTGATCGCCTACGCCAGCGCCTATCTGAAATGTCATTACCTCGCTGCTTTCACCGCCGCCCTGCTCAACAACCAGCCCATGGGCTTTTACCGCCCCGCCACAATCGTGAAAGATGCGCAGCGCCACGGGCTGAAAATATTTCCCATTGATGTGATGAAGTCGGAGTGGGAGTGCACAGTCATAGGGGCAGCCGTCGGTCGTCAGTCGTCAGTCGTCAAGGCGGCCGTTGGTCGTTGGCCTTTGGCCGTTGGCCAAAAACATTGCCCGGAAGATGCCAGCAATCCAGCCGCGGAGCGGCGAGAGAATGCAGCCCACGGCGTAAGCCGTGGGAAAGGAGGAGAGGAACACAGAGCCCCGGAGGGGCGAAAGAATCTGGCCTCAACGACCTCGCCGGACGGTGGGCGGGACGCCCACCGGACAGCCGGCGGGACGCCGGCGCTACGCCTTGGCCTTCGTTATGTTCGCGGATTGCGGGAAGACGCTGCGCAGCGCAATTGTTCGTCAGCGCAATCTTGCGCCGTTCACTTCTATTCACGATCTCATCTATCGCGTTCCTGAATTGCGCAAGGATGAGTTCGAATACGCTGGCGGAAATCGGGGCATTAAATTCAGTTTCCAGCTGCGAGTTCTCGGTTCTCAGCCCCGGCCACTGGAAACCAGAAACTGGGAACCGGAAACTGCATCGCAGGGACGCCCTCTGGCAGATCGAGCGCTCGGTCCGTCATTCCGGGCCGCTGCTCGACGAGCTTCCCGAGCCGGATGTCAGATCTCCGCTGCACCCCATGAATCCGGAAGAGCGCCTGGTGGCCGATTTCCGCGGCACCGGCCTGACCGTGGGGCCGCACCCCATGGCCTACCATCGCGAGCGCATGGACGCGATCGGAGTTCGCAAAGCCAGCGACCTGGCGGGCATGCCCAACGGAAAATATCTCCGCATTGGAGGATGCGTCATCGCCCGCCAGCGTCCCGGAACCGCCAAAGGTTTTGTCTTTCTCAGCCTGGAGGACGAAACCGGAGTCGCCAATGCCATCATCATGCCCGACCTGTTTCAGAAAAACCGTCTGCTGGTGACATCGGAGCAGTTCCTGATGGTGGAAGGGGTGTTGCAGAACCAAGATAACGTTATCTCGGTGAAGGCGCAGCGGGTAATGCCCTTGTCGATTACCCAGGCCGAGACCAGTTCGCACGATTTTTACTAGCGATTCGTGTAAGCGATTACTAAAATTGTTCCAAGAAAATCAATATTTTCTTGCTTCTCCTCTCCCTCATCCACAGCCATCCGGTTTATGATTGGGTGGTCAATTCGCCACAATCTATGTGGGACCCCTTCAGGTGACGTCCACCGTGTATGTGGCTTATTCATCAATTCGGTTCATTGCTGAACCTGGGTATATGTAAGGAGTATCCGATCATGGCTCGCGTAAAAACCCCTGGTAATGGAAATGCCCGCAAGAAACAGGTTGCAACCCTGGCTGCGGTGAATTCGCCCGAACCTCAAAAAAACTCGCCGCCAACCGACCTGGAAGTGGAAATCCGCCGTCGCGCTTACGAACTGTATGAGCAACGGGGATACACGCCCGGCCACGAAAACGAGGATTGGTTGGTCGCCGAGCAGGAAGTGCGGTCTCGCCACGACCACCAGCAGAGCGCCTAAGGCAGGCAAGCACTAGGAACCACGCGGGGGCAGCCGCCCTCGGCTATCCGGGCGGGCAAAGTTCGACCCGTCTTTGCTGGCAGGCAGATAGCGAAGCATAGCTCCGCCGGACAGCGGGGGGGCTGTTCCCGCGCAATATTCCCTAGTCTCCGGTTGCCTCAAACCGCTGTTTCTGAAAAGATACCCCTTCAGGCCTACCCATGTCCCAAATTGGCAGCTTCGCGCTGTTGCTTGCGCTGGCACTAAGCACTTATTCGTTCCTGGCGGGAGTTCTGGCCTTGGCTCGTCCGGGCCCGGGCTCGGAACGGCTGGGTGAAACGGCGCGGCGTGCGGGTATTGCCACCTTTGCCGTCGTATTTCTGGCGGCGCTCATCCTGGTCATTTCTGCCTTCCAGGATAACTTCTCCCTCGCCTACATTTACCACCACAGCAACCGGGACCTCCCCGGCCCTTACAAGTTCGCCACCTTGTGGTCGGGGCAGGAAGGTTCGCTGCTGTTCTGGTCTTTATTGCTGTCGGCCTACGGACTGGTTCTGCGGTTGCGGCACAAAACTGACGCCCGGCTTTTTGCCTACGCGTCCGCCATTATTGCCGCGGTGCAGATTTTCTTCCTGCTGCTGCTGAATTTCGCCGCCCATCCCTTTGCTCTTATGACGGGCGAATTGCCAGCCGACGGCGCGGGCCTGAACCCGCTGCTGCAATATCCGGAAATGGTGATCCATCCGCCCATGCTTTACCTGGGATATGTGGGCTTCACCGTGCCCTTTGCTTTCGCCCTGGGCGCGTTGATCATGCGCTATCCCGGGGAAAAATGGATCCACATCACCCGCCGTTGGACCATGGTGACCTGGGCCTTCCTGACCTGCGGAGTGTTTCTCGGCGCGCATTGGGCGTATTCAGTTTTGGGCTGGGGTGGCTACTGGGGATGGGACCCGGTCGAGAACGCCTCGCTCATGCCCTGGCTGACCGGCACCGCGTTTCTGCATTCGGTGATGATGCAGGAAAAGCGCGGCATGCTGAAGATGTGGAACATGTGGCTGATCTTCGCCACGTTCTGGCTGGCAATTCTGGGGACGTTCCTGACCCGCAGCGGAATCATCAGCTCGGTGCACGCCTTCGCGCAATCTTCGATCGGCGGATGGTTCAAGTGGTTTCTGCTGATCACGTTCGCCACGTTCACCTTTTTCTTTTTCAAAAACAAATCGCACCTGCGCAGCGAGCACAAACTGGAATCCCTGATTTCGCGCGAGTCCAGTTTCCTGTTCAATAATCTTTTGCTGCTGCTGGCCTGCTTCACCGTGCTGTGGGGCACGTGGTTCCCCTTGATCTCCGAATACGTGCAGGGCAACAAAGTCACGGTGGGCCCGCCGTTCTACAACAAGGTGGCGATTCCGGTTGCGCTCTTGCTGTTGCTGCTGACCGCCGTGGGCCCGCTGCTGGCGTGGCGCAAGACGTCGCTGGAGAGCCTGAAGCGCAACTTCATGTGGCCCGCGCTGGGCGCGCTTGTTAGTCGGCGTTCTGATGATCATCTTCGGAGTTCGCCCGTGGACAGACATCGCCTATTTCTACGCGCTCATGGCGGCCATGCTATCAGCGCTGGTGATGTTCACCGTGGCCTCGGAATTTATCCGCGGCGGCCGCGTGATCTCCCGCCACACCGGGCAAAACCTGCTGGCTTCGATGGTGCACTTGTTCCATCGCAATACCCGACGCTACGGCGGCTACATTGTGCACTTCGGCGTGGCTGTTGTGATCATTGGAATTCTCGGCACTCCTTTCAATCAGGACAAAGAAAAGGAAATGGGGTTTGGGGACAAGATGACCATCGGCCCCTACACCCTGGTCTGCGAGTCTTATACCCAGGACGACAATCCGAATTACAGCAACGAGTGGGCCATGATCAGCGTCTTCAAGGGCGACAAGAAGCTCGAGACCATGTATCCCGAGCGGCGCTTTTACAAGGCCAGCCAGCAGCCGCAGACCCTGCCCAGAATTCGCTCAACCTACAAAGAAGATCTCTATCTGACCTACGAAGGGGTGGATGGCGGAACCGGCCGTCCCATCATCAAGGCGCATCTGAACCCGCTGGTGATGTGGATCTGGGTGGGAGTACTGATCATGATCTGCGGAACCATACTGGGTTTGATCCCGAATGCGCTGCCCGTACGAGCCACCGCTCCAGCGCGGATCCAGCCGGCTCCGGCGGGAGCTGGAGACTGATGCCGGGGGGATTTCAGATTCTAGATTGCAGATTTCAGATTGCGGTCACAGCCGGCAGGGTCAGGATGCAATCAACGATGGGACCAACAATCTGAAATCAAGAATCTGAAATCTGAAACTATGAAGTCATCGCCCAATTCCGCGTCGCGCATTCTTCAGGCGGGAGTGCTCTGCCTGGCCGTGTTTGGCTTGCTCGGCGCCAGTGATGAAGGGGCGCGCTTCAACAGCCTGGGCCATCGGCTGATGTGCGTCTGTGGCTGCAACCAGATCCTGCTCGAATGCAACCATGTAGGCTGCACCTATTCCGATCGCATGCGCGGCGAACTAATGGCGGGGCTCGATCGTGGTGAAAATGACGATTTGACCCTGCAGGACTTCGTACAGAAATATGGTCCCACAGTGCTGGCCGCGCCGACCGGCACCGGCTTCAACCGGGTGGCATGGATCATGCCGTTTCTGGCTCTTTTCCTGGGCTTGCTGACCACCATCCTCATCGTGCTGGCCTGGAGAAAGCGGCCCGCGCTGGCTGCTCCGGGCGGCGTATTCCCGGTAAGCGGCAGCGAGCTTGAGCGCTTTCGCACTCAGGCCAGGAAGGACACCCAGATATGACGGTCGCGACTCTCAGCTGCGCCATGGTGACGCTTTGCGTCCTGTTTTATGTCTTCTATCTTCCGGGCAGGCTGCACCTCGGCCCGGAGAAGACTCGCTTCGCGTATTTGCAGGAACGCAAAGAAGCGATCTACGAGAACATGCGCGATTTGAATTTCGAACAGCAGGCGGGAAAACTTCCCGAGCAGGACTACCAGTCGCTGAAGGCATCGCTCGAGGAAGAAGCGGCCGGCGTTTTGGCCGAGATGGCGCGACTGGAACAGGCAGCCGCTGCTGCCCCCCAGGGCAGAAAAGGAGCCAGAGTTTGAGGGCCTCTCCCCGAATTGTCATTGCTGTTCTCGCCGTCCTGCTCAGCAGCATCGCCTCGGCGCAGACTCTAAACGGCACACTCAAGAACGGAACCACCGGCAAGGCCGCCGCCGGGGATGACGTCATATCTGATCAAACTGGGCCAGGGGATGGAGGAAGCGGCGCGCACCAAGAGTGACGCCAGCGGCCACTTCAGCTTCAACCTGCCGGACACCGGACCGCACCTGATCCGCGCGGTGCACCAGGGGGTGACGTACCACAGCATGGCGCCTCCGGGGGCGAACTCGGTCGACGTGCAGGTCTTTGACGTCGCCAAGAAACTTAAGGACATCAGTGTGACCGCCGACGTTATGCGCTTTCAGGCGCAAGGCAACGATCTTCAGGTCACTCGCCTGTTCGCGGTCAATAACACCTCCAATCCGCCGCGCACCCAGATGAACGACCAGAACTTCGAGTTCTACCTGCCCGAGGGGGCGCAGATCGTGGACTCCTCGGCGGAAACGGCGGGCGGGCAGCCGCTCAAGACTGATCCGGTTCCGCAGAAGGAAAAGAACCGCTACGCCTTCAATTTCCCTTTGCGCCCCGGCCAGACCCTGTTTCAGATTGGCTTCGGACTCCCTTACAGCGGCGAGTTGAGCATCGATCCCAAATCGCTCTACCCGGCACAACATTTTGTTGTGATGTTGCCCAAGACCATGCAGTTTTCCGCCGGCGCGGGCAGCGGCTTCGAGTCGCGAGCCAACCCGCGGGAGCCGAGCACCACAGTGCAGGTGGCGTCGAACACCGAGGCAGGCCAGGCGCTGAATTTCAAGATTTCCGGCACCGGAACATTGAGCGAAGCCCGCGAAGACGGCGATGGCAACGCTTCGCCTTCGGATAGCGGGCCCGCCGCCGCGGGACGCGATGCGCGTCCGGGAGGAGGGCTGGGCCCGCCCATCGACGCGCCCGATCCTCTGGAGAAATATCGCTGGTACATCCTCGGGGTCTTTGCCGTAATACTGGCCGCGGGCGCCGTCTACATCACAAAACACTCCCGCTCGGCCGAGTTCAGAGCGGGGGAAAGATCGCTTGCGACCATCACCGACTTCGGCGCATCAGATGTAGAGGTGGCCGGAGCGTGTGCCACGCCCGCCAGCCAGCCTCGGGCCGGGCCGGGTTGCTGCTCGAAGCGCTCAAGGAAGAGTTGTTCGAGTTGGAAGTGGAGCATAAGCAAGGCAGCATTTCTCAGCAGGAATACGACCGAGCCAGGGCGGCGCTCGACCAGACTCTGGAGCGAGCCATCAAGCGCGGAGCCTCCCCGCCTAAAAATGCTACCGCCCGGGATTAGACGCCAGGGGCAGTTGACGCATCTCAAATTAAGCGCATATCATTTTTGTTTGACCTCATAGCCAGTGGCGCGCCAAGGACGCGGCCTGCGGGCCGCGAAATTATTATTCATGGACAAAAAGAAGCTCGACTACTTCAAAAAGAGATTGGAATCGCGGCAGGTAGAGCTGCGCCGCATGGTCACGCGCACCGAGCAGGACGGCCGGACGGTGGACGAAGACTCGGCCCAGGACATCGCGGACCGGGCCGCGAGTTCTTACACCAAGGAATTTCTCTTCCATCAGAGCAATAACGACCGCCAGTTGCTGCAGATGGTGGAAGTCGCGCTGGAACGGCTGCGCGAGGGCGAGTTTGGGGAATGCATTTCCTGCGGCAAGGAAATCAATGCCAAACGCCTGGAGGCTGTGCCCTGGACACGGCACTGCATCGAGTGCCAGGAGAAGCTGGAACAAGGGATTCTGGAAGAGACGTCGCACTAGTTCCTGGCGTTAGCGTTAGGAGTGAGCCGCTGGATTTTCCGGCGGCTTTCGTTTTTCAGGCTGTCATCCGGCGGGTCTTGGTGCGGTTTGCGCAAAAACAATCCTAGCCCTTGTCATTCCGAAGCGCAGGTTTATCGGCGAGGAATCTGTTTAGTGCCAGCAGCACAGCAGATTCCTCGCGCGATGATACCGCGCTTCGGAATGACAATCCTTATGGGGGGCAAACTGCACGACTACCGATCATTGGGCCGACGGGCCGCAATTTTCAGCATCGTGTTAGACTCATTGACGGTTCATCCACAGCCCTAATCTCACAGAAGGGACGTTCGTGCGCGCAGAAACTCGTCATCGACTTAAAGAGGATAGATTCAGCCGGGCTACCATCGGGGCCGCGGAAGCCACCGTCCATTGGACGGAGGAGCACAAGTCAAAGCTCATCATCGGAGCCGTGATTCTGGCCGTGGTATTGGCCGCGGCTTTTGGCAGCTGGTATTACCTGAACCAGCAGGACGAAAAGCCAGTCTCCTGTTGAACCAGGGCGTGCGCACGATGGACACGCAGTTGCGGCCGGCCGGCACGCCCGCGGAGCCCGATTTTCCGACTTTTGCCTCCGCCCAGGAGCGCACGACGCAAGCCCACAAACAGTTCCAGGCGATCGTGGACCAGTATCCGCACACCCGGACCGCCGAATTTGCCCGCTATTTTCTCGGGCTCACTTCTTCCCAGCTGGGCGACAACGCCGCCGCCGAACGAGATTTGAAAACGGTAGTGTCCTCGCGCAACGAAGACCTGGCGGCCATCGCCAAGCTGGCATTGGCAGCGGTTTACCGCGACACTAACCGCGCCAAGGAAGCGGTTGACCTCTACAACCAGCTGATCGCGAAACCGACGCGCAGCGTGGGCAAGGCGACGGCGCAGATGGAGCTAGCGGAACTGTATTCCTCCACCCAACAGCCCGCCGAAGCCAAACGGGTTTACGAGCAGATCCAGAAGGAAAATCCCGCCAGCGAAGTGGCGCAATTCGCGACTCAGAAACTGCAGCAGCTGAAGTAGCGGACCTCAGACCTCGGACCTCAGGCCTCGGACTTCGGACAAAACTCTTACTCTTTTGTCCTGGTGAACAGCTTTTTCCATTCCTGGGTGGGAGTTGGGTTGGTCAGGGCGGGTTTCAGGTTCACGGCTACGTGCTCTTTGCGGCCCATTCCTATTAAAGAAGTGGTAAGGCCGGGCGCGGAGCGCGAGAACTGGATGGCGTTGTCCGCGTCGGTCTTCATTCCGAGAACAGTCCCGACGAAATCGGGCAGGCCCTGCGTGAGTCTTGCCTGGTAGAGTGTGGCGCTGCCCATCACGGCAATTCCCAGACGGGTCGCGGCCGAGAGCAACGACATCTTCTCTTTTTCCACTCGCTGGTTGACCAGACCATAGGCTTCCGGCATCGCCAGATTGAAGGGCAACTGGATGAAACGGAAGCGGTGGTGCTCGCCCGCAACTTCATTGGCGATTTTCGCCAGATCAAAAAGATCCATGTAGTCGCGGGAGCTGTCGGCCACGCGGAAAGCGCTCCAGGTGGCCACTCCGTAGTAACGAATCCTGCCTGCCTTCGCCAGCTTCTCGAGCGCCGCAAACGCATCTTTCAGGCGTTGGCGGAAAATTTCGCGGGAAACGTCCGCCAGCTGCGATTCCGGGTTATGGATGTAGAAGAGGTCGATGGTCTCAAGGCCCAGATTCCGCCGCGAGCGCTCAATCTGATTTTCCAGATATGCCGGCGACATGCAGTGCATTCCGCCGGCCAGTTCGGCGGGATCGAGAACGCCAGTCTCGACATACTCGCGATGGAAGTAGGCGCGCGGGTCCGGGGGCGGATTGCCGTCGAAGGAAAGATAGCCGGCCTTGGTGCAGACCAGAACTTCATCGCGATGCAGTTCCCCGGCCTCGATCATCCGCTTGAGCACCGCCCCGATGTTGCGTTCCGAACGCTGGTGACGATAGTTGATGGCGGTATCGAGAACATTGATTCCCGATCGCAGGCCCGCCTCAATCGCCGCCATGTAGGACTGATCGGCGGCATCGCTGGGGTCGCCGAGATACGTCCCCAGTCCGATGGATGAAAGCCAAAGCTGGCTAACGCCGGGCACGTGCGCGGCCTGGCGGAAGTGGCCGGCGTCCCGCAAATTCGCGAAGCGGTCGCGATAGCGGGCGGTGCCGGCGGCGGTGGCATGTCCCGGAAGCATGGGGGGAAATAGTGTAGCAGCCGTGGCTCCGAACATTTTCGCCGCATTTAATGGTCATGTTATAATGACTATGGTCATGTGGAGTGGTCATGAGAAAAATCGCGCCGCGAAATTCAAGGCACAGTGTTTGAAAGTGATGGAGCAGGTTCGCACGACTCGCGAACCTGTGTTGATCACCAAGCGAGGGCAGCCCCTCGCCAAACTGGTACCCGTAGCGGACAAATCCTCCGATGACTTTATCGGAAGCCTCGAAGGCATCATCACGATCGTCGGCGATATCGAGTCTCCGATTGTGCCTCTGGAAGACTGGGACGCATTGCGGTGATCGTTCTGGACACACACGTCCTGCTGTGGGCAATCGCGGATTCAAAAAAGCTATCTCGCGCGGCTGACGCTGCGATCCGTAGATCCCGCCAGGTGGATGGCCTTGCGATTTCCGCCATCACGCTCTGGGAGCTGGCCTCCTTAGTGACTCAAGGGCGAATTCGAGGCTATGGAACGTGTTGAAGGCTCCGTGAATCGGTTGATAGAAGGCGTCACGATCAAACCTATCACGCCTGAAATCGCTTCTCTGGCTGCGCAGTTCCCGAATGATTACCCACACGACCCAGCGGATCGCATAATCGGTGCTACCGCTCGGGCTGAAGGTCTCGCGCTGATTACGCGAGATGAAGGCATCCGCAAGTCTCCCCTGCTGAAAACCATCTGGTAAGCCTGGGGGCGCCGCATTTCCATTTTCTGCCGCCTCCGCGATCGTGATATCCGAACCCATCCTCGCGTGGTCACCCAATCTTCAGCTTGAACAACGAAATATTGCGGCCGAAGGATTCGGCCTTCAGGTCGTGAAACTCCGGAATTTGTTTCTGTAAATCCTGCGCCAGAGCGATATCCCATCCGGCCTGAAATATCCAGATCGTCTGGCCGGGTTTCAAGCCGTAGGCGCTTACCAATTCATCGCGCCGGCGCAGAAATGAATCCGCCGTCAGGACATTGGTTTCCGACGTCGTGGAAATTACGCGATAGCCGCCGCAGGTGTAGGTTTTGAAATCGGCAGCGGCAGAGGGCAACGCGACCGGGCTGACCTCGGGGCAAAGGTAGAACCGGAGCAGGAAGCTGGTCTGGAAATCAACGAAGATCACATCGTCCGGAGAAACGTCATGCCGGATCGCATCCAGAGCCTGCGTCATGTTGTCGCGCCGCTGATCTTCACGGCGCATGTACGGCCGATGAGGTGTGCCGAAAAGCTGGCAAACCGCAACCAGCAGAATGGCAAGACTCAGGGACGGGGCCAGCCGCTGCGGCAACAGCCTGGCTATGGCCAAACTGACGCCCGCCACCGCAAAAGGGAGCAGAAATGCGGAGTGCCGCGTTCCGCCGTAGGGATAGGTATCCGCAATCGCAAATGCAGCGTTGATGGCGAAGGGAAGCGTCAGCAGCAAGGCTAACTGGCGGGAGGATGGCCCTGGTCGTTGCGGCGCGCTTTGGTTCGTCTCGCCGTTACTCGCGTCCTTCCCAGTCAACAGGAGAACGATCCCGGCGACAAAGAAGAGCCCGGCAATATCGCCGATCACGAGCTGTCCGAAGGTGTATTGCAGGATGGCGAAAGTCTTGGCGAAGATGAACCCGAGCAGGTGGTCGTGTCCGCGATGGAAGTACGAATTTGCCAGCAGCACTTGCATGTGTTGCGCGGATGCACTGCCTTTCAACTTTGAAATCTGCGTGACGTAGAGCAGAGCCAGCAGGCCGAGCGCGCCGGCCTGTCCCGCGATCCAGATGGCGACCACCCGCCGGGAGAAGCGCCGGCTCGCCAGCCGCCACAATGAATAGGCTCCCATCGCACCCGCAAAAAGGATCGCCGACAAGTGGGTGAGCATGGCGAGATAGAGAAAGAGGAAGAAGGCGATCATCTTGCCGGCGGAGTTTTCGTCCAATGCCAGCTCGAGCAGGTATGCCGCAGCCATCATGAAGCAGAGCAGGAGCGGATACTGGCGGATTTCTGAGGACAGTTCCACGAACACCGGAAGCAGGCTTACCAGAATCAAGCCGACCCAGCCCACCGTGGGGCCCAGGAGGCGGGTCAGCCAGCGGAAGAATATCCAGCAGAAAATCGTCCCGGCGATGACCGACGGCAAGCGGAGAAACAGCTCAGAGGTCCCCAACCTGCGCCACACGTGCAATAGCAAAATCAGCAGTGGAGGATGGGCCAGATTGAGGCTGGCCCGGTAGGCCTCGGCCAGCGAGGGTTTGTTGGCGGCCAGGAAGTGCATGGCTTCGTCGAGATTGAGGAAGGTGCCGGAGGCTTTCCAGAGCCGCAGCAGGAACGCCAGCAGCAGGACGGAGCCGGCGGCAAGATCGCGGTTGGCTTTGAATTGATTTTCCAGGCGATGTTGCCAGAGCTCAGTAACTGGCAACGACTATGATACCCGGACGCGCGTCCAATGTAGGCGCGAGCGCCCCGCTCGTGCGGCAGCGCCGCGCAAGTTCAAGAACAAGATCAAAGGCGGCGGACAGGAGTGTCCGCCCACACATGTGGGTCGTGGCTGAGTTTGAATGCAACGAGAACGATGTCATCCTTAGACTGCAACCGAGGATCTGGCGCGCAGCTGCCTTGCTTTCAGCGAGCTGCACGCAGATGCTTCGCGCTACAGTATGACGTCCGGAATGACAATTCATCGGAGTTCAGCTACCACCCACATGTGTCCTTCCTTGACACCCCTTCTTACGCCCTTTATTCTTTAAGTTACTTCCTGGAGAACTTGCTCTTCAGAGCGTGCTTCCGCGGGTTTTCGCGGTACGATTTTTGCGGCGCGGGGGGTGCCTGATGTTCATCGAAATCCACGAACTTGAGCTGCATCCCATTGATTTCGAAGAGGAAATTCGCCCGGGTGTGCTTGACCTGGGTGAGGACTTGCGCCAGGTGGAAGCGCTGCACACCGCCGGACGCGCCCAGCTGGTCGAAGAGCAGCACGGCAAGCATAAGATAGTAAAGGACATACGGCTCGACGGGAGCCTGGAGACCCGGGTTGAGCTGGCTTGCGCCCGCTGCCTGGAACCGGTGGTGCAGGACGTGGCGCATAAGTTCGATTTGCTGTATCGCCCGCAAGGGGCGGACGCGGGACGCGAAGAGATTTCCGTCACTACCGCCGAGGCCGAGGTCAGCTATTATCAGGGTGAGGGATTGCAGCTGGAAGAGGTTCTGCAGGAACAGGTGTTGCTGGCCCTTCCCTTCAAGGTGATCTGCCGCGATGACTGCAAAGGTCTTTGCCCGCACTGCGGCCAGAACTTGAATGTTAAACCGTGCGCTTGCGCGGAGCCGGTGGAAGATCCGCGCTGGTCGGCGCTGAAAGATATTCGCGGCAAACTGGATCACTGATTTTCAGATTTGAATTGAATTTCCGCAATCGAAATCGAAGAAAGTAACCGAGGAATCGAATGCCTAATCCAAAACGGCGACACTCAAAACGGCGCACCAGCATCCGTCGCTCTCATGACGCACTCAAAAGCCACTCACTCTCCGAGTGCCCCAATTGTCACGAGCGCAAGATGCCGCACCGCGCCTGTCCCAAGTGCGGACACTACAAGGGCCGCGAAGTTCTGGACGTCAAAGAAGCCAGCTAGCCTGAACTCTCCATGCCAAGCGTCATAGCGCTGGACGCGATGGGCTCGGACCGGGCGCCGAAACCTGAGATCGAAGGCGCGATTCAGGCGGCCCGGCACCACGGCGTTCACGTCCTGTTAGTCGGAAACGAAGTCGAGTTGCGGGCCCAGCTGGCCGGCTATCCCGCGGCCGCCGGCCTTCCTATTGAAGTCGTCCATGCCAGCGAAGTCATCACCATGGAGGACAAAGCCGTCCAGGCGGTCCGTTCCAAGCGCGATTCCTCGATTCACGTCGGCATCAGGCTGGTGCGCGAAGGCCGCGCCGCCGGCTTTGTCACCGCCGGCAATACCGGAGCGGCCATGGCCACGGCAAAAATGGTGTTCGGAGGGATCCCGGGAGTGGATCGTCCGGCGCTGGCCGCGGTTTTTCCCACCGCCGTAAGCACGGTGGCAATCTTGCTCGATGTCGGCGCCAACGTCGATTGCAAGCCGGAAAACCTCGAACAGTTCGCGGTCATGGGCGAAATCTATTTTCGCAGCATGTTCGGAACCCGGCGTCCGCGCGTGGGTTTGCTCTCGATTGGAGAAGAAGAGAGCAAGGGCAACGAACTGACTCGCGAAGCCTTCCAGTTGCTGAAGCGGCTGCCGTTGAATTTTATCGGCAACGTCGAGGGGCGCGACATCTACAGCGGCAAGGTGGACGTAATCGTCGCCGACGGATTCGTGGGCAACGTGGCGCTGAAGACGTCGGAAGGCGTGGCCAACCTGGTGCGCGCCACGCTCAAAGAGACATTGAAGGCCACGATCACGCGCCAGGTGGGGTATCTGCTCTCCCGCAGCGCCTTCGCCGATTTCAAAAAACGCCTCGACCATACGGAATACGGCGGCGCGCCGCTGCTCGGCGTGCGCGGCGTCTGTTTCATTACTCACGGATCGTCGAACATGAACGCGATCAAAAATGCGCTGCGCGTGGCCGCCGAGTTTGCCGAGCGCAATATCAACGACAAGATTGCGAAAGAAGTGGCAGGGCTGAGGCCTCCGGTGCCGGTAAGCACCTAGAGGGCGCCACGAACCACGTAGGCCCAGACGCCCTCGTCCGGGCGGGCGAGCGAAGCTCGCCAGCGGGGGTCGGGGCTTGCACGTTCGGCCAGTTAGCCGAGCTTCGCTCGGCCGGGCAGGTGGGACACCTGCCCCTACGCAAAACAAAAACTTATGATCCTCTCGCAATCCATCGCCTTCCTCTTTCCCGGCCAGGGCTCGCAGGCGGTCGGGATGGGCAAAGAACTGGCGGAGAAATATTCCGTCGCGCGGCAGACTTTTGCCGAGGCCGATGAAGCTCTCGGCTACAAGCTCTCCCAGCTATGCTTCGAAGGGCCGGAAGAGAAACTGCGGCTGACGGAAATCACGCAGCCTGCAATTCTGACTGCGTCAGTCGCTGCCTGGCGAGTCCTGCGCGAGAAAGGCGTGAATCCCAGCTTCGTCGCCGGACACAGCCTGGGGGAATACTCCGCCCACGTTGCCGCCGGCACGTTAAGTTTTCCGGATGCGGTGCGCACCGTGCGCAACCGCGGCAAGTATATGCAGGAAGCCGTTCCAGTAGGCGTCGGCGCCATGGCCGCGATCCTGGGGATGGACCTGGAGAAAGTTACCGCCGTGTGCGCCGACGCCGCCCAAGGCGAAGTCTGTGAGCCGGCCAACATCAATTCGGCGGAACAGATCGTCATCTCCGGCCATGCGGCAGCGGTCGAGCGCGCTACCAAACTCGCCAGCGAACGCGGCGCCAAACGCGCCATCATGCTGCAGGTCAGCGCGCCCTTCCACTGTTCGCTGATGAAGCCGGCGCAGGACCGGCTGGCGGCGGATTTGCAGTCTCTGGGATTTCAAAAGCCGGCAGTTCCGATCGTGTGCAATGTCGACGCGGCATCAATCGAAGACGCTGACGCTGCTCGCGATGCGCTGGTCCGCCAGGTCACAGGCGCGGTGAAATGGGAACCGTCCATGCGCCTGCTGATCGCAAAGGGGATCGAGACTTTCGTGGAAGTCGGTCCCGGAAAAGTCTTGTGCGGGCTGATGCGCCAGATCGACCGCTCGAAAACATGCCTCAACGTCGGCGATGACGCTTCTTTGCAGAAGACTCTGGAACTGCTCTCCGCGAAGCCGGCCTAGGCGGCAGGTCAGTGAAACAGAAGTTCGCAAGGCGGCGGGCTTAAGGTCCTATCGGATTTTTCCACCCACAATTGAGCGTGCTCGGCGCGGTCGTTGACGATGACATCCACAACGACGCCGCTGGCTCCGCTCGAACAGGTGCTGGCGCCATTCACTTTGTAGCTGTTGATCACGCCCCACTGTCCGCCCGTGCCCCAGTCCTGGATGAACTGGTTCAGGGGATATCTGGAATATTTCGCGGCATGCTCTTTCCATTGCGGGTCGGCAAAATAAATGCCATAAGCCGTCTCGTAGTCCTTGCTCTTGAGCGCGGCGAAGAACCTGTCGACCACCCGCTTTTCCGGCAAGTACCGATTCATCCACACCACGGCGGCCAGAAGGATGACGACGATCAGGCCGGCAATGATCCTGATCCTGCGCCGGCGCGCCGGCCCGGATCGTACGGTGTGGCATCCATCAGGGTCATGGTTCCCTAAGCATAATAGATTGCGGGACCGAGGTAAAAGTTCCCTTTGCTGGTGTCATCGCGGGCGACTCGCCCGCGAAAGTCGATCGGAACCACCGTAGTGCGGGGCACTCTTGGCCGAGAGTCGATCTGACCGTCAAAAGCCGCGGGCGAGTCGCCCGCGACCTCAGGTTAACAGCCGTTACAGGGTGCGTTTGAACAGAGGGGTCGCGATGCTGAGAGCCACCACCGCGAACAGAGAGAGATAAATGATGTCCGGCACAATGGCGGACGAAGCCGGCTTCTTTCAGCAGCAGGGACTTGAAACCGTGGACGGCAAAGGTGAACGGATCCACCTTGGCGATCGCGCGCAGCCACCAGGGGAACGCCTGGATGGGATAGACCGCGCCGCTGGGGAAAAACAGCAGCGTATTCAGGATGCCGAAGATGGCGCGCGGCACCAGCGGATCGTCGACCCGCACCACCAGCAGGAACATCATCGTATTCAGGGCCGCGGCGGTCAGGGTAATCATCAGCAGCAAACCCAGTGCGGTGGAGAAGCTGAAAAGCGTGCCTACGCCCGCCAGCAGACAACCCACCACCGTAATCACCACTCCTACCATCACCGCCTTCACCACGCTGGCCGCATTCAGCCCTAATACAAGTTCGGCCTTGGTGATGGGAGTGACCAGGTAGCCTTCATGGACCCCGCGGGCCTTGTCATCGATGTAGAGCATGCCGCCGCCGATCATCACCGACATGAAGATGGCCAGCGTGATCGAACCCGGCAGCAGAAATTTCATGTATTCGATATAGGGATAGAGTTCCACAATCTGCAGCACGGTCTTCTGCAGGAGGCGCGGCTCGACCACGGGATTATTCAGCGCGTTGGTGATCTGGGTAAGCGAGTCCTCCAGAGCTCCGCTCATGAAGTTGTCGCTGTTATCCACCACCAGGGCGATCTGCGGCCGGTCCTGCTCGTACACCCGGCGGGAGTATTGCGGAGGAATGATGACCGCTCCCTCGATTTTTCCGTTGCGCACATCTTCCATGGCCTGCTTCTGGTCGCGGTAGTAGATGGGTTCGAAGGTCCGCATGTTGGCGCGGACGGAATCAAAGGCTTCGCGGATCTTCAACGCCTGAGTTCCGCCGTCCTGGTCCACCAGCCCCAGGCGGGCGTCGCGTATTTTGCCGCCAAATGCATTGCCCAGCACGATGAGCTGCACCAGGGGGAAAATCATCGACACCATCATCAGCGCCGGGGAGCGGAAGAATTTCCGCATTTCACGTTCGACAATGGCCAACGTCCGGTTCATGGCTGCATCCCTGGTCTGCGGCGGCATGACGAAGCCCTGCGCTTTTACCAGTTCGTCGCGCAGCTGCCGTCCCGTGTAATGGACGAACACGTCGTCCAGGCTGGTGTTCTGCACCGAAAGAGATTTCACGATTACACCGGCATGCACCGCGGTTTCCACCAGTTCGGTGGTGGTCCGCGATCCGTTGCCGGTCAGCACGCGGTACATGCCGGCGCCTTCATGCTGCACCGAGGTGACGCCATTGAGTTCGTGCAAACGTTTTTCCCAATCCGCGGGAGCGTTCTCGAACTGCGCTTCAATCACGTTGGAGCCCGGCACGCTGGCCTTCAGCGCCGGCGGAGTATCGAGCGCCACCAGCTTGCCGTGGTCCACGATGGCGATGCGGTCGCACAGCCGGTCGGCTTCGTCCATGTAGTGCGTGGTAATCAGGATGGTGAGCTGGCGGTGCGACTTTGATGTTGGTCAGCATCTCCCACACGGCCACGCGGGAGACGGGATCGAGCCCGGTCGTGGGTTCATCCAGAAAAAATATTCGCGGACTGTGCACCAGTCCGCGCGCAATCTCCAGACGCCGCCGCATGCCGCCGGAAAGCGTTTTGGTCTGCGCCCCGCGCCACCGGGTCAGGTCCACCAGTTCCAGCAATTCGTCGATGGCCGCCTTGCGCTTTTGCGCCGGCACGTCGTAGAGCTTGGCGTAGATGTTGAGGTTTTCCTCGATGGTCAGGTCGAGGTCGCTGGTGAGCGCCTGCGGAATGACGCCGATGGCGCGGCGCACCCCGTCGGGATCCTTGCTTACATCGTGTCCGGCAACCCGCGCCGATCCCGAGGTAATCGGGATAAGCGTCGTCATCATGCGGATCAGCGTGGATTTCCCGGCGCCATTCGGGCCCAGCAATCCGAAGATTTCTTCTTCCTTCACGTTGAAGGAAACGTCATCAACGGCCGTGAAGTCGCCATACTTCTTGACGATGTGGTCCACTTCGATGGCGTTGCCGGGGTTGATGGGCTTGACCCGCCCATCGGTCGCGGGCTCGCCTGCACCGATGCGCCATTCGGTTTGAAGTCAGCAACCATGGTTGATCGTCAATCTGAAATCACAATCTGCAATCTGAAATTGGAACTCACTACGTTTCTCCACGGCCGGGCCGGTGTTGGACGCGGCTTTGATCTGGTCCGGCGAAACCAGCACTTCCGCCGTCATGCCGGGCACATAAGCGTCCTTGGGATTGGCCAGGCGGACTTTGAGCACGATGGTTCTGATGTCGCGCTTGCGCCGGCTGACGTCGCGCTGGGTGGCAAAATCGGCTTCCGGCGCCTTGAAAAACACTTTGCCGGAAGTGATGGTGCCGCCGGGCAGGCGGATGCGCAGCGTGTCGCCCAGGCCGATGTTGTCGGACTCGGTTTCCGGAATCGCGGCGCGCACCCAGGTGTCGCTCAAATCCACCAGGGTGACGATGGGCTGCCCCGGCCGTCAGCACTTCACCTTCGCAGAGCGGCGCGCACCGAAACCGTGCCGGTCACCGGCGCATAAATCTTGGTATAGCCCAGGCGGACTTCGCGCTTCCTTGAGCTGGGCCTCGGCGTTGGCCAGCTGTCCGCGCGTGGATTGCACCGTGCTCTGCAGCCGCATGCGCCTGGTGGGTATTGGCGAGCGCGGTATTCAGGTCGGCTTCGCGCCGCGCTCACCTGGTCCTTCAAGGATTGCACCGTCGCCGCTGCGCCTTCAGATTGCTTTCCGCCTGCACCCGGTCCTGGTCGGAGGCGACGCCCTGTTTCGCCAGCTCGATCATGCGGCGGCTGTCGCTTTCGGTGCGTTGCAGCGTGGCTTCCGCCTGCAGCAACTGGGCCCGAGCCGATTGCAGCCTGGCCTGCGCGTTCGCCACGTTGCTCGAAGTCGATCCCGTGGGTCGCCTGCTCGGTGGCCTGCGTGGCGGAAACCTGCGAACGCAGGCTGTCAATCATGGCGGCGGCGGCGCGTGCTTCGGCTTCCAGTTCCGACGGGATCCAGCACCGCGATCAGATCTCCCTGTTTGACTTGCGTGCCTTCGTCCACCAGCAGCTTCGCAATCCGCCCCTGTATCTGCGGGCTGACGATGACCTGGTTGGAATCCACCGTGCCGATCAGCACCAGGTCGCTGGAGCGCGGGGTGGAAAACAGGTAGTAGACCGTCGCCGCGATCAGAATCACTCCGAGCAGGATCAGAAATTTGTTGCGCGCGTTCACATTCGCTCTCCTTGGAAGTTCGCTTGCTGGCGAAACAAGGCCGCCGAAATGAAATCC
Source organism: Terriglobia bacterium (assembly GCA_963816025.1). Classification (GTDB taxonomy): domain Bacteria; phylum Acidobacteriota; class Terriglobia; order Terriglobales; family Acidobacteriaceae; genus JAIQFF01. The sequence continues at coordinate 87,001 of CAWFJA010000023.1, forward strand.
AGCACCGCGGCCCGGCGGGCGCGCGACGCGCTCCGGCGACAGAGGGATCGATGCCGCCGATCATGCGCATGACCGGCGCGTTGGTGAAATGAAAAGTGATGACGGCGATCATCGAGGGAATAAAGTGCATCGGGATCCACGGCGCGGAACTCTCCCGTCGCCTGTCCCTCCTGCAATCACGGCTGCAGACTTTGCCGAACAGCGGACGGAAATATTGCTTCACAATGCGCTGCAGCTGCGGCGCGTTGCCGCGGGCCGCGCGCATCATTTCGCCCTGCACGATCCGTGGGATAAAGGGGATGGCTGGCGATGTAGTCGAAGTGCGCGCCCACGTAGGCCAGCAACTTTTCCCGCGGCGGCAGGTCGCTGGAAAGCGCCTCCTGCAATGCTCTCCGTCAAGTCCGCCGAACACCTGATCGAGAACCGCGCCGTAGAGCGTTTCCTTGTCCTTGAAGTAGTAGTACAGCAGCGCCTTGTTGACTCCGGCGGCGCGCGCGATGGCGTCGGTGCGCGCCCCGGCCACGCCTTCGCGGGAGAATTCCCGGACCGCGGCCTGCAGGATGGCGGCGCGGCTTTCTTCGGGCTGTCCCCGGGAGCCCAGATCGCGATTTGGAGAGAGCGGCTTTCATGGCGGATCTCGTATTAATTAACCAGTTAGTTAGATAATACAGGGCCTGCGATGCGGTGCACAATACTTTTTTATGCCTGCAACAAATACAATCTAAAGACCCTTACCTTACCTGAGGAGAACCATGAAATACCGGAAACTCGGCCGCACCGGCTTTGAAGTCAGCGAGATGGCCCACGGACTGTGGGGGATGAGCGGATGGAGCGGCTCGGACGACCAGGAGTCCCTGGCGGCGTTGCAACTGGCGACCGATATGGGCTGCAACTTCTTCGACACCGCCTGGGCTTACGGCGAGGGCAAGAGCGACGGCCTGCTGGGCGAAATTTTGTCGCGGAACTCTCCGAAGAAGCGCTTATACGCGGCTTCGAAAATTCCGCCCCTGAATCGCAAGTGGCCGGCGCGGTCCGCCTACAAGTATCAGGATGTTTTTCCCGCCGACCATGTTTTCAAGCACGCCGACCTGATCCGGAAAAAACTCCGGGTCGACGCCATCGACCTGCTGCAGTTTCATGTCTGGGACGACAGCTGGACTGATCGAAGCGGAATTTCGCAGCACGGTCGAGAAGCTCAAGCGGGACGGCATCATCCGTCATTTCGGGCTCAGCCTCAACCGCTGGGAACCGGACAACGGCCTCAAGGCCTTGCGCACCGGACTGGTGGACGCAGTGCAGGTGATCCACAACATCTTCGATCAGGCGCCCGAGGACAATCTCTTTCCGCTCTGCCAGGAACTGAATGTGGGCGTGATCGCGCGGGTACCGCTCGACGAAGGCAGCCTGGGCGGAAAGATGACGCTGGAAACAAAATTTCCCAAGGGCGACTGGCGAGCCATGTACTTCGGTCCGAAAAACCTCGGTCCCACCGATCGAGAGAGTAGAAAAACTAAAAGCGATACTGCCGCCAGGAATGACGCTGCCGCAGATGGCGCTGCGCTACATTCTCTCGTTCCCGGCCGTGAGCACCATCATCGTAGGGATGAGAAAGCCCGAGCACGTCCGGCAGAATATTGCGGCCAGCGATGCCGGCCCGCTGGATGCGGCGTTGCTGCGCGCCTTGAAGGCTCATCGCTGGGACCGCAAACCCGAGCCCTGGGCGGATTGATTTGTCTGCGTGGGACCGGGTCTCTGACCCGGTCGGGCGGCCTGAAGGGCCGCTATCTTATGGAGCCGAAGCACAACTATCGCCGCCGTCTTCCCCACATTCGAAAAGACTATCGTCCAATTTTCATCACCTTCACCACCGATCACCGCTGGCAGCTTCCAACCAAGGCCAGAGATATCGTTCTGGAATGTTGTTTGAAGGAAAACGGCATCAAGTTCGACTTGCATGCGGCCGTGGTCATGCCAGATCACACCCACGTCTTACTGAGCCCACTCAAGAATGCGGATGGATGGGACTTCAGCCTGCCTCAGATCATGCATGCCGTCAAAGGTGTCTCGGCCAGGACGATCAACCTGCTTCTCGACCGGCGTGGTCCAGTCTGGCAGGAGGAATTCTTTGATCATGTCCTGAGATCGAATGACAGCCTTGCGGAGAAAGCCGCCTACATCTGCCAGAATCCGGTGCGAGCGGGGTTGGTCAAGGCTGAGAGCGAGTATCGCTGGTTGTGGAGAGGGAGTCTTCCCGTCCTCTGACGTCAAACCCAGCGGCCTTTCAGGCCGCCTGACCGGGTCGGAGACCCGGTCCCACACAACCTCAGGTGCCCCCGGCGATGGAGGGCACCAGCAGCACTTCGTCGCCATCCTGGAAGGCGTACTGGTTTCCGCCCAGGAAGCGGATGTCTTCTTCGTTCACGTACACATTCAGGAAGCGGCGAATTTCTCCTGACTCATCCCGCAGGTGGGGTTTGAGATCGGGAAACTGCTGGTCGAGCGCGGTAAAGAGTTCTGCCAGATTGCCGGCTGAGCACGTCACTTTCGCATTGCCTGCAGTCAGCCGCCGCAGGGCTGTCGGAATTTGCACTGTGATGTTCATCTTCTACTATACCCCAACCGTTTCCGGGACATCTCTTTTCGGGAGCGTTCAGCGTTCTCTCCAGATACTTCTCGAACTCGGCCAGCTTGGGCGCGATGGGCTCTTCGGCTTCGTATTTGCCGGCGAGCGCATCGGTGGTCTTCAAGCCGTTGCCGGTAATGCAGAGCACGGTGGTTTCGTCGGGTGAAATGCGTCCCTGGCGGTAGAGCTTGCGCGCCGTGCCGACAGTGACGCCGCCGGCGGTCTCGGTGAAGACGCCTTCATTCTCCGCCAGCAACTGGATGCATTCCACCAGTTCGGGATCGGAAACATCTTCCGACCAGCCGCCGCTCTGGGTGATGACCTTGATGGCGTAGTGTCCGTCCGCGGGATTGCCGATGGCCAGCGAGCGGGCGATCGTCGTTCGGCTTCTGCGGATCGATCTCGGTATTGCCGGCCTTCACGGCCGTCGAAATCGGCGAGCAGCCCGTGGCTTGCGCGCCAAAGAATTTCACCGGCTTCGATTCCACCAGTCCCAGCAGGACGAGTTCGTCGAAGGCTTTCTTGATTTTCACGATCAACGATCCGCCCGCCATCGGACACACGACGTTGTCGGGCAGACGCCAGCCCAGCTGCTCGGCGATTTCAAAGCCGACGGTCTTCGAGCCTTCCGCATAGTAGGGACGAAGATTGACGTTGACGAAGCCCCAGGGCCGTTCGTCTGCGATCTGCGAGCACAGCCGATTGACCTGATCGTAGCTTCCCAGAATGCGTACCAGCTTGGCGCCAAAAACTTGTGTGCCAAGAATTTTCGCGGGCTCGAGATCGGCTGGGATGAAAATCACGGCCTTGAATCCGTTGCGCGCCGCCTGCGCCGCGACCGAGTTCGCCAGGTTTCCGGTAGACGAACAGGAGACGGTTTCAAAACCAAAATTACGGGCCTGGGCCAAAGCCACTGCGACGACGCGGTCCTTAAAACTCAGGGAGGGCTGACAAACCGCGTCGTTTTTCAAGTAGAGGCGCTTCGCGCCCAGCTTTTGAGCCAGGCGTGGCGCCTCAAGCAGTGGGGTAAACCCGGCTGGAACCGTGGGCTGATAGTTCACCGGGAGAGGCAACAGATCGCGATAACGCCACATGCTGGCCGGGCCCTGGGCGATCCGCTCCCGGGTGAACGTGGGGCGCGCGGCTTCGTAGTCGTAGAAAACTTCGAGGGGAGAGAAACAATCGTCGCAGATGGAACGGGGCTGGTTTCCCCAGCTCTTGCCGCATTCCCGACAGCGCAATTCGTATTTCTGTGATTCGGTGGTCCGTGTTTCCGAGGTCATGAGCTACTCGCTTTGGAGTAGCAGCGGGACGAGCCATCCTGAAAAAGCGCCCTAAAAGCGAAATCCTCTTTCCCCAATGAATGAGGAAAAGAGGAACGAGATGCTGGAAATTCGGCACCCCGAATCTCATGTTCCCCCTGTGTAGGGCGAGAGTTGACACCGGGCGACCAGAAAATGAATTCTGATCCGGTTGTCGTGGCTTCGTAGGGCTCGTCCCTCAGCCACTCTGCATGAAATCCAAGGTCTGCTCCGTAGAGCAAACTTGATGAATGGTACCGGGAGAGCCTGGGTTCGTCAAGAGACGGTTGGCGGTTGCAGACGTTGACCGGGATGACCGGTGAAAGCCCCGTGCCGGAGAGGCTCCCTCGATGAGGTCCCGCTTCCCGCAAAGAAGCGCGAGAAATGGGCACCCGCGCGAGAACCCGGGGCGCCTGCCGGGAGCCGGTATCCCGTAACCGTCTTGACCCGAGGATGGCGGCAGAGCATAATTGTCGTCTTGCCAGACTGCGGTTTTCCGGATGGAAACCGAGTAGCCTGCCCCCGGCAAGAAAAGCTCGCAAGTTCCCGCAACCCCTAGGGAGATTTTCACATGAGCGACGAAACCACCAAGCGAATCGGCGATTACGAGATTCTTAAGGAGTTGGGCGCCGGAGGTATGGGCAAGGTCTACCAGGTTCGGAACGTCATCACCGACCGCATTGAAGCCATGAAGGTCCTGCTGCCCGACCTGGCCGCGACCCAGGACCTGGCGGCCCGCTTTCTGCGCGAGGTCAAGCTCACGGCCAGCCTCGACCATCCCAATATTTGCGCGCTGCGAACCGCATTCTCGAACGACAACCGGCTGTACATGGTGATGGAGTACGTCGAGGGCACCACCATGGCGACCAAGCTGGATATGGGGCCGCTCTCGGTGAACGACGCGGTCAAATACATCAGCCAGGTGCTGAGCGCGGTCAGCTACGCCCACCAGCGCCACATCATTCACCGCGACATCAAGCCCGCCAACATGATGCTGACCACGCAGGGCATGATCAAGCTGATGGATTTTGGCATTGCGCGTTCCGGCGACGAGCGCGGTTTGACCATGACCGGCACTACCCTGGGCTCGATTGGTTACATGTCGCCTGAACAGGTGAAGGGCGATCCGACCGACGCGCGATCCGACTTGTACTCGGTCGGTATCGTTCTATACGAATTCGTGACTGGGCGTAGGCCCTTCGTGGCCAATAGCGAGTATTCCATTATGGCCGCGCATCTCAACCAGACCCCGAAGCCGCCTCTTGAACTCAATCCCGGACTGCCGGCGGCGTTGAACGAAATTATCCTCATGGCGATTGCCAAAGAACCGGCAAAACGCTTCCAGACAGCGGACGCGTTCGCCAACGCTTTGACCACCGTGCCCGCGTCCTCGGCAGTCGCTCCCACCGTCCCGCGGACCCCCATCGGGGGTCCTACAGGCGGCAGCGGCGAGCTACCGGCCGGTTTCTGGGAAGCTTCGCCGACCATGGAAAGGCCGAGCGGGGCTCGCACACCGGTCCCGCCTGCGGCACCGATCGCGGCTACTCTCCCGGTCAGCGCCGACGATGCCGGCTACAACCCCCATGGCAGCTGCGAACACGATGCCGGCTACAGCTCCGATGTCGGCCGCTCCGGCAGCAACGGTAGCGCAGCCAGCGGCAGGAATCGCCGCGCCAGCAATGCCGGTCCCGATGCCGCCTCCTCCGCAGTCGGGCGGTCATCGCGGCTTGTACATGACGCTGGGAGCTCTGGTCGTGCTGGTTGGTCTCGTGTTCGCCGGAATTTACGTGCCCCGGATCAGCAAGACCAATGCGAAGGCTCCGGACACCTCGGCAGTCACCAGCACAGATACGGCGTCGCCGAGCGAGGTCCAGCCGGCACAACCGGCGGCTTCAGATGCTTCGGCTGGCGGCGCATCCGCTCCGAGTCCGGCCCCGCCGCCGGCCGCACCGGCCACCACGGCATCGGTGGACAACTCACATGCCATGGAGCCAGCGCAGCCTGCTCCGGTGACAGCCCCGGCGCAAAGCAATTTGGCCCCAGCCAAGCCGAGCCATCCCCGCGCTAAGAGGCTGACCGCGCAAAGCAACGGCATGGCCAACGATGCCGCCGCGCCTGCGCAGAGCGATAGCGGAATGGCTGCGCCGGCCGCCGCCAACAATTCGGCCAGCCTCGACGAAGCGGAGACCGAACTCGACCAGCTTTCCAACCGCGCCGCCGCGGTAAATAGCGGCCTGGATCACCTGCAACAACAGCAGAGCGCGGCCGGCTTTGGACTGCGCGGCGATATGGTCGCCCACCAGACCAGCATGAAAGCCAACCTGTTCAAAGCGGAAGAAGCGCTTCAACACGGAGATGTGGCGAGGGCAAAGAAATTCGGCGATATGGCGGAGCGCGATCTGAATGCGCTCGAGCGCTTTCTCGGACACTGAAAGCAGTGTCGATCCTGAGCGCAGCCTGATCTCTTCCCATTCGCTTGCGACATGGGCGCGGCAGGAGTCGAAGGACCCCTACCGGTTGAACCGTTGAACAGATGATTGCTTCTGGGAGATTTTCTACGGCGTCCGTGAAGAACCGCCGGCTGCCGGTTCAGCTATAGGGGTCCTTCGACTGCGCGAGCTGCTTCGCGAAGCGAAGCAGCCCCTCCGCGCAGGATGACACCAGCCGGGATTTTCTCACCGGCTGTATTGATTTCTCTTCTTCTCCTCGTGCCGCTCCAGCCCCAGCCGGATCAGGCGCTCGATCAAATCCGGATAGGCCAGTCCCGAAGCCGCCCACAGCTTGGGATACATGCTGATCGCGGTGAATCCCGGCATGGTATTGATCTCGTTGAGGTATATCTTCCGGTTCTTGGGGTCCATCAGGAAATCGACCCGCGCCAGGCCTGAACAGTCCACCGCTTTGAAGGCGCTGATCGCCAGTTGCTGGATCTTTTTGGTTTCGGCTTTGCTCAGCTTGGCGGGAATGATCAGCTGCGATCCCTCGTCGAGATACTTGGCGGTGTAGTCGTAGAATTCCTTGCCGGGAACGATCTCGCCCGGCACCGAAGCTGCGGGCTTATCGTTGCCGAGCACTGAGCATTCGATTTCGCGGGCTTTGTGTTTCTTGCCGCCGACGCCTTCCTCGATCACAATCTTCCGGTCAAACTTGGCGGCTTCTGCCATCGCCGGAGCCAGCTCTTTGCGATCACGCGCCTTCGAAATTCCCACCGACGATCCCAGATTCGCGGGCTTCACGAATACGGGATATTTGAGTTTGTTTTCGATCAGCTTCTGGACCTTCTTGGGAGCGCCTTCCCAATCGCCGCGCAGCACGGTGACGTGTTTCACGATGGGCAGTCCGGCGGCCAGGAACAATGACTTCATGACGTCCTTGTCCATGCCGGCGGCGGAACCCAGAACGCCCGCACCTACATAGGCAATATCAGCCAGCTCGAATAATCCCTGGATGGTGCCGTCTTCCCCAAAAGTTCCGTGCAGCACGGGGAAGATTATGTCGACGTTAATGGCCCGGTCACTGGCCCGCCGAGTCAGAGACTCGGACTGGAAAGGCGCCAGAGACCCGCCCGGCCGCTGCGGTTCGGGCGGGACCACCACGGCCTGCCCGGTGGCCAGAACTGCGGCCCCAGGCGTGGCCTCGGGATCTCCGGCTCGCAGACTGGGAGTGCGCGGCGGCCTTGCCCTGCAGCAGCAATTCCGCGTCCCCCGCGGTCAGCCAGCGGCCTTCCTTGGTGATGCCGATAGGCACGACCTCAAACTTATTCTGGTCAATGGCGTTAAGGACCGAGGCAGCCGAAAGCAGCGAAACTTCATGCTCCCCGCTCCGCCCGCCAAAAAGTATGCCGACGCGTAGTTTCTTCATGGTTTTATAGGCTTGCGCAGACCCTCCCATTCTTGCACAATGTCATACCGGCTGGGTTGTCAAGGGCTGTACCCAAGATAGCCTCGGCGACCAGACCGAAAGGTGTGGCCTTCTCTTGACTTCTTACCCGGGGGAAAAATCAATATGAATACGCGAAAGACGATCTGGTTGGTGGCGCTGTCGTGGCTGATCTTGACCGGAGTGGGCATTGCCAGACAGGCGCCCGCGGGCGCCCCGGCGCGCAAGAAGCGCGTGGCCGTCATGGATTTCGACTATGCCACGGTGCACAGCGACATCTCGGCGCTGTTTGGGGCGGACGTCGACGTAGGCAAAGGAATCACCGACCTGATGGTGACCGATCTGGTCAAAGACGGTACCTACTCGGTGATTGAACGCAAGGCTCTGGACAAGATCATGGCGGAGCAGAACTTTTCCAACAGCGACCGCGCCAATCCCACCTCAGCCGCCAAGCTGGGAAGATTGCTGGGGGTGGATGCCATCATCGTCGGCAGTATCACGCAATTCGGCAATGAAACGAAAAACCAGAATATCGGCGGCGCCGCCGGCGGTCTGGTCCCCTTCGGCTTGGGCAATATCGGACGCAAGAAGTCCAAGGCGATCGTGGCCATTACAGCGCGCGTGGTGGATGTCGACACCGGCGAGATTGTGGGCGTGGCGGAAGGCAAGGGTGAATCGCATCGCGAGAGCACCTCATTGCTGGGCACCGGGGTCGGCACCAAGGGATTCGGGAGCGGCAACGTCGACTTCAGCAGCAGCGACTTCCAGAGCACGATCCTGGGAGAAGCCGTAAAGGCTGCGGTGGAGCAGACCAGCTCGCAGGTGATCGCCGACCAGAGCAAGCTGGTGACGCGGACCATCTCGGTCGAAGGCCTGGTCGCCGCAGTGGACTCGGGACAGATCATCCTCAACGTCGGGTCGAAAGCGGGGGTCAAGGTGGGCGACCAGTTGACGGTCGAGCGGGTATCCAAGGTCATCAAGGACCCGGAAACCGGCAAAGTGATTCGCCGCATGGCCACCACGATCGGCGTGGTTCGCGTCACCGATGTCGACGATATCTCCGCGGTCGCGACGGCGGTTTCGGGAAGCGGGTTCAAGACCGGCGACGAGGTAAAAACGGTCACGCAATAAAGGCGAGGCAGGTTGCCGGGCCCCCGGCGAGCTAGTGGCGATACGCAGCAATTATGTAGCCGGGGGCGCGAGCCTGGAGCGGAATTATCCCTGGGATAATTCCATCAACCATCACATCACGGCCATATTTCTTTCAGCCGCACCATTCCGTCACCCAGAGGGTGCCTCATGCGACTGTTGAAGTTGACTATCTTCCTGGCTGCTCTTCTCCTCGGCGGGATGAGCCTGACCGCACAGCTGAAAAATTCTCCGCTGACCAACAACGACGTGGTGAAAATGGTGAAAGCCGGGCTGCCGGAAGCCACCATCGTGAATGCCATCGCCACCCGAGACACCCAGTTCGATCTCTCTTCTGCCGGGCTGCAAGCGCTCGGCCAGGCCGGAGTCAGCAGCAAAGTGGTACGCGCCATGCTGGCTGCGGAATCGAAGAAGAAAGACGCTGCCGCAGCAGCGGAGAATTCGACCGCGGCGGAGGCGGCCACCGCGCAAGACGCCGCGCCGGACGCGTCCTCCTCAACCATGAACCCCCAGGCAAACATGCCGCAGGGAATGCCTCCCGGGGCATCTGACCAGATGGCGCAGATGATGGCCAATATGCCTCCCGAGATGCGGGAGCGCATGCAAGCCTCGATGGCCCAGCGTAATGCGAAGCGGTCCGCAAGGGGAGGGGGATCGGCTGGCTCCATCCCACCTCATGCCGGCGTGCCGGTTGCGTTGGATAGCCCGCTCTATGCCTCTTTCGAGAGGCTGAAAGCCCAGGCCGGCTATCGCATGGTCATGACCATGCACACAACCGACCCTCAAATGGAGCAGATGGCCCAAAGCATATTCAGCCCGGCGGAATTGCTGGTCGAAGGAAATACAAGGCAATACGTAATGCACTACAAAATGCCTGCCACGGACATCCCGGGAACGGTGGATGACTGGGAGATTCGAGCGGTGGTGCAAAACGGCCGCGCGGCGAGGCTCATTACTTCGGCTGCGGTGCCTCGATTACTGAAGGAAAGCGAGGAAAAGGCAGCCCACGACCTGGCGCAGCTGGACCGCATGGCCGCGAGCGCCATCGCACACGCCGCAGCGGAAGGCCCCATGGGCGCGCTCGGCGCCGCGGCGACCGCCGCATCAACCGCAATGGCGCATGCGGAAGTTCCCAAAATGCTGAAGATGCAGCGGGATATGTTTTCCTGGCAGTGCCGCGATGTCCCGCAGAGCGAGGCGTCGAGCGGTCAACCCAACCCGAACCTCACCGACCTGCACCCCATCGGCGACCAGAACGTAAACGGCACGATGGCGGATGGCTATGAGTTCTACGACCACGAAAACGAGAAGACCCAGGGTACGGTGCACCTGTTGGTGGCCAAGGACACCGGCTTGCCCCTGCGGATCGAGATGAGTGATCCCAATAGCCCCGGCAGCATTCAGATGAACTACGGCCCGCTCACCGGTCCGGCCAATATTGAAATTCCGGCGTGCATGGGCGGCAAGCAGTAGCCATGAAAACTTGCGCCGCCATGATGCGACCCTGAGCTGGGGAGAGCCCCGGGGCAGTCCGCTGCGCTCCCCCCTCCCGTTCCGTGCGCTTTCTAAAACGGCCTGACGTTAGAAACGTCGGGACTCAGATTGAACGTCCCTGAAAGATCCATCCGCAGTTCGTGTCCTAGTGTTTTCCTATTATTGATCGACCGTTTCTACAGCGCTAAGTTGACGGGCAACGTCGTGCGAACAATCGGTCGAGTGTCTCGAAAACCGACCTGCCAAACCTCTCCGAGATTCGCGGACGTATGCCTGGTGCCCACTGTTCTGGAGAGATGAGTCCATGCAGAAAAGATTGCTGCTGCTAGTTCTGGGGTTCACACTGTCTGCCTTCGGTCAAAGCAACTATGCCGGCGTAACGGGTACGGTTACGGACCCGCAGCATCTGCCGGTTGTGGGAGCGGCGATCCAACTGACTGCCGCCAGCACCGGCGCAATCCGCCACGTCGTCACCGACCAACGCGGCATGTTCGAAGCCTTAGCGCTTTTGCCGGATGACTACGAACTCACAACCGAGGCGCCCGGGTTTGCTCCGGGCAAGCAATCGGTTCGGCTTGAGGTGGGACAGAAACTAACGGTTGCCATAACCCTGACCGTGGGTTCGATCAAGCAGGGAGTTGACGTCACGGCCGCGAATGAAGTGTTGCACACCACCGATGCCAGCGTTGGCGAGGTCGTCGAGCCGAAGTCCATCCGCGAGTTGCCGCTCAACGGACGAATGCTGATCGACCTGGTGCTCACCGTACCTGGCGCCCACGTAGGCTTTGGCGCGCAAACGGGCTCGACGAATCCTCTTTACTGGCGTCCCGGCCAGCGCTCCGCGGTGGTCATCGGCGGCAGTCGCCCGAATGCGAACTTCTTCCTGCTGGACGGGGCAACCAACACCGATCCTACCTTCAACACCCAGAACCTGAGCCCCTCGCCTGACGCGGTGAAAGAATTCCAGGTGGAAACCAGCAGCTACACCGCGGACATGGGTGGAGCAGGCGGCGGTCAGATCAACATCATCACGCACTCGGGTTCTAACCAGTACCACGGAACGGTCTACGAGTTTCTTCGCAACGGAGCAGTGGATGCCAGCACTTTTGGTTCCATGGGAAACAATCATCTGGTGCAGAACAACTTCGGAGCGTCCTTCGGGGGGCCGCTCGTCGGAAAGAATACTTTCTTTTTTCTCAACTACGAAGGGTTCCGCTTGTCACAAGCGGACGCACAGATTCTGACTGTGCCTACCCCGGATGAAATCCAGGGCGACTTCAGTATGAGCAGCGTCAAGATCTACGACCCTACAACCGCGGTTGCCAATCCGAACTTCAATCCGGCCAAGCCAACCGGACCGGCAAATTTTCCCTACACCCGTTCTCAGTTTCCCAACAATCAAATCCCGTCGGGCAGGATCAATCCACTTCTGACAGCTTTCCTGCTCAAATATGTGCCCCAACCCAACATGACGATGATGGCGGGGGCTCCGGATTCGAACAATTACCTCGATATACGCAACGAAGCACACGTACAGGACCAGGGCACAGTTCGCGTGGACCACAATTTCTCGAACGACGACACGATTTTCGGCCGGTACAGTATCGGCACGGAAAATGGGTTCTCGCCGAGCAGTGGAGTGACGGCCACGACGGAAGATCTTCCGGGATTCGGAGCCAACTTCGACAATCGTTCGCAGCAGGCAGTGATCTCCTGGAACCACATCTTCGCCCCCAATAAGGTCAATACCGGCTCGTTTGCAGTTTCTCGCTTGTCCATGGATCGCACATCGCAAAATGATGGAGTGAATGACATCGTGAGCCAGCTGGGTATTCAGGGCGTGGGATTCGGTGGGCCAAACGCGTGGGGGGCCCCCTGGTTCGCCGCCCAGGGCTACACCGGAATTGGCGATACTTTTGCCGCTACGCCGATGCATGCCTGGGACACGATGTACGAATTCCGGGATGCCTACACATGGCAGCGCGGACGTCACGGAATCAAAATGGGTGGCGATTTCCATTGGTATACGTGGCCGATGTGGGGGTTCTTCCAGAACCGCGGCTACTATCAGTACACCAACGGATACACCACCGAATTTGGATTTAATGATGGGAGCGGTTCCGGGTTCGCAAGCATGCTTTTGAGTCTGCCGGCCGTCAAACAACGCCAGGCCGGCGTCCCGCAAATGAATCTGCGCAATTGGGGCAGCGATGCGTTCATCGAAGACAGCTGGCAGGTGACGCCGACCACCACGCTGAACCTGGGCGTGCGCTATGAATACTCAAATCCGCTCTACGACAAGGACAACACCAACACCAACCTGATTTTCCACAACAGCGTGCCTTCGGTGTTCGTCGGTGGCCAAAACGGATACCCGCAAGGGCTCATGTTTTCGAACAAGCACAACTTTGCGCCGCGCCTCGGAATCGCCAAGAACGTTCCCAATCACGGCCTCGTGATGCATGCATCGTATGGCATCTTCTTCACGCCCGTGGACCAGAATACCTGGTGCAACCAGCGGCACAATGTGCCCTATGTATTTCCGGAAACGCAGCAAGCGGACAATTTCACTCCGCCGGCCGCGCTCTTTGCCAGTGGGTTGAATTTTGGCACTCCGGTCTTGGGCACGGGCCCGCTACCGGCAACGACGGTGAGCTTTACGGCATTCGATCCCCACGCCCCTGCGCAATACGTTCAGCAATGGAATGGTTCGGTGCAAAAGAGCCTGGGGAAGGACACGTCCATCGAAGTCGGGTATCTCGGCTCCCGCGGCTTTCACTTGCAGAGAGCGCACTTGATCAACAATACGCTTCCCGGACCCGGCCCTCTGGGACCACGCCGCCCGTTCAAGACACTGACCTTTGTTCCCGGCACCAAGTTACCGCCGGGCAGCACCGAAGCCGTTATCCAGAGTCTGACTTTTCCCGTCAGCACCATTAACCTCCTGGAAAACACGGCGCAAAGCTGGTACGACGCGGGCTACGTCAACGTGCGGCGCCGCTATTCGCACGGGTTGAGCTTTCTGGCGAACTACACCTATGCCAAGAACCTGACCAACGCGCCGGACTTTCGTTCGCCCATGGACGAAGCGGCCATCCCGCAAAACAACCTCGACCTCAACGCCGAAAAAGGGCCGGGCTGTGATGTGCGCCATCGCTTCGCGCTCAGCAGCGTTTACGACATCCCTGCCTTCCAGCGAACAGAATGGGCGCGGCTAGTCACGCAGAATTGGCATTTCTCGACTATTTACCAGGTTCAAACCGGAATGCCGTTTACCATCTCCGTGTTCGGCGACACGGCAAATTCCGGCACGGTACTGGGAGAGAACCCGATTCGCGCGAATGTCACCGGGCAGCCCGTCTTTGGTCCGGGTACGCACACCGCCGCGGAGTGGTTCAACCCTGCCGCTTTCGCCACGCCCCCGGCCTTTACCTATGGCAATGCGGGCCGGAATTCCGTTTATGGCCCGGGGATGCAAAGCCTGGACTTCGGCCTGGCACGTTCGTTTAATCTCACGGAAAGGGCCACGTTCCAGTTGCGTGCCGAAGCCTTCAATGCGCTCAACAAGACCAACTTGGGCACACCGAACCGCTTCGTCAACACTCCGCAGTTCGGGACGATCACGATGGCAATGACGCCGGGCCGCGAACTTCAATTCAGCGCAAGGCTTTCGTTCTAGGAAGCGGGCCGAGTGGAATCAGGACTTCCACCGCAGCCTGAACTTCCGCTTCTGATCCAGGGTCTTCCGGATGAGCGGCGGGGGCAATATAATTGGGTGATTGATTGGAACGGGCAGACTGTAACCGTGGCCACGTTTTTGAGGTAGATTTCGGGGGGAAGGAGTGCGGTTATGTCAGTTTCGAGTCCGGCGGTTCCCGGCATTCATGCCGCCCCTGAGGCCAACCCCAGCTTCTACGACAAGCTGAACACCCGCTGGCACGAACGTGCGCTTCAAATCTTCATGATTATTGTGCTCGGCCATTGGGCCGAACACCTGGTTCAGGCTTACCAGATTTATGTGATGGGGTGGCCGCGCCCGCAAGCCAACGGCATTCTTGGCTTGTGGTATCCCTGGCTGATCCAGTCCGAAGCTCTGCACTACGGCTTCGCCCTGGTCATGCTTATCGGCATTTGGGTCCTGCGCAAGGGATTCACCGGGGTCTCGCGGAAGTGGTGGACCGCCGCCCTGGTGATCCAGTTCTGGCACCACATCGAACACTTTCTGCTGATCTGGCAGGCCACGTTCCACCACAATTTCTGGGGCAAGCCGGTGCCGTGCAGCGTTTTGCAGTTGGTCTTTCCCCGCGTCGAGCTCCACCTCTTCTACAATGCCATCGTGTTTATCCCCATGGTCATCGCGATGTACTATCACATGTTTCCGTCACCGGCTGACGAGAGAGCCATGACCTGCACCTGCGCCTGGGACCACCGCTACTCCACGCAAACCACCTGATTCGAGGGTTGCGACGGTTCTAAGCCGTTGGGCAGGCCGTCAATCCGTGGCGAGCTCAGCGCGGGGTCCCGCATCTTACCTCACATTCCGACCTCCTGTTTATCTGTCCTAGTTGACCGTGAAGTTCATGGCGTTGGAAGTCTCGCTGGCAGTGCCACCGCTGCCGTAGATGCCGCCCGAGCCCGGAGTGCCGGGATTGGTCACGCTCACCGGCACGGTGCCGGGCGTCGCGATGGCCGAGGCCGGGATTGTGGCTGTCAGTTGACCGGCTGTCATTCGGGTAGTGGCTTGCTTTGCCCCGTTCCAATTGATGACGGCACTCGCGGCAAAATTGCTGCCGTTGACCGTCAGGATGAACTGCGGGTCTCCGGAGTTAGCTGTGTTCGGCACAAGTTGCGAGACCGTGGGCATGACCCCAGGCTGCGGCGCCGGCGCCTTAGGAGCGCTGTATCCGCAACCCAGGCACGCCATGGTGAACAGCAATACAAAGATGGTCTTCATCGTCTTCTCCCAATCGAGGATTCTGATGGGAGGTTAGCAACCAACAAGGCAGGGAATGTCAGGCTGGTGTTATTTTCTTGTAAAGGAAATGTCTGGGGGCTTCCTGTCCGGGGGAAGGTGGCGAAGCAGGACTGGCGTATCACTTACAGGATCTTCTTCCCGAATGCCGACTGCGCCAACTCAACCGCCAGGTCCGCCGTGCGGTTGTGCTCGTCAATCACGGGATTCACTTCGACGATCTCAAAACTGAGCATGCGGCCGTGGTCGGCGATGATTTCCATGGCCAGGTGGGCTTCGCGATAAGTCGCTCCGCCGCGCACCGGAGTGCCCACGCCGGGCGCGTCCTCGGGATCGATCCAGTCCATGTCGAGAGAAACGTGATAGCCGGCGGTGCCGCGTCCGGCCATGCGCAGCGCTTCTTCCATCACGGTACGCATGCCGCGCTCGTCAATATCGCGCATGGTGAAAACTCCGATGCCGGCCCGGCGCACATTCTCTTTTTCGACGGCGTCGATGTCGCGCACTCCCACCAGCACGCAATTCTCCGGCTTCACCTTGGGCGAGAAATTGAAAATGTTGGCTAGTTCGGGAGGCCCCAAACCCATGGTCGCAGCCAGCGGCATGCCGTGAACATTTCCGCTGGGCGAGCTCTCGGGCGTGTTGATGTCGGTGTGCGCGTCAATCCAGATCAATCCGATTTTCTGGTTTTGGCGGCGATAGAATTCGGCGACTCCGGCCACCGTGCCCGCCGCCACCGAGTGGTCCCCGCCCAGCACCAGCGGAATCATGCCGGCTTCCAGCGTCTTGATCACCAGCTCGGCGTTCTTGGTGCAGGTGGCGGTAATTTCCTTCAGATACTTGGCCGACGGATCGCCTGCCTTCTTCTGTTCCGCGATGGCCACGGAAATATTTCCCGCATCTTCCACCACATGCCCCAGTTCTTCCAGCCGCGCCTCCAGGCCGGCCACGCGCACCGCCGAGGGCCCCATATCCACGCCGCGGCGAGATTGTCCCAGGTCGAGCGGGACGCCGATCACCCGAATTTTTCTGGGAACGATGTTGGACGAGGTGCGGTTGAAGGCGTCATAGTTTCCGTTTCACCGCGGAGGTCGCCGAGAACGCCGAGTCAGGGAATTCATTCACAACCCTCTTGAGTCCGTCTTTAAGTACGCGCACGTGGAAATTTGTGATAAGACCAACTCGGCTGGCGCAATTCAAAAGCTAGACAGGTCTCGTAAGCCGATTCCAGTAGGCCGGGTCTCAACCCCTGGTGCACCTCGATCGCTGTCCCGATGATGCGCCGCGTCATGAGATCGAGTTGATCTTTCTCTTGCATTTTCGGCGCTCTCGGCGGGCTCGGCGGTGAAATACTTCAGGGGTATAGCCGATTCAGCATCCGCGGAAACGGAATCGTTTCCCGCACGTGCTCCAGCCCGCAGATCCACGCTACCACGCGTTCGATTCCCATGCCGAAGCCGCCGTGCGGCACGCTGCCGAATTTGCGCAGGTCAAGGTACCACTTGAAGGCTTCTTCGGGAAGTCCGTGCTCGTGAATCCGCTGCACCAGCAGATCGTAGGACGCCATGCGCTGCGATCCGCCAATGATTTCTCCGTAGCCTTCCGGCGCCAGCACGTCCACGCACAAGGCCAGATCGGGACGCTGGGGATCAGGCTCCATGTAGAACGCTTTCACCTTCGCGGGATAGCGATGCACCATGACCGGCTTGTCGAACTGTGACGAAATGTAGGTTTCGTCGGGCGATCCCAGGTCCCCGCCCCACTCGAACTTGTTTTCGAGCGCGCCCTTGGCGTGAGCTTCCTCGAGCATTTTCGCTGCGTCGTCGTAGGTGATGCGCGGGAATGGTGCCTCAACCTTCTCCAGCTTCGCGACATCGCGCCCGATGATTTGCAAATCGCTGCGCCGCCGATCCAGACAACGCTTCACCACAAAGCTGATCAACCCTTCCGCCAGATCCATGAGGTCGTTGAGATCGGCATAAGCGACTTCGGGCTCGACCATCCAGAATTCCGTAAGATGCCGCCGTGTTTTAGACTTCTCCGCCCGAAATGTTGGCCCGAACGAATAGACCTTGCCCAGGGCCATGGCCGTCGCTTCGATATAAAGCTGCCCGGACTGGGTGAGAAATGCCTGCTCATCAAAGTAGTCGACCGGAAAAAGCGTCGAAGTGCCCTCGCAGGCGGCGGGCGTGAGAATGGGCGGATCGGTCAGGGTAAAGCCGCGTTCATCGAAGAAATCGCGGCACGCCTTGATGATTTCCGCGCGCACCCGCAGAATCGACGCCTGGCGCTGAGAGCGCACCCACAGGTGCCGGTGCTCCATCAGGAATTCGACGCCGTGCTCCTTGGGGGAAATCGGGTACGGATCGCTCTCGGAGACCCGCTGCACCACCTGGACTCCCGACACGTCGAGCTCATATCCGCCCGGGGCGCGCTTGTCGGCCCGGACCTTGCCTTCGACAATCACGCTCGATTCCTGGGTCAGGCCCTTTATCGCGTCGAATACTTCGGGAGCCACGGCATTTTTCGGCACCACGCCCTGAATCAGTCCGGAGCCGTCACGAAATTGCGGGAAGAGCAGCTTCCCGCTTTCCCGCAGGTTGTAGAGCCAGCCCCGAATGGTGACGGTCTGCCCCTCGTGCTTGCCGATATCAGCGATCGTGGTTACGGGAGATGACATAAGATTTGGTACGGGTGGGTCGCCGCGGCGCAAGCCGCCGAGACGGCGGCGCTACAACTCCAGCTTCTCGAACGTCTCGCGCATCTTCTCCACCGGATTCACCTTCTCGTCCGCTTCAATCTCCAGCAGCAAGGGCGGTGTATTGGGCGCCGAGCGCAGCAACTCCATCGCTGCTTTCCAGTCGATGGTCCCGGCTCCCGGCCACAGATGCGAGTCCTTGTCTCCGGCATTGTCGTGGACGTGCGTCGAATGGATATGGCGTTTCAGGATTTCAAACGCCTCCGCCACCTTCCCCATGATATGGGCGTGGCCAAAGTCGAAGCATACGCCTACATCGTCGAAGTGCGTGATCTGGATAAAGTCCACCAGCTTGTCGGGCGTGCACAACTCGTTGGGGATATTCTCCAGCAGGATGCGCACTCCCAGCGGCTTGGCAAACGCCCGCAAGTGCTCGATCGAAGTCATGGCCGCCTCGAACTTGCGATCGTCAAAGGACTCGCCGCTGGTTCCCAGGTGCTGCACCAGGAAGCGGAAGGGAATCTGCTCGGCGACTTCAATGGCGCGCTTGATCTCGTCCATGGCCTCGATGCGCTGCGCCCGGTCGGTGGCGGCCACGTTCACCGGCGGCGCGCCGGTGCGGCCTCCTTCGTAATCGGCGTACATCGGCGAATGAATGGAGTGCAGCGGCACGCCGCTGTTCTGAAACCAATCGGCAATTTCGCGCACATGCTGTTTGCGGTTGGCATAGTCGAGGTGCTGGCGAGCGGCAAAAATTTCGATGGCCTGCGCCCCGCCTCGCACTAGTCCATCCAGCAAGCCGGGGTGTAACCGTTCTTTCACATACACGTAAGTGGACATCGCCTTAAGCATGATCGATCCTGTTCACTTCACAAACCGCGTAGGGGCGGTGTCCTCACCTGCCCGGCCGAGCAACTTCACAAACCTTGCCGATCCTAAAATCCTAACGCTTTTCCGTTATTTCGTTTGTCGCTTGCGCCCAGGCGGTCTCCACGCTTCGGGTCCACCATGATGCATTCGCCATCGCTCCAGTACGGTTCACCCGCTCCTGCTCCGCCTTCTCCAAACTCGACTTGATGGCCCATGCTTTCAAGCCGCTTGACGATCTCGGGAGGAAATCCCTGCTCTACGCTGGCCACATCCGGAAGCCACTGCTGATGAAAGCGCGGCGCGTTCACCGCCTCCTGAATGTTCATGCCATAGTCAACCACTCCCATGAGGATGTTGGCTACCGTGGTGATGATCCGCGGGCCGCCGGGCGAACCCAGCACCAGGAACAGCTTTCCATCTTTCAAGACGATGGTGGGCGCCATGGCGGACAGCGGACGCTTGCCCGGCCCGATCGCATTGGCCGGCCCCTGAATCAGGCCGAACATGTTGGGAACGCCCTGCTTGGCGGCGAAGTCGTCCATCTCATCGTTCAGCAGGAAACCCAGCCCTTCGGCGGTGACGCGAGAGCCGAAAGTATCATTCAACGTGGTCGTGACCGCGACCGCGTTTCCCTCGGGATCGACGATCGAGTAATGAGTCGTATGGTTGGGTTCGGACACAGCGCCGGATGGAAAATGCGCAGCCGCGTCCTGTTCGAGCTGGCTGAAGATCGCGGGGCGGCGCAAATCTTTACTCACGCTGGCGCGCGCCGGATCGATCGATTCCCGCCAGGCTGCGCCATAGTGTTTGTCGATCAGCTGGGCCACGGGGATTTTGGAAAAGTCCGGATCGCCCAGGAACTCTGCGCGATCGTAGAACGCGCGCTGGAAGGCTTCCAGAGTCAGGTGCACCGCCGGCGCCGACCGGCCTGCGAATTTTCCCAGGTCGTAGCCTTCGAGAATGTTCAGGATCTCGATCAGCGTGGTGCCGCCCGACGACGGCGGGGGCGCGCTGATGATGTCGTATCCGCGGTACGATCCGCGCACCGCTTCGCGCTCCTTCACTTCATAATGCGCCAGGTCGTCAACCGTAATCAGGCCGCCGCCCTTCTGCAGGGACGCCGCCAGCTCGCGCGCCATCGCTCCCTGATAGAAGTCATCCGGATCGGCCGCGATGCGTTTCAAAGTGCGCGCCAGCTCCGGTTGCTTGAACGTGTCACCCGCTTGGTAATAGTTCCCATCGCGCAGAAAAATCCGCCGCGATTCGGGAAACTCGGCGAGATGCTTATCGTCCCGCAGGTCCTGGGCATCGGAAGCCGCCAGAACAAATCCTTCGGTCCGCCAGTTTTATGGCTGGCGCCATCACCTGCCGAGAGTCAGCTTGCCGTAGGTTTTTTCCGCATACACCATGCCGGCGACCGATCCCGGCACTGCCGATCGCCCGATAGCCGACGATGCTGGCGTCCTCAATGACGTCACCCTTGGCGTCGAGATACATGTTCGCCGTGGCCGCCGCCGGCGCTTTCTCGCGATAGTCGATGAAGTGCGTCTTGCCATTCGCAAAGCGGACGAGCATGAATCCGCCACCGCCCAGATTTCCCGCCTGGGGATGCACCACCGCCAACGCGAAACCAACCGCGACCGCCGCGTCCACCGCATTGCCTCCCGCCTTCATGATCTGCACTCCAGCGCGCGAGGCCAACTGGTGGGCGCTGGCTACCATGCCACGAGGCGCTTCGACCGGCACCAGCCGCGCCCCGAAGCTGCGCGGGGCGCCTGATATCAAGAGCAGCAGAATGAATAACTTGCAATGAGATCGCATGGGGTAAGACTGCTAGAGGCTAGCCCAGCGGGAGAGTGCGAGTCAAATCACAGTGAGCCGGGCGGCATAGACTGCGAATAACGAAGCGGGAGCCCTCGGGGGTTGGCCTTTTCGGGCCTCTGACGAAAAGAACCTTCTGGCTTGCTCAATTGTGCTCAGATTTCGCCTGCCACAAGCTCTCAGCTTGAAACTTGGATTTTTTAAGCTGGAGGAGACTACAAAATGAAGACTGGATACCGACACCTGTGTTTTCTTGCCCTGACCGCCGCCTTGATCGCACCCTGGGAATCACGACCCGAGCGATGGCGCAAGATGACAAGCGGCATGAAGACAATCACCACGACAAAAGGCAGGCCCGGGTCTACGATCGCAACCACAAGGTCTACCACGATTGGAACGACAACGAAGATCGCTCCTACCGCCAATACCGGGGAGAGCGGCATAAAGACTATCGCGACTACTCCAAGCTGAATCATGGCCAGCAGGACAAATACTGGAACTGGCGCCACAGTCATCCGGATAGCAATTAACCCGGACGGCAACTAAACCAGAGGGCAACAGGCAGGCTGAACCTTTCAATTCCTGGCGCGGCGCGTTTTGGATTTTCGGCGGTTGATTGCCTCAGCCCTGGCCGTCCCTCGTGTCCCGGTAATTCTGGCCTTCGCTGCCACCATCTCATACGACTGCCCAATCAGGTCCTTCACCTCGCTCCAGGGCAGGACGTCCAGCCGCTGAAACGACACCCACTTGTAGCGGCCTACGTACGGCGCGGGAATAATGTCTTCGTGCTCCACCAATTCGGCGAAAGTTTCCGGCGTGCACTTGAACATCAATCTTTGCGGCACGGAGCTCAGGGACAGCAAAGCAAAGATCTTTTCTCCCACTTTGAAGCACAGAGTGTCTCCCCATTGCAGGTTCTCGGTAGCATGGGGGAAGGAAAGACAGAAGCGGCGGATGGCTTCAACGCTCATGAGTATTGGTAGAAGAAATCTGAACCGAACGCAGACGGGAATTTGACATCTACAAATCAGCCACAGATCTCCACGGATCTAACGGATAAACCTTGATCGTGGTTTCTTGATCCGAAGATCCGCGCAAATCCGGGCGCTTTTGCTCATACCTGCTCCCGCGCCTCGCCCAGGGTCACGCTGACATCCATCTTGTTTTTCCCGCGATAAACGGTGATCCGCACCGTGTCGCCGGCGCGGTGATTGTTCATGACCTGGCTGAGGTCCTGCTGGTCCTGCACCTCCTGGCCATCGATGGCAACGATCAGGTCGCCCCCGATCATGATGGGAAGATTGCCGATGTAGGCGCGCTCGGTGCCGCCATGCAGGCCGGCGCGGTCGGCGGCGCCGCCGGACACCACTTGCACGATCAGCAGTCCGCTGTCGGCCGCCAGGCCCAACTGGTCCGCCAGTTCGGGCGTGATGGGGATGGTGCGTACGCCCAGCGCCGGCCGTCGCACCCGGCCCAGGGTCATCAGGTCATTCAGCACGGCTTTGGCGGTGTTCACCGGGATGGCGAAACCAATGCCCGCGCTCTGCCCGACATTGGAGGCGATCAGCGTATTGATGCCGATCACTTCGCCGTGCCAGTTGAGCAGCGGGCCGCCGGAGTTGCCGGGGTTGATCGCCGCATCGGTCTGGATGGCTTCATCGATCTGCATCCCGTCCGGTTCTTGCACCGGGCGGATCGAACTGATGATGCCGCGGGTCATGGTGCCGGAAAGGCCGAAGGGATTGCCGATGGCATAAACTTTTTGTCCGACCTGCAAATTGCGCGAGTCGCCCAGCACCATGGGCGTGAGCCCCGGGCCCTTGATCTGGATCACCGCCAGATCGTGCGAGCGGTCGGTCCCTACCACCGTGGCCCGGTACTTTTTGCGGTTGTGCAGCGTGACTTCCACCTGGCGGGCTTCGGCGATCACGTGATAGTTGGTCAGAATGTGACCTTCCTTATCGATAATGAAGCCGGAACCCTGGCCCTCCTGGGGCACCAGGCCGTAGAAGAAATCGAAGGTCATGGCGCGGGAAGTAATGTTCACCACCGAATCGATGTTCTTGCGATAGACGCCGATGTTGTTCTGCTCTTCGGCATCGAGCGACTCGCCTGAAGCCGCCTCGGTAATCTCAACTTTACCGATAGGACGACTGAACCAATTCGCGGGATGCATGGGGCCGGAACGGTAGGTGGTGAAGTAAAAAACGCGCCGGCAAAAATCACCGCCAGCACAAGGGGACGCAGCAGCTTCATAGTTCGAGACCCACAGTCGTAAACCAGATTTTAAAGCCAAGGCCCTTCGTAGACGGCGTCTCGCCCGCTGTCGCGAGGGCATCTTGCCTCGCTGCGGCGGGCGGGACGGCGGCGCTACCTTGACGCTTCCTTTTCCAACTCGGCGTAAATTGTTTTCACCTGCCGCTGGGTTTCATCCAGCGATCCTGAATTATCGATGACATAATCGGCAGCTTTGATTTTCTCATCATCGGGCAGTTGGGCCGCCATGCGGCGCGTGACTTCGCGGCGCGCGGTTTCCTGGTCCACTTTCAACCGATGCGCCCAGCGCTCAATGCGCTGCTCCGGCCGGCAGGTCACCACCACCAGGCGATCAAAGCCTGTTGCCATGCCGGCCTCGAGAATCAAGGCGGCCTCGACCACGGCAACGGCATGGGGATCGCGCCGGCTTACTTCCGCCATCCACTCCTCTTGCCGGCGAACCACGGCAGGATGGACGATCTGATTCAGCTCCTGCACGCCGAGAAGGCTGGTTGGGGCCACCGAAAGCCAGTTCGGCCAGGCGGGCGCGGTTCACGCTGCCATCCGGCTGCAGGATGCCAGAGCCGAAACGAGCCACAACCTCCTGGTAGACCGCCTCGCCGGGCTGCATGAGCTGGCGAGAGATCTCGTCGGCCTGAATCACCTGGGCGCCCAGGGCGGCGAGCATCTCGCCCACCACGGACTTGCCCGCGGCGATGCCTCCGGTCAACCCGACCTTAAGCACTTCGGGCATGCTCCGCGGCCCGGGCGGGCGGGCGTGAGCCCCTCCGCATGCGGGCTGCCTTCACGGTGTTGGACATCAGCATGGCGATGGTCAACGGGCCTACTCCTCCCGGGACGGGCGTGATGGCTCCCGCCAACTCGGCCGCGTTGGGATGCGCGTCCCCCACCAGGGTCGACCCTTTGGCGCGGAAGCTTTCCTCGCGCTTCGCATTGCCCGCGAAAAGCCGGTCAAACTCCGCCTGTTCCGTCACCTTGTTCATGCCCACGTCAATCACCGTGGCCCCGGGTTTCACGAAGTCGCGGGTAATCATTCCCGCGCGTCCGATGGCGGCCACCAGAATATCGGCGCGACGGCATACGCCGGGCAGGTCCCGGGTCTTGGAGTGGCAGACGGTCACGGTGGCGTTGGCGTTGATCAGCAGCATGGCGGCGGGCTTGCCCACGATATCGCTGCGCCCCACCACCACCGCCTCCTGACCCGCAACCGGAATATGGCTGCGCTGCAGAATCTCCATGACGCCCGCCGGCGTGCAGGGGACGAGTCCCAGGCGCTGGGTGGAGAGAAATCCCACGTTGACGGGGTGAAAGCCGTCCACATCCTTGGCCGGATCCACCGCCATCAGGATTCTCTTGGAGTCGACCTGCGGCGGCAGAGGCAACTGCACCAGGATGCCGTCGATCTCGTCGCGCCGGTTCAGTTCGAGGACCAGCTCCAGCAACTCGTCGGTAGAAATCGTGTCCGGCGGAGTGAGCTTTTCGCTGTAGATGCCGACTTCCTCGCAACTCTTCACTTTTCCGCGAACGTAGATTTCGGAGGCCGGGTTGTGGCCGACCAGCACGACCGCCAGGCCGGGGCGCAGGCCGGCCGCGGCCATCTCCTTTACCTCAGAAGCGACCTCCGCCCGAATTTCAGCGGCGATTTTGTTGCCGTCGAGAATCGTGGCAGCCATGAATCTGCCGCCTCCCCTGGTCCTTTATCGTAAATCATTCTGGCGAGAAAGAACTTTACCGCAAAGGACGCAAAGAAAGGCCGCAAAGATCGCAAAGAAAACCGGCAGGCTCTTCTTCTTTGCGATCTTTGCGGCCTTGTCTTTGCGTCCTTTGCGGTAAAAGGCTTTTGCGGACTGTTGCCCCCTCCACCAAAAGCGTAAAATCCCCCCATGATTCCTCAAGACCTGCTCGACATCCTGGTCTGCCCAGTCTGTAAAAAGCCGCTGGCGCTGCAAGACGAAGGAAAGAGTCTGAAGTGTTCCGAGTGCCGCCGGGTCTACCCGGTTCGGGATGGAATCCCGATCATGCTGGTGGACGAGGCCGTGACCGATCCTTCCTGAGACGTATTGTGTCATCCCGAGTCCGTCCCATAACGACACAACGTGTCAATAATGGGAATTGCCTGATATGGCCCGTTCGTGCCACACCAAATCAGTCTGCTGGCCGCATCAAAAGGTTTAGGTCGTGCTGCAACTTACCGCAGGGTAAGGGGTTTAAGAAACTAAACCGCCGCTGCTTACGTATAGGAAAAAAGCGGCTTGGCGTGCGGCACGAAAATTGCATGCAACGTTCATGGCAGGCAGTGAGTCTAATAAGCTAAGGAAATACGGGTCGGAGGTGATAACGACCATGAAAGAACGATTCTCCAGTACCGAACTGACGGCTCTGCGAAACGACCTTCTGCAGGGAGGTCTAATCGATTCGCGCGAAGCCGCTGAACTCCTGCAGGTTTTCCTCATGGGCCGTGGCTACGGGGTGTCGCCTCAAGCAGCCATGGACGCCGTGGGCCGGGTTGAGATGTCAGGCTGCTCCATGCCGGTGCTGCAAAGAGAGCTGGAGGGTCTGGCGCTGGTCATGTAAGCGGTGACCAAGAGTATGTAAGAGAATCTGCGGGGGCCTCAGAACCAAGCCGTTTCCCCGCGAGGTGAGTAACAAGAATGAGCCGGGCCAACCAGCCCGGCGTTTTTGTTTTTGGAGGCAGCTTCTAGCTACTGACTCCTAGCTTCTAGCTCCTGAGCTAACCCCTTCAACGAGCGTTACCTGTAGCCATCGGTACTCAGGCTAAGAGCGAGAAGCCAGCAGCTAGAAGCGCCTCTCTTCACTCGTACCGCAAACTCTCCACCGGATCCAGCTTCGCCGCCCGGGCGGCTGGGACCGTTCCAAAGATCACGCCTACAAAGGACGAAACCAGGATGGCGACAATCGCGGACAGGCCCGAAATCGGGATGCGGTATTCCGTCAAAAAACGCACGGAATACGGAATGGCCAGGCCGATGACGACCCCGATCAGCCCTCCGACCAGGGAGATGGTCACGGCCTCCGCCAGGAACTGAAAGCGTATCTCGCGGTTGGTGGCGCCCAGGGCCTTGCGGATGCCAATCTCGCGGATGCGCGAGCTGACCGTCGCCAGCATGATGTTCATGATCCCAATGCCGCTGACCAGCAGGACCACCGCCGCCACCAGCAGCAACACCAGGGTCAAGGCATTGGCGGTCTTTTCCGCCAGTACGACCAATTGGGTGAGATTCATGACGTTGTAAACCGACTCGGCCCGGTGCCGGCCCTTGATGACCCGGCGGATCTGCTCCGTGGCCGGTTCGACCATCGACGGATCGGCGGTCGAGAAATAAATCTGCTTCACGGTGGGAGTGTCGGTGAAGTAGCGGCTGACCGTGTAGGGAATCAGCATGGTGTAGTCGACCACTTCGGTTTGTCCGAAGGTGTCCACCCGTTCCCGGAAGGTGCCCACGATGGTGAAGGGCAGGCCGCTGAGCTTGATGATTTTGCCGATGGCTTCTTCCTGCGATCCGTAGAGCTCTTCGGCCATTTTCTGGGTGATGACGCCGACTTTGTTGTGCTCCTGCTCGTCCTTGGAGTCAAAGAACCTGCCGGTGACGACCACCAGGTTGCGCACGAGTTTGTAGTCGGGAAAAACCCCGAGCACGGAGATGTCGCGTTCCTTGCCGCCACCCACGGGAATGCGCTCGCCGAGAGGGACGACGGGCGAAGCCGCGACGATGCCCGGCACCTCCTCGAGTGCAGCCTGCATGTCGTCGATGGTGAGCGGGTCGGGCGTGACATTGGCGATGCGCTGGCCGCCACTCTGGTATTCGGCCTCAATCTGGTTGGTGCCGATTGACTGGATCTGTTGCAGCACATACTGCTTGCCGGTCATGCCGATGGTCACGACGAGGATCAGGGAGGCGGTGCCGATCACCATGCCCAGCGCGGTGAGGGCGAAGCGTACCTTATTGCTGCGGAAAGTCTCGTAGGCGAAACTCAGGACCTCGCCGTAAACCATCTTCGGCGGACGCCGTTCCGGCGCGGTGGTAGTGGAGGTCGCCATGCGTCTAAGGTTAGATGCTAGCTGCAAGCATCCCGGAGCGCAATTGGCTCGAACGAACGAAGAGCCATGACGTTGGCGGACCTGTGTTGCGCTTCTGTCATCCCGAGCGAAGTCGAGGGACCTTGTGTTCGTTCGGAGCGCCAAGGACTGACGCGCTCATAGGGGTCCTTCGACTACGTGAAATGGTTCGCAAGCGAAACATCTCGCTGCGCTCAGGATGACAAACAAGAACTTGCGAAGCTGACCCGCTAACCCTGTGGACCGGCCGCACCCCGGGCGTAGTAGGCCGCGTGACCCGGTTCCAGCTTCCGGCCTTTGGCGCTGAAAATACGGAAACGCGCCAGCCCCGCTCTCTGTAGAGCAAACTGCAGCGTCGTCCGGAGCACTCCTAAGCCATAGGTCACGCTGCGGCGGAAGTTGATGGAAGATGCTTCCTCGAAATATTTGGTCGGGCACGATACCTCGCCAATGCGGAACCCAAAATTCACGCATTGCGCCAGCACCTGGTTGTCGAAGACGAAATCGTCGGAGTTCTCGAGCAGCGGGAGATCCAGCAAGACCTGGCGGCTGAAGGCGCGATAGCCGGTGTGATACTCCGACAACTTGATCCGCAGAAACAGATTCTCGAACGCGGTGAGGAAGCGGTTGGCAACGTATTTATAGAATGGCATGCCGCCGTGCAGCGCCTGCCCGCCGATGATGCGCGATCCCAGCACCACGTCGTAAACCCCGTAGGCCACCATGCTGGCCATGGCGGTCACCAGCAGCGGCGTGTACTGGTAATCGGGATGCACCATGATGACCACATCCGCGCCCGCGGCCAGGGCCTCGCGATAGCAGGTCTGCTGGTTGCGTCCGTAGCCGTAGTTCTGGTCATGCACAAAGAATTGCAGCCCCAGCTGGGCGGCAATGTCGACGGTGCGGTCGGAACTGTGATCGTCCACCAGAATGCGGATATCGACCAGTTCGGGCAGTTCCGCCACGGTGGCCGCGAGCGTCTTCTCCGCGTTATAGGCCGGCAGAACCACGGCGATGCGTTTCCCGTTAATCATGGACGATCATCATAATCTCATAGCGGTGGTTTTTGACCGTGTGGGACGACTTCTGACTGTGTGGGACCGGGTCTTCGACCCGGTCGTGCGGCCCACGGGGCCGCAGCCTAAAAACTGCCATCTCCCGCAGCGGTGCTGCGCACCGCATGACCGGGTCGGAGACCCGGTCCCACACATACTGGGATGGCTCCTGCTTGGTCCCTTTGTTGATAAAATACACTCAGACTCATGGCTGACAAACGTACGCTATTCGAGAAAGTCTGGAACGAACACGTAGTGAGTTCGCCGCCCGACCGGCTGCCGCTTCTCTATATCGACCTGCACCTGGTCCACGAGGTCACTTCGCCGCAGGCCTTTGACGGCTTGCGGGCGGCCGGGCGCCGGGTGCGCCAGCCCAATCGGACCGTCGCGACCGTCGACCACAATATTCCGACCGAGCCGCGCGGCACTCCCATCACCGATCCGATTGCCGCCCTGCAGATCCAGGCCCTGCAGAAGAATTGCAAGGATTTCGGGGTTCCTTTGTTTGACATGGACTCGCCCAACCAGGGCATCGTGCACGTCATCGGCCCGGAACTCGGACTCACCCAGCCGGGCATGACCATCGTTTGCGGAGACAGCCATACCAGCACGCATGGCGCTTTCGGCGCGCTGGCATTCGGCATTGGCACGTCCGAAGTCGAGCACGTGCTGGCCACGCAATGCCTGCCCCAGCGCAAACCGAAAACCATGCTGATTGATGTCCGCGGATCGCTGCCCGAAGGCGTGACCGCGAAAGACCTGGCGCTGGGCATCATCGGACAGATCGGCACCGACGGCGCCACCGGACACGTCATCGAGTATGCCGGCGAAGCCGTGCGCGCGCTTTCTGTGGAAGGCCGCATGACGCTGTGCAACATGAGCATCGAGGCCGGGGCCCGCGCCGGCATGATCGCGCCCGACGAGACCACTTTCGCCTATCTGAAGAATCGCCGCTTCGCTCCGCACAATGGAAGCTGGGAGAAGACGGTGGCGCACTGGCGCACCCTGCCTACCGATCCGGGCGCGCGGTACGACAAAGTCGTCGAAATCGATGCCTCGAAGCTGGCGCCGTTCGTGACCTGGGGGACAAACCCCGGCATGGTGGTCGCCGTCAGCGGCCGGGTCCCGGAGCTGAGCGACCTGAAGAACGAAGCCGATCGCAGCTCCGCCCAGCGCATGCTCGACTACATGGGGCTTGAACCCGGAACCCGGGTTGAGGAAATTCCGGTGGACCGCGTTTTCATCGGCTCCTGCACCAACTCGCGCCTGGAAGACCTGCGCGCCGCCGCTCGCGTGGCCCGGGGACATCACGTGAGCGCGAAAGTGCGAGCCATGGTGGTGCCGGGATCGCAGGCGGTGAAGCATGCCGCCGAGCAGGAAGGTCTCGACCGCATTTTTCGGGACGCCGGCTTCGAGTGGCGCGAGTCAGGCTGCTCCATGTGCCTGGGCATGAACCCCGACATCCTGCAACCGGGCGAGCGCTGCGCCTCCACCAGCAACCGCAATTTTGAAGGCCGCCAGGGCCGCGGCGGACGCACCCACCTGGTGAGTCCGATGATGGCAGCCGCCGCCGCCATCGCCGGGCACTTTACCGATATCCGAAACTGGAAGTTTCAGGACAAGTAGCACCGCTTTACTGTAGCGCCGGCGTCTCGCCGGCTGTCCGGAGGGCGTCCCGCCCTCCGACAAAGTCTGGAGAACAGAATGCAACCGTTCCGCAAGCACACAGGCAAAGTCGCCCCGCTGGATCGCGCCAACATCGACACCGACCAGATCATCCCCAAGCAATTCCTGAAGCGAATCGAGCGCACCGGCTTTGGCGAATTCTTGTTCTACGACTGGCGCCGCACCAAGGACGGTTCGCAGGACCCGTCTTTTTCCCTGAACCAGCCGCGCTATAAGGGAGCCAGCATTCTGGTGGCCGGCAAGAATTTCGGCTGCGGCTCGTCGCGCGAACACGCCGTCTGGGCGCTGGAAGACTTCGGCTTCCGGGCGGTGATCGCGCCCTCGTTCGCCGACATTTTTGCCAACAACTGCGTGAAGAATGGCGTGCTGACGGTGGTCCTGACGGAAGAAGAGGTCGAGGAAATCGTCCGCCGCGCCACCGAACTGCCGAACTACCAACTGGCCATTGACCTGGAGAGCGCAAAGTCCACGACGACCACGGCTTCTCGGCCACTTTCCAGATCGACGACTTCACCCGGCACTGCCTGCTCGAAGGCCTCGACGACATCGGACTCACGCTGAAACACGAAGACGGAAATAACAGCCTACGAAGCGCGGCATCCGGTTTCGCAGAAGATTGTGTAGGGCGGACGCCCTCGTCCGCCGCTTTTGACTTTGACGTTAGCCAGTCAAGGTAAGCCTGGCGAACAAACGACATTCAGAACCAATACCAAGAGCGGCGGGCGAGGGCGCCCGCCCCACACACACCTGAACTAAACCGGCGGCCCCGGCGGCGCGCCGGACGATTTCAGCTTAGGCGTGTTCTGCGCCGGATTCTGCAAGAACAACGTGATCTCGTGATCCAGTCTGTTCGATCACCGGGCCTCGCGTTGCGTTCTTCCTGGTCACCGCTCCCTGCACTTCCCGCACTCCGGCCAGCGCCGCGGCGCGCACCTCGGGCGTAGCATCGGAATTCGCCGCCAGGACCATCAATTGCTCGGCAACTTCGGTTTGCACCACCCCCGCAAGGTCCCGTTCCGCCGGGGTTTTGGCAGCGCCGGAAAATGCGGCCGCCACCAGCGCGGAAACCACGCTGCCGGGCGCAGGAAATCGACTGTCTTGCCCCGAGATCACGGCCAGCCTCTGCATGCGCCCGGGATCGAGCAATCCTCCTGCGACAATCTCGGCCACGGCGCGCGCTCCATCCTGCGGACTGAAGAGATACCCGGCGGACGACGCGAAGCGCTCGGCATCCGCATCGCGGTTCTCGGTGGGCGCCAGCGCCTTCCATACTTCCGCCGAAACGTTCAACTGGGCAGGATTCAACGCCGAGAGCACCAGTTGCAGAGCCTCCTTCTGACTCTCCGCCGGCCAGAGGATGATCGGCTGCTGCCCGTCGCCGGCGAGCGAAAGCGGAACCTTGGCGCTGCCTATTACATTGATGGCGGCTCCCAGCGCGTAGCGATGAAACAGATAGACCAGCGGCAGCCGCGAAGTGAACATCGAATTGGGCTCGCCCGGCCGCAGCATGCGCGGGCTGTAGTGCGCCAGCAGCGAATTCCGAACGGGCAGAACTTCCTTCAGCCAGGTCACTGGATCGGGACCGTCATCGTAGGAATTCCAGCGCGGATCGGCGGTGTTTCCCCAAACGATTCCCTTCGCGATGGCGCCTTTTACGATCGCGTCCAGGCGCGCGGGTTCCGCCTTGCTGCCCGGCTTCCCCTGGCTGTAGCCCCACTCGATGGCAAAGCGATCGTAGCTCCCGGTGCCCTGCATGTAAGCGTCGGAGAGATCGGCGGTGCCGTCGGCGCGAATCCGCACCCGGGGCGCGAAGTAGTCCATCACCGAGCCGCGGTCCGTAGGTGCTGGCCACAAAGTTGTGTTCCAGGCCAAGCACGTGGCCCATTTCGTGGCAGGTCAGCAGGGCCAGGCGCTGCAGCATGACCTGTTCTTCGCTGGTTTTGGGATCGAGGTTGTCCAGCGCGGCGAAGGTATCGAGCGCCGGCTCGCGGTTGTCGCGCCCCGAGGGCATCACCGATTCCCAATAGTTATTGACGGTGCGCATGCGATGCGAATCCAGCTGCACCACGGCGTGAATGATCTCGCCGGTGCGCGGGTCGATGTGGCTCTGGCCCACCGACCATCCCCGTCCCGAGCGGTTCGTCCACTGGATGGTGGGATAGCGAATGTCCATCGGGTCCGCGCCCTCGGGCAGGTCTTCAATGCGCAGCGCATTCCTGAATCCGGCCTGCTCGAACGCGGCATTCCACCACAGCGCCCCCATCCGCGCCGCTGAACGCATCGGCTCCGGAATGGCGCGATCGAGATAAAACACGATCGGCTTCACCGGCTCGCTGATCGCGGCGTTGGGATCTTTCTTCTGCAGGCGCCAGCGGTTCACCAGGTAACGCGTGATCGGCTGATCGTAGGGCTGGGAAAAATCCTGAAAGCTGGTGCTGATGAATCCCACCCGGGGATCCTGCTCCAGGGGCTGGTATCCGGGCGCGGGCAGGGCCACAAACGAATGGTGCTCGCGGATGCTCAGGGAATGGGGATCGGGCTGGTTCAGATCGCTCTCGGAATCGGTGGCGAAGGTCAGCAGCGCTTCCACTTCCGTATTGAGCGGAAAACTTCCGGTGTGTTCCAGGTCAATTACGCTGCGGTCCTTGTCCAGCCGCCAGTCGGCTGCCTTGGACGATTGCTCCCGCACCACCACGCCGCCCACGGCGCGCGACGGCCGGCGCAGTTGGGAGAGCAGGTCAAAGGCGTCCCGGAGCGAGCAGGGCGTCGGCGTCCACCAGCACCGTGCCATCGCGCTCCGCTTCGACCGGCAGCGAGGCCAGCACGGAAGTCGGGAAACTATATTCCACGGAGTGCTGCAACTCGGGCGTGCCGTTCGGAGCGAGGAAGCTGCTGTTCTCCTCAATCACCAGAACGCGCATCCCCACCCGCCGGAAACGGCATACGGAACCAGATCCGAAGGAACTACGGTCGGCGAAAGGCCTCGATCGAACCGATGCCGCTGCCCAGTCCGGTGAAGTAGAGAAACTCGCCCTTGAGCGCGGCCGGCGAGAGCTCGAACAAAATGTCGCCCTTCTTCTCGTCCCAGTAGTAGGGAAAGAAGCCGTCGTGCCGTTCCAGTCCGGCAGTGCGTGCCGCCAGGCCGGACCCTTCGCCGCCCGGCTTGGCCGAAGTCTGGGCGCGGGCGCCGGTTGCAATGCCGCTAGTGAGCACGACCAAAGCAAGCAAAAGGTGAAGTCGTTGCATAGGCTTTGTCTTATACATCAGGTGCCCGCGGTTGCTCAAACCTGGAACGGGACAAATCACGCGTGCGCGGAGCGTGGTGACTTTGAAAACCCCCATTTTGAATACCCCCATAACGGATTGTCATTCCGAAGCGCGGTATTGTCGCGCGAGGAATCTGCTGTTTTCCTGCCGGCACCAAGCAGATTCCTCGCCGATAAACCTGGCTTCGGAATGACAAGGGATGGGATTGTTTTTGCGCAAACTGCACCACGACCCGCAGGCGGAGCGTGTTCCCACGGACCAGAGGGTAGCGTTACAATTCAAGGGTCAGTAAGCCGATGAAGTTGAATCCTCAACCGTCGGGTATCCAATGAAATAAAACAATCATAAAAGGAGTATTAGATGGCGAACGAGACACAGAACAAATGCGCACACCTACCCTGTCGTTGCAAGGTTCCGGCCGGCCAGAAGTATTGCGGAGACGCCTGTCGCGATGCCGGTAAGAAGGACGTAGAGATCGCGTGCCAGTGCGGTCATTCCGCTTGCCCCCTCACCTGATACCTTCGCGGCGGGACACATGGGTCCTCTGTGGAGCGCAGGTCAGAGCCATTCTTTCGCCCCTCTGGGGCTCGCTCAATTTCCCAACATCACCCACGGCTTACGCCGTGGGCTGCATTCTTGCGCCGCTTCGCGGCTTACATCCGCGATCTTGCTCCTCCGAATTACGGAGCGGGGCGTCGTACCAAACGGCGCCTCTAGAACTTGCCCAGGCGGATTCGCACCACGGCGGGTTGGTCCTGGTGGAAGTTCAGGCCCCGATCCGTCTCGTCGCCGTTCCACAGCCGCGCGGCCTTCCAGACTCCGTTCTCGTACGCGCCCTCCTCGGCCGAGAGAATCTGCATGCGCAATCCGGGCAGCCGTCCGGGCGCGTGAAAACTCACGCTGGCATCAATCCCCGTCACCAGGAATTCATCCGGCCCGAGTTGCGCGACCAGGGCAGCGCCGTGAGCGTCGCTGGTCCCCGGCGGCCGCCGGCCATCGGGTTGGGGAAATCCATACGAGACGGTCGCCTGCCAGGCGCCGAAGTCCAATTCCTGGGACGCTTGTCCCGGCTCCTCCACGGAAGTTTTCAGCTTGCCTTCAAAATTCAGCCGGGCAATTTCCCGGCTCATCGGCCCGAGCAGCGCAAAGTTGCGGGCGTGCGCTTTGCTGGGTTCATCTCCCAGGAGGTTCCAGCCGGTCTGGTCCACGCCGAACGGGGAGAAGCCGATTCCCCCATTTCCCAGCGCGTAGAAGAGAAATTTGGCAAAGTTGTCGTTTCTTCCGGTCTCTGGTATCCACAGCGGATTGTCCGGCCGGCGGTAGGCGCGAATTGTGTCCAGATAGAAGCCGGAGTCAGCGGCGTAGATGTCGGGGCCGATCATGTCCACGGCAGGAGCCAGGGCGCGCCACAGGCCCACCAGTTTCTGCACGGCCCCGCCGCTGGGGTACTGGATGCCGGGAATTGCCATGCTCCGCTCGGGAAGCTCGGCGGGCGGATAGCTGATCCAGACGTTGATATAAACCGGAATCGCGAACTCGGCTTTGCCGGCAGCGGCGATTTCATTGACGTAGCGCGCCTGATGGTAGGCCTGGAACATCTCATCGGCTTCGGAACCGAAAACCTGGCTCCAGGTGCCGGGTTCCTTGTGGACAACTGCCAGCAGGTCGGCGGGAACGCGTCCGGCAAATGCGGCGTTCGCATCCGGAGAAAAATCGCGCGCGCTGCCGATGATGCCGGATTCGTTTTCGACCTGGACCAGCAAGCACGGTGTGCTCGTCGCCATCCAGCGCCTTGAGATGCCGCATCAGCGCCACAAACGCCGCCTTGTCCGCTTCCAGATTGGCGCGTGAGTTTGCCGAGAGCACGTCAATGGGTTCGCCATTGGCGTTGATCACGCGCGGAAACCGCTTAGTGTCGGTCTTGACCCACTCCGGCACATAGTGCATGTTGCCGTTTTTCCAGGTGCCGAACCACAGCAGCACCAGGTGCAGGTTGTGTTCGCGCGCGCCCTTTACCAGTTGATCGACATTGGCAAAGTTGAACTGGCCGGGTTGGGCTTCCATCTGTTCCCAATACACCGGCGCTTCCACCGTGTTGGCGTGCAACTCAGCCAGCGACTTCCACACTTGCGGCAGCTGCGAGGGCCACGCGCTGGAATTATGAATCTGCCCGCCCAGGATCAGGTACGGACGCCCGTCAACCAGCAGCGCCCAGCGGCCATCCTTCTGAACGAGTTTGGGAGCTTCCACGGCAAAGCCGAGCGGAAAAGTTGCGGAGGCAAGAAAAAACAGAACCAGCAAACGGCGCAGTTGATGCATAAGGGCAACCTCGCGCCCACTATAGACGTGGCGCCGCGCATGCCGCAACTTCAGGCAGCGGGCTGGAGCTCGACTGTTTCCTGTGGGATGGGCCCTTCGCGTTCGCTTTAACTGGGCTCATCGGGCTGGAGACTGTAGTAAAACAGTAGTAGCTGGAGAGTTGGCCGAGTGGTTGATGGCACCGGTCTTGAAAACCGGCATACCCGAAAGGGTATCGGGGGTTCGAATCCCTCACTCTCCGCCATTCACCTTCGTAATCTGGTAGTTGCAGCACGGTGGTACCTACACTGAGATTACTCAGGAAGGACCACCGCGAAATGCCCCATCGCGACGTCAGCCTCACCGAACGAGTTCAAACCGCCAAAGGCCCGCGTTCCTGCCCCGGCGCACTCTCCGAAATCAGCCCTAAAGCTGGTAAACCGGCCAAGACTCCATGAGTTCGTCCCCCAGACTCGTGTGGAGATCAAGCGCCCAGCCGGTCCCCTGGTTGTGCTTAACCTTGGCAGCGGCGCTGCTTGGTGCGGGTTGCGGAGGTGGCACGACTGCCAAAGTCAACAACACGCCCCCAAACAACCCGGCCCCAACTGTCTCCGTCAGCTCGCCGGTCTCGGGGGCGACCGTCTCCGGAACGATTACCGTCACGGCCAGTGCGTCTTCGAATACTGCAAGCGTGCAGTTCGCCGTGGATGGCGCCAGCGCCGGGCCTGCAGTAACAAATGCGCCGTTCAGGTTTTCGCTGAACACGACAACTCTTTCCAACGGCAGCCACCTGCTGACGGCCGTGGCCAGCATTGCGGGCGGGCAGACGGCCACGAGTGCAGGCGTCTCCCTCAACGTCAATAATGCAGCAAGTCCGCCGCCACCACCACCGCCACCGCCGCCACCTCTGCCGCCCACGCCACCACCTCCGCCGCTGCCCACGCCACCGTCCCCTGCCTCCCGGGGCGCAACGCTGCCCTATATTGAATATGAAGCCGAGAGCGCGTCCTATACAGGAACCCTCATCGGCCCGAACCGGGATCTCAACGACATGGCCGCCGAAGCTTCGGGACGCGAAGCCGTAAAGCTCATGGCAACCGGTCAGCACGTGGCGTTCACCGCCCTGCAGCCTGCAAACTCCCTGGTCGTCCGCTATGCCATCCCCGACAGCGCCAACGGCACGGGCATCAACGCGACCCTGAGCATCTATGTGAACGGCGCCTTCCAACAGAAGCTGGCGGTAACCTCGAGGTACTCGTGGGCCTATGACCGCCTGGCATATCAGAATCCGAAGGTCCCGAACGCCGCCACTGCCCATCATTTCTACGACGAAGCACACACCCTCCTCCAACAGATTCCCGCCGGCGCGACGGTCACGCTGCAAGAGGACGCAGACGATACCGCGCCCTACTACGTGATCGACCTCATCGACCTCGAACAGGTTGGCTCGCCCATCCCGCAGCCGGCCGGATCGCTCTCGATCACGGATTGCGGAGCGGACCCGAGCGGCGCGAACGATGCTTCCGCCGATATCCAAGACTGCATCAACATGGCCGAATCCCAGGGCAAGATCCTCTACATCCCGCAAGGTACTTTCAAAACTCTAGGCGGCCGGCTTCACGCGAATAACGTCACGGTCCAGGGCGCCGGCATGTGGTATTCCTCGCTCTCGGGCATCGGCGCCGGATTGCTGTGCGGGGGCGGCAATTGCACCTTCCGCGACTTCGCGCTCCTGGGCGATGCGACCTTCAGGTCAGACACCAACAAAACGGGAGGATTTGACGGAACCTCCGGCCCCGGTTCCGTGATCGACGGCGTCTGGGTCGAACACGCGAACAACGGCTACTGGGTCGGACACAACACGAGCGGCCTCGTCATTCGAAACAGCAGGATCAGAGATACGTTCGCGGACGGCGTGAACTTCAACTGCGGGACGGTCAATTCGACAGTGGAGAACACGGAGCTGCGCTACACGGGGGATAACGCACTCGGGGTTTCGTCGAGGGCGAATTGCGGGAACGGCCCGACCACAAACAATAAATTCCAGTTCAACACCGTCCAGTTGCCCTGGAATGCCTCATGCTTTGTGGTGTTTGGAGGAGGAGACAACACGCACGAGGACAATGTCTGCTATGACACGATTACAGAAGCTGGGGTTCTGGTAGCGCAGGCGTTCACCACAACTCCCTTCACCGGCACGACGAGCATTCTGCGCACCACGCTCATCCGGGCGGGCGGTCCTTTCGGGAACCAGAATGGGGCACTGTCTATCGAGCCCAGGGATGGCCCGCTCGCGGTCGGCAACATTCTGGTTCAAGACATGGATATCGAGGACTCGACGTTCTCCGGCATTGAATTCCGCGGGCCTAACGCAATGGGCAATGTCTCTTTGAGCGACATCACTATTTCCGGGGCCGGCACCTGGGGCGTCCGGGCGGACGGGAACGCGAACGGCACAGTGACGATGAGCGGAGTCGTGGTAAATGATCCTGCCTCGGGTGGGCTTAACAACGCAGCCGGCGGCGCCTTCGACATTGTCCGCGGAACCGGCAATGTGGGTTGGTGAGAGGCGTTCCGACGGAAATTGGCGGCCTGGCCCACCCTTTCCGTTAATTTGTCTTCGGCGCTACCCCTGCTGAGGCTGAAACACCGCCGGGGAAAAGGGTGGGCCAGCCCCCCTCAGTCGCGGTGATCTTACTGTCAGTCTCCAAAGGGTGGGCCGGCCCGGCGGCGATTCGCATGGGTAGATGGTCTCCGGTTCCTAGGGCTTGGCCGGAGCGCCTTTCAGTTCGATTACGATCACGTCCATTCCGGTGTCGCTTGTGTTCTCCGGCAAATGTGTGGTGGCGGCCTCGTACTGCGACTCACCTGCTTTGACTGCAAAGGGCACTTTCTTCCCATCCGGATAGTTGAACTGGCCCTTGGCGTCGGTGAGAAACACCGCCACGGTAGCGGGATGGCTGTGCATGATCGACTTCTCGTGCGGGCCGTAGTGCACTTTCAGAATCCGTACCTGATCGTTTTCCGTCACGACGGAGTAATGCTTGGGATCAGTCTTGACCGCATCCTGGGCGGAGACGATTGGGGCAAGACAGAGACACACCACCACGCCTAAAAGCGCTAGTCGCACTCGCATATGGCTCTCCTTAAATTGTTGAGGGAATCACTGAAAAGCGGCCCAACCTTACGCTTGCAGATGTGCCGGTGTCAATCGCTGTGTTGGAGCGATGAGCTATGAGCGATGGGCTTACGCCTTTCTGGGATACCGCCAACTGGGCTTTCATTGACTTGCCCTGGCATCCCGCCTAACATTTCCCGATTCCATGATCGGCCAAACCATCTCGCACTACCGGATTGTCGAGAAGCTCGGTGGCGGCGGCATGGGCGTGGTCTACAAAAGCGGAGGACGTCAACCTGCACCGGTTTGTGGCGATGAAGTTTCTGCCCGACGCTGTCGCGAAGCGACCCTCAGGCTTTGGCAACCGTTTCCAGCGGGAGGCGCAGGCGGCCTCCGATCTCAACCATCCCAATATCTGCGCCATCTCCGAGGTCGGGCAGCAAGGCGGGCATCCGTTCCTGGTCAGTGGAGTATTCTGGATGGTGTGACGCTGAAGCATCGCATCGCCGGAAGGCCCATGGACGATCGCGATGTATTCGGTCGGGCTGGCCGCACCCATTTCAACTTATGTCTGGCACATCGCTGCAGGCTGCCCCACCCTTGCGCTTTTGGCAAGGGTCGCGGAGATGTTCATCGCGTACAGAGTGGACCTGTAATCGGCCGGAATCTGGTCAGTTTTACGCTCAGGCATGCCGCAAACGTCTCCGACGATGCTCACTACCACCTCTTGCATAGAGCTTGCAAGGGTGGGGCAGCTCTCAGATTTCAAACACCGCCGGGGAAAAGGTGGGCCAGCCCGCCGAAGCTGAATTAGAAGTTCCAGAGCCATCGCGATAGGAATATTTCGATGTACTGCTATGTCTGGTCATTCGTGGTTCGCCCCGAACACTCGCAGGCATTCCGGAGTGCGTATGGTCCGGATGGCGATTGGGTGCGGCTCTTTCGGCGGGACCCGGAATACATCCGCACCGAGTTTCTGGGTGATCGCGATGATCCGGCGCGCTTCATGACGATCGATTATTGGAGCAGCCGTGAGGCGTGCCTCCGCTTCCGCGAACGGTTTCGCAGCGAGTTCGAAGCTCTCGACAAAGGTTTCGAGCCGCTGACGGTGAAAGAAGTCCACCTTGGTGACTTCGAGGTTCTGGATGGACCTATCTCGTCCGCGATCAGGAGCCGAAACCGATCAATGCTGAATGCCACCTCTCCTTGAGAAACGGCAACATCCCGCCTTTCATTGACTTGCCCCTGCTCTTCTACATAAGATTCAGGCCCGGATGATCGGCCATACCATCTCGCATTATCGGATCATCGAAGAGCTGGGCGGCGGCGGGATGGGTGTCGTCTACAAGGCGGAAGACACCGAGCTGCGCCGGATGGTAGCGCTCAAGTTTCTGCCTGAGTTGATCGCCCAAAATCCGGCGGTGCTGGAACGGTTTCGCTGGGAAGCGCGGGCGGCTTCCGCCCTCAACCATCCCAATATCTGCGTGATCTACGAAGTGGGTGAGGCGCAGCGCCGGCGCTTCATCGCGATGGAGTTTCTGGACGGGACGACGCTCCGGCAACGCATTGCCGAGGGGCGCCTGCCTCTGCCCCAGTTGCTGGACCTGGCGATCGAGATCGCCGATGGGCTCGACGCCGCCCACACCCATGGCATTATTCACCGCGATATCAAGCCGGCAAATATTTTCGTCACCAAGCGCGGCCACGCCAAGATTCTGGATTTCGGCCTGGCGAAGCTGGCGGTGAGTGACGAAGCCAGCCTCAGCGGCAACACGTTTGGGGGCAACACGCAATCTCCGGAAGAACTCAATCGCCCGGGATCCGCGCTGGGGACACTGCCTTACATGTCGCCGGAGCAGGCGCTGGGCCAGCCCCTGGACTCGCGCACCGACCTGTTTTCTTTCGGAGTCGTGCTCTATGAAATGGCGACGGGAGTGCTGCCTTTCCAGGGACAGACTACGGCTGCGTTTTTCGACTCACTGATTCACAGCGTGCCGGACTGGCCTGTGCGATTCGATCAGGCAACCCCGCCCGAGTTGGAGCGCATTGTGCGCAAAGCTCTGGAGAAAGATCCGGCGCACCGCTATGCCAGCGCGGCGGAGATGCGGGCCGATCTGCAGGACCTCCGCCGGGCAACAGAATCGGGGCAAGGCCTGGCCACCCGGTCGGCCACCCGACCCGCGCCGGATTCGAAAGAGAGAATCCGTTCCCTGTTCGCGACGGCCACCATGCCCTCCAAGCCGCAACCCAAGGCGGGTATCGCGAAATGGGTGGCGATGGCAGTGGTTGCGGTCGCCGCGTTGATCGCAATCATTCTGTTCATGAGAGCGCCGGCGTCCCCGCCGGTGGTGCTTTCGTCGCTGCAGATTACAAACGACGGCATTTCGAAGCGCTCCCTGGTCACCGACGGAACCCGGCTGTACTTTTCCGAATATCTCAGCGGCCATTCGGTCTTGCGACAGGTTTCGACCTCGGGTGGAGAGACCGCGCCTGTGCCGATCTCACTGGTGAGCGCCGACATCTACGATTTCTATCCCGGCCGTTCTGAATTGCTGATCAAAGGCGTGGCGGAAGGTTCAGATACGGAGTGGCCGGTCTGGATATTGCCGCTTCCCGCGGGAACGCTCCGCCCGGTGGGAGACGTTGCTGGCGCACGGAGCCGCGTGGGCGCCGGATGGCCAGCACATTGTGTATGTCAGAAAGTCGAGCTTGTACGTGTGCAACGCGGATGGAACCGATTCGAAGGAACTGATCACCGTATCGGGAGTTCCGTTTCGCGCCCCGATTTTCTCGCGATGGCCGCCGCTTGCGCTTCACGATTCGCGACACTAACCGGCAGACTTCATCCTTGTGGGAGGTTTCGCCCGACGGGAAGGGTTTGCATGCGCTGTTGCCGGACTGGAACAAACCAGCGCAGGAATTTGGCGGAGCCTGGACGCCGGATGGAGAGTACTTCCTTTTTGAATCGACTCGCGACCATACCCAGAACATCTGGGCCCGGCGCGAAGGTACGTCTTTTTTTCGCAAGGCCGGCGCCGAACCGACGCAACTTACGGTGGGGCCGCTCATGTTCAGTAATCCCACTCCGAGCCTGGATGGAAAGAAGCTGTTCGTGATCGGCCAGCAGCGCCGGTTTGATTTGGTCCGCCTGGATAGCAAGTCGCAGCAGTTCTCCGTCTATCTGCCCGGCGTGTCGGCGGGCGAGGCCGACATCCAGCGCAATGGCGAGTGGATCACCTACGTGGCGCATCCCGAACTTACGTTGTGGCGAAGCAAGCTGGACGGAAGTTCCCGCACCCAACTCACCTATGCGCCGATGAAGGCGCACATGCCGCGCTGGTCGCCGGACGGGACCCAGATCGCGTTCATGGCCTCGCGCCCGGGAAAGTCCTGGAAGATTTTCGTGATCCCGGCCGAGGGCGGCACGCCGCAGGAGGTAAGCGCGGGAGACCGCAATCAGGGTGAGCCTACGTGGACGCCCAACGGTGATTCCATCGTGTTTGCGGGCATTCCCTGGCTGGAATACGGGACCGCGTCAGGCCCGAACATCCACATCGTTGACTTGAAGACTTCGCAAGTCTCCGACGTGCCGGGCTCGGAAAATCTTTTCAGTCCGCGCTGCTCGCAGGATGGGCGCTACATCGCGGCCCTTTCCGCGGACTCCACCAAGCTGATGCTTTACGACATGGCAAAGAAAAGTTGGACGCAGCTGGCCGTGGCGCGGTTCGGCTTCGAGAACTGGTCACGCGATGGAAAGTATCTATATGCCGAGGACTATGCCGACAAAACCGATGACCTGGTGCGGGTGAATGTGGCCAACGGCAAAGTGGAGCATTTGTTCAGCCTGAAGGAAGTTCCGCGCGGGTTCGATCCGTGGGAATTCTGGATCGGGCTGGCATCCGATGACTCGGTGCTCCTGATGCGAGATAAAAGCACGCAGGAGATTTACAGTCTCGACGTGCGGTTTCCGTAACAACGATGTGCGGTTTCCCTAAGAACAACGCGCGGTTCGGTAGCGAGGAAACCTACTTCAGCCCTTCCACCAGATAAAGGTCGGAGAGCGTCCGGTGATACCCGTAGACGCACGTCTTCCCATCCGGGGTAAGCAGGATGGGCCCGATGGTTTCCACTCCGGCAGGATCGCCCGGCATCAGTTGTTCCAGAGCAGTTTTCCGTCCGGTGGCCAACTCAAGCCGCAAGACCTTAGCCGGAAGTTCGCCGGGGCGGTATATGAACAGTGAGAGACCATCCTGCGACCATGCGATGGGTTGCTCGCCCGATTCCATGCCGCGAATCGGACGGCCATCGCCACCCGCGGTGGGATAGATGTAGCCCAGCT
Source organism: Terriglobia bacterium (assembly GCA_963816025.1). GTDB lineage: Bacteria > Acidobacteriota > Terriglobia > Terriglobales > Acidobacteriaceae > JAIQFF01. The sequence continues at coordinate 129,926 of CAWFJA010000023.1, forward strand.
GGTCTGGACCGATACCCGCGACCGATTGCCCGTCGGGAGAAACCAGGAATGCGCTGGCGTGCATCCCCTCCGGCGTGATCGCTCTCGGGGTCCCGCCGTCCACATCCTGGACATAGAGCCGCACGCCTCGATCCGGCTCGTTGCCGGAAAACAGCACGCGTTTCCCGTCTGGAAACCAACGCGCCCAGGCATGATTGATCGCGTCATGCGTCAGCGGCTTGGCGGTCCCCGCTTTGGTCGGCAGCAAGTTCAGCTGGGCCGGCGATTGCTGGGTCTGCGCGATCACCCATTTTTCGTCAGGGCGAAAGGGCGATGGCTGCTCCCTCGCCTAAAAGCACGGCCGGAGAGCCATCCGTTTTTCGCAGGTACACGGCATAGCTCAGCCCGCCGGATTTTCCATACGCCAGGCTGCCGCCCCCGCCTTCCTCGTCAAACAATAGAGTTTTGCCGTCGGCGGAAATGTCGGCAGGATACGAATAGTCCAGCCAGGTCAAATCGCGTTCCTTGCCATCGGCAACGGCCGTCAGCTCACGGCGCCAGCTCGCCCGATTCAGCAGCAGCCGCCCATCCTTCCAGATATCGAGCAGCATCAACGTGCCCGGCATGCGCGCGACCAGCCGCTCCTTGCCCGCGAGGGAAACGGCGTACAAGGCGCGATCAATTCCCGACTTGTTTCCGGTGAACCAGACTTCCTCTCCATCCGGCGACCAGGCCAACCCCTGACTGCTGTACCAGCCGTCCGACAACGTCTTCTTCTTGCCGGCAAGGTCGACCACGGCAACCGACCCGCTGTCATCTCCCTGAATGGGATGATCCAGAAAAGCGATGTAATCTCCTTTGGGAGACAGCCGGACATGCCCGATCCAGCCGCCGGTCTCGTAGAGCACTTTCCCGGGCGGATACTCCAGGCGGTTGCGGCCGCCTACGTCCCTGACGATGGCGACATTGTTCCCGTCGGGTCCCCAATCCGCCCATTGCACCTGGTCAACGATCTCGCGCGGCGCACCGCCCGCGAGCGGCGCTCGCGCCAGGGTCCCGACGCTGACCCACGTACCAATCGGATGATTGTCCAGCAGGACGGCCATTTCCCCGGTTGACGAGACCGCCATGAGCTGGGTGTGGCTCATGCCGAGAGCGCGTGATTCCGAACTTTCCGGGCGGGCGGTGAACACTTCCACCGGATTGCCCTGCCAGGAAGCGCTGTACAGAATGGTTTGTCCATCCGGAGCAAATCGCGCCGAGCGCACGCTGCCCCGCCGGAAGGTAAGCTGCCGGTAGACGGGCGGAGGCGGCGGTTGCTTGGCCAGCCAGGTTCTGCCGGCAAGAATTCCCAGCGCCAGCCCAGCCAGAATCCCCAGGCCGGCGAGCAGGGGAGCCCGGGACCGTTTCGGAGAAGGCTCGACTTCCTTCGCGGCCACGCTGGCTACAACCGCAGCTTCTCCACTGCCCCTGGCGGCCACCGAAGAACCTGCTGATTCGGTATCCCGCTTGAGTCTTTTTAAGTCGGAGCGGATTTCTGCCGCGCTCTGGCAGCGTAGGTCGCGCTTCTTCTCCAGCGCTTTGTTGATGATCCGTTCCAGTTCCGGCGGCATGGCCGGGTTCAATCGCTGCGGCGATACCGGCGCCTGGTTCAGGATGGCGTTAAACACCGCTGCGGACGTCGTGCCCTTGAACGGCGGCGCTCCAGTGGCCATCTGGTACAACACGACCCCGAACGAAAACAGGTCGGTGCGCGCATCAAGCTCTTCCCCCATGGCCTGTTCGGGAGACATGTAGTCCACCGTGCCCATGGCGGTTCCCAGGCTGGTCAGACTTTCTCCCGGTACCACGGTGTCACCCTGGACTGCGCCCACCGTCTCTTCCGTCTTGGATGGCGAGGCCAGTTTGACCAGGCCAAAATCCAGGACTTTCGCCTGCCCGCGCGATGTTATGAAGATGTTGGCCGGTTTGATGTCACGATGCACGATGCCGCTGTTGTGCGCGGCGTCGAGCGCGTCGGCGATCTGGATACCATATTCCAGCAATTCCGCAAGCTTCAGCGCCCGGTTCTCAATTTTGTGCTTAAGGGTCTGCCCATCGAGAAACTCCATGACGATGAACTGTTGTCCTTCGTCTTCGCCAGTTTCGTAGATGGTGCAGATGTTCTGGTGGTTGAGCGCGGAGGCGGCGCGAGCCTCGCGCTGGAAGCGGGCCAGGGCTTGCCGGTCACGCGCCAGTTCTTCAGAGAGGAATTTCAGCGCGACAAAGCGTCCCAGCTTGGTGTCTTCGGCCTTATAGACCACACCCATGCCGCCACCGCCCAATTTTTCAGTGATGCGATAGTGTGAAATGGTCCGGCCGATCAATGGAGGCCCTCGCGCCGGATATTAGGCATTCGGGAGCGCGAAGTCAAACCTGGGAGGGCGGCGACTAGTGGGTCAGATTGAAATCGTTGCAGGAATTGTCATTCCGAAGCGCGGCCGTATCGCGCGAGGAATCTGCTGTTTTGGCGCAAAAGCAGATTCCTCACCGACAAACCGGTTCGGAATGACAATGGTAAGAGTGATGGGTTTCGCGGAACTAGACGACGGGCAGGGTCGGCAGATGGCCCGGCCCCGACCGGCACCAGCGCCGGACCCGCAAACCGAGGCACGTCCAGGTCGGGCATGGGAGTTCCGGCGAAGAGGCGGCGGCAGGGTTTGGCCAGCCAGCGCGCCCATCGTCCTGACCACGAGACCCGGGCGCTGTCGGTGGCGATGCCGGTGTCGGCATACATCTGGCGGTAGATTTTTGAAATGAGCACAAAGGCCAGCCGGCCCCGGCTGGACTTGATAAATCGCGAGCGTTTCCAGATCGAACCCAGGCTGTAGAAGTTGTCCCACACCGCCTGAGTGCGGGAGCGGATTTCTTCGGCGGTCATGACCGGATGGTCCCAATAGAGTTTGGGACGAAGCGCCTGCGGGATGAGCCAGCGCCGGGTAAGCGGCACGCCGGCGATGGTGGGAGGCGTGGCTCCCAGACCTTTTTCCCAGCGGTCAAAATCCACGGTTCCAGGGTAGGGACTCAAGGTGACGAACTGGGCGAAAGTGAGATCGGCGCTGATGGCAGCGGCAGCGGTGGCGTCGAAAGTTTCGGGACGGTCGCTGGGCAGGCCGAAAATGAAAGATCCGAGCACATGCACGCCGTGGCTGCGGAAAATCTTCAGCCGCTCGATCAAATGCTCGCCCGTCAGATTGAAATCTTTGTAGACGTCTTTCAATCCGGCCGGCGTCACGGCCTCTACTCCGACCAGGGCGCCCTTGATGCGAGCCGCCTTCATGGCATCCAGGAAGTCGGTGTCTTCGGCGGCTTCCATGGTGATCTGGGTAAAGAAAACCATGTCGTCGGGAAGCTGGGCGAGGCGCGACATGAGTTCGAACCTCTCCGCCCGCAGAGTTTCCAGCTCAGCCATGCGCGCGGTGTTCTTCTGCAGCCGGGCCAGGTTCAAGTCGGTAAGGGTTACAGGGTAGAAATTGTCGTCGGCCAGGGCGATGAAGCGAAAACCGAGACGGCGCAACTGGACCACTTCTTCGATGACTACATCCGACGCCCGCTGCCGGGGACGCTGGCCATCGGTGCGCCAGACCGAGCAGAACGAGCAATGCTTAGGGCAGCCGCGCACGGTTTGCACCGACGCCCACATATAACGGCTGCGCGGAACCAGTTCCCAGCGGGCGGCCACAAAACTACTGGCCTCGATCTTGCCGCCGTGGTAGAGCGGCTGCGGAGTGCCCTTCTCGCAGTCGGCGAGCGCCACTGGCCAGGCTACGTCGCCATCGCCCAGCACGATCGAATGGGCTCCGCCCAATTCGCGGGCTTCTTCGGGATAGAGGGTGGCATGGATTCCGCCAAAAATTACGTAGGCTCCGCGCTGGCGGGCCAGGGTCCCAATTTCGTAGCCGCGCAGCGCATTGGCGGTGTGAATGCTGATGCCCACGGCATCGCCGGGCTGAATGCGCTCCGGATCCATCTGGCTGAGGGTTTCATCCACCAGGATGGGGTCGCCAAAGATCTTTGGGGGTGGCGCCGGCAAGAACATACTGCCAACGAGGGGTGATGACCGCAGTCCCGAACGAGACGTGACTCGGGTTAATCAGGTGAACGTTCACGCGCAGTGCTCCTTCGTACTGCGGATTTCTCCGAACAGTTTCACGAGTCACTAGCGGAACACGCATCCACGTGCGTTGTGTTCTTGGTGAGACGCTTGATCTTCTGGCGCCTTACAGAATTGGGACCAGTCAGCGCGCTCTGCCTGGCAGGATCGGAAGGCAGGAGACTTAGGAGAACGACACGACTCCGGGGTCGTCGAGGCCAGCTTAGGCTAGAAACAGGGGGGTGTCAAACAATCATTTAGGTTGGACGGCGAAGTGCAATGCATTCCGAAGTGGCGTCATCTGGGGCTTTAGTCCGAAGATTGCGGCGCTTTCAATGCCGCCGTCCTGACACAACTACGGGCCAATGCTCAATCAGATGACGCGGCGCTTGAAGCGCGCACTTCAGCCACTACCTTAGATCGCCATGGCAAATCGGCATCTTTCCCATTGGTTGGGGCCAAGAAGCCTATTCCTGGCGGCGTAGCGCAGCCAGCTTTCGGGGGACGTCATCGCCTTTCAATCCCAGGTCGACTGCGCGCTGGAATGCGGAAATGGCATTCCCCTTGTCGTGCTGCTGCAGGTAGGCTTCGCCCAGGTTCCCATAAGCCTCGGCAGAGTTGGGGTTCTCAGCGATGATCTGGTGAAACACCGCCAGGGCGTGATCGTACTTGTCGACCTTGAGCAACTCGTAGCCCAGCCAGTTCATATCGTAGGTCACGTCCGCCTGCCGTCCTTCGCTGGTCGCGCGGAATTTGGAGTAGGCCGACATCATCTGTTCCGGGGTTGCCTCGTCCGCCGCGTGCAGCATCTCCAGCACAACGGTAGTGATGCCCGTGGGATGGACCGAGGGCGGTTCAAATATCTTCGGATCATGCAGGGTGTTGGCCGCAATCGAAGTCCATTCACCGCCGCCGATTACTTCGCCGGTCTTAAGATTCACTTCCTCGGAGCGGGAGGGTAAACGAACTCCATCCACAACCTTGAACTGTCTGTAGACGGCAACGGTCTCCACGGCATCGCCCCGGGCATGGATGGGAATGGTCAACTGAGTCATCAACAGCTGAAAATTTCTGGGATTGAAAAAGTAAACGGCCGAGGAGCAGCCCTCCTGATCGACCTGAACCGCTTCGGCTTCCTTCCCCAAAACCGTCTTGCGGCCCAGATAAGCGGCGTGAAATCCGCGCTGCTTGTAGTCGATGAAAAGAAAATCAAACTGGGCTCCGCAGCGCAGCGCGCGTTCCGCCTTGTTGACGGTTTTCACCAGCCGCTGCTTGGGCCAGTTGAGTTCCCATCCATGTTGTCCGTCGAAGGCCTCGACGATGCGGCTCCATTGCCCACCGCAGGCCGGCACTTCCGGGCGGCAACCTACCAGGCGCGCGCCCGGCCGCATGCGGATCAGCACGGCGTCTCCCGTCTTGCTGCCGGCGAATTCCTGCTTATAGCTTCCCTCGTAGTGAAAGCCCCTGAACACCAGGCTATGGATGGCATGAATGCGGTCCAGGCCGCCCATGGCGGTGACGGCTTTCTGAATAATCTGGTCGGTGCGATCGGCTTGGGCCCCAGCCACGCCAGGAAGCAGCAATACCGCCATCAGAAAAAACGTCCTCATGAATGCCCCCTCGAGCCCAGGGTTTAGACGGACGCAAGGCGTCCCGGTGAGGTTCGAAGGCGGATATTTTCAGTCCGTTCGGGACCGGATCGCTACGTCCTGGCAGGAGACTTCGGCGGAATCTCGGCGTAGCCGGGCGTGGCCTGCGCCAGATTTTTAGTCAGCGAAGCTTTGGCGTCGCCGATGGACCAGCGAATTCCGCCGCCGAGCAGATTCAGGAAAAACGAGTTCGACCAGTTTTCCGGACGGTCGCCAATCGCGGTGTAGAAGACGCGTCCTTTGCCGTGCATCCGCGCCCAGGTGGCGGGATAGGGAGCGCGCTGATAGGGCTCGCCTTTCATGCCCGCGGTGTCGAGCGCGAGAATCACGTGCAGATCGGGGGCAAAATCCTTCAGCGAATACCATTCTTCGGTCAAGTTGACGGGCGAGGTCACGCCTTCGAGGCCGGGGAATTTCGCGTCCTCGACGATGAGGTTGGCGGCCTGCAGCCGGGGCGTGCTGCCATGAGTGATGAACTCGCCGCCCAGCATCTCTCAGATACGGATCGGAATTCTCGCCGTGGGCGATGTAACGGTTGGATAGGTCTGCCGGGTCGGGCTCGGTATGAAAAGTGTCGGCGGCGGCATGGACTCCGACAAAGCCCAGCCCGCCATGGATGGCGTCCAGCAGCGCCTGCTTGCCCGCCGGCGACATGGGCGGATTCCCGTCCGTGCCGGTCTTGGTCAGATCCAGGGTGGTGAAGAAGAGCACCGCGGAATATTTGCGGAAGTCGGGGGAATCGAAGACGCGTCCGTCCTTGGTGGCGGTGATGTCAAAGCCATGTTGCTCGCCCAGGGTCTTGACCGCCTTTTCCAGGATGCTGGGTTGTCCGTCGATGGTCTTAATCACCTCGTGCTCAAAGCCCGAAGACTTGGTGAAGATGAGAACGGATTTTTTCTTCGGCGGCAAGCAGGCTTTTCGGCAAGGCGAGTCCGGCGCCGGCGATGGCGCTGGCCTGGAGAAACTGACGGCGGCTGACGGATTGCTTCATGGCAATTTTCCCCCGAAGCATAGTAGACCGCGATCGGCTTCGACTCAACCAGGTTTGGCTGGAAGTGTGGCGCGCGGCGCCACTCGACTCCGCGAAGAGCCTCCACTAGGTCAAATTCAAATAGCCGCTTGGCTCGCTCCTCCTGCACTGTGAAACCTTAACATGGTCAACTGCTCTGAAATATTCCCGCTTGGGCGATGGCGCTAGCCTCGAAACTCCACACCAGCACGCTTCCACGAAGCTCCGGTACGAAGGGCTTGTGCATGCCCAGTCAGCGCCGCGATGGCGCCGCACGAGCGCGGGCACTCGCGCCTACATTTCGTTTATACTCACGTCCCGAAAGCGGGTCCCCGATCTGAAACATCGCGCAAAAGACATTCATGAAACGCACACTCCTGGCGTCATTCCTGCTCTTGCTGTGGCCGCGGCCGGCTGGAGCTCAGGCGCAACCGCCCGCGCCACCGGTCATAACCAGTCCCGAGGTCCACGCGGACAACAGCGTTACCTTCCGGTTTCGAGATCCGAACGCGCACGAGGTGATGCTGGCGCTGGAGGGCGCGAAGCCTGCGCCTATGCAGAAAGACGATCAGGGACGTCTGGAGCTTGACCACCGCGCCGCTGACGCCGGATTTCTATGGCTACTCATTTGTCGCCGACGGCGTCGGGTCTGATTGACCCTTCCAATCCCTTGATGAAACCGAACCTGCTGCACACCTACGAGCCAGGTGCACGTGCCGGGGCCGGCTTCGTTGCCGTGGGAGATTGGCGACGGGCCCCACGGCCTGGTCCATCATCATTTCTATAAGTCTGGCGTGGTGGGCGATCAGCGGGACTTTTACGTTTACACGCCGCCCGGCTACGATCCGCGGGCGAAGAAGAGCTTATCCGGTGCTCTATTTGCTGCACGGGTTCAGCGATGACGCCAGTGGGTGGACGGCGGTGGGGCGGGCGAATGTCATCCTCGACAATCTGATCGCGCAGGGCAAGGCCAAGGCAATGGTCATGGTGATGCCGCTGGGCTATGGCGCGCCCGAGATCGTGGTGCCGGGACCGCGGGCGTTCGCTCCTGAACTCCGCAAGAAGAACTACGACCGGTTCATCCAGGCCCTGTTCACCGAAGTGATGCCGCAGGTGGAAGCGGCCTACCGGGTGTCCAAAGACCGCAACTCGCGGGCGATTGCGGGATTGTCGATGGGCGGCGCGGAGTCTCTGTTGACCGGACTGAACAATCTGGACAAGTTTGCCTGGGTGGGCGCCTTCAGTTCGGGAGGGTCTGACGGAAGATTTCAATGCGCAGTTTCCCGGGCTCGACGCAAAAGCCAATCAGAAACTGCGCGTGCTGTGGATCTCGTGCGGGACCGACGACGGCCTGATCGCTGCGAACCGGAAGGTGCGGGCGTGGCTCGATTCCCAGGGCGTCCAAAACACGGGCATTGAAACCCCGGGCGGGCATGTATGGATGGTCTGGCGGCGGAACCTGGCGGAGTTCAGCGGGCTGTTGTTCAGATAGTTGTCATCTGAGCGGAGAGGAAAGTTCGCTCGGCGAACTTTCATGCGAGTCGAAGGACCCCTATAGCCGACCGGTCCATTGCCATGTCAGGGGTCCTTCGAACTGACGGCGAATCGCTTCGCAAGCGAATCGTTCGTCCGCTCAGGCTGACAGCGGTACCAAACGTGGACGCGTCGTACAGCCACTTCCGTAATCTCCTCCTCTTTCGGGTCCGTTCCATACTGGATCGAACACATGGGTCCGCATCTAACGTTACCCTCTGAATGGAGCCTTCCCCCGCTAATACGCGTCGTTGGCCGCGAAAGCCGGTCGATCTGCAAGTCCTGGTGGTTCTGCGCGATGGGGAATCCAAAGTCTTCGTCCCGGGGCGGCTCACCGAAATCAGCAAAGGCGGCCTGGCCTTGTGTGCTGGAATTAACCTGCAGCCCGGCGATCCGCTCGAGGTCGAGTTGCCGGCGCCCTACTCCCGCGTAAAAGGGACGATTCGCAGCCGGGACGGTTATTGCTTTGGGGTGGAATTCGCCACCTCGCTCTCGACCGCGGCCCGGCCGGCCAGCCGCAATCTGGCGCTTTTCCAGCAGCGGCATCAGGCTTATCTGCGCGAGAGTGAAGAGGAAATCAACCGCCTGCAGAAAGAGATTGCGGCGGTGCGGCGGGCGGCGATGTTGGCGGAAGAGAATGCCTGATGGTTAGTGTAAACGCCTATTAACGACACTCACCCGTGGTTTTTACGGACAGCGTGTATACTTGCGTCGCCTCAGCACCAACACAATCCATTGTTTCCGGCGGTCGAAGGGTGCGATTCGCGTTCGCGAGGCCAAGGAGACTACCCATGAAAAAATCTTTTCCCTGGCGCGGCTGCTTACTGGCTGCGCTTGCATTGACAACTTTCTGCGCTGCGTCTTGGGCACAGGGCAACATCCGCACGGTGCTGTTCGTAAGGGTGAAAATGGGCCAAGAGGACAGCTGGAAGGCGGCCGTCAAAGACTATGCAGCGTTGGTGAAAAAAGCAGGGTCCGACCAGGGATTCACTGTCTGGGAATCGCAAAGTGGGCCGTCGCAACATGCGGTCGTCTGGTATTCCTCTAAGTGGAAGCAACTGGGTGAGCAGGATCCGAAACTGCAGTCCGTCGAAGCCGACATGGCAAGGATGTTTGCCCGTTTGGACACGGTGACCGACAGCCTCGAAACCTGGATTGACGAAATGCAGCCCGACATGATGATTCGTTCGAAGGAGATTCCACCCTATGTCCGAGTCGGCCGGACACGCGTCGTCTCCGGCAAGATGGATGACCTCAAAGCCCTCTTCCGAGATCAGATTGTGCCGGCCATGAAGAAGTCCGGTGCCACCGATTACGGAGTGGCCGTGGCCCGCTTCGGAACGCCGTCGAATGAAATCCACAGCTACTTAGGCGTAAGCGGCTGGGGAGAACTGGATGGACCGATTGGCGTGGAGAAGGCGATGAGTGCTTCCGAATTCAAAGCGTTTCAGGCCAAGTTGTCGCCGCTGATCGAGAGCACGGAATGGAGCATGTGGAAGTACGAACCCGAGCTTAGCTACGTCCTCCCGGCAAAGTAGGAAGCTGGCAGAGGGCCAGCAAAGACCGGCGGAGTCGGATTCCAGCACACGAGAGGCACGCCACGAGCGTGCCTCTCTTTGCTTCCGAATCTGCATATGCTTCTTTGCGTCCAGAATGTCAAACTCCAGGTACGCATGCGAGGGCGTTCCCAGAGCGAAGATTCCAGCCTGAGGCGTATACATGCGGGCAATTATATCGGCCACCATCGTAGCCGATACAACTGGGCTCCGATCGCGTCGCCGGCGCGCGGCCGGTAGAAGCTAATCCAGCCACTGCGGATTCTGATACGTCCCATCGAAGTTGTGTGAAGTCTTGTAAAGCTCCCATTCGCCCTTTTGGGCGACCGGCGCGGTGCGAGCCAGCAGAGCGGCGATCTGCTCTCCGCTCAGCGGCTTGAAAGTCCGTGCCACTTTCAGCGCCTGTTGCAGGATGGGGAGAGAATCGCAGCCGGTGATGACCACGCTGGTCGGCAACGTGAGGGCGTACTGGAGGCACTCGACCGGCTCGGCGGTTTTGCTCTTGAGGATCAAGCCGTCGCCCATGGGCTTCATGCCCAGCACTCCGATGTTGTGCTTCACCAGCACGGGGAGCACTTTCTTTTCGAAGCTGTCGTAGTGGGCGTCCATCAGGTTGAGCGGCATCTGCACGGAGTTCAGCGTGAAATTGTGGGCGAAGGCGGTGTTCAGCATTTTCAGGTGAAATTCCGGGCTCTTGTGTCCGGTGAAACCGATGTAGCGGACTTTGCCTTTTTGTTTGGCTTCGACGACGGCCTCCATGCCGCCGTTGGGGGCGAAGATGCGTTCGGGATCGTCGTCGCGAATCACTTCGTGGAACTGCAGCAGATCGATGGTGTCGGTCTGCAGGCGGCGCAGCGACTCGTCAATCTGGCTGGCGGCGCCTTTGCGAGTGCGGGCGTCAAGCTTGGTCATCAGGAAAGCTTTCTTGCGGTATCCGTCGCGCAGCGCCTTGCCCATGCGGACTTCGCTGGCGCCGCCGTTGTAGTCCCAGCAGTTGTCGAGGAAATTGATGCCTTCGTCGAGCGCGGTCCGAATGATGCGGATGCTTTCCTGCTCGTCGCTCTGGTTGCCGATGTGATATCCGCCGAGGCCGATGCAGGAGACATTCTCGCCGGTGTTGCCCAGGGTCCGATAGGGAATGCCATTCTTGATTTCGGCGGCCCATACGCGAGGCAGCAGAGTGCCGGCCACGGTGACGCCGGCGGCGGTTTCCAGGAACTCGCGGCGGGTGAGTGCGGGCTTGGGATCGGTCATGGGGAGATCTCCTTGCCGCCATTATCCCACCGGCAAAGGTGGAAGCGCCACGAACCGTAGGGGCGGACGCCCTCGTCGCCCGGCGGAGCGAAACTCCGTTTCGTACGTGAAACCTGTCGAGCTGCGCTCGACTGGGCAGATGAGGACATCGCCCCTACGTGGTGTGGGGATTAAGAATCAGGGTGCGACTGATGCTCGCCACGGCAATGTCGCTGCAATTGTTGAGCACCCAGTCGGCTCCGGCCGCGACGAGTTCGGGATCTTTAACCGTGGTGCGGAAGGCAATGACACTCGCGCCGGATGCCTTGCCGGCACGAATGCCAGCCGGGCACGTCTTCCACCACAACACAATCTGCCGCGGAAAATCCGAGTACGGAGGCGCCTTTCAGATAAGGCTCGGGGTGCGGCTTCCCCTGGGTGATGTCGTTCGAAGTGACCATGCGTTCGGGGACAGGCAGTCCCGCTGCCCGGAGTCTCGTCTCGGCCAGAGGCCGGGTGCAGGAAGTGACGATGGTCCAGCGGTCCGGGGGCAATTCAGCCAGCAGCCGCGCCGAACCAGGGAGGAGCACCACGCCCTCTAGGTCTTCCATTTCGCGGCGCTCGACTTCGCGGTTCTCGGCGGCGTGGTCGGCGTTGGGCAGATATTCGCGGACGGTGGTGAGGCTGGGACGGCCGTGGGCCCGCGTCACCACCTGGTCGGGATCAAAGCCATGCTCGACCGCCCAGCGACTCCAGACCCGGGCGACGGCGCGAGTGGAGTCGATCAGGACGCCATCCAGATCGAACAGCATTGCCTTGCATTGAACCTGAGGCATGTCAGGGAGCAGGCTGCAAAACCAGCGGCTTTTCGAGGCGAAATCTCAAAGTGCTCTCCGCCGGGACCTTGACTTCTTTTCCCCGGGTGAAGACCTGGCTGACAAAACCACCGCCGGCGCCGGCGAGCGCTCCGACGCCCGCGCCTTTGCCCCCGCCGAACAAGCCTCCCATCAATGCGCCAAGCGCGGAACCGCCGCCCAGGAACTCCGCCGTGCGGCGATTCGCGCCCATACCTTTCCGGTTGGATTCGTCCACGTCCGAGGTGACCACCGTGTACTGCTTTTTATCCAGCGTGACCGAATATAAATCGAGGACCAATTCCGGACTGTGCACCGCGCCGCCAGAGGAAGTATTGCGGACCAACAGCTGGGCCGCCGATCCCGCGGGAATCGCTACCACGCCAGCCGTGTCCAGCACGTCCTCCGTGATCATGGCGGAATAGGTTTGGCCCTGATATGCGTTTGTCGAATCAACGGTTTCGTTGGTGCGAACGGAGAGGTCGGAACCGGCGGGAATCACCTTCGCGCCTCTGGGCGCGGGGATAGTTCCGGCGTGGTTGAAGATGATGGCGTCGAGATCGCTGAGCGGGAACTGGTACTGGATTCCCTGCGCATCTTGAAAGGCGACGGGGTTCGCTCCGGTGAAGTGGCCGGAATAGCTCTTGCCACTTTGCAGCGTCACCACATCGCCCGCAGGACCGAAGACCAGCGACTGCACATCGTGCTCGGGGAATTCATATTTGACGCCTTGCGCATCCGCGAAGGTGATGGCGCCACCCTGGAGCCGGCCGAGGTAACTGCTCCCATTTCGCAAAACCACCGTGTCGGCGGATGCCAGGCTGGCGAAGGACAGAATAATGGCAAATAACAACCGGACACTTGACATGGCGGCAATCTCCAGCAGTTAGAGTTGGCAAAGTATACCGGAATGTTCCACGAACCACGTAGGGACAGATGTCCTCATCTGTCCGGGCGGGAGCGGACCTGCGCTGTCGTTTCGCTGCGGCAAGAACCTGTCGAGCTGCGCTCGACTGGACAGCCGAGGGCGGCTGTCCCCACGTGGTCTGTGGTCAGCCGGCGTTGCCTGCGGCTGCGGCTTTGGTGGCGGAGGCTGGCTTGTCGGCCAGCATTTTGCGAATCTTGCGGCGGAGGTCGGCGGGGGTGAAAGGCTTCTGGATAAAAGACACTCCCGGAATCAGCATATCCGAGCGAACAAACTCGCCGCTGTAACCGGTCATGTAGAGGATTTTGGTTTCGGGGCGCAGGGCGCGGACTTGTTTGGCCAGAGCCGGGCCATTCATTCCCGGCATGATGACGTCCGTGATCAGCAGGTCAATCACACCTTTTTGCTGGTTGAGGATGCGCAAAGCTTCCTGGGCCTCGGGCGCCGACAACACATTGCAACCGGAGACATTCAAGGCCTGGCAAATCAGGTCGCGCAGCGGTGCGGCATCTTCGACCACGAGGATGGTTTCCCCCGAGAAAGGCGTTTCGGTCGCTTCTTTGCCGGGCTCGACGACGGCGCATGCCTGGGCCTCGGCAGGAAGAAAAATCTGGAACGACGATCCGCGACCCAGCGTGCTCTGGACTTCGATGTGGCCGTTGCTCTGTTTCACGATCCCATAGACGGTCGCCAGACCCCAGACCGGTTCCCTTGCCTACGGCTTTTGTCGTGAAGAATGGTTCGAAGATATGGGCCTGGGTCTGCTGGTCCATGCCGGTCCCGGTGTCGGTCACTTCCAGCAGCACGAAGCGGCTGGGCGAGGCCCCGGGGCCCGCTTGAGCGGCCGATTTCTCTACATTCTTGGTCTGGATGCGCAGCGTCCCGCCGTTCGGCATGGCGTCACGCGCATTGACCACCAGATTCAAGATGATTTGTTCGATCTGCCCGGGGTCGGCTTTTACCCGGTCCAACTGGGGATCCAGAACAAACGAGAATTGGATGTTCTCCTTGATCAGGCGGCGGAGCATTTTGTCCAGATTGCCGACGGTCTGGTTGATATTGAGCACCACGGGCTCGATCACCTGCTGGCGGCTGAGCATCAGCAGCTGGCGGGTGAGCGACGCCGCGCTGCTCCCTGCCTGCTTGATCTGCTCGAGGCTGCGGCGATCGGAGTCCGGCAGATCCTGACGCTCGAGCAGCAGGTCGCTGTAGCCATTAATGACGGCGAGCAGGTTGTTGAAGTCGTGAGCCACGCCGCCCGCGAGCAGACCGATAGCTTCCATTTTCTGGGATTGCAGCAGGAGCTTTTCGGACCGGGCCAGGGCATCCTGAGCGCTTGCCTTTTCTGCCTCGGCGCGATTGAGCACGAAGGCCAGGACCCACACCAGGGCCATAAACAACACCATCTGGCTGACCACCAGACACGCGATGTTCAGCCGCACGTCGCTCGAAAACAACCGGCTGTGGATGCAGACGGCCCCCAGTCCCGCGGGGGCAAGCGCGGCCACGGGCAGCAGTCTGCGGGCCAGCCAGCCGCCCGGATAGGGGTTGGTCAGCACCGACATCAGGCCCAGGTCAGGACGGCAGAAAAGAATAGAAAGAGAGCCGACCAGGAAGCCAGCCCCGGTATGCAGGGCCATGGAGGTGTACTCGATGGAGCCGTACAGCAGGGGCACGCCGTACAAGTATCCGATGATGGCGAAGATCGCACCCAGGCCGGTGGTGGCCGCAAGCGCCTGGGAGATGGTGGCCCGCTTTTCAGAAAGGGCCAACAGTAAGACGCTCAACCCGGCAATGCAGAAGGTGAATGCCGTGATGTGAGCCATTCTGCCGGGATAGGGAAATTGCGCCGGGTCCTTGAACAGCCACTGGTCGATCCCCAGATCCGCATGAAAGAAATATTCGGACGACGTAAGCAGTCCCGCCAGGATCACTACCGCTGCGCAGGCGGCGCACCAGAGTTGAGTGTTGCGAGTCTTTCGGGTCCCGGCCAACAGGAAAAGAGCCAGGCCCAGAAACAGGAAGCCGATCGCGGTATTCGGCTTCATCGTGATGCGGTCCGGAAGGACACTGGTGAGAATGCCGATATTCCAGAGCCAGCCGAGCAATACCAGGGCGCCCAGGAGCAGCAACAACCCGCTTCCCACGCGGGCAATGGTCCGGTACAGCTTGTATGGTTCCTGGCTCATCGCATTTGGTTGCAAGCAGTTGCCAGCTTTCGGCCTGGCTTGGGCGCGCACCACGCCCGTTCATAGTGTCTATACCTTGAGCCGCGGCGAAAGAGTACAAAGGTAACGAAAGATGGCGGGCAAACCGGGGATTGGGCGCGGCGTTCCGGGCTGGCGGAGACGGCTTCCGCTATCATCGCTGGTTGCTGGGGTGCTTGGCTGGCGGGTGGGCTCGAAAAAAGGAGGAAAAGATGTCCAAGCCGGTGTGGAGTTACTTCGATCCCTTATCGATGGTGGTAATTGTTCTTACTCTGGCGCTTTTCATCATTGCTCTGTTCGTTAAGGGATTCACTCACGAGCTGCTGCAGGAGTGCGGAGTGTTTCTGGTTTCGGTGAAGCTGATCATGATGAGTCACAAGAACGGGGTCTCGGCCGGGCACGCCGAGGAACGGCTGGAGAAGATCCAGCATCTGCTCGCCACCGGAGGGCCGCAGAGCGCATGAATCGCCCAGATCCTTTACTTTCACCTGCTTCTGCTCCTTAATGGCGCGGCCACCGCAGGCTGTGAATTCCACCACAGACCACGTGGAGACCGCCGCCCTCGGCTGTCCCCAGGTAGTCTGGGGTTGTGCCGGCTAGATGGCCTTTTTTTGAAATACCTTCAGCTCTTTGGGGATGATGAACACCGTTTCGTCTTTGGCGAGCTGAAGTTCCCGGAATTTCTCCTGCGACAACTCGACCTGGACCGGCGCTCCCCACTCGCTGAGCGCCTCGATCTTCACCATGGGGCCAGCGGAATTGATGTGCTTGATGACGGCGCGAAAGTTGCTGCCGCCATTGGGCTGGCGCTGAATCTCCAGCAAGTGCGGGCGCACGTAGACCAGGTCTCCCGTGGCGGCATCGTGGATAGCTGGGGTTTCCTCGTCAATCCGGCCGTGGAACAGGTTCACATTGCCGAGGAAGTTGTAAACGAAAGGCGTGAGCGGGTGATGGTAGACATCGTCCGGGCTGCCGACCTGCTCGATGCGGCCTTCGTTCATCACCGCGACGCGATCGGAGACTTCGAGCGCTTCCTCCTGATCGTGGGTGACGAACACGCTGGTGATGTGAACCTCGTCATGCAACTGGCGCAGCCAACGGCGCAGTTCGAGCCGGACCTTCGCGTCCAGCGAGCCGAACGGTTCGTCGAGCAGCAGGACGCTGGGTTCAACGGCCAGGGCGCGCGCCAGCGCGACCCGCTGGCGCTGGCCTCCGGAGAGCTGAGAGGGATACCGGCCGGACAGATTCTTCAGCTGGATCAGACGCAAGCAGTTCGTGGACCTTGGCGTGGATCTGCTCTTTCGATGGGCGCACACTTCGCGGACGAACTTTGAGTCCAAAGGCGATGTTCTCGAACACGGTCATGTGACGGAAGAGCGCGTAATGCTGAAAGACGAAGCCCACGCGGCGGTCGCGGGCGGTGCGGTGAGTCGTGTCCTCGCCATCAAAAAGAATGGTCCCCGAATCGGCGAATTCCAGCCCGGCGATAATGCGCAGAAGCGTCGTCTTCCCCGAGCCGGACGGTCCCAAAAGCGCCACCAGCTCGCCGGATGGAATCTTGAGATCGACGTGGTCGAGGGCGGTGAAGTGTCCGAAATTTTTGGTGATACCTTTGGCTTCGATACTCATGCGATTTGCCCTTCTTCGTTCCCGGCGCGCGGATTCCGCCCGCTGACGCCGCGCTCTCCATTCGACCACCGTTTTCACCAGCAGGGTGGTCAGGGCCAGCAAGGCCAGCAGGGACGCCACCGCAAACGCGGCGGAGAACTGGTATTCGTTATATAGAATTTCGACGTGCAGGGGCATGGTGTTGGTGCGTCCGCGAATATGGCCGGACACCACCGAAACCGCGCCGAACTCGCCCATAGCGCGGGCGTTGCAGAGAATCACGCCATAGAGCAGTCCCCATTTCATGTTGGGCAGGCTCACCCGGAAAAAAGTCTGCCAGCCACTGGCGCCCAGGGCGAGAGCCGCTTCTTCTTCCTCCTGCCCTTGCGCTTGCAGCAACGGGATAAGCTCGCGGGCCACAAAGGGAAAGGTCACGAAGATCGTCGCCAGAACGATTCCCGGCACTGCAAAGATGATCTGCAGGTCGTGGCGCGCCAGCCACGGCCCCAGCAGTCCCTGCAAACCAAAGAGCAGAACAAAGATCAAGGCCCGAAACAACCGGTGAGACCGAAAATGGCAGATCAATCAGCGTGATCAGCAGGCTCTTGCCGACAAACTCAAATTTTCCGATGCACCAGGCGGCAGCCACTCCAAACACAAGATTCAGGGGCACGGCGATGCCCGCCGCCAGCAGCGTCAGCCGGATCGCCGCCAGCGCATCGGGCTGGCGCAGGCTCGCCCAATAGGCGCCAATCCCTTTGGCAAACGCCTGGGAGAAGACAATCGCCAGCGGCAGGAAGATGAATAGCGCCAGAAACAATACCGCGACGCCGATCAGGATCCAGCGCACGGCGACGGACTCGCCGGTTGCGGCGGTCGCGGCCCGGCGGGTTGCCGGAAATTTTCCTGCAGCGAGTGTGGTTGATGCCATCGGCTATTTCTCGATCACATCCGGAATCAATTCAGTCGTCTTCTCCTCGCGGCTGCTGCTCCACTTCTGCAAAAGATTGATCGGCAGAAGCAAGATCAACGAGAACACCAGCATGACCACCGCAATCGCCGTTGCGCCGGCATAGTCGTACTGGTCGAGCTTGGTGATGATCAGCAGCGGCGTGATTTCAGTTTTCATCGGCATGTTGCCCGAGATGAATACCACGGAGCCGTATTCGCCGACGGCGCGCGCAAACGCCATGGCGAAGCCGGCCAGCGCAGCGGGCAAAATTGTGGGCAGCACCACCCGGGAAAAAGTCTGCCAGCGGCTGGCTCCCAGACTGGCCGCCGCTTCCTCAAGTTCTTTGTCCATGTCTTCGAGAACGGGCTGCACGCTTCGGACTACAAACGGCAGTCCGATGAAAGTGAGCGCGATGGCGACGCCCAGCGGAGAGTAGGCAGACTTGATTCCGATGGAAGCCAGCGGCCGGCCGAGCCAGCCGTTGGGGGCATAGATCGTGGTCAGTGCAATGCCGGCAACCGCGGTCGGCAGGGCGAACGGGAGATCCACCAGCGAATCAAAAATCCGTTTGCCGGGAAAGCTGTAGCGGACCAGCACCCACGCCACCAGGACTCCGAATACCAGATTGACCAGAGCGCCGATCAGCGACGCCCCGAAGGTCAGGCGATAGGAAGCCACGGCGCGCGGAGAGGCGGCGATGTGCCAGAACTGTGCCCAGCTGAGCGCTGAGGCTTTCAGAAACGTCGCGGCCAGCGGGATCAGGACAATCAGGCTGAGATACAACACGGTGAAGCCCAGGGCCAGCCCGAAGCCCGGCAGGTTGCTGCGTTTTTTGAAAGTGAAAGCCATAGTCACTGATTGGGCTGATAGATCTGGTCGAACACTCCGCCATCGGCAAAGTGCGTCTTCTGGGCCTTCTGCCAGCCCCCGAAAACTTCGTCGATGGTCACAAGCTTTATCTTCGGAAATGTCGAGGCATACTTTTTCGCCACGGAATCAAGCCGCGGGCGATAGTAATTCCTGGCGGCAATTTCCTGGCCCTCGGGCGTGTACAGGTACTCGAGATAGGCCTGGGCCACGGTTCCGGGTGCCTTTCTTGTCCACCACCTTGTCCACGATCGACACCGGCGGCTCGGCCAGAATGCTTTGCGAAGGCACGACGATTTCAACCTTGTCCGGGCCGAGTTCCCGGATCGACAGGAAAGCCTCGTTCTCCCAGGCAAGCAGCACGTCGCCGATTTCGCGCTGCACGAAAGTTGTGGTGGAGCCGCGCGCTCCGGAATCGAGCACCGGGACGTTCTTATACAGGCGCTTCACGAAGTCCTGCGCCTTCTGTTCGTTTCCACCGGGCTGCTTGAGCGCGTAAGCCCAGGCGGCAAGGTAATTCCAGCGCGCCCCGCCGGAGGTCTTGGGATTGGGCGTGATCACTGAAATTCCCGGCTTCACCAGGTCGTCCCAATCCTTGATGTGCTTGGGATTGCCTTTGCGCACCAGGAAGACGATGGTCGAAGTGTAGGGAGTGCTGTTCTGCGGCAGCCGCTTTTGCCAGTCCGCAGGCAGCAATCCGGCGTTCTGGGAGATGGCGTCGATGTCATAGGCCAGGGCCAGGGTGACGACGTCAGCCTGCAATCCGTCGATGACGCGCGCGGGCCTGCTTGCTGGAGCCGCCATGCGATTGCTCGACCGTGACCGTCTGGCCGGTCTTTGCCTTCCAGTATTTCGCGAAGGCCTGGTTGAAATCCTGATACAGCTCGCGCGTCGGGTCGTACGAGACGTTCAGCAACGACACCTGGCCGCCCTGCGCCCGCCCCTGAATCGAAAACAGGAGCAGCAGCCCCGCCAGCAGCAGCCCCGCAGCCACCAAAACCTTCCTCTGCATTACCTTCCCCTTTGAAGTTTCAGGCGGCCCCACGAACCCGGCGTCACGGCCGTAAAAAGCGAACGGCCCACGATTCCGATTCGTGGGCCGCTTGAGAAATTGAATGTTTTGCTCTGGCTACATTCCATCCCCATGCCCACGACGACTGCAACACGTGCAACGACAGCACGTACAGGTACAGGTCTTGGAGATGTGGCGGGTAACCATCGGAAAATAGTATACGTCAACATCACGATATAAGTCTACTAAAACAATAGACATTATAGAATTATTTCGAGAACGCCGGGGAGCAGAAGGTTTGGCGTGGATGGTCGAAATCAGGGCTTCGTTCCCTGAGGAACAGTCGACTTTGAGCGTTCGCGCTTCGCGTCCTCGGCCCGGCCCAGATGCTCGTAGGCCTGCGCCAGAAGGGAAGTGGGCCTCCGCAAAGTCTGGCAGCCGGCTGGACGCAATTTCCAGGTGAACCACCGCGGTTTTGTAATCGCCGGTCTTCAGGAGACTGGAACCCATCTCGTAGTGCGCCCAGGTCGAATCGGGCTGGAGCTCGATGGCGCGGTGCAAGTACTCGATGGCCTGCGGATACTGCTGCTGGCGCGCCAGCGCCGCTCCCATGACAAACTGCGCCAGATACATCCTGGTGTCCGCCCGGACGGGTTGCAGGATTGCCACGGCCCTCTCTGGCTTTCCGTCGTTCAGCAGCGCGAGGGCGGACAAGTATTTTATTTGCGGTTGCAATCTCATCTTTTGGATCGACTCCGGTTGCTGCCGCGCTTGTGGGAATGGGTGATTTCTGCAGGCCGACATAACCCAGCGATGCCAGCTTTTGCATTTCGCTCGAAGTAAGCTCGGACGCCCCGGAAGCGCCGCGCGGATCGTTGAAACGCCGGTCGAACGCATCCAGTTGGCCGGCGATAGTTTCCAGCGTGGCTTTGGAAGTTTGCGCCAGGTTGCGCGTGGCGCCGGGGTCAGCCGAGAGATCATAGAGCTCGGGCCGTGGCGCCTTGATGTAGAGATATTTTCCGGCACGCCAGGATTCCAAGCGCGCTCCATCCGAATGCCTGCTGCGGAAAATTGCTGACCGAGTAAACCGGCTGATCGGCATTGGCCTTCGCGATTCGGAGCAAAGACTGCCCCTGCATCTGCGACGGAATTGGCACTCCCGCGATTTCGAGAATGGTGGGGGCAACATCCACCAGGCGGGCCCGGGCCGCGCACCCGCTTTCCCGCGTTTTGGTTCTGGGGAGATTTCAGCAGCAGGGGCACGTGAATGGTTTCATCGTAGAGAAAGACTCCGTGGGTTTCCTCGCCATGCGCGCCCAGGCTTTCGCCATGGTCGGACGCGATCACAATCAGGGCGTCGTCGTACAATTTGCGGGCGCGCAAAACCGCGATCAGTTTTCCGACTGCCGCATCCGCGGCGGCTACTGAGAGGTTGTAGGAAGTAGCGGACGCGGCCCCGGGATCGTTCAAATGCACCCACAGGAAGAAGGGCCCGTTTGGGTGCTGGGGCAGCCATGCGGTGGCGCGAGCAACGACCTGCGCTCGCCGGCCGATCGATGGAGCTATGTTTGCCTGGTGCCTGCGGCGGCGGTTGAAAGCCGGCGTCGTACACGGTGAATCCGCGATCGAAGCCGGGAGCTGATCCGTTTCTCGGATCGAGTGCAATGGAACCGACGAAGGCAGCGGTGTGATATCCACCTGCCCGGAGCAAGTCGGGAATGAAGGGAAGCGTGGGCGCCAGCCTGGCCCCGAACTCGGTGACGCGGTGAGTCTGCGGATAAGTTCCCGTGAGCAGGGTTGCATGCGAGACCACCGTCAGCGGCGCCTGGGAATAAGCCTGCTCGAACACCATGCTCTGACCGGCCAGCGCATCGAGGTTCGGCGTAATTCTCGCTTTCGAACCGAGGAAGCCCATGCGATCGGCACGCGTCGAATCCAGAGTGATGAGGACGATATTCGGCTTGGTGGCGGCATGCACTGAAACCGCACTGGCGACGACAAGAGCAAATAGAAGTGCGGGGAAAATCCGGCGGAACATGCTGTCAAGTTTACCGCAGCGGTCGAAGAAGGCGGACGCACGCGGGCGAGTCGCCCGCGGCCACATGCCCACACAGTCGATTAATATCGACTATCATGGAAGTGAGGATCACAGCTTACCTTGCGCCTTCTACGAATCCGGAGCCTGGGTCTTTTCCTGCTGGTGGGCGCTGCGGCTGGTCTTCTGCTTTCCTGCCAGCCCCGAACATGGCAGGGTAATCAGAAGCTCATCATTCTCGGCATCGACGGGATGGACCCGCAGCTTCTGAAGAAGTTCATGGCCGAAGGCAAGATGCCGAACTTTTCCGCTCTGGCCGAGAAGGGATCGTTCCGCCTGCTGACCACCAGCATTCCGCCACAGAGTCCGGTGGCCTGGTCAAACCTGATCACCGGGATGAACGCTGGCGGCCACGGCATTTTTGATTTCATCCATCGCGATCCCAAGACCCTGCAACCTTATTTTTCGGCGTCGCGCGTGGAACCGCCGAAGCACGGCATTCATCTTGGGAACTGGGTCATCCCGATCGGAGGCGGCACCGCCGAGCAGCTTCGCCAGGGGAAAGCATTCTGGGAAACGCTGGACGACTACGGCGTGCCCAACACAGTCCTACTCATGCCGTCGAATTTTCCTCCGGTCAAAGCCAGGGGACACACCTTTTCCGGCATGGGCACGCCCGATTTGCGCGGCAGCTACGGAACATTCTCTTTCTATACCGACGACCCTATGACCGCTGCGGGTCTAGTTGAAGGAGGACAGATTATTCCAGTGCAGGTGGAAGACTCGCAGGTGGCGGCAAAGCTGATCGGTCCTGACAACACGTTTCGCAAAGGATCGCCGCCCGCGCTCGAGCCGTTCACCGTCTCCGTCGATCCTCTGGAGCCCGTTGCAAAGTTTTCGGTGCAGGACCAGACATTTGTTCTCCGCGAGGGAGAGTGGAGCGACTGGATCCATATTCAGTTCCAGCTCATTCCATTTATCGGCACCGTGAAAGGGATCTGCCGCTTCTATCTGAAGCAGGCGCATCCGCGATTCGAGTTGTACGTTTCCCCGATCAACATCGATCCCGCCGATCCCGCATTGCCGCTTTCCACTCCCAAGAGTTACTCGCGCGAGCTTGCGGAAGCAGTGGGTGAGTTCTACACCCAGGGTATTTCCGAAGACACCAAGGCTCTCTCGGCGGGCGTGCTCGACGACAAGGAATATCTGGAACAGGCAAAAACCGTTTTGGCGGAACATCGCCAGATTTTCGACGCCGAGTTTCCCAAGTTTCGCTCTGGCCTGTTCTTCTTTTATTTTTCCAGCCTTGACCTGAATTCGCACATGTTCTGGCGGTTGATCGATCCACAGCATCCGGAATACGACGCCGCGCTGGCGGCCCAGTATGGGTCAGCCCTGCCCGAGTTCTATCAGCAGATCGATCAGGTGTTGGGCGAAGTTTTACAGCGTATAGACGATCACACAACCTTGCTGGTGCTGTCCGACCACGGATTCGCTCCCTATAACCGGTCGTTCAATCTGAACACCTGGCTGTTGAACAATGGGTACATCACGTTGAGGAGCGAGCCCAACTCTGACCAGAGTGAAGCCTTCGCGAATGTGGACTGGAGCCGCACTCGCGCTTATGGCCTGGGATTGAATGGTCTCTATCTGAATCTGAAAGGCCGGGAGCGCGAAGGAATTGTTGAACCGGGCGCAGCAGCCGATTCGCTGTTAAGAGAGATTAAAGACAAGTTGCTGGCCGTGCGCGATCCCCAGAACAATCTGGCGGCAATTACGCGCGTCGATCGCGCCAGCGAAGTTTACCAGGGTCCATACGCAGCGCAGGGCCCGGATTTACTAGTGGGCTACAACCGCGGCTATCGTGCGGGATGGCAAACCATCCTGGGGAACTTCCCTGCGGACGTTTTCGAGAACAATACGAATCCATGGAGCGGCGACCATTGTATGGATTACACGCTGGTCCCGGGCGTGCTGCTGAGCAATCGGCCGATTGACTTAGCCAATCCGGCCTTGACCGACATTGCGCCCACCATCTTCGCGCAATTTGGAATTCCCCAGCCGGGCGGTATGATGGGACACTCGGTGTTTTCGTCCAACCGCTGACGTGTCGCGGGAACAAACTGTCAGGACCAATGGAGGCGACGAATGTCCTCGCAAAAGATCAAGATTGAAGGCGAACTGCTGGAAAAGGCGAAACAGTGCGCGGAGGCTTCCGGATACGCATCTGTCGATGAGTTCGTGCTGCATACCATTGAGAAGGAAGTGAAGCGTCTGTCGCCTGACCAGGGTGGCGGGACCGAAACCAAGGAGAAAGTGACAAAACGGCTCCAGGGACTGGGCTACATCGACTAGCCGTCTCGCCATTCTTCCTTGCCAATCATTCATGGTGTCATCTTCCATCTCGACCGGGTCTGCACTTTTCGACTTCGCCACAAACGTTCCTCTTCTGTGGGTACTCGCGATTTCGATCGTGATTGGATTTCTGATGGTGATCGTATTTCGCTATACCTCCGATCAAAAAGCGATCGGCCGCGCCAAGGACCGGTTGAAGGCGCACCTGCTGGCGGTCCGTTTGTTTCAGGACCAATTGCCGGTGGTGATGCGCGCCTATGGAAAGATTCTCCGCGGGACCGGCAGCTACCTCCGCCTGGCATTCACGCCGTTCTTGATCGCGATACTGCCGATCACTTTTCTGATCGTTCAGCTGGACCGCTACTTCGGCTGGATGCCGCTGCAACCGGCGCAGAGCTTTCTGGTGGAGGCGCGAATCGAAGATCCGGCCGCGTTCAACGCAGCTTCACTGCAACTGCCTCCAGAGCTGTCGAGCTCGGCCCCGGCCGTGCATGTTCCGAAAGATAAGGAAGTAGTGTGGCGCGTCGTGGCCGAACGCGCAGGCCATTACGACATCAACATTGCAGCCGCCGGGCAGACGGTTTCGAAGCAGGTTGTTGTGGCGCCGGGCTTGGCCCGGGTTTCACCCGTGCGGTTGAAAGACAATTTCTGGGAGCGCATGTTTACGTCCGGACGAGCCGGCGCTGGCGGATAATAGTCCTGTGCAATCGATCGCCATCAACTATCCTGCGCGCGAGATCCGCTTCGCCTGGACGGAATGGAACTGGATTGTCCTGTTTTTCGTGGTCTCGTTGATTGCAGGCTTCATTTTCAAGAGTGCGCTCGGAATTCAAGTATGAAGTGGCTTTTATGTGCGACGAAAGCGGCCCGGCCAGTTCGCAGCCCTCCTGTTGATCATCGGGCTGGTGCTGCTATTCCCCCAGCGCAGCGAGGCTTATGCGGGCCCGGGCGCGGGATTCGCCGTTCTGTCATCTTTCTGGACCATATTTGTCGCCTTCCTTTACTCGTTCTACGCGCTGGTCACCTGGCCCATTCGCCAACTTTTGCGACTGTTCCGGCGGCGCAAGGCTTATGGCAAGGCGCAGGTGAAACGCGTGGTAATCGTGGGATTCGATGGCATGGATCCCGAGCTCGCCAGCCGCTTTATGGGCGAAGGAAAGTTACCAAATCTCGCCAAGCTGCGGGACAGCGGGACGTTTCGTCCGCTACGAACGACGTTTCCCGCGATTTCTCCGGTGGCGTGGTCCACGTTTCAAACGGGAGTGAATCCGGGCAAACACAATATTTATGATTTCCTGGCCCGCGATCTAAAGAACTATCTCCCTTATCTTTCTTCGGCGCAGATCAGCGAGCCCAAACGGCATCTGAAGATTGGCAAGTATTCGCTACCCCTGGGCAAGTCCGACGTCAAAGGCCTGCGCAAGGGGACGCCTTTCTGGCATTGGCTGGGCAAGGCGGGCGTCTTCTGCTCGGTCATTCGCGTACCGGTAACTTTTCCGCCGGAGAAGTTTCCCGGCGTGTTGCTCTCCGGCATGTGCGTCCCTGACCTGAAGGGAAGCCAGGGCACATTTTGTTTCTGCACCACGCGTGCGAGCAGCGACAGATTTCGTGAAGGCGGGGTCCGCATTCCCGTCGAGAAGAACGGTTCCGGATTTCATTCCTACATTCCCGGTCCGGAAAATCCTCTGGGGACGGGCAGCGACCTGCGCGCCGACTTCAAGATTCGCCCGGATGTGGGCCGCGGCCGCGCGCGGATTGAGATCGACTCCGAGACTTTCACCATCAAGGTTGGCGAGTACTCGGAATGGATTCCGGTGAAGTTCAAAGCCGGCATGGGATTCACCGCCCGCGGCATCTGCCGTTTCTATCTGAAAGAAATATCTCCTGAGATTGAAGTCTATGTGACGCCGGTGAATATCGATCCCGGCCATCCTGATCTGCCGATTTCTCATCCCGTGACTTATTCGATTTATCTGGCGAAACTTTTTGGTCCCTACGCCACTCTCGGGCTCGCGGAAGATACATGGGCGCTCAACGAAGAAGTGCTCGACGACCAGGCATTCCTGGCGCAGTGCTACGGCAATCACGAAGACCGCGAGCGCATGTTCTTCGACGCGCTGGAAAAAACTCCGCAGGGCCTGTGCGCTTGCGTCTTCGACACCACCGACCGCGTGCAGCACATGTTCTGGCGCTACCTCGACAAAGATCATCCCGCGGTGCGCGATGTTCCGCAAGACCAGAAGCCACGCGTGATTCAGGATCTCTACGACCGCATGGACACCCTCATCGGACGCGTCATGCAGCAGATTGACGATCAAACCCTGCTGCTGGTGATATCCGATCACGGCTTCCGATCTTTCAACCGCTGCATGAATCTGAACGCCTGGCTGCATCAGAACGGCTACCTGGTTCTGAAAGACGGCAAGCGCGAAAGCGGAGACTGGTTCGAAGACGTGGACTGGTCGCGCACCCGCGCCTACACCATGGGCCTGAACGGTCTTTATATGAACATCAAAGGCCGCGAGCGCGAAGGCATCGTAGAAGCCGGAGCAGAAGCGGATGCCCTAAAAGAAGAGTTGCGCAGCAAGCTCGATGGCCTGGTTGATCCAGCTTCCGGCAAAGTCGGCATCACCGGCATGTTCGACTGCGACGCCGTCTACGCCGGCCCGTATGTGGACAACGCCCCCGACCTGATTGTCGGATACGGCGAAGGCTTCCGCGCCTCCTGGGATTCGGTCATGGGCAAAGTGACCACCGCAATCTTCGAAGACAACCTCAAAGCCTGGAGCGGCGATCACTGTGTTGATCCGCGGCTGGTGCCAGGAGTGCTGTTTTCGAACCGCAAGATTGTGATTGAGAAACCTGCGATTGTGGATGTGGCGCCTACGGTGATGAAGCTGTTTGGGTTGGAACTGCCTTCTTACTTTGACGGGAAGCCTTGGGCGGTAGCAGCGACGACCAGCAAGTAGCATAGACGCAAGGAAAGACGAAGGTTCACTCCGCGTCGGTTTTGTCCTGAAGAGACATACGGATCTTGCAAATTGCCGATTGCACGGCACGAGGCCTTTTAGTGTCCCCGCGTCGTCGCGGACTATATAGTGTTGCATACCGATTGACACTAGTGTTCTATATAGGCTATATATACTCTATGAAAGATGAGCTTGGAGCGGTTGGGAGAGTGGGAGGCGGCTCTGCAGTCGGAAGTCGAGAACCTGCAAAAGCGCCGTGATCAGGTGGATGCGGAGCTTCAGCGAACGTTAAAGAAGCTGGACTTGGTGCGACAGATGCGGCTTTTGGAAGAAGGACCTGCAAGGCTCGGAGCGACCACCATCACCGCACACAAGGACGTGAGGGCCACCCCGACGGCCGTTCGCGAGATGGCGCACAAAATACTCTCGGAGGCGACTGTCCTTTTCTCGTTTAGCTGCCGAGAACCTTTTTACCCAATCGCCATGATGAGGTTTCTCATGACAAAATCCATACAAATCAGGCCCCATCTCCTGAACGGAGGTCTTCACGCCAAGTGGAAGATATGATCTTCGATGACTGGCCTGAACCAGACTTTGATGCCACTGAGTTAGAAGCCCGCAGGCAAGTTTGGCGGGGGGCAATTGAGTGAAGCGTAAGGGCAGTCGAATCTACTCGAGGGGTCATGGACGGTAGTGTCGGAACAAGGAGCGACCCAAAGGTCGACGAAGCTGCCGTCAAGTTGCTGGGATTTATCGAAGGAAACCCTGGCGAAGTCTTCTACGAAATGCAACTCGAAGTAATCTTCGAAGGTGACTACTTCCATTGGATCACAACCAAAGCTCTAGCCCAGCTACGCGATACTCGCAAGATAGGCAGCAGCCTTGAGGTTCTGAAAGAAGTCGGCCGTATTCGATTCTATTTCCATATCAAGAATAGGTATTGGAAGCGAAAGGCTGCAGAAATCAGAAAGCTGGTCGAACAATTCTCCGAGCCTGCTTCCCGCGCCTCGGCAATCAGGGTTGGAGTGCAATAAAGATTCACCCGCGCCCTCGGCAATCAGGGTGAACTGCTGGTCGACGCTGGCTTGCCGAGCGTTGGTTTTCTTCCCAAAGCTCGCGACGCGAATCAGTTTGCCGGCCGCCAATGGACCGAAACGAAACACAATCTGGACCGTATCTTCGAGAAGGATGGTGTTCTTTATGGCACCGAGATCAAGAATCGGCTTTCTTACATCTCACAGGATGAGCTTTACACCAAGCTGAAAATGTGCGAAGCCCTTCGTATGAGACCCTTGTTTATCGCCCGCTGGATGCCAAAATCCTATGATGTACGAAGAGTTGTTCAAGATTGAGGTGGCATTTGCAGCGGTGTACTGCGAATCGAAGGTGAGGTTCAGTTCTCCGGACATATATCACGTTTGGCTCGATCTCATGCTGAGTCGTTCAAGCGAACGCCTCAAGTTGCCAGTCGACTGTCCGAGAAAGGCTCGAGTTTCTGCGACAATCCGCACATAAAAATCCTGGATGACCGACCCCTTGTGCCCAAGCTGGTTTCCGAACAGCCCCCCTGTCGATTGTGCGAATTGCCGTCGAAGGGTTGCAAGCGAATGCGAAGGGTTCGTACGCAATGCGGCACCAAGATGGCGATAGCGGCAGTTCAGGTCGTTTCCACTAAGACGCAGATGGGCACCCTCCACCGGCTCTTGAAGTTCCATGATCGCGTTAAGGGCACCTAAGCCAGATTCGTATTCATACGGGCTCTCCATACGTCCTTTGCCTCCTATGACTTACACCCACTGCGCTGTGAATTCATATTGAGATTCACAAGCCTATTGCAACAGCGTCCCCCCACTAACCGGCTCTTCTCCCGGCGCAAGGACCACAGCCGCCGCCACGCGGTCGCCCGGCTCCAGATGCAACAACCGCACGCCTTGTGCGGCGCGGCCGGATTCGCGGATTGTGGTTGAATCCATGCGGATGATTTTGCCGTACTGGCTGATCAGCATGACTTCGGATTTCTCCGTCACCTGTGCGATGCCTACGACTTTGCCGTTGCGCTCCGTGGTTTTCACGTTGATGACGCCGGATCCGCCGCGTCCCTGTAGGCGGTATTCGTCGGCAGCGGTGCGTTTGCCGTAGCCGTTTTCGGTGACGGAGAGAATCAGTCTGCCTTTTTCCGGCACCAGGTCGGCTACCTGGGCGTCGGTCGCGGGCGTTTTGGTGGCATCGACTTTCGCCGGGACATCGGCCTTGGGCGTTGTCGCCATGCCGACCAGGTAGTCGCCCTTTTCCATGCGAATGCCCCAGACACCGTATGCCTGGCGGCCCATGGGGCGGACGTCTTCTTCGTCGAAGCGGATGGCCTGGCCTTCGTGCGTGGCCAGGAACACAATCTGCTGGCCGTCGGTGAGATTGGCCGCAACCAGTTCGTCTCCCTGCTCGATGCTGATGGCGTAGATGCCATTCGAGCGCACGTGGGAGAAGTCCTTAAGCTCGGTCTTTTTCACCAGGCCGTTGCGGGTGGCGAAGAAGATGTACTTGCCGGTTTCTTCCAGATGGCGAACGGTGAGCATGGTGCGAACTGTCTCGCCCGGTTGCAGGCCGACCAGGTTGCCGACGTGCTTGCCTTTGCCGGCAGCGCTGACGTCGGGAATTTCGTACACCTTCAGCCAGTAGACGCGTCCGGTATTGGTGAAAATCAGAATGTAGGCGTGCGTGGAATCGATGAAGAGATGCTCGACGAAGTCCTCGTCGCGCGTCTTCATGCCCGTTCGCCCTGTGCCTCCGCGGCGCTGCATGCGGTAGGTGGAGACCGGGGTGCGCTTCATGTAGCCGCCGTGGCTGACCGTGACTGCGACTTGCTCGTCGGCAATCAGGTCTTCAAGCTGGATCTCGGCAGCTTCATCTTCGATCACCGTGCGCCGGTCGTCGCCGTAGAGCTTCTTTACTTCTTCGAGTTCTTTCACGATCACGGCGCGCAGCTTCTTTTCCGAGCCCAGGATGGATTCGTACTCGGCGATATGCTCGCGGGTGACGGTCAGCTCCTTGGTGATCTCGTCGATGGAGAGCTTGGTCAGGCGATGCAGTTGCAGTTCGAGAATCGCGTCGGCCTGAATTCCAGTGAAGGGCTTTTCCGGATCGCGCTTGGGCGTCCGGCCGGTGACGTTGATGTCAATCTTTTTGCCGGCAAAGTACGCGACCAGGTTTTCGCGGGCTTCGGCGCGGTTGGCGCTGGCGCGGATGATGGTGATCACGTTGTCCAGGTGATCGAGCGCGGTCAGGTAGCCTTCGAGGATGTGTTCGCGGTCCTTGGCTTTCGAGAGCAGGAAGGCGGTGCGGCGGCGGACCACATCGACACGGTGGTCGATGAAGTGCTTGATGGCCTGGACCAGGCCCATTTCCTTGGGCTGTCCGTTGACCACGGCAAGCAGGATCATGCTGAAGCTTTCCTGCATCTGGGTATGCTTGAAGAGCTGGTTGAGCACGAGCTGGGGCTCGCCGTCGCGCTTGAGTTCGACCACGATGCGCATGCCGTCGCGGTCGCTTTCGTCGCGGATGTCAGAAATCGTGTCGACCACCTTGTCGTTCACCAGTTGCGCGATGCGCTCGACCAGGCGCGCCTTGTTGACCTGGTACGGAATTTCGGTGATGACGATGGCCTTGCGGTCTTTGTTGAAAGTTTCGATGCCGGCCTTGGCGCGCATGATGAAGCGGCCACGGCCGTTCTTGTAGGCATCCACGATTCCGCTGCGGCCGTGAATGATTCCGGCAGTGGGGAAGTCAGGGCCTTGCACGAACTTCAGAATTTCGGCGAGCTGCGCAGTAGGACTGTTCACCAGCGTGATAGTGGCGTCCACGATTTCGGTCAGGTTGTGGGGCGGAATTTTCGTCGCCATGCCCACTGCGATGCCGTCTGATCCGTTGACCAGCAGGTTGGGAATGCGCGCGGGAAGAATGTCAGGCTCGATTTCGTTGCCGTCGTAGTTCGGGCGCATGTCGACGGTGTCTTTGTCGAGGTCGTCGAGCAGCGCTGTAGCAACCCGGGTAAGTTTGGCTTCGGTGTAACGATCGGCTGCGGGCGGATCGCCATCGACCGAGCCGAAGTTGCCTTGTCCATCCACCAGCGGATAGCGCATTGCAAACGGTTGCGCCAGTCGCACCAACGCGTCATACACCGCGAGGTTGCCATGGGGATGGTATTTGCCCATGACGTCGCCGACGATGCGGGCGCATTTGCGGGTGGACTTGTTGGGCGCCAGGCCCATCTGCTGCATGGTGTACAGAATGCGGCGGTGCACCGGCTTGAGCCCGTCGCGGACATCGGGCAACGCGCGCCCGATAATCACCGACATCGAATAGTCGAGATAAGACTTCTTCATCTCCTCTTCGATATTGACGGGTTGAATGTTGAGCGCGCCGGGGATGCCGGTGCCGTCTCCGCCGCCGGGCGGAGGAGTCAAGGGGAGTTCGGGATTCTGATCGTCAGCCATGTAAGCTTCTAGCTCCTAGCTTCTAGCCTTTGTGGAGCGGACTCTCGTCCGCTGCCTTTGACTTGCTTTGTTTCATGCTTAGCAATGCCGGGAGCAAAATCAAATTCAAAAGCGTCGGACAGGAGTGTCCGACCCACACTGGAAAGCCCGGTCATCTTGCCGCCCTAAACAACTGTATTTACAGGATGTTACGGTGGATTTGCGATATGAGAATTATACCATGAGCACGCCCGAAAAAGGGACTGCAACTCCCCCTTGCCGGATGACGAATCCGGTTCGCGGCGCGGGGCCGAGACAGTGGGATAATCTGGATCTGCAGGGTCAACTTTATGGAGACTTTGAAGGGAAAGATAGCCCTGGTGACTGGTGGTGGCCGCGGCATCGGTGCGGCAGTCGCGCTGGCGCTGGCGGGAGCTGGCGCGGATGTCGCCGTCAATTTTCGCACGCGGTCCGCGGATGCTGAAGCCGTTTGCGCGGAGATCAGGAAATTAGGCCGCCGCACGCTGGCGATTCAGGCGGACGTTTCGCAATCCGACCAAGTGAGAACCATGGTGGGGCAAATCGAGAGCAAGCTCGGGGCGGTAAATGTTCTGGTGAACAACGCCGGAATGGCGCGCCAGATCAAGATTGAAGAGATTGTGGAGGCGGACTGGGACGAGCACATTCGCGTGAATCTGAAGTCGGCATTCCTGGTGACCCAGGCGGTGTTGCCGGGAATGCGCACCCAGCGCTGGGGACGGATCATCAACATTTCTTCCGTCGCGGCGCAGACGGGCGGGCTGGTCGGGCCGCACTACGCGGCGTCGAAGGCGGGGATGCTGGGGCTGACCCACTCCTATGCCGCGCTGCTCGCCAAGGAAGGCATCACCGCCAACACGGTTTGCCCGGCGCTGGTTGAAACCGAAATGCTGCGAGCGAACCCGCGCGCGACTTCCAGCGTGATTCCGATCGGGCGCTTCGGCGTCGTGGACGAAGTCGCTTCGGTGGTGCTGATGCTCGCCGAGAACGCCTTCATGACCGGACAGACGGTCAATCCGAACGGCGGATGGTATCCGAGTTGATGGAGAACGGCAGGCGCTTCGCCTTACGCTGACTCAGCCAAGGCAGGCGGAGCCTCGACGTCGGTTGCGATGGCCACTTCAGATTTTCGATGATTCGTGAGTTGCTCAACCGGTCCTTGACTGCGATGCGCAGGGCGTGCGAGCCCAGGCGCTGGCTGATCCCGCCGGCTGATAAATCCGGCAAGGCGTCCGTCGACGGAAGCCTTCAGGTAAGTGTTGCAGGAATTCTTCGGATCGCTCAGGCGAGCTTCGTCGTTTTCCCGGTGCTAATGGAGTTCAACCGCATACACCTGGTGCCGCAGGCTGTAGATCTCTCGCCGGTCGGCCTCGGTCGCCAAATCAATTGTGATCCGAACTGCCACGTATCCTCCCGGAGAACAGCGCCGCCTGAGTTACGGAGCGAGAAACTACAATGTTTAGCATGGATTGGCAAGTCCGGCTTTGATTGCGGCCGTTAGATTGGCTTTCCGTCCTCCCGGCCGGTGGCATCTGCGTTCCCACATGGCACAAGCGCCCCAAGCATCCCGACTGGGAGGGAGTTTGGGGGTGACGAAGCCAGCACGAAGTTCGCGCCGAAGCGGTCTCCGGCTGTCTGATTATCCCCGAAAAACAATGCGCCCGGCCGAGCTGACCTTCTCTGGTCAGCAGGCCGGACGCGGCAAGCTTCTAGCGAAGCGACTGCAAGTTGAGGATCAGGGACAAAACATTTCCCAGAACGCCGTAGGAGCCGTCGGAGTAGTATCCGTATTGATATCGATCGTAGTAACCATCTTGATATCCACGCTGGAAACCTTGGCGGAAATAGTACCTGTAGTCTTCGAGCCCTATGTAATAACCGTTATAGCCGTAGGTCGCGTCCTGATAGGCGTAACTGTTGCGGTAGTCGGGACGCCACCGATCTTCACGGTCGGCAGCACCAGCGCGGAAACCTTCCTCGTAGCCGGAATTCACCGCTTGTCTGAGTAAATCAGCGCCGTACTGGTTGGTCTCATAGTACGCGCCACCGCGGTTGTATCGGTAAATCGGCGCGGTGTAGAAGTAGGGATCGTTGTTATAGTCGTGACGCTCTTCACGGATCCGCCTGTCCTGATCACGCAAGCGCTCCAGATACTGTTCGTGAAAGCGATATTGCGCCATCCGCCGCTGTTGCTGTAAAGCTGCCGTCTGCTCCTGCAGGCGACGCTGCTGTTGGTCCAGATGCTGGCGATATTGCCCCAGGCTCTGTTGCTGTTGCCGAATCAGTTGCTGCTGCCGCTGTTGTGAAAGCCGCTCGCGCTGCTCGTGCTGCTGTTGCTGCTGCTGCCACTGCTGCTGTGCACGCTCCTGTTCCTGCCGATTCAGCTGCTGCTGGCGGTCTTGCTGCTCCTGGCTCCGGCGAGTCTGCTGCTGCTGAATGCTTTGTTGCTGCTGCACTCGCTGCTGCTGTTGATTCTGCTCGCGCTGCCGCTCCTGTTGCACCCGCTGCTGTTGCTGGTTCTGTTGTTGCTGGCGTTCCTGTTGCTGCTGTTGCAGCACCCGCTGCTGCTGCTGGTTCTGTTGCTGCTGGCGTTCCTGTTGCTGTTGTTGCTGCACCCGCTGCTGCTGCTGGTTCTGTTGCTGCTGGCGTTCCTGTTGCTGTTGTTGCTGCACCCGCTGCTGCTGCTGGTTCTGTTGTTGCTGCGTTCTGTTGCTGTTGTTGCTGCACCCGCTGCTGCTGCTGGTTCTGTTGCTGCTGGCGTTCTTGTTGCTGTTGTTGCTGTACCGTGTTGCTGCTGGTTCTGTTGTTGCTGCGTTCCTGTTGCTGTTGTTGCTGCACCCGCTGCTGCTGCTGTTTTGTTGCTGCTGCGCTGCTGTTCCTGTTGCTGTTGTTGCTGCACCCGCTGCTGCTGCTGTTGTTGGTTCTGCTCGCGCTGCCGTTCCTGTTGCACGCGTTCTTGTTGCTGCTGATTCTGCTGCTGTTGTGTTTCGGGCTTGGCGTGCTGCTCCGGCTTGGCTTTTTCAGGCTTGGTTTGTTTCTCGTCCTGTTGATCCTGTTGTGCGAAGGCCAGAACACCGGCTCCAAGCAGCACGAGCAAGATGGCTACCGTGACAGCTCTTACGCGTTTCATGGTTGTTACCTCCACTCGTATAACTTGGATGCCGTAGCATCGCTGACGGCGCGAGTCTTTGAGACTGCTTCAGGTCAAACTCATCGGTGAGACCGCCGAATTAAGGCTGGATTAAGGTTGCGACGTCAACCATACAGGATTTCGTTGAGTACTGCCGAACGCCAGCCTGAGACTTGCCGCCAAAATCTAAGGTGTTTGGAGTGTCACTCGCCGGGTGGCTGGGCGTCGTGGAATTAGCTACGGTCGGACAATAACTTCATTCGCACTGGAGGGCAGCACGAAGTTCAGTCCACGCTGCTGGTTGAGTTTCAAGGTGGCGGGCACGTCGAGATCGGCAACCTGTATTTTCCGTGTCCACGATCCAGTGGTCCAGTAATCTGCCTTCGAATAAATGGTTCCGCTCATGATGGTGTACTCGCTGACTTCTTCCCTGCGGCCGTCGCGGAATACGAGCACAGCAGGCGGAAGCTCTCGCGGTGGCTGCGCTGCGTTCTTTTGTTCCGGTACAGATCGCCCGGTCGTGGACCCGTGCGCGCGGAATTTCTCCACATAGTCAGGCGCATTTTCTGCGCCGTCCGCGGCCTTCGCGGACGCGGTGCTGCGAACGAAATGATCGCCCTGCCACTCGATCAGCAGCGACTCGCGCGGAGCCGGCGGCGGAGGCGGTGGGGCCGGCTCTGAAGCCTGGACCACGATGACCTGGGGCTGCGAAGCCTCCCCGGAATCGTAGTAGTCCGAATCGGAATAGAAATCCGGATAGCCCAGGAGGATCGCGCCTCGGTTCCCGGGGCGCCTCTGATGGAAGCGGTTACCACCGGCAAAGCCGCGACCCCTTCCAGGCGAACCCGTTCCGGGTAAACCAATTCCACTCGAACTAATTCCCGACGAACCCTTTCCGGCGAACCAGCGCTTATGCCCATTCCGCCGCTCCCCGAACCTGTGGCCCGAATCTGCGCCGCAGCTGGCGATATCGCGAGCGCAGCAACCACGAGGGCGAAAGTAATCCGGATGGGCATCTACTTTTTCGCTTCCGGTTTCGGCGGCAGGCGGAAATCAATGCCGCGATCGTCGTTCTGTTTCATGGTGGAAGTCAGGTCGAGATCGGCAAGCGGGATCTTGTGGTGACGCCCGGGCGTCAAATCGTACAGCGTGTCTCCAATCACCGCATAGTTCTGAACTTCAAGCTGATGGCCGTCTTTGAAGACCAGCACGGTTGCCGGCAGGTCGGGAGCCGGCGCCTCCGCCGGCGCTGCGGCTGGAGCTGCTTCCGTTTCCGTCTGGGGCCGGCTTGGCCGTTGCGGATAAGCGTCGGCATAGGAGGGCGCCGGTGTTCCCGGGCCGCGGCGATCGAAGATTGTCGGTCCGCCGCGATAATCTTCTTCCGGCTGATTTCCCGTCTGGTCCGCCGAATCGCCGGCGTCGTATTCCCCAACCACCGGATAGGCGTACGGTACATAGACTTCGCCGCCCCCGGGGAAAAACTGTCCGCGTTGATGACGATGGCGCCGGATAAGCGGAGGGTTCGGATTCACCGGAAACAGTGGATTGATGCAGCACGGGGGTTGATTAGGAACCGGATTTCTGGATTGAAGGCCGTTTGGTCCCAGCGACGTGATGCTGGCGGGGACGCCCGGAGCGGAATTTAAGTGTCCGCCGGAGTTGATCGAGGTGACCGACGCCGGGGTTCCGTTGATCTGCGCGCTTGAAGTGGGAACCGGCGCCGCAGAAATCGCTGCCCCGACCAGAATCGCCGCTACCATGGCTGAGTTCAGCCGCTTCACGTACGAATCATATCCCAGTTTGGAAACCATGGCGCAGCCCCCCGAACAAAAACCCTCACTTAGTTAGAGCCTCTGCGAGCGCGCCTGGTTTGTCTATATTTTGTCAATTTGCCGAGGCCCTAAGTGATTGAGGGATAAGGCGGTGCCCGAGGTCATGCTCACACGACGCGGGCCAGTTCCCATAGGTTCCACGCGGCGTTTGCCACTAACAGGCCCCAGATGGAGGCCAGGGCGATCTCGCGATAGCGGGTTTCCAGCAGATCGGCCGCGATGCCGGCCACGAAAACGAACAGGAAGGGGACCGCCATGAATTGAAAACCCAGGCCCGGATAGTGCGGCATTCCCAGCCCGAGCAGAAGGAACAGCACCGCAACCAGCAGGGGCGCCGTGTTTCCGAAGTAGCGGGCTCTCCGCCAGCCGAAGTATGTAATCAACGCGACCGGGGACGCCAGCGCCAGGGCGGGACTGCTTTGTCCCAGTTGCGCCAGCACCTGGTGATAAGCCTGCGGCATGGCGAAGGCCCTCCACGCGATTCCGAAAAACGATGCGTGCCGAATGCCCTGCCAGAAAGCGCGAGCGTGAAAAAAGTAGGACGCGTACAAAATGAGCAAAGCAATCCCGCAGGCAACCGCCCAGATTCCCACTGCGGCGAGGCGCCTGGTAGGGGCAAGGTAAAGCATGAAAGCCAGCGCGGCGGGCACCACGATGATCAGCGAAAACTGCGAGCCGACTGCGAGAGCCAGCGACAATCCCAGCAGCACGATGCGCCGCCAGTTCCACAAGATGACTTCGCGCGGAGCGTACAACGTGTGGGCCACGGCGATGGCGGTGAAAATTGCGCCGAATGCTCCCCAGGCGGCGCCGACCTCAGGCTCGGCAAACCACAGGGCGCAGGAGCGGGCAATCCCTGGGGAAAAGCAGTAAAGAGCCAGAGCCACATATCCGCCGGCATTGCCGAAAAGGCGGCGGGCGACGTACCAGAGCGAAGCGCCCAGCAGCAGGCCAAAAGTCAGGTAAGGCAGGGCGGCCAGCCAGTGCAGAGCTCGAATATTTTCAGGCTGCAATGAGACCGGGCTCAGCCACAGCGGGGCGGCGGCAATCAGATACCACAGCGGCGAATGATGCGCATCGTCGCCGCTGTTCTCGAGGGCGGGCGGGAGAGCAGGACCCGATTCCTCCCCGGAATTTTCCTTTTCCTGATCGGACGGCGCCGCCCGAAGATCGACACGGGCTTCGGATCCCTTGCGATCCCAGAGCGCAGTCCCGCGGTCCAGGCGGTAAATTTCCGCGAGATCAATCCTCCCAGGCCGCGTTCCCCTGCTTACCAGCCAGAGGCACTGCGCCAGAAATATGAGCAGCAGGCATGCTGCCAGCACCTGCGGCCGTCCAAACCGTTCGGGATCAAAGAATCGGGCCATGGGGAACCGGCGAGTGTTTTACCATGTCGGGGGACGAATCGGGAAACTTCCGCCCATGGATGAACCACGAGAAAGCAAAAGCACGCCTGGCGAAATCCAAGAGGTTTCTCCCGCGTCCCCACCGCCCCTGGCCCCGGCTTCCGATTTCGAGCTGACGCAGCTGCCTCCCCTAGAAGACCGGATGCAGAAAATATTTATCGGGCAAGATGGACTGCGCCCGATATGGCGCCTGGTGCTTTACCTGCTCATGTATCGCGGCCTGCGATTCTGCCTGTTTGTGGCGCTCGCCTACGCGTTGCCCGACGCCTTGTTCCTCTGGAGACAGACGGCCGCGGAGCTGGGGCTCGCAATCATCGCGCTGACTCCGGCGCTGCTGATGTCGCGGATCGAAGGCCGGGCGTTCGGCGGCTACGGCCTGCCCCTGGGCAAGTCTTTCGGCAAGCTTTTCTGGGTGGGAGCATTGTGGGGAATGGCTTCTCTTAGCCTGCTTTTGCTGGGGTTGCGCGGAGCCCATGCTTTTTATTTCGGGACCGTCGCGCTGCACGGCGGGCGCGCGCTGAAATTTGCCGCGTTCTGGGCGATGTTTTTCCTGATCGTGGCCTTCTACGAAGAATTCTTCACCCGCGGCTACACGCAATTCACGCTGACCGACGCTGTCGGCTTCTGGCCCGCGGCGATTTTGCTTTCGCTGGGTTTCGGGGCGCTTCACCTGGAAAATCCGGGAGAGAACTGGGTGGGCATTCTCGGCGCCATGATGATTGGCTTTTTCTTTTGCCTCACGCTGCGGCGCACCGGGAACCTGTGGTTCGCGATCGGCTTTCATGCGGCGTGGGATTGGGGCGAGAGCTATTTTTATTCGGTCCCTGACAGTGGAGGCATGGCCCCCGGACACCTGCTGCATTCTTCGCTGCAAGGCCCGCGCTGGCTGACCGGCGGCTCGGTCGGGCCCGAAGGCAGCGTCTTCCTCTTCGTGCTGCTGGCGCTGCTCTGGGTGGTGTTCGACCGGGCGTATCCCGAGGTGAAGTACCCGGCGACAAGAGAGATTGTAGATTCTCGATTGCAGATTTCAGATTAGAGGCTCTCTCAGGATTGAGAATCTGCAATCTGAAATCACCAATCTGAAATCTGCCTCCTGTAAACATGTAGTGCCGGCTTCTTGCCGGCTGGCTCGGGGGCATCCTGCCCCCGGGGGCGGGCAGGATACCCGCCCGACAGCCGGCGGGACGCCGGCGCTACGCAACTCTCACCAGGAATAGTGCACGGTATAGGTGATCACCTGCTCGCCATCAGGCGCGATGGTCACGGGGAACTCCACGGTCTGCGCGTCCGTCTTGTGCGACTCGTGCGATTGCTCGGTCAGCTTCCAGTTGGTCCAGCGATACAGGTGCTCGACCACGCGCACCGTCACTGCTTCTTTCTTGTGATTGCGCACCCGGATTTCGAAGGACTCATCCATCCAGCGTTGGGATGAATCGACGTGATAGTTGGTGCGCTTGCGCTCGCCGACCACGTCGAACGAATTGCCGGTGAAGATGCGGATGGTTTCGTCTTTCGGAGTGTGGTCAATCACGTTCTCCCCGACAAATTCCAGGTGGCCGTCGGTATCGCGGCGATAGAAACGCAGTTTCCCCTTGGGCAGGGCAATGCCGAGATGGTTCGCTTCGGCGTTCTTGAACTCCTCCATCACCCAAACCTTGGGATTGGACTGCGTGCCGTAACTCTGGTCCTGACGAATCTGTTCCAGGTTGTAGTAGCCGTACTGCGCCACCTGCGCGCCGTCGTACACATAAAGCCGCTGCGCGTGAATGCCGGTGGAGCGCACAAATTCAACCTGCTTGGTTTCCTGATCGTGCAGCGTGGTTGGCCGCGCCAGAGTGTAGAGATGGAATTCGTCAAACGATTTCTCGCTGACCACCGGCGCAGCGGCCGCTTCGTCCATCGCCATTTTCATCGCGCCATAGGCGCGGCTGGCGCGGAGTGCCGGCCTGAATTTTGTTTACGTCGCCGGCCAGCAGCTTGATGTTGGCGTTCTCGAACGTCTTGCCGCTCTGGTTGCGCATGGTGATCCAGCCCACCATATCGAGCAGATCGGTCTTGCCCTTGGGATTGTCGGAAACCACGATGTTGTAGTCCGACTGCCAGCTCATGCCGCCTGCCACGTAGGAGATTTCAGCGTCAAACTTGCCGGGGTCGTTGGTCTGAAGAAGCCAGCTCAGGGTCGGCTTAAGAACGGTGTCGCCGGAGAGCGCCGGAAACAGCGGCTGGCCGGGCAGTCCGAAGCGCAGAACGCCATCCACTTCAATGATGGGCTGGGTGAACGACGGCTGCTGATAATTCTGCGCGTAGTAACTGCTGGGAATGTATCCGCTGCGCACGATCTTCCCTTTAATGATTTCCTGTTTGTCGGCACGCTGCACCAGGAAGTCGATGGTCTTGCCTTCATAAAACGAAAGCAGCAGCTCCTGCGAGATGGGATCGTTGCGATAGTTCTGCTCCAGCACCTGCAGGCTGCGCCCGGCAGGATCGCGAAGGATGACGGAATCCGGCTCCAGATGGGAGGCGATGCCGGCAAACTGCGCATGGTTTACCCCCGGCCCGAGATCGAGCGGCACATATTCCCGCGCCACAAAGAAATTCTGGTTGTAGATGGTGAGTGCGGGCTGGTGGCTGCTGTCGGCAGCTTTGTCTTGTCCTATCACACCCCGCACAGCAAAAGCATGATCAGCAGCAGCTTCTTCATTGTCGTTTCCCCTTGTTTTCAGTGAACGCCTTCAGTGGGCGGGAAGGAGGAGGCTTTCCCGTCCTATGGGAAGAACGCGGGGTGTGGGGAAACTTGCAGAGAGTTTTTAACCACGGAGGACACGGAGGGCACGGAGGTAATCCGGGGTAACCAGCATGGTCGCTGTCATCAAGAAAAAGGGCGACCCGATGGGCCGCCTTTTTGCGTTGCTTTTAATCCGTGAAAATCCGCGTGAATCCGTGGCAGGAATTTTAAATATCCAGGTTCTTCACATCCAGCGCATTGTCTTCGATGAATTTGCGCCGGGCTTCGACGTCTTCGCCCATCAGCGTGCTGAAAATGGTTTCGCACTCGGCAAGGTCTTCGAGCTTGACCGAAAGCAGGGTGCGGCGCTCGGGGTCCATGGTGGTTTGCCAGAGCTGTTCCGAGTTCATTTCGCCGAGACCCTTGTAGCGGGTCTTGTCGTATCCCCGGCTTCCGGCTTCTTTGATGTATTCAAAAAGATCGCGCGCATTGGTTTTTTCGACCACTTCGGTCTCGATCGCTTTTTTCCTGGCGACTGGCTTCGGCGCTTTCTTCTTGCCGGCTCTCTCGGCTTCGCCGTCGCCTTCTTCACCGCCGGCTTCTTCGTCGGCTGCCGGCTGGCGGAGCGCGTCGCTGACGGCTCTCGATCACAAACGGCGGTTCCATGTAGGGCTCGATCTGCTTGAACTTCGAAAGCAGCTGGCGGTACTCGGCGGTCGAAGCCAGCTCCCAGTTGATCAGGTGCTCGGCGCCCTGGGAGTTGACGTACTTCACCTCCCAGAGATTGTGCTCTTCGTCGAAGCGCGACTCGATGCTCTTGAAGTCGCGTTCTTTCTGCAGCTTCTTCAGTTCTTTTTCCAGCTTCTCGATCTTTTTCGGCGCGGCTTTTTTGTCGCCTTCAAAATCGGCGCGCTTGGAAAGATCGAGCCGGGGAAGAAGTTCGGTGATTTTTTCGTCGCGCAGGCGCTTGTTCACCTTGTCGAAGAAGCCAAAATATTCCTTCAGGCCGCTGGCAAATTTCGACAGCCCCGCGCCTTCGAGCTTGGCCGCGCCTTCGCCGTAGCGGACGATGATGCTGTCGGCTGCGCGCTTCAGGATGATTTTGTCCAGCGCGTCGTCGTCCTTGATGTACTGCAGGGTCTTGCCCTTCTTGATCGAGTACAGCGGCGGCTGCGCGATGAACACGTTGCCGCGCTTGATCAGCTCCTGCATGTGGCGGAAGAAGAAGGTGAGCAGCAGAGTGCGGATGTGGCTTCCATCCACGTCGGCGTCGGTCATCAGGATGATCTTGCCGTAGCGCAGCTTGGTGAAATCGAAGTCGTCCTTGCCGATGCCGGTGCCGAGGGCGGTAATCATGGCGCGAATTTCTTCGTGCCCCAGCATCTTGTCGTAGCGCGCTTTTTCGACGTTGAGGATTTTTCCCTTCAGCGGCAGGATGGCCTGAAAGCGGCGATCGCGTCCCTGCTTGGCGGTGCCGCCGGCGGATTCTCCTTCTACCAGGAAAAGCTCGCAGCGTTCCGGCTGGCGCTCCGAACAATCGGCCAGCTTGCCGGGAAGTCCGCCGCCATCGAGCGCGCCTTTGCGGCGAGTGAGATCGCGGGCCTTGCGCGCGGCTTCACGCGCGCGCGAGGCTTCGATGGCTTTGTTGATGATCTTGCGTCCGACGGTCGGGTTCTGCT
The DNA here is from genome assembly GCA_963816025.1 of Terriglobia bacterium. Classification (GTDB taxonomy): domain Bacteria; phylum Acidobacteriota; class Terriglobia; order Terriglobales; family Acidobacteriaceae; genus JAIQFF01. Next base: position 172,081 of record CAWFJA010000023.1, read on the forward strand.
CGAGATACGCGCCCAGGCGCTCGTTCACGAAGGCCTGCACCACGCCCGCGATATCGGAATTCAGTTTGCCTTTGGTCTGGCCTTCAAACTGGGGCTGCGGCAGCTTCACGCTGATGACCGCGACCAAGCCTTCGCGCACGTCGTCGCCGGTGAGATTTTCTTTACGTCCTTGAACAGGCCCATCTGCTGTCCGGCGTAGTTGATGGTGCGGGTCAGGGCCATGCGGAAGCCGGAGAGGTGCGAGCCTCCGTCGACCGTGTTGATGTTGTTGGCGAAGCTGAACACCGACTCCGAGTAGGCGTCGTTATATTGCAGCCCGATCTCCATGACCACGCCGCTGCGCTCGGCTTCCATGTAGATGACTTTGTCGTGCAGCACCTGCTTGCCCCGGTTCAGATGCTTGATGAATTCGGCGATGCCGCCGTTGTATTTGAACTCGGCGGACTTTCGCTTCGCCGGTCTTGGCTTCAGTGGTGCGCTCATCGGTCAAGCGTGATGAGCAGGCCCTTGTTCAGGAACGCCAGTTCGCGCAGGCGCTGCGCCAGGGTATCGAAGTTGTATTCGGTTACCGAGAAAATGCTCTTGTCGGGCAGGAAGTGGACCTTGGTCCCCAGCTTCTTGCTGGCGCCGGCTTTCTTCAGCTTGCTGGTGGGTTCGCCTTTGGAATAGGTCTGCTCCCAGGTGAAACCGTCGCGCCAGATCTCGAGATCGAGTTCTTCGCTGAGCGCGTTCACCACCGACACGCCGACACCGTGCAATCCGCCGGAAACTTTGTAAGACGACGCATCGAATTTTCCGCCGGCGTGCAGTTTGGTGAGCACCACCTGCGCGGCGGGAATTTTTTCGCCGTCGATGTCCATCATGTCCACGGGAATGCCGCGGCCGTTGTCGACGACCGTGATGGAATTGTCCAGATGGATGGTGACTTCGATCTTGTCGGCGTGACCGGCGAGCGCTTCGTCGACCGAGTTGTCCACCACTTCATAGACCAGATGGTGCAATCCCATCTCGCCGGTGGAACCGATGTACATGGCGGGACGTTTGCGCACCGCCTCCATGCCGCCAAGCACTTTGATGGAGTCGGCGTTGTAGTCGCCGTTGCCTCCATTGATGGCAGCGAGCTTCCCGTTTTTTGGCTTGGTTTCGTCGATGGGAGTGATTTCTTTCGTAGCCATTCCGCTCCGTGGAAAATGCCGGACGCTGGAGCTGGCCGGCGGCTTTTCCGATGTCCTGGATTTTGCCTCAAATCACTGAAATTATTAACACTTACGGCTTCCGAGGTTGTAGCTAATTGTACCATGAGAAGGCGCATTTTTCGACCCCCGAACCGGGCGGGTAAATGCTGACGAATTACGTGGGGACAGCCGCCTCGGCTGTCCGGTCGAGCAAAGCTCGACTGGCGGTTTGCAGGTGCCCAAAGTAGTGGAGCTTTGCTCCGCCTGACAGCCGGGGCGGCTGTCCCACGTGGCTCTTGGTCGCGCCTACATTGTCAGCGCACGAGATCGGCCCGACCTGATAGCATATTGGGAGGAGATCCCAGTCCAGCATGAGTGTGCCTGTATCGCAGATGTGGACGGTGGCCAGCTATGTCATCCGTCAGAAGCTTGCCCGGCGGAAGCAATATCCGCTGGTGCTGATGCTGGAGCCCCTGTTCCGCTGCAACCTGGCCTGCGCCGGATGCGGCAAAATCCAGTACCCCGCCCACGTCCTCAAGCGCCAGCTGACCCCCGAGGAGTGCTTCCGGGCGGTCGATGAGTGCGGCGCGCCCGTGGTTTCGATCCCGGGCGGCGAACCGCTCATGCACCCCGAAATCGACAAGATTGTCGAGGGCCTGGTGGCCCGGAAGAAGTACATCTACCTGTGCACCAATGCTTTGCTGCTGAAGGAAAAGATCCATCTCTTCAAGCCGACCAAGTACCTGACATTCAGCGTGCACCTGGACGGGCAGAAGGAGCACCACGACTTCGCCGTCTGCCGCGAGGGCGGCTACGAGATCGCTGTGGACGCCGTCCGCGAGGCCCTGAAGCGCGGCTTCCGGGTCACCACCAACACCACGCTTTTTGACGGAGCCGATCCCAAGAGCGTGCGCGCATTCTTCGACGACATGATGGAGCTGGGCATCGAAGGCATGATGCTTTCGCCCGGCTACTCCTACGAAAAGGCTCCCGACCAGCAGCACTTCCTGGGACGCGCCCGCACCCGGCGACTGTTCCGGGCGATTCTGTCGAACCGCGAGAAGGACTGGCGCTTCAATCTGTCGCCGCTGTTCATGGAATTCCTCATGGGCAAGCGGCACTACGCCTGCACCCCCTGGGGCATGCCGACTTACAACATTTTCGGCTGGCAGAAGCCCTGCTACCTGCTGCAGGACGGCTACGCCGACACTTTCGACGAGCTGATCCGCGAGACCGCCTGGGAGTCTTACGGCACGGAGTCGGGCAATCCGCACTGCGCCAACTGCATGGTGCACAGCGGCTACGAAGCCTCGGCGGTGAACGACACCTTTGGCTCGCTCGAGGGCTTTGTGGCGACCGTGAAGGGCACGCTGTTCAATCGCTATCGCGACGAGGGCGCGCTGCGCCTGCTGGATGAGCCGGCAGAGCCCGCGCATTCCCTGGTGCAGATTACGGCTCCCAGCGAAACGCTTGAGGAGACCCGGGCGTGACCGGGAAAGCCGCCGGGCACGTCCATCCCGAAGCTGGCCTTCTTCTCCTGACGCGCTCGAAGTCTCTCCGGGATGGGAACACGAGAAGCTTGAGGGCTGGGTCCCCGCGCTGGCCTCCGAAGAAGAAACCCGCAAGGCCCTGGAAAAAGCCTTCGACTACCGCGGCGACGTAACCATCACGCGGAAGGACGGGACCACGGTCGAAGGCTATCTTTTCGATCGTAAGACCGGGCCGACCCTGGCCGAGTCCCTGGTGCGAGTGCTTCCCCGAACTTCCAACCAGCGCGTGATGATCGCCTACTCCGACATCGCCGCTCTGGCTTTCACCGGGCGCGACACCGCTGCCGGAAAAAGCTGGGAGGCCTGGGTGAAAAAGTACGTGGAAAAGAAAGCCGCCGGCGAGAAGCACATCGGGCTGGAACCGGAATCCCTGGAATAAGCCCCCCTGTCGCCAAAAATCGCTTGACTCGCACCCGTGTCGTTAGAGATAGGTTGACATGGAGGTATCAGCGCTTGCCCGCGGCAAAAATCAGATTCTCGATTAGTTCGTTGACTTCATCTTCGCTTCCGCCGATGAAGGTGAACGACATGGCGTAGCCTTTTTCCACCCTGACCAGCGATGTCTGCCGCATGGTCAGAGTTCCCCGCGCCTTGCTGAAGTCCCCGCGCACCAGCTTGGTGGCTCCCACCGAAATCTCCTGGGGATCTTGCACGGCCTGAAAGCCCTTGGCGGTGGTCAGCGCGCTCAGCGATTCGAAATATTCGCCTGGGGTTTTGATTTCGGCGGAGAGCGGCTCGGCCGCAATCACGACCGCGGAATTTATTGTGTCGCCCGTTGCTTCGGGAGGCCTCTCGAAGACAGCCAAGAGTACGCCGGGACCTGGAGGCATCGGCCGAGTCGTCCTGCAAATCGGCGGTGCGGTCCACCCAGCCATAGGGAATCTTGTAGCTGAACCCGAAAGCTCGGGTTGCGGTACACCCCGTTGCTGATAGCGCCGGGGTCAGGGACGGAAGTCTTAGCCTTCGGTGCACGACGGGAGGAAGAAGCCGGCGGTTGCGCCCACAGGGCCGCCGCTGCGAACATGACCAGAAAGACGCCAGCCGGGAATCGGGCCATGAGATATGTTACGCCGTAGGGTGGGCTGCCCTCGCACGCCGATTTTGACCTGGATTCTTGGATAGGACCGATTCCAGTGTCGCTGCGTTTCAAACCGGCAGGGCTCAAATTCAAGATCAACATCAAAGGCGAGGCGCCGCCCAGCCAGTGTCTCGCCCCTACACTCACGCCGCCCGGCCGAGGACCGGCTGGGTGCAGAAGCTGCAGCGCCGGGCGTCGATGGGAATCTCGCTCAGGCATTCGGGCACTTCTTGGTCGTGGGATCGGCCGGCGCCGGCGCTTTGCGCATGCGCGCGACCAAGGCATTGATCGGCGTAACCACGAAGAAATACACCGTGGCCGCGATCAACAGAAATGAAACCACGGCATTGATGAAATCGCCGACTGGAAAAACCGTGCTGCCGATGGTGAAGCTGATGGCCGAGAAATCCGGCTTGCCCGACCAGAGCGGCAATGAGCGGGGTAAGAAGGTCCTTGGTCAAGGCGGTCACCACCGACCCGAAGGCCACGCCGATGACAACCCCACCGCCAGATCAACCACATTGCCACGAAGGATGAATTGCTTGAAGCCGCTAAGCATGGGATGGAACCTCCAAAACGCAAGGCGGCTAATTTACGGCTTCGACGCACGGGTAGGTCAAGTTGAACCGTGGTCGTGTGGGGCGGGCGCCCTTGCCCGCCGCTTTTGAAGTTGACTTGCGCTTTGGAATCTTCAGTTGCTGGGGTTGCTCAAGCTGCGTACGGACCAGACAGGCGAAAATTAAGTCAAAAGCGGCGGGCGAGGGCGCCCGCCCCACATGGTTTACACCCTCAGATCCGCATGGGCATGACGATGTAGCGGTACTTGTAGTCTTCGCTGTCGGCGGGGCGGAGCTGGCCGGCGGACTGGGCGTCTTTGAATTCGAGTTTTACGTCGCCCGCGCCGACTGCCTTCAGGAAATCGAGAATGTACTGGGCGTTGAAGCCAACCGTCAGCGAGTCGCCCTGGTAGCTGGTTTCGATGCGAGTCTTCCGACTCGCCGGTTTCGGTGGAGGAGGCGGAAAGCTTGACCTCGCCTTTTTCCAGGCGCAGGCGGACGGCGCGTGAACGCTCGTCGGCGAATTGGGCCACGCGGGAAATAGCGGCGCTCAGTTCGTTCCCAGCCAGAGTCACGCTCTTGTTGTTGTCCTTGGGAAGAACGGCTTCGTAGTTGGGGAACTGGCCGGTAAGCTGGCGCGAGGTCAGCAGACGCTGGCCAATGCGGAAGTACAGCGTGGACTCGTCTTTCGCGAACTCGATGGTTTCCGCGTCGGTGGAATCGAGCAGCGACCGGAGTTCGTCCATGGCCTTTTTGGGGATGAGGGTCTTCAGCTCTCCCGATACGCCTTCGAATTTTTCCCCGCTGCGTTCAATGTGCGCCAGGCGGTGTCCGTCGGTCGCCACCATAGTGATGGACTCGGGCTTCAGCACCATGAGCGCGCCATTCAAGGTATAGCGCGATTCCTCGCTGGCGATCGCGAAACCCGTCTTGGCAATCATCGACCGCAACACCAGGGCAGGAATCTTTACCGCGCCGGCGGTGGGAAATACCGGCAGCGTGGGGAAATTCGAGCGCGCCATGCCCACCATCTTCGTGTTGGACCGCCCACAGCGGATGCTGATCCAGTGGTTCTCCAGCAGTTTGATGGTGATGTCGGCGTCCGGCAGCAGTTTTACGTAGTCATGCAGCTTGCGCGCGGGAATGGTGCAGGAACCTTCTTTTTTGACCTTGGCATTGCAGACGGTGCGCAGGCTCAGATCGAGATCGGTCGCGGTGAGCGAAAGTTTGTCGTTCGAAGCTTCAAATAGGTAGTTCGAGAGGATGGGAATTGTGGTCTTGCGTTCCACCACTCCCTGGGTCGCAGTCAGTTCCCGTAAAAGTTCAAATTTACTGACTGTAATTTCCATGGTGGCGGTCCCTGTGGCTGCGGCCAAAGCTTCTACCGGCATAACCCAAATCTCCCGTCGGGCAGCGCTACTTTGAGTACTTCCCTTATATCAAAATAAAAACCATTAAAACCAGCAGTAACAGTAGGCAGGTCGTAAAAGTGGAAATCGCGGCCAACCCCGCTGGCAACCGGCTTCTGGGACTGATCCATGATGTCCAAAACTAGCCCGGTACCCGGAGGAGATGAAAGTATCGTTTGGCCGTGCCTGACGATTACCACCGGCTATTACACAACTTCCACACCCGATTCACAGCGCTGTTCAAGGAAGACTCTGCTGCTGAGTGGAAATAACGGCCGGAGCCGCGATTCATCCGCCCAACTGCTCGGTCATTTTATTGATCAGCCTGTTCAAATCTTTGTCGGTCTTCCGGTTGACATCGATCTTGTCGACCGAATGCAGCACGGTAGTGTGATGCTTGCCGCCAAACTGACGTCCGATCTCCGGCAGAGAAGCTTCGGTAAGATGCTTGGCCAGGTACATGGCGATTTGCCGGGGATAGACAATCGCGCGCGAGTTGTTCTTGGCCTTGATCTCGACCAGTCGCAATCCAAACTGCTCGGCCACCGCTTTCTGGATCGACTCGATGGTGACCTTGCGGGCCTGGGAGTCGATGAAATTCTTGAGCACCTGCTGGGTGTAAGGCAGAGTGATCTCGGCGCCGATCAGCGAAGAGTGCGCCACCAGGCGGATGAGCGCGCCTTCCAGTTCGCGAACATTGGAGCGGATGTTGGACGCGATGTAGAGCGCCACGTCGGTGGGCAGGGTGACCTTTTCCTGCTCGGCTTTCTTTTGCAGAATCGCGACCTTGGTTTCGAGGTCGGGCGGCTGGATGTCGGCGATCAGTCCCCACTCGAAGCGGCTGCGCAGCCGGTCTTCGAATTCCGCCAGCTCTTTCGGCGGACGGTCGCTGGCGATCACGATCTGCTTCATGGACTCGTGCAGCGCGTTGAAGGTGTGGAAGAACTCTTCCTGGGTGCGCTCTTTTTGCGCCAGGAACTGGATGTCGTCCACCAGCAGCACGTCCACGTTGCGGAACTTGTCGCGGAAGCTGATCATCTTGTCGTAACGCAGCGAGTTGATCATCTCGTTGGTGAACTTCTCGCTGGAGACGTAGCAGATGGCGGCCTGGGGCTGGCGGCGCTTGATCTCGTGTCCGATGGCCTGCATCAGGTGGGTCTTGCCCATGCCGACGCCGCCGTAGAGGAAGAGCGGGTTGTAAGCTTTCGAAGGACGTTCCGAAACCGCCTGGCAGGCGGCGTGGGCAAACTGGTTGCCGCTGCCGATGACGAAGGCGTCAAAGGTGTAGCGCGGATTGAGTTGGGCCGCGCCGTCCCAATCAAAGCGCGACTGGGAAGCATGCGGAGCGGCTGGCGCCAGGTGGGCCGAGAGTCCGCCGTCGTGCCGCACCGGGGTCGAGGCGGGATCGTCTTCCGGGGTGACGAACTTCACTTCCTCGAATTCGAGGCCCAGATTATCCAGCGCTTCCTGAATGAGGTCGGCGTACTTGTCTCCCACGTGGCGGAATTCCGCGGTGGGCACGCGCACGAAAAGGACGGAGCCGCTGGAATGGCTGTACTTGGTGGGCTTCAGCCAGGTGTCGTACGAGTGCCGGTTGATCTTTTTTTCCAGCGCATCCAGGACGCGCAACCACGGATTGGGGGAGAGGCTTGGAGTCGGAACAGACATAAAATAATTTTCGTGGGGCTGCGGCCAGATCAGCGCCCGGTATCAGAACGTTTGCAGCAAAAATGCTTTCATTTTCCAGCCGCCGAACCGCCTTGCTTCCGGGGCGGTTGGCGCTGGGATCAGAAAATTTCTGTAAGCTGGATCAGTCCGGCATACTAGCACAAAATTTTTCGGTCTGCGGGAATCTTGTCGCGGACTTTTTCTGCTTCGTATGATTCAGTACCCTAATGAAACTTCCTGTCAAGTATTGAAAATATAACTGCCGCGCGAGTGGTGCAGAAATGTTGAGAGGGCCGCGGATTCCATGTCCTCCTGAGCGGAGCAGAAAGTTCGCGCAGCGAACTTTCCGCGCATCGAAGGACCCCTATCGCAAGAATACTCTTGATCTTGTTTGGATTTTGTATCGCGCGGAAGACCGCGTTCGCCTGCTCACGAATTATGCCGCTGCGAGGGGTCCTTCGACTCCGCATCAACGTTCGCAAGCGAACGGAGATGCGCCGCTGAGGATGACAGCCCACGTGGTTCATGCCAGGCTCGCGGGTTTGCCCGCTTGCGCGCCGTCATTTATACTTCTCCTTCGCTTTAAACGACAGACTCAGTTCATCAGGAGCAGCGATTTTTCATGCCCAAGCGCACATTCCAGCCCAACCGTCGTCACCGCTCGAAGACGCACGGATTTCTTACGCGGATGAAGACCAAGGCCGGCCGCGCGGTGATTTCGCGGCGGCGCGCCAAGGGCCGCAAGCGGGTGTCGGTGAAGCCCGGCTTCCGTGAGTAGTGTTTCTCCCTTTCCGGAATTCGCGGAAGATTCGCAACCTGGGATTCGCAAATCTGGGATTCGCAAATCTGGTTTGAGGCGTGCCGTGAACGCTCTCGCGGCGAATGGCAGCGGCGACCTGTCCCGACCCGGCAAGGGCAGCAAGTTTCCCCGCAGCGTGCGCTTGCTCCGGCACGCGGATTTCGAGCGAGTGTACAAACAGGGGCGCCGGCATTTTGCCGCGCACCTGACCGTGTTTTACCTGCCGCGCGCAGAAAGCAGCGAGGGCGGGCGCGTGGGGTTTACGGTGAGCAAGGTGCTGGGCGGCGCCGTGGTACGCAATCGAATGAAGCGGCGCTTGCGGGAGGCGGTCCGATTGCACGGCATGATCCCGGCGGCCATGGATATCGTCATCAATCCTAAAAAGTCGCTCTTGACCGCCGAGTTTGTTGATGTGCAGCGCGAGATTCGCCGGGCGTTTGAAGTCATCGAGAAGTCCGCGGGAAAACCATGAACCAGAGAGCCAGACGTTCCGTGCTCGGCCTGTTGCGGGCATACAAGTGGGCGCTCTCGCCGCTCCTGCTCCCCGCCTGCCGGTACGTGCCCACATGCTCGGAATACGCCATGGAAGCCGTAGACCGCTATGGCGTGCTGCGCGGCGGACTGATGGCGCTGTGGCGTGTGCTGCGCTGCCATCCTTTTGTGCGGGGCGGTTACGACCCGGTGGTGAAGTCCACTGACATGAATTCGGTCACGAAATTGAAAGATTACGGCGTAACCAATGCGCCGCCCGCCAGTTGTGCGGTCACTGAGTAGCGAATTTGCCTGAATTCAACAATCCTCAACAAGATCCCGGCATGGAGCGCCGGCTGCTGCTGGTGTTCGCGCTCACGTTCCTGGTCATCATTCTGTTTCAACCGTTGCTGAAGAAGTATTTGCCGCAGTCAGCCGCGCCTGCGCCCGAAACTCCGGCGGCGGCCCAGCCTTCGGCGCAGCCCTTCGCGGCTTCGGCGCCGCAGGCTTCGGTGCCCGTGACCGGCGCCAGCAAGCAGGCCTCGGCCGAAGCCGAAACCGTCGTCGAAAATGATCTCTATCGCGTCACCTTCACCAACCGCGGCGGCGTGGTCAAATCCTGGATCCTCAAGACTTACAAGGACGAGCACGGCAATCCTCTCGAGTTGGTCAGCAAAGCGGCAGAGACTTACGGATACCCGATGTCGCTCTGGACCTACGACGAGTCCCAGCGCAATAAGTTGAATTCGGCGCTACGTACGTGTTACCCAGTCACGGCATAGGTGAGGAACGCGCGAGGATAACGGTGCACCGGAAAAGTGGAACTCGCCGGACAAACGCTAGAGGCTCCGACGAAATTACATTTGAATACTCGGATGCCGATGTCTCGGTCCGCAAGACCCTCAGCTTCGATCACACCTACCTGGTGCATCTCGAAACCTCGGTCGTTTCCAAGGGAAGCCAGGTGACTGCGTTCCCCATGTGGCCAGCCGGTTTCGGGGACCAGTCGAGCCTGTCGTCGTATGCCGGCAGCCGGGTCGAGCATCAGTACAACGACAAGACCGAACGCCTGGACATCAAGAAGATCAGCGGCGGAGCCACTTTGCCCGGGCCCGTTCAACTGGGCGGGAGTGGTTGACCAATATTTCGCCGCGGTCTTTCTGCCCGAGGACATTCAGAACGCTGCCATGGTGACGCTGCGGCATCAGGTTGAAGTGCCGAAGGACCCGCGGAATCCCAAGCCGGGGGAGACGGTCAAGGCGGAGGTCCTGGGAGTGGGCGTGGGCAATCTTCGTGGAGCCACTGCCGAGCGGCTCTACGTGGGACCCAAGTCGCTGGGTGTTCTGGAATCGGTGCCGGTTCCGACCCTGAACGGTGCGCCGCCAGACTTGCGGGCCTTGATCAATTTTGGATTTTTCGGAATCATCGCCCGCCCCTTGTTTCTCTGGCTTAAATGGACGTATGGATGGATCCACAACTGGGGCTGGGCCATCGCCATCCAGACCCTGATCATCAACCTGGCCCTGCTGCCGCTGCGCATCTCCAGCATGAAGTCCGCGCTGAAGATGCAAAAAGTGGCGCCGCAGATCAAAGCCATCCAGGAAAAATACAAGAAGTACAGCATGCGCGATCCGCGCAAGCAGGAGATGAACCAGGAAGTCTCCGCCCTGTACAAGGCGGAGGGCGTAAACCCGGTGGGCGGCTGCCTGCCCATGGTCATCCAGATGCCGTTCCTGTTTGCCTACTACAGCATGCTGGGCGCGGCCCTGGACTTGCGGCAGGCGCCCTGGCTATGGATTCGCGATCTATCGTCGCCGGACCCGTGGCATCTATTGCCCATCGGCATTATCATCACCATGCTGCTCACGCAGCGCATGACGCCGCAGCCCGGCATGGACCCGTCGCAGCAGAAGATGATGACCTTCATGATGCCGCTGATGCTGGGTGTCATCAGCTGGAACCTGGCTGCCGGCTTGTGCCTGTACTGGTCCGAGGGTAATCTGATCGCCATCGCGCAACAGGCGGTGATGAATCGCACCAGTCTGGGCCGCGAGATGCGCGAGATTGCGCTGAAGCGGGCGAGGAAGAAAGAGAAGTAGCGCTTATAGCTTCTAGCTCCTGGCTTCTAGCCAAACCTTGGCCGGAGGCTGTTAGCCGGAAGCTAGAAGCCAGGAGCTAGAAACCTGTGTCCATTCCCGACAAAATCGCCGCCGCCAACAAGATCAACGATCTGCTGAAGGGGATCGTCGCTAACGGGGGATTGCGCCTGAAGTACCGCATCACCGTGGACCCGCCACTGGCCGAGCAGCGGGACTGGGAGCGCCCCGAGATTCTGGTGGAATTCGTGGGTCCGGATTCGCCGCTGCTGTTGGAGCGGGGCGGCGAGCTGCTGCGCTCCATTGAATTTCTGGCGCTCGAGATGCTCCGCCTGCCGGGCAATGAGCACGAGAAAGTCTGCTTCGACTGCATGAACCATCGCGGCATGCGCCTGGAAGAGCTGCGCCTGGCCGCGGGCGTGGCCGCCGAAAAAGTCCGCAAGACGAAAATGCCTTACGAGTTTGCGCCCATGTCATCGCGCGAGCGCCGCATCGTTCACCTGGCCTTGCGCGATCAGGCCGGAGCTGCCACCCAGAGCGAGGGCGAAGGCCTGCGCCGCTACGTGGTCGTTTATCCAGAGAACTACAAGCCTGCCGTAGCCAGGCCTCAGCGAAAAACTCTCCCCTGATCCAATGGCCGCATCCGCTATCCGACTTTCCGCGCCGCTTCCGTCGCCACTTCGTGCAATCGTCCTGTCTTGACGTCGTAGACGAAACCTCGCACCGTGATGTGCTGCGGGAGCCAGGGATGCGACTTTATCCGTTCCACCTGCGCTCGCACGTTCTCCTCCGGGTCGCCAAAAGCATGGAAGTGTGACGGCACGGCGGGGCGCGCCCCCGTCTTGTCCTCCAGTTGCTTCCGCAGGGCTTCGTCCTTGAAGGTAAGCATGCCGCAATCGGTGTGGTTGATGACGATGAACTCCTGTGTGCCCAGCAGGTGATGCGAAATGATCAGCGACCGCAGTGCGTCTTCGGTCGCGATCCCACCCGCATTGCGGATAATGTGGGCGTCGCCGGTTTTCAGTCCGCAAAACGCTTCGACCGTGAGGCGCGCGTCCATACAGGCCAGGATGGCGAGTTTGCGGGCCGGCGGCATCGCCAGTTGGCCCAGGTTGAAACTGCGGGCATAGGCTTCATCCGCTTTGAGCACTTCATCGGTGACAGACATGGATTCTCCTTGCACAATATTTCGCAAGACTATAACGGAACTTGAGGGGACCGCACAACTTCGGCCGACAACCAGGACAGGCTGGAACCGCCGCCGGTCGCAGGATTTGCGGGAGTTTGGGTCTCCTGAGGCTTCACCCGCTACAATCTCTGCGTGAACCTTGACGACACCATCGTCGCCATCGCCACGCCGCCCGGTCGCGGCGGGATTGGCGTGGTCCGCCTTGCCGGCCCGGAAGCGCGCAGCATCGCCGCTCCCATGTTGCGCCTGAAGCACGAGCTCGAACCCGGTCGAGCGGTGTTCGGAGAGCTTGTCGAACCCGGTGAACCAGGTGAGCCACATGGTCACGAACAGTGCATCGACGAAGTTGTGGTCACCTACTTTGCCAGCCCACACTCCTACACCACCGATGACATCGTCGAAATCTCTGCCCACGGCTCGCCGGTGGTTTTGCGCCATGTGGTCGAGCTGGCCCTGGCCCAAGGCGCCCGCCTCGCCGAGCCGGGCGAATTCACCATGCGGGCGTTTCTCAACGGACGAATCGATCTCACCCAGGCGGAGGCGGTGCGCGACCTGATCGAGTCGCAGACGCTCTATCAGGCCAAGGTCGCAGCCCAGCAGCTCGAGGGCGCGCTCTCGCGCCGGCTGCAGCCCATCAAACAAAAACTGGTGGAACTGATCGCGGTGCTCGAAGCCGGCATTGATTTCGCCGAGGACGATGTTTCAGTCCTTCCGGTGGAACAAATCCTGGAGCACATCGCGGCAGTTCGCGCGCCCCTGATGCAGCTATCCGAATCGTTCGCTTATGGAAAGCTGGTCCACGAAGGGCTGACCCTGGCTATCGTCGGCCGGCCTAACGTCGGCAAATCGAGTTTGTTCAATAGCCTGGTGGAGAGCGACCGCGCCATCGTGACCGCCGCCCCGGGAACAACGCGCGACCTGGTGACCGAAACCGTCGCGCTCGGCGGCATTCCCGTCAAACTGGTGGACACAGCGGGCATTCGCCATGCCCTGGATGAAGCGGAGGGCATCGGCATTCGCAAGTCGATGGAAGCGCTGGCCGACGCCGATCTGGTGCTGATCGTGCTGGATTCTTCCGAGCCGGCCAGCTCCGAAGATGAACGGCTGCTGGCATTGGTGGCGCAGCGGACGGCAATTCTGGTGGAGAACAAATCAGATAAAACCAGTTTGCAGTTTCAAGTTCCCAGTTCTCAGTTGCGACGGGTGAGGGTGTCGGCTTTGACTGGGGCGGGCATCCCCGAGCTTCGCGCCGAGGTTCTCCGCCACGTGGGCGGAGAATTCGACGGCAGAGGCGAAACTGGTTTTCTTACCAACACGCGCCATCAGGGGCTGGTGCGCGACTCACTGGCGGGGCTGGACGCGGGCGCAGTCGCGGTGCGCAATCGGGTCCCGCACGAGATGATCTTGATGGATTTGTATAGCGCATTGCGTCCGCTGGATGAAATTACCGGCGCCACCACCAACGATGACGTCCTGAATCTGATTTTCAGCAGGTTTTGTATCGGAAAGTAGTTATTTCGAGAGCACAGCCAGAGCTTCTCTGAATACGGCCTCAAAGGAGCCAGCCTTGCCATTTTTTGAAACTGCCGCCAAAGCTTTTTCCGCGGCCGCCCGCTGGTATCCCAGATTTGTCAGAGCGGATAGCACGTCTTCTTCGATCGGGCCCAGGGCGGACATGGCAGCAATCTCGCCATGCTTTTCGACAGCCAGCTTGTCGCGCAATTCCAGCACCATGCGCTCGGCGGTCTTCTTTCCGATTCCCGGGATTCGGGTAAGCCGCGCGATATCGTTGCCCCGTATCGCGTTGACCATGTCGTCGGCCGCCATGCCGCTCAGAATGGTGATCGCGAGCTTGGGCCCGATGCCGCTCACGGTGATCAGCTTTTCAAACAGGACTTTCTCGCTGGAGCGCAGAAATCCGTAGAGCGCCAGCGCGTCCTCCCGCACATGGGTGTGAATGTGCAGCGCGACCTCGCCGCCAACTCCCGGCAAATCCGAAAACGTGGGGACACTGATGGTGACGTCGTATCCCACCCCGCCAGTCTCAACGATGGCCTGGTTGGGATGCTTGGCCAGCAGCTTTCCACGCAGATGGGCAATCATAAGGGACCAGTCGTCAGTCGCCGGTCTTCAGTCGTCGGCAGAACCGGTTTTTCCGAGAACTGACAACTGACGACTAGAATAACGAACTCTGCTTGCGGTTGGGCGTGATTCCAAAATGCTCATAGGCTAGTTGCGTGGCCACGCGCCCGCGCGGGGTGCGGTTCAGAAAGCCGATCTGGATCAGGAACGGCTCATAGATTTCCTCAATCGCGTCCTGCTCCTCGGCCAGGGCCGCGGCCAGCGTGTTCACGCCCACCGGGCCGCCCTGATATTTCTCGATGATGGTCAGCAGCAGCTTGCGGTCCACTTCGTCGAACCCATGACGATCGACTTCCAGCATCTGCAGCGCAGCCTGCGCGGTCGGAAGGTCGATTTTTCCCGCGCTGCGTACCTGGGCAAAGTCGCGCACCCGGCGGAGCAAACGGTTGGCGATGCGCGGAGTTCCGCGCGAGCGGCTGGCAATTTCGAGTGCTCCAGGGTGATCGATTTCGACGCCAAGAATCTCCGCGGAACGTTCCACGATTATGCGCAAGTCTTCGTGAGTATAAAACTCGAGCCGCAACACGATGCCGAAACGCGACCGCAGTGGTGATGACAGCAAACCGGCGCGGGTAGTCGCGCCAATGAAAGTAAACGGCTTCACATCCATGGTGTGTGTGCGCGCCGACGGTCCCTGGCCGATCATGATGTCCAGCTTGTAGTCTTCGAGCGCCGAGTAGAGGAGCTCCTCGAGCGCCGGCTGCAGCCGGTGCACTTCGTCGATGAACAGGACTTGCTTGTCGCGCAGATTGGTCAGGATGGCGGTGAGGTCACCTTTGATTTGCAGGGTCGGACCGGAAGTCTGCTGAAACGGCACCGCCAGTTCGTTGGCGATGATGGTGGCGAGAGTGGTCTTGCCGAGGCCGGGCGGACCGTACAGCAGAACGTGATCCAGCGCCTCGCCCCGTGATCGCGCTGCCTCGATGGCGACGGCCAGGTTTTCTTTGACCTTGGGCTGACCGATGAATTCCGCCAGCCGTTGGGGCCGCAGTTTGAGTTCAAAAGATGAATCGTCCTCAACCGGTGCCGCCGAGACGATTCGCTGCTTGAGATCGGGAATGTTTTTGGCGGTAGCCACTGACTGGATGGTAAGGCGAAAATTGAAATTGAGCAATCACGTTGAAAATTGGCACCGGCCGTGTGGGGACGGGTCTCCGACCCGTCTGGTCGAGCGCAGCTCGACAGTGGTTTTTGGCTGGAGCCGAAACTACCGAGTCGAGCTGCGCTCGACCGGGCAGGTGGGACACCTGCCCCTACGAGGATCTTGCTGGTTTACCGAACTTTTGCCGGCTCTTTTTCGCCTACCCGCTTACTGACCTCGAATGCCATCTTGCCGGCCTTCTTGTCGGCATCCACGACTACGTGATCGCCATGCAGCACCTCTCCGTCGAGTATCTTCAGCGCCAGCGGGTCCTGTACCAGTTTCTGAATCGCCCGCTTCAGCGGACGCGCTCCGAAATTCGGATCGAAGCCCTCGGTGAACAGCAGGTCCTTGGCTGCGTCGGTCAGCTCGAGCGAAATCTTGCGGTCGGCCAGCAGGCGGCGAACATCTTCCAGGCGCAGCTCGATGATCTTCACCAATTGCTCCTTGCCCAGCGGACGGAACACGATGATGTCGTCCACCCTGTTTAGGAATTCGGGCTTGAAGTGACCATGCAGCGCGTTCATTACCTGCTTCGAGGCGTCTTCAAACTCTTTCTCCGAGCGTAGGCCCTCAGACTGCAGGAAGGCAGACCCGATGTTCGAAGTCATGATGATGACCGTGTTGCGGAAATCCACGGTGCGGCCGCGGCCGTCGGTCAGGCGGCCGTCGTCCATCATCTGCAGCAGGACGTTGAATACGTCCGGATGCGCCTTTTCGATTTCGTCGAACAGCACGACCGCATACGGACGTCGCCGCACCTGCTCGGTCAGTTGCCCGCCTTCTTCGTAGCCCACATAGCCGGGAGGCGCGCCGATCAAACGTGAAACCGCGTGTTTCTCCATGTATTCCGACATGTCAATGCGCACCATGGAGTGCTCATCATCGAATAAGAACTCAGCCAGGGCGCGGGCCAATTCAGTTTTACCGACGCCGGTCGGTCCGAGGAAAATGAACGATCCGATCGGCCGCTTGGGATCGCTCAGTCCCGCGCGCGAGCGCCGGATGGCATTGGCCACGCGTTCGAGCGCCGCGTCCTGACCGACTACGCGCTGCCGCAGGCGCTCTTCCATGGTGACCAGCTTCTTGACTTCGCCTTCAAGCATCTTCGAGACCGGAATGCCCGTCCATTTCGAGACAATGCGGGCCACGTCTTCTTCGTCCACTTCCTCTTTCAACATCCGTGTGGGACGGGCGCCCTCGCCCGCGGATTTACCCCGCCCAGACTTCTCTTCAGAAGTCCCGTCTATCTGCGCCGTCAGCTTCTTCAGTTCCTCTTCCGCCTGCACCAGCAGCCCATAGCGAATCTCCGCTACCCGCTGCAAATTACCTTTGCGTTCTTCCGCCTGCTCTTCGATCTTGAGTTGCTCGATGTTTTCCTTCAGTGTGCGCGTGCGGGCAATCAGGTCTTTCTCCTGCTTCCAGTTGGCTTTGAGCGCGTTGGACTTTTCCCGCAGCTCAGCCAGCTCTTTCTCGATCACCGCCAGCCGTTCCTTGGAGTTCGGATCGCTCTCCTTCTTCAGCGCCTGCTTCTCGATTTCGAGCTGGGTCGCCCGGCGCTCCAACTGGTCAATTTCCGTGGGCATCGAATCAATCTGGATGCGTAGCGATGCCGCGGCTTCATCGATCAAGTCAATGGCTTTGTCGGGCAGGAAGCGGTCCGAGATATAGCGATGCGACAAGGTGGCTGCGGCCACGATGGCGGAATCTTTGATTCGTACGCCATGATGCACTTCGTAGCGCTCTTTCAACCCGCGAAGAATGGCAATCGTGTCTTCGACGTTAGGTTCGCCCACGAACACGATCTGGAAGCGGCGCTCGAGCGCGGCATCTTTCTCGATGTACTTGCGATATTCGTTGAGCGTAGTGGCGCCGATGGCGCGAAGTTCGCCGCGAGCCAGGGCCGGCTTTAACATGTTGGACGCGTCAATCGCGCCTTCAGCCGCGCCCGCGCCGACCAGGGTGTGCAGCTCGTCGATGAAGAGGATGGTCTTGCCTTGCGAGTCTTCAATGTCCTTGAGGACTGCTTTGAGACGGTCTTCAAATTCGCCGCGAAACTTAGCGCCCGCCAGCATCGCGCCCAGGTCGAGAGACACCACGCGCTTGTTCTTCAACGCTTCGGGTACGTCGCCGGAAATAATGCGCTGAGCCAGGCCTTCGACGATTGCGGTCTTACCGACGCCAGGTTCCCCGATCAGCACCGGGTTGTTCTTGGTGCGGCGGGAGAGCACCTGTACCACCCGACGAATTTCCTCGTCGCGGCCGATCACCGGATCGAGCTTGCCGCGCCGCGCCTGCTCGGTCAGGTCGCGGGCATAGCGCTCCAGAGCCTGGTACTTGGCTTCCGGATTCTGGTCCGTGACTTTCTGCGATCCGCGTACCGAGGTCAAGGCCTTGAGGATGGCATCGTACGTGGCGCCCTGCCGGGCCAGGATTTCCTGGGCTGGATCACGCTTGAGGTGCGTGATGGCCAGGAGCAGGTGCTCGGTCGAAACATACTCGTCCTTGAAATTGGCGGCTTCCTTGAAAGCGCGCTCCAGAAGTTCGTTGACCGCCTTGGAAAGACTGACCTGCGCAGCTCCGCCGCCGGAAACTTTCGGCAGGCGCTCGATCTCGCGGTAGGTCTCGCTGAGCACACCTTGCGGACCAATGCCGATTTTTTCCAGCACGGGCAGGATAATGCCCTCTTTGTCTTCGAGCAGCGCCGCCAGCAGGTGCAGCGGCAACAGTTCAGGGTTGCCATGCTCGGAGGCAAGGTCGTTGCCGCGCTGCACCGCTTCCTGCGCTTTCACGGTGAATTTTTCCCAACGGATAGCCATAAAAACTCCTCAAAAACCAGCAATTAGCTCTTGGCACTTAGCTTGCGATGGAGGACGGGCGTCCCCGCCCGTCAGGCCACGGCCCGTGCACCGCGGGCGAAAAGATGCCCATCTTCCATCGAAAGCCAAATGCTAAGTGCTAGAGGCCGGATTGCTCAAACACAAAAAGGAGGCGGTCAGTCGGCCGCCTCCCGTCGGTTTGTCCAGCTCCGGCTGCAGAGCGACGGGCGCGGACGCCCGTCCTCCATCGAGCCAGATTATGCAGCTTTGCTTGGACCCTTGCCTTCGAGCGTCTTTTCGCCGCCTACGTTGACTTTGATCTGCTTGGGTTTGGCTTCGGCCTTCTTGGCCAGCTTCACTTTCAGCACGCCCTTTTCGTAGTTGGCGGAAACGCCTTCGGTGTCCACCGTGTTGGGCAGGGTGAAGGTGCGAGTGAAGCTGCCATACTGCCGCTCGACGCGACGGTAGTTCTCTTCTTTCTCGTCCTTCTCGAACTTGCGTTCGCCGTGCACGGTCAAGGTGTTGTTTTCGATGCGTACATCAATGTCCTTCTCGTCAATTCCCGGGACTTCGATCTTCAGCGTGACGTTGTGCTCATCTTCGTATACGTCTACGGCGGGAGCGAAGCTCGAGGTGGCCAGGGACTCGTCCCGGCCCTCGCTGAACGAGGCATTGAACAAACGATTCAAGCGATCCTGCACGCTGCTGAATTCACGGTAGGGATCCCAACGGGTTAGTACGGTCATAGAATTCTCCTTTGAAATTGAAATCGGTTTTAGGGCTCCGGTCACTATCTCGGGCCTATTTAGTATGACGCAATAATAAAATATGAGTGCGTTATTGTCAACAGTATAATTGTTAATATTTTCAATTACTTAGATAGGCAATTACGCATTTCAAGTACTCGGTTTCTGGCACATTCAGCAGGATGGGATGATCCTTGGCCTGCCCGCGGTTTTCCACGATGCGAAGATTTCTGTGGACATCGCGGGCCGAATCGCCCACGACCTCGAGATATTGGGCAGGGCTGACGTGATAGGAGCAGCAGCAGGTGATCAGGATCCCGCCGGGACGCAACATTTTGAGCGCCCGCAGGTTGAGCTCTTTATAGCCGCGGAGGGCGGTTTCGAGATTGCTTTTGCTCTTGGCGAAGGCGGGCGGATCGAGCACGATGGTGTCATAGCGGCGCCCGGCGTCGGCGTAATCACGCAGCAGGTCAAAAGCATTGCCCTCGACCCATTCGATCTCGCGGTTGTTCAACGTGGCATTGCGGTCGGCAACTTCGAGAGCGGGGCGGGAACTATCCACTCCGGTCACCTTGGCGCCGGACTGGGCCAGGTGCAGGGCGAAGCCGCCCTGGTAGCAGAAGACGTCCAGGGCTTCGCCGTGGGCGAAGCGCGCGGCCGCGGCGTAGTTTTCGCGCTGATCGAGAAACGAACCGGTTTTCTGGCCCTCGAGCGCCAGGTAGTGAAAACGCACGCCGTTCATGGTGATGATGGTGCTGGTCTTTTCGCCATGAATCAGGCCGGAGGGCCGGGCCGGCAGCTGCTCCAGTTCGCGGATTCGCGGATCGACTCGTTCGGCGATGGACGCCGGTTTCAAGCGTTCGTTAAGCTCAGCGACGACGACGCCGCGCACCGTCTCCGCGTCCATGGCCTGGGTCAGGGCCTGTATCGAAAGCAAGTCGTGGTAGCGGTCCACGATCAGCCCGGGAAGAAAATCGGCTTCACTGAAGATCACGCGATAGGCGTCGGTATCGCGCACCACCCGTTCGCGGTAGCGGATTGCGCCCTGAATACGTTCGCGCACCAGGCCGGGCAGGTCATTTACTGCCTGCGGAGAAATCATGCGGATGGCAATCTGGGAGGAGCTGCTGTAAAGGGCCGTGCCCAGAAATTTTCCGCGCTCGTCAGTGATGCCGACGGCCGCGCCCGGCGCAACGCCATCGGCGGAGATGATGTCGGAGCGATAGACCCAGACGTGTCCGTCCCGCAGGCGCTTGGCGCCGCGGCGAGAGATTTTCACGACGGGAAGCGAGGAATCGGCTGATTTTGAGGGCATGCTTCTGGCTAGCTGGCGGCGGGGTGTTCTGACGGCAGGGTGGCTTCTACCGGGGCTTCGCGCAGGGCCTTTTTCAGGTCCGCGTGCAGTTCGTCGAGTTCGGTCATGGGCAGCTCTGAAGCCCATTCTTCAAGCTGTTGCAAGTCAAGCGTGGTGTGGAGGCGGACTGCGGATTTGATGTCGTCGGCGAAAACCGCGCTGAAATCGCCCGGCTGATATTGGATTTCGCCAATTATTCTGCCGGTGTGGGCGTCATACACCCGGCGGCTGGCGCTGCCATCGGCATTCAGAAAGGCGAAGAAGACTTCGCCCAGGTCGTTGTACTCCGCCCGGTAAAACCAGGCCTTGTCGACATGGGTTTTCGGCCGGGCGCGGCGCTTCGCGGTCAGGCTGGGCCGCTCGACCGCCACTCCGGTTGCAGGATCAAAGTACAGAACGCGCTGGCAGGATTCGCAGACAATGATCTGGCCGCCGCGCACCTCGTTGTAAGTTTGCGGACGGAGCATGACCTGGCATCCCATGCACTTCTGGTCGCGGACTTCAGCCAGGCCGGAGCCGCGAAATTTGGAAACGCGTTCGTACTGGCGCAGCAGGTCTTCGTTCACTCCGGCGCGGGCCTGGTTGCGCTTGGCATTCCATTCCGCCAGCAGCTTTTCGTCTTCGACGGTGCGCTCGCGAGCGGCGGCCTTCTCTTTTTCGATCTCCGCCATCTCGGCTTTCAGTTCGAGCTCGGCGGCCTTCACATCTTTGTCGCGGGCGTCGGCGTTGAGCATCAATTCCAGTATCTTGTCTTCGTTGGATTTGATTTCCTGCTCGGCGAACTGGATTTCGTGCAGCAGGGCTTTGTACTGTTCGTTGGTTTTTACCGCCAGAGACTGGTCGCGATACTTGGAGATTTTGCCCTGTAGGTCCTGGATGGCGCTTTCGTACTTGCGCCGGGTGGCTTCGTCGGCCTTGACCGCGGCTTTGGCCTTTTCCAGCCCGGCCTTGGTGCCGGCCAGTTTTTCTTCAATGGCGGCCACGCGTTTGGGCAGCGCGGCGACTTCCTGATTGAGGCGGAGGATTTCGCGGTCCGCCTGCTGTAGCTCCATGAGGTGTTGCACGTCTGGAAGCATTGGGCTGATGTAATTTTAGCATGCGCCACCGCAGACCCGGCGGCTATCACCGGCCACGTAGGGACAGGTGCCGCACCTGCCCAGGCGAGCGAAGCGAGCGCAGTGGAGGGACCTTGCGTTTAGCTGACCCATGAACCACGGCCGAGCCTGGCTCGGCCGGGACGGAGCGGAGCCCCGTCCCCACACAGTCAGTGATAGGCTTTTAATGAGGCCACGGTTCCATGCAACGCATCAACCTGGGCGATTTCGAACTTACCGCCGTCTCCGACGGGACTTACCACCTCGATGGCGGAGGCATGTTCGGCGTCGTCCCCAAAACCCTGTGGGAGCGCAAGGTAAAGGCAGACGCCAACAATCTGGTGCCGTTGGGATTGAATTCGGTTGTAGTGCGCACCGGATCTCACACCGTGCTGATCGAAACCGGCGTGGGCAACAAACTCTCGGAAAAGATGGTCAGGATCTACGGCCAGCCGGCGGAGTTGCTCGAGAAGCTCAACGCGGCGGGCATTGCGCCGGAAGACGTCGATGTTGTCATCAACACTCACTTGCACTTCGATCATTGCGGCTGGAACACGGTCCGCCGAGGCGACAAGGTGATCGCCACTTTTCCCAAAGCGAATTATTACGTGCAGGAAGGAGAATGGAAGCACGCCCACGAAAATCAGCGGGATGCTGTCAGCTACCTCACGGAGAATTACGATCCGCTGGTCGAAAGCGGACAGATGAAACTGCTACGCGGGGACGCGGAAATTGTTCCCGGCGTGTCAGTGCGCGTCTACCCCGGGCATACGCGAAACATGCAGGCTGCGCTGGTCCAAAGCGGCGGCCAGACCGCATGCTACATCTCCGACCTGATTCCCACCAGCGCCCACCTCGACCTGAACTGGGTGATGTCCTACGACCTGTATCCCATCGAGACCATCGAAAGCCGCAAGCGTTACTACGCCCAGGCCCTGCCGGAAAAGTGGCTGACCATGTTTACCCACGACGCGAGCCTGCCGTGGGCGTATGTCGCGAAGGATGAGAAGGGCAAGATGGTGGCGAGGGGAGAGAAACCGTGACGCAGCACAAATTCAAGGCCAAGCTTCTGAGTCACGCCGGGACCGAGGCGGCGATACTCAGGCCGTCGTTTGACGTGGTCGAAGTCTTCGAGCGCAAGGGCCGGGTGCCGGTCAAGGGCACGATCAATGGCTTTCCCTTCCGCAGTTCCCTGATGAATATGGGGGATGGGCACATGATGGTGGTGAACGCCCAACTGCGCGCCGGCGCGCAATGCAAAGCGGGTGACACCGTCGCCATCGTGATGGAACTCGACGAGGACAAGCGGACGGTCGAGGTGCCGGCGTACCTTAAAAAGATCATTGACCGCGACCCCAAAGCTAGCGAATTCTGGCCGCAGCTTTCCTTTACCCATCAGAAGGAATATGTGCGGGAGATCGAGGGCGCGAAAAGAATTGAAACCCGGGAAAAACGCATCGCCGCGATGATGACGGCGCTTCGCAAGGGCCAGCGCAAGAAGTAACTTCGGCCATCCAACTCCGCGGACACGAATATCCTCTAAAGCTCAAAGGTCGATAAAGTAGTAATCTGCAAGGCACCAATCTGCTTCGGGGCGAAAAGGAGGCTGTATGAAGAGATTCAGCGGCTTTTCCGCCGCGTTGCTGGTTGTGTTTATGGCGCACATGGTGTGGGCGCAGGAACGGGGAGGAAAACCGAGAAGTCAAGCGCGCGGTGGCTCGCCGCCGCAGTCCGTGGGACATGAGCAGGGAGTGGGCGGCGGCATATCTGGCGGCTGCATGGCGGTAATCGCGAGCGTTTCGATGTGGGTGGATTCTTTTTCCAGGCGGCGCCGTACGATTACGACGCTTGCAGCGACTGGCTGTGGGATAGCGACGACATCGTGATTTACCTGGATCCGGACCACGTGGGATGGTACCTGGCATACAACACGCGTTTGGGGACCTATGCGCACGTGATGTATTTGGGCCCAGGCTAGAAACGCGGTCAGGATAGGAAGCCGGGCGGACTTCGCGTCTGCCCTTTTTTTCAAGCACTGCGCGTCGGCACAATCACTTTCAGCGCCGCTCGTTCCACCGCGATTTCTACCGGCGTGACACAGACGTACTCGCCATCGGCGTAGACCTCTGAGGGTTTTTCGGTTTCAATCCTTAAACGGTCTGCCTGGAAATACCTGACCTCGGGAAGATCCAGATGGCGGCCGGAAAAGACGGACGGAAACAGCCGCAGCAGCCGCGTTTTTGCCATGGCCTCGACCACGCAGATCTCTAGTTTTCCGTCGTCCATCCGGGCGTGCGGGGCGATCAGGATGCCTCCGCCGTAAGTGGGAGTGTTGGCGAAGGCGACCAGCATCGCAGGTCCGTCATGGCGAGTGTCCCACCCGCCCGAGGCATCAAGCCGCCAGGCCTGGACTTTTACCGCTACCGGTTGGAACCCGAACAGTGCCGGCAGAACGCTGAGCGGGTAGCCGCCACGACGACGCAGGGCGCGAGGAAGCTGGTTGGCAAGGCGCGCCACCTCGGCGTCGAGGCCCACTCCCCCGACGCAACAGAAATAGCGCCGGGGTTCAGGTTCGTGTGGCGCGGGCGCCCCGCCCGCATCCGGCGGCGTAATCACCCCTAAATCAATCTGGCGCACGTTGGCGCGGTCGGTAACAAACTGCTGCCAGGCCGCGAGAGCACTAGCCGTGCTGCGCAGGTCCAGGGCCCGCGCAAAATCATTGCCGCTGCCGTGCGGGACCACGAGCACGGGGAGTTGCAGTTTGACCAGTTGCGGCAGATGCCGGTGCACCGTGCCGTCACCCCCGAAAATCAGGATGGCGTCGGCATCGTTTGGGTTCGCGGGCAACCCAAGCTGCCAGAGTGCATCCGAAATTCGCGCAAACGGTTTCAGATGCCTGGCCGACGAACCCAATCCGAGAATGGCGGCGACACGCATTGCGCCGCCCGAGAGTAACAAACTTTAACCAACGAAAATAGCTGGAGATACTGGGCGGACACGATTTCCGCCGCTTTGACTTTTCGTCAACCCGGCGGAGCACAAACTGCTTTGTCGTCCTGAGCGGAGTGGCGGCTTCGCTTCGCGAAGCAGCCACGCAGTCGAAGGATCCCTACCAGCGGCAGAGTCGTTGCGCTCGTTTGGAGTGGCACCAACCTAAGATCTCTGAGGTACTTTTCAGCGGGTGGGGGTCCTTCGACTCCATAAACCGATTCGCAAGCGACTCGGCTGCTCCGCTCAGGATGGCAGGACTACTTGGTGAAGTGCACTTTCTTGATTTTCTTCCCCACTCTTAGAGTCAGGTCTTTTGCGCAGTCCCAGGCGATGGTCGGGTCGGTTGTGACCTCACCGTTGACTCTAACCGCGTTTTGCTTCAGCTTTCGACCTGCGTCGCTGACCGAGTCCGCCAGGCCGGTCAGGGCCAGCAATTTATCCAACTTAATGCGTCCGGCTGCGGACGATTCAACTTCGGCACGGTTCACATCCACGACTTCTACATCTTCGGGCACTGCATCTTTCTGAAATTGCCTGGCCCAGTCCTCCTCCGCCTTCGCCGCCGCGTCCGCCGAGTGAAAATCGGTCACGATGCGCCGCGCCAGGCCTTTCTTTGCCTCCATGGGATGCGACTCGCTTTTCATCTTTTCAATTTCGGGCAGCTGCACATCAGTCAGCAGTTCGTAATACCGCCACATCATCGGGTCGGAAATCGACATCACTTTGCCGTACATCTCGAGCGGAGGCTCCTGGATGCCGATGGCGTTGCCCAGGGACTTTGACATCTTCTGCACGCCGTCGAGGCCTTCGATGATGGGCGTGGTCAATACCACCTGCGACTCCTGGCCGTAGGCGCGCTGCATTTCCCGCCCTACCAGCAGATTGAATTTCTGGTCGGTGCCACCCAGTTCGACGTCGGCCTTAAGCGCGACCGAGTCGTAGCCCTGGGCCAGCGGGTAGAGCAGTTCGTGCAGGGCGATGGGTTTTTCTTCCTGGAAGCGCTTATGGAAGTCCTCGCGCTCGAGCATTTGCGAGACCGTGAACTTGGCGGTCAGCCGGATCCAGTCCGCGGGCTTCATCTTATCGAACCACTCGCTGTTGAAGCGGGTTTCGGTCTTGGCCTGAGAAAGAATCTTGAAGACCTGCGCCATGTAAGTCTTGGCGTTGCGCATGATCTCTTCCGCGCTCAACGGCGGGCGGGTGGCGGAGCGCCCGGTAGGATCGCCGATCATGCCGGTGAAATCGCCGATCAAAAAGATGACGGTGTGGCCGAGGTCCTGAAAGTGTTTGAGCTTGCGCAAGAGCACGGTGTGGCCGAGATGTAGATCGGGCGCGGTAGGATCGAAGCCGGCTTTTACCCGCAGCGGCTTGCCGGAAGCGAGCGACTTCTCCAGCTTGGCGCGAAGCTCGGACTCCTTCACAATTTCAGCGGAGCCTTTCTTGATGTAGGCGAGTTGTTCGTCAACGGGAGGGAAGGTGGGCATAGGGTAAAGATTATAGCGGCAGCTGTAGGGATTGCAGATTTCAGATTCTAGATTTCAGAGTTCAACCCCTTGACTGTTCGCAGCGAAGCCACAAAGATCGAGACCAGTTCGTTTGTTTCCCTTAGCAGAGGTCATCCTGTCGGGCTCAACGACTCCCGAATCTTGCAGGAGTTCAAGCCAAAATAGTGATTCATCCGCTTCTTCCAGCACAATTCCAAGCTTGGACGAAGTCCGCCTTGAACGCGACCGGCAAACGGCGCGGTAATTTGCCGCCACCGACGTGGCGGACCGAAGCAACTGGCGCGTGATAATCCGCCCTTCCTGACTTGGCTGCACCAATCGGCATAGGCGAATCACCATCAGAGCGAAATGCTTAGTACGGTACTTCAAGCCTTCCGAATTGATCGTTGGCCCCATGGAAATCTGCAATCTACAATCACAAGTCTGAATGTCTGTGCCAAACGGCCTATCCCGCGGTGACGCTCGTCACAAACCGTCTGCCCGCAATCTTGTACTTTCCCCGCAAGACGATATTGATCGCTTCCGAATACGCCACGTGCTCCTGCTCCAGGATTCTCGCGGCCAGCGTGTGCTCGTCGTCTGTATCCAGCACCGGCACGGTTTTCTGCACGATGATGGCGCCGTGGTCGAGTTCTTCGTCCACGAAGTGCACGGTGCAGCCACTTACCTTAACGCCGTAGGCGAAGGCTTGCTCCTGCGCCTCCAGCCCGGGAAATGCCGGCAGGAGCGAGGGATGAATGTTCAGGATGCGCCTAGGGAATTGCTGCACGAACCAGGGCGAGAGCAGGCGCATGTATCCCGCGAGACAGACGAGATCCACCTTGTGCTGCTGCAATGCAGCCACCACTTCGCGATCGTGCTCTTCGCGCGGCTTGCCCTTGGACGGAATGACCAGGGCTTCGAGCCCCATGCGCTTGGCGAATTCGAGGCCGCCGGCGTCTGCCTTGTTGGAGATGACGACGGCGATGTGGGCATCAGGAATGTTTCCCGCCGCCACGTTCTTGGCGATGGCCTCGAAGTTTGAGCCGCGTCCGGAGAGGAGGATGCCTAGGTTCTTCATGGGAGTCAGCGAATGATTATTCATCATACGGAAAATCTGGAAATAGCGAACAAGTAGCGCCGGCGTCCCGCCGGCTGTCGCGGGGGCATCTTGCCCCCGCAGTTTCTCCATTCAAACGACAGCAGCACGAGCGGGGCGCTCGCGCCTACATGGTCCGCTAGGTTGCGATTTGCCCGGGCTGATCAAGGTCAGATATAGTTTTTGCAACCATGTATCAGGATTTTCACGCCGTCGATCGCTGGACTAAAAACAACGTGCACTGCGTTTATCAGGCGCTCATCGTGGCCATCGCCACGCGCCACGCCGACGCGGTTGACATCAAGTTTCTGGTGGACGGGCGCGCGCTCTGGGTCGCGCTGCCCCTTCCGGCCTGGGTGGAATACAAGAAGCGCACCGGCAAGGTGATTACCGACCAGTTCGCGGTGGAAATCGCCGGGCACTATCTGAAGACCGCGCTCGAATCTGGCGAGGGCGTGGGGCGGGAAATGTATTCGTTGACCGTGGAAGAGACTTTCAAGCATCTCGAAGCGGTCGTAGACCAGCCGGAAGCCCTGCCCGTAACCTAAGTTGGTGGAGGCCGGGCATCCCGCCCGGCCTCCATTCCTCAAAGTCACAGCCGGCAGATCAGCAGCTCGCGCTCGTAAATCATTTCGGGGGGCAGGTGCGCGTGCAGCAGAATGAAAAGCTCTTCGTGCCCGATCACTTCGGACTTCCACGACGCCCGGTCCACGGTCTGTAATTTCTCGAACTTCTCTTTGGGGAAGTCCAGGCCTTTCCAGTCGATGTCCTCGTAGTGGGGTGTCCAGCCGATCGGCGTCTCCTTGCCCTGGGTGCGGCCGTGGACGCGGTCCACGATCCACTTGAGCACCCGCATGTTGTCGCGGAATCCGGGCCATATAAATTTGCCGTCGGCGTCTTTTCTGAACCAGTTCACATGGAAGATGCGCGGGGTGCGGCTGAGCGAGCGCTGCATTTTGATCCAGTGGCGGAAATAGTCGCCCATGTGATAACCGCAGAAGGGCAGCATGGCCATGGGGTCGCGGCGCACTTTGCCGGTTTCTCCCGCCGCGGCGGCGGTGGTCTCCGATCCCATCGTGGCGCCGACGTAAACCCCAGCGCTCCAGTTAAACGCCTGGTAGATGAGTGGGATGGTAGTGGGGCGGCGGCCGCCGAAAATGATGGCGCTGATGGGCACGCCCGTGGGGTCTTCCCAGGCAGCGTCGATGGTCGGACACTGCGAAGCTGGAGCCGTGAAGCGCGCATTGGGATGCGCTGCCTTGGCGCCGGTTTTCTTTGCCATCTCAGGCGTCCACTGATGCCCTTGCCAGTCCTGCAGTTCGGCGGGTGGCTCATCGGTCATGCCCTCCCACCACACCCCGCCTTCCGGAGTGAGAGCCACATTGGTGAAGATGGTGTTGCGGGAGAGCGTCGCCATCGCGTTGGGATTGGTCTTTTGCGAAGTTCCCGGAGCCACGCCAAAAAATCCCGCTTCCGGATTGATGGCGCGCAAACAGCCCTGGGCGTCGGGCTTGATCCATGCGATGTCGTCTCCCACGGTCCACAACTTCCAGTCTTTAAGACCGGCAGGCGGCACCATCATGGCGAAATTCGTCTTACCGCAGGAACTGGGGAAGGCCGCCGCCACATAGGTCTTCTTGCCGTGAGGATCTTCCACGCCCAGGATGAGCATGTGCTCCGCCATCCAGCCTTCGTCGCGCGCGATGTTGGAGGCGATGCGCAGCGCAAAGCATTTCTTGCCCAGCAGCGCGTTGCCGCCGTAGCCCGAACCGTAAGACCAGATCTCGCGGGTCTCTGGGAACTGGACAATGTATTTGTCCGGATTGCAGGGCCAGGGAACGTCTTTCTGTCCGGGAGCCAGCGGCGCGCCTACGCTGTGGATGCAGGGCACGACGCGTTGCTCGTCTTTATCGATTTCTTTGAAGACGTCGGTCCCGATGCGAGCCATGATGCGCATGTTCACGACGACATAAGGAGAATCCGTCAGCTCGACGCCGATCTGCGACATGGGTCCGCCCACCGGACCCATGCTGAAGGGCAGCACATACATGGTGCGTCCCTGCATGGCGCCGTTGAATTTCTCCTTCAGCTTGCGGCGCATGGTGTAGGGATTTTCCCAGTTGTTGGTGGGACCGGCGTTGTCCTTCGAGAGTGAGCATATAAAGGTGCGGTCTTCCACCCGGGCCACATCGCTGGGATCGGAGCGCGCCAGGAAACAGCCGGGCCACAAGTCTTCATTCAGCTTGGTGAAGGAGCCGCTGGCCACCATTTCGCGGCAGAGTTTGTCATATTCCGCCTGCGAGCCGTCCACCCAGTGAATGTCTTTGGGCTTGGTCAATTCGGCGGTTTTTTCGACCCACTTGACGAGATGTATATTGCGCGTGAGCGGCCCGCGCGAACGTGCAGTTTTCATAGCCATCCTGAAATCGGGGGTGGAACGCGTCAATCTCTGAAAATCCGTTAATTAGGTACATTCCATTCTGCCAGAGACGGGAGCGGAATGCTTGCGGACAATGGTTCCTGGCCGCGTCACACCGCCGGTAACCGTGGCTAAAAACCTGCAAGCATTAGGCTTACGGCCCAGACCCAAAATCGGGTGGCGTTGCTGGTTCCATTTCCCCGGAACCCGTGCGAACGCGTCCTTCCCACTTACATATTCACCTTTTCCTCAGTGACGCAAGCGCTACGCTGCATCTAACCTGCAAGACCTCCTATGCCTCAATCACAGCCGGGAATGACTGTGGGAGAACTGTTTGCCGCCTGGGGAAGCATCCTGAACGGACGGGCTCCCATGCTTTCCATCGAAATTACCCGCGAGTGCCCGCTAAGTTGTCCCGGATGTTACGCCTACGGCGACTCCCATCTGGGCGACGAAAAGAAGTTGACCGAACTCTCCGACCTGCGCGGCGACGCGTTAGTGGAGGGAGTTCTTGGGCTGGTCAAGAAGCACCGGCCGCTGCATGTTTCGCTGGTGGGTGGCGAGCCAATGATCCGGCATCGCGAGCTCAGCCGCATTCTGCCTGAACTCAGCCGGCAGAATATCTTCAGCATGGTAGTGACCAGCGGAATCATTCCTATCCCGATGGAGTGGATGGGACTGCGGCGGAACCGGGTTGCAGTTTCGATCGACGGGCTGCCCGAGCACCACGACCCGCGGCGCAAACCTGCCACGTATGATCGCATCCTGGAGAACATTCACGGCCGCGAGGTCAACATTCACTGGACCATCACCGGCCCGATGATGAAGCGCCGCGGCTATCTCGAAGAATATCTGGCATTCTGGCAGGCGCAGCCCGAGGTGAAACGAATCTGGGTGAGTATTTACAGTCCGCAGCTAAGCGAACACACCCCGGAAATGCTCACGCGGGAAGAGCTGCAGCGGGTGGCGGAGGAATTGCCGGGCCTGCGGGAAGCTTATCCGAAACTGCTGATGAATTCCGGGATCGCGCAAGCGATTCTCGAGCCGCCAAAGAATCCGCAGGAATGCCTGTTCTCCAAGATGTCCACAAACTTATCGGCGGACCTGACGACGCGGGTCGAGCCCTGCATTTTTGGAGGGACGCCTGACTGCAGCCAGTGTGGATGCGTGGTTTCAAGCGGATTGCATTATGTGCAGCAGCGCAAGCTGGTGGGCCCCTTGAGCATCGGACATCTGGTGCGCGGTTCGACTGCAGTGGGCTCGCTGATGAACCGGCTGCGGTCAGGCTCGGTGATGCCGGCGCGGTGGCAGTCATTCGCTTCGCGGCAGCCAGACCCCACCGACCTGGTGCAAATCGGCTCAGGCAGATCGGAGTAGTTGTTGATCCGCCCCGACTCACGTAGGGGCGGACGCCCTAGTCCGCCCGGTCGAGCGCAGCTCGACAGCTCTTTGCTAAGCCCGTTTCAGAGCGCGCACGATCACCACCAGCAGCACCGCGCCCAGAATCGCAACCAAAATGCTGGGCACCAGGCCGCCGCTGGTGTAAATGCCCAGCACGCGCAGGACCCAGCTGCCGAAGATGGCGCCGGCGATGCCGAGCAGAATATCGACAATAACGCCGTAGCCCGCGCCTTTCATGATCTTGCCCGTTGCCCAGCCCGCGATCAGCCCCACCAGGATGATGTAGATCAAACCGCTCATAGTGCCTCCAGTTACGCCGCGGAAGGGTATGCCCGGGGAGGCAGCCTGTCAAGCACTACGGTCCACGTGGGGACAGCCGCCCTCGGCTGTCCAGTCGAGCGAAGCTCGACAGGGTTTTAGCATGCACGAAAATTGCGGAGCTGCGCTCCGCCCGACAGCCGAGGGCGGCTGTCCCCACGTGGTCTGTGGTGATCTGTGGTTAAATTGCTGCTGCATGTTTGCCCGCAGGATTCGCGTCGAGTACGAAGAGAACGGGCGTCGCCATGCCTGTCCGATGAAGTGGCTGGACAGCTTTTCCATGCGCAATTTCACCAACGCCACCGTTTTTGACAACACTCTTCCGGTCGCCGACGGAGTGATGGAAATCGGTACCCACGTTCCTGTCCGGGAGTTGAAAGCTGCGATGGAAGACTGGTTTCGGAGAAAGAGTTATCTGCCGAAGGGAGCGGAGCTGATCGTTGATGAGGCGCGCTAGCGTTGCAATAGAAAAACTAGGCCGAATGTCACTGCCATTACCACGAACGCCCCTCCAATCAACCTGGGAACCCACCATAAGCGAGGGTCGGTCTCGTCAAGTTCGGGATGCGCGGTCTTGGCCCATAGCATGATTCCTTGCGGGAAGAGGAGGGCCCAGAGGCCCACGGCAAAGGAAACGAGTAAGGTCAGCGACCAAACAATTGGAGCCGGAGCGAAAAAGGAGGCCAGAAACAAAGCAAGGATCAGAAACCGCATGAAGTAGTCAATAATCTTGTTCGCCACGACGACCTCACGTCGCTGGTGCTTACAAGCCCGCCCTGAGTTCCTACTCCCCGTAGTGGAGCAGCGAAAACACATCGTACTCCTGCAGCTTGTCCCGCCCTTTCAGGAAGTCGAGTTCGACCACGAACCCCAGTCCGGCGATTTCCGCGCCCAGCGAATGCGCCAGCCTGGCCGTGGCCTCGGCAGTGCCGCCGGTAGCCAGGAGGTCATCAACGATCAGCACGCGCTGGCCCTTCTGAATGGCGTCCTTGTGGATCTCCAACGTGTTGGTGCCATATTCCAGAGCATAGTCAAACTTGGCGGTCGCGGCCGGCAACTTGCCCGGTTTACGCAAGGGTACGAACCCCGCATTCAGCCGGTATGCAACCGCGGGGCCGAAGATGAAGCCGCGCGCTTCCATGCCCAGCACCAGGTCGATGCCGGCCTTGAGGTAATGCTCGGACAGGGCGTCGATCAGCATGGCGAGGCCGAGCCGGTCCTTGAGCAGGGTGGTGATGTCGTAAAAGAGGATGCCCTTCTTGGGGAAATCCGGGACTTCGCGAATCAGCTTTTTCAGCGGCTCGCAGTCAAGCCGCGACTGCTCGGGCGCGGGATTCGACATTTACCAGGCTCCTTCGATGTGAAAAGCTGTGAGGCCGGCGACCGGCTTGGTTTCGACTTCCTCGACGTCATCCACGCGGGCGGCGCGTGGGCCGGCGCGCAGGCGCGATCTCAGCCCCAGCAGCTGGTCGCGCGATCCCATGGCCAGAACTTCCACGCTGCCATCGGCATTGTTACGCACCCAGCCGGCGATGCCGAGGGTGTGCGCCTCGCGTTCCACGAACCAGCGAAAGCCCACGCCCTGCACCCGTCCGCGGACGATGAAGCGGCACGCTTGCGTGATTTTTTCAACGGAAGTCATCTCTAACCTAACCACCTGTCATCTTGAGCGGAGTCGCTGCTCCGCTTCGCGAAGCAGCGGCGCAGTCGAAAGACCCCTATAAGCTTAAATGGTGTTTTGATCTCAGGTCTTGTCCCCAACGGCACGCTGCACGGCAAACTACTACTCCGCCGGCAGCATTCTAACTCTAGGGTCCTTCGACTCCGCGGAAAGTTCCTTAAGCGAACTTTCCACTCCGCTCAGGACGACACTACGCTCGTGACAAGTAAGCGCCTTCGGCTGTGTCCACGCGGATTTTTTCGCCTTCATTGATGAAGGGTGGAACGTGCACCACCAGGCCGGTTTCAGTCTTGGCTGGCTTGGTCACGCTGGAGGCGGTGGCGCTCTTCAATCCGGGCTCGGTTTCTACCACGGTCAGCTCCACTGTCTGAGGAAGCTCGATTCCCACTGCTTTGCCGTCGAAGAATTCCACTTTGATCGTCAAGTTGGAGATGAGGTAGTTGACCGCATCGCCCAGAATCTCGCGAGTCAGGTGGGTCTGCTCGAAAGTGGTCGTGTCCATGAAGTAGTAGCTGTCGCCGTCAGCGTACAGAAACTCCATCTCGACCTCGTCCACGGTAATTTTCTCGATGGGATCGGGAGAGCGGAAACGGTGTTCGAACATGGCGCCGGTCCGCAGGTTGCGCAGTTTGGCCTGGATGAAAGCGCGCAGGTTGCCGGGGGTGCGATGTTCGACGCTGAACACGGAATGCAGATCATTGTTGTGCTTGATGATCATGCCGGGGCGAAGCTGGGTGGCGGGGATAGCCATTGCCGGGTAAGTCTCCTTAACTGTCACGATTCCTTCGGCGGAAGGCGGGCAGGCCACATTTTCCGCCGGATACGAGGTTCCAACTCTTTATTTTACACGGGCTTGAGCTGATTTGGGAACAGGACCCGAATGGTCACCCAAGAAAACGCAGAAAGAACCCGCCAACCCATAACGGACAGCTAGAATCAGATGAATGGAACTTCAATCGAAAACGACTTTGAGAGGAATCATTATGCGCACTGGAAACTACGAAGCTTCAGACCGCGGCAGCTCGGCCGGGACCGCCGTGACCTTCCTGCTGATCGGGTTGGGCGCCGGCGCCCTGCTCGGCATGTTGCTCGCCCCCAAAGCGGGCAAGCAGATGAGAAAAGACCTGCGTCGCAAATTTGACAGCGCCCGCGAAACCGTGGACGAGTGGACCGACGACGCCAGAGAGTTTGCCGAAGAAGCCATGGAACGCGGCGCTGATATCGCGGACCAGGTACGGGAAAAAGTAGCTCCCCTGACCAAAGCCATGCGCCGGTGAAGCGGACGCCGGACCTCGGACTTCGGGCGTCAGACCTCGGGCGTCGGCTCTCAGCTTTTTGAGCTTTTTGGCGCTGGCTCGAAATGCCGGTGTCAACTGCGGTCCCACACAAGCACGGGCGAGGACGCCTGTGTCTCCATTAGACAACACTGACGTTCGAGGTCTGACGCCTGAGGTCTGACGTCCGAGGTCCGACGCCCCTACTTGAAGATGGAGGCGAAAAAGCCCTTGACCTTACCCATAACGCCCTTGCGCGGCTGCTCCGGCGGCTCAGCGATGGTGATCACGGGGGCGGGAGCGGCGGAACGCGACATGGGCAAAGTCCCAGTTCCGAGATCCGGGGCGGATGCCGGTGGCAAGTCGCTGGCCCGGAACACGAATGGGGCGTCGATCTGCGCGTGCGGCGCGTTGGGCGAAGGGGCGGGCAGGCTCTCCGTGCCGGGAGGCGCAGTAGTCAGCGTCACTTGTGACGAGGACGCATCCTGCGATGGCATCTTGGAGTCGGGCTCGAGATGTGGCACTGGCTTGGCCTCGTCGCCCGGCTGCGCCAGGTGCACTGCCGCCGGCAAGTCTTTTTCGGAAATCTCAGGCGTTGCGGCGGCGCGCATTACCGGGATTTGCGGCGGCGGACAACCGCAGTCGTCGGGCACCGTGGTCTCCATCCGGTCCAGCCTTCCCGCACGAAAGAAAACCTGCTCGTTGGGCTTCACCTGATAGGTGCCGTCGCCCATCAGTTCCGAAACCGTCACCGAAGCCGTATTTCCCGGCAGGGCCCGGACGCAGGTGTCCCCTCGAGCATTGGCGCTGATCGCGTAATTCACTTCGCCGGGGCCCGAGAGCAGCATGCGGAAATCCGGCGTGATCACGGAATCGGCGGATGCATCCGCCGTGTAGTGAGCTTCGAGCGCGCCGGTGCTCATGCCCAGCATCAGGTCGCGGCCGTTCTCCGAGGGAGTCACGGAAAGAGTGGTCTTGGGGCACACGCGAACTTCGCCGCCCCGAGCCAGGCGCAAGATGGTAGTTTCCGAGCCCGCCGTCAGCGCCGAATTGCCCGAGAGCCGGCTCCCTGCTTCCACCAATACCCCGGAGCCTCCCGGGGCGACGGGCACGAACGCCGGCTGGGTTCCCTTGGTCAATGCGGCTACTGATGGGGTTTCGAAGTTCTTCCTGGCCTCGGCCATAGGGTGCATGCGCACTAGCAGGACCTGGCCTTTGCTGTCGCTGCTGTAACCGACGGGATGGACCAGGTCTACCACCACCCGGGCCGATGGGCGGCGCCTGCTGAAACTGGTTGATTCGCACCGCGCGGACCTCCCCGGTTCCCACCTCCAGCCGTTTGCGTGCCAACTGGACTTTGGTGTGGGGAAGGTCGATCACCAGCCGGGGCGGACTGTCGAGGAATTCGATTGTGGGATCAGGAGCCTGGCTGGAGATGATCTCCAATGCCGGCCCTTCCGCGTCTGAAATCATTTTTACCGATTGCAGCACTGCCGCCGGACCCTTGTGGATCGGGGGATCATCGGGTGTTTGCGCCAATCCAAAGCCGGCGCCCAGCGTAGCCGCCAGAAGATAGAACCGCGCAAGTTGGCAGCCAAAACGGGGCAAAGATGTCACTTCCGAAAACCGAGGGTTATCCCTGCCACGATATCACTGCGGCTGTGCCGGGAGAAGTAACAAAGGTCGGACCTCAGACCTCGGGCGTCAGGCTTCGGACCTCGGGCTTCGGGATTAAGACTTCAGACTTGAGGGAATTAGCACTCGATCCGCAGGTTTGTGCCGAGGTCCGAAGGGTGACGCCCTACGCCCGTTTTCACGGTTCGGCAAGGAATTCATACTCGTCGATGACCGCGGCCACGGCTACCTTGCCGTCGCCATCGTCGACCCGCACGACTTTCCCTTTGCAGCGCACTCGTATGCTTTCAGTGAGAGTAATTTCAGGCGGGAGGGTAAGAGTAAATTCAATGACCGACCCGGGAGCGATGGCGGAATCGACGTAAAAGCAAATGCCGCGGGCGCTCACGTCCCGAGTCTGGGCGGTCTTCTCCTGCGATCCGTTATCGGCGTAAGTGACCGCCACCGGCAGTCGCAGCGCAAAACGGCGCGTAGCCCGCTTTTCGGGTTCAGCCTCGGCCATGAGGTCTCCGTAAAAACTGCAATAGCATGGCGTCTTGGGTCCTTCGTGTCAAGCCAGTATTTCGGCGTGTTGGATTCAGGAAAGCGCAAAAACCTGCATTTGCGGAACGCCGGGCTGAGGCCCAGGCCGGTCATGGAAGACGTCTGGTATAAGTTAGAAGCCAGCCGGTCCAGCTATGGTATTCGTCCTCGACAATTACGATTCATTTACTTACAACCTGGTCCAATATCTGGGCGAACTGGGGGCGCAGGTCGAGGTGCGACGCAACGACCAGGTGACGCCCGCGGAAGTCGAGGCCATGCATCCGGAGCGGATCGTGCTCTCGCCCGGTCCGTGCACCCCGCAGGAAGCTGGAATCACCATCCCGCTGATCCGCTATTTTGCGGGCAAAGTGCCGCTGCTGGGTGTCTGCCTGGGACATCAGGCGATCGGAGCGGCGTTCGGTGCCAACGTCATACGCGCGCCCCACCTGATGCACGGCAAGACCAGCCAAGTACAGCACGATGGCAGGACAATCTTCGGGGGTCTTCCGACTCCCATGACGGCGACGCGCTACCACTCTCTTATCGTCGAAGAAAAAAACCTGCCTGCGGATCTGGAAATAAGCGCCTACACCACCGAGCGCGACGGGTCCCGCACCATCATGGGTCTGCGGCATCGAAAGTTTCCGGTGGAGGGCGTACAGTTCCATCCCGAGAGCGTCCTGACCGACGAGGGTAAGAAATTAGTCGAGAATTTTCTGGGAATCTAGCGCTGCGCGGAATTTTTGCAATGCCGATCACGATTAACCAGATTACCGATAAGCAATTACTGGAGGTGCTCGCCTACACGGAAGGACACTTCCTGGACCTCAAAGCGAAAGAAATAAAGCCATCCAAGCTCACCAAGGCGATCTCCGCTTTCGCAAATGCGGACGGCGGCGAGCTTTATGTCGGTATTGCAGAGAACATGACCCTGCCGTTTCCACACAAGTGGGACGGCTTTGGGAAACCTGAGGACGCGAATGCCCACCTTCAGGTGTTTGAGAATCATTTCCCACTTGGAGAGGACTATCTCTATAACTTTCTATCACATCCACTCCAGGCTGGGCTGGTCCTCCAAGTCAGTATCCGCAAGACCAAGAGTGTCGTAAAGGCCAACGACGGAATTCCATACATCCGGCGTGGGGCGCAGAGCCTACCGGTTGACACCCCAGCAAAACTTGCGCTGTTGGAACGCAACAAGGGAATCACATCGTTCGAGAATGAACCGGTTCCCGCGGAATTGGCGAAAGTTTGTAATTCTACGACAGCGATTAAATTCATCCTCGAAGTAGTTCCGACCTCTGAGCCCGAGCCTTGGCTACGGAAGCAGGAACTTGTGAAAGGACGATAAGCCGACACGTAAGCGGTGTCGTACTTTTCGCGGACTTGCCCCAGGCTATTCTCCCGAAGCGTAGCGGATCAAGATATACCGCTACAAGACCAGCAAGCAGAAGGTACTCGGGACACTCTGTTTGTGATCCCATCAGCGTCGAAGGTTGCATTTATGACCTTATAAAGCAGGCCGTGGAAATAACAAAAGAGATCATTGGGAAAATTCAGGTTCTCGGAACAAAGGGGTTGGAACTGTTCGCCGGCCCCGCCGAAACGCTGCACGAGGTTATCACTCAATGCCGTATTGACCACCGAGACTATGCCATCGACGGACGAGGTTCGCGTGCGAATTTTCGACAATCGGGTTGAGGTCGAAAGCCCCGACTACTCCCGGCCGATATCACACCCAAGAATATTCTGAAGGAACGATATTCTGGAATGGCAACGCGTTCGCGTGATTAACAAGTTCCCCGATCCCCCCAACAAGGATGTCGGCGAAGGATTGAACACCGCATTCGAGGCAATGCGCGATCTACACCTGAAGGATCCCGTGGTCGTGGAACATGAAAACTCTGTT
This sequence comes from Terriglobia bacterium, assembly GCA_963816025.1. Classification (GTDB taxonomy): domain Bacteria; phylum Acidobacteriota; class Terriglobia; order Terriglobales; family Acidobacteriaceae; genus JAIQFF01. The sequence goes on from CAWFJA010000023.1 coordinate 210,105, forward strand.
GTGGTACAGATCAAGCACGAGAGATTGGCCTCAGCCGAGGATGTCATCATGGAATACCTCGATAACCCGGATAACAGATTAATTACAAACCGAGTGGCTAAGGGGGCTGACCGGCATTAAGTCGGAAAACTCGATGAAAAACGTGTTTATCAGACTTCGCGACAGGAACCTCATTGAACAGGTTCCAGGTCGCTCAGGGTTTGCTTCAGCTTGGCAGAAGATCAAACGTCGTAACGGTCACAAGAGCAAGCCGTAAAACCCCTATTACGGATCAACGCTCCGACCGGGATCGATCCAGAGACTCGATGATGCAAGCAAGCTGGGCCTGTTGCGCATTACACGCCGCGAAATGCCAGCGCCAGCAGCCAGACGTTCAGGACTGCGATCAATACCGCGGTGAACCAGGCGAGAAACTTCAGCCACGGGGCGTTGGTAAACTCGCCCATTTTTCCGTGGTCGCTGGTGAACATCACCAGAGGAAAGACGGCGAAACTCAACTGCATGCTCAGAATCACTTGGCTGAATACCAGCAGTTTGGCGGTGCCGCCGGTTCCCCAGAATGCGGTGACGATGACCGCGGGAATGATCGCAACCAGGCGGGTGATCATGCGGCGCAGCCAGGGACGCAGGCGAATGTTCAGGAAGCCTTCCATAACTACCTGGCCGGCCAGCGTTCCCGTCAGCGTGGAGTTCTGGCCGGATGCCAGCAGGGCCAGCGCGAACATGGTGCTCGCGCCCGTCACTCCCAGCAGCGGCGTGAGCAATTTGTGAGCGTCGTTGATCTCGGCGATGTCGTTGTACCCGTGGCTGTAGAACGTAGCGGCAGACACGATGAGGATGGCGGCATTGACCAGCAGGGCGAAGGTGAGGGCGATAGTGGAATCAATGGTCCCGAAGCGGATCGCCTCGCGTTTACCCTTGGGAGTGCGCTCGAAATTGCGGGTCTGCACCAGCGCCGAATGCAGATAAAGGTTGTGCGGCATCACCGTGGCTCCCAGGATGCCGATCGCGATATACAACATCCCCGGATCTCGAATGATCTGAGCGGAAGGGATGAAAAAGCCCTGCGCGATGCCCAGCATGCTTGGCTTGGAAAAAAGAATCTCCAGCCCGAAGCAGACCCCGATCACCCCGATTAGAGAGATAACCAGCGCCTCAACCAGCCGGAAACCCTTCTGCTGCAGGAAAAGAATCAGCAGGACGTCGAGCGAGGTCAGACACACGCCCCACAGCAGCGGAATGTGAAACAACAGGTTGAGCGCGATGGCGGAGCCGATGACTTCAGCCAGGTCGCAAGCGGCAATCGCGATCTCGGCGCCGACCCAGAATATGAACGACACTGGACGGCTGAAGTGGTCGCGGCAGGCGGCGGCCAGGTCACGTCCCGTCACCACCCCCAACTTGATGGCCAGGGTCTGCAACAAAATGGCCATCAGGTTGGACAGCATGATGACCGAGAGGAGCGAGTAATTGTATTTTGAGCCGCCCGCCAGGTCCGTGGCCCAATTGCCCGGATCCATGTAGCCCACGGCCACCAGGTAACCCGGGCCGGCGAAAGCCAGGAGCTTGCGCAGAAAGCCGGCGGACTCCGGGATGGGCAGGCTGCGGTAAATCTCCGGCAGGCTGGGGCGGGCAACCGCGTGCCGCCAGCCTTGGTTTTGGCTGGCTTCCGGGCTAGGGATGACTGGCAACTCCGGCGGAGACAACATTAGCGCAAGTATACACAGAAAAGTAAACTATGGTTAATTACTTTTTGATGTAGTGGAGGCCGGGCGTCGCGCCCGGCTGGATGGGCGATGTCCTCCATTCAACCGGCGGTCGGCCAGCGTCACCCAGACTTTCTCCGCCGCAGACCCGCCCAGGGCAACGCTCCCCGCGTCCGTATCCAGGGTCAGGGTGTGGTCATAATTTCGCCCGGAGACATGCACTTGCGCGCCCGGCCGGATGCCGCGCTGTTCCAGGAATTCCAGCAGGCGGCGGTCGCGTTCATAAATGCCGCTGACCAGGTAATTGGTCCCCGCCTCGGCATGGGCGAGGAGAAGCAACCCGCGCCGGCGACGGCTGGTGGGGCTCTCCAGTTCGCTGAGGTTGCCGTGAGGACAGGCCCCGCCGCGTCCCAGCTTGGCCAGCAGCTTGGCCTCAAAATCGGGGGATACGGCATGCTCCAGCCGCTCGGCTTCGTCGTGCACCTTGTACCACTCCATGCCAAACATTTCCGCCAGCATGCGTTCGATAAGGTGATGGCGAAGCGTGAGCTTGCGCGCGATCTTGCGTCCGGCTGGGGTAAGGCTGACCTCGCCGCTGCTCTGCACTCGGACCAGGCCATCTTTTTTCAGGCGCCGCACCGCCATTGTGACCGCGGGCGGGGAAACCGCAAGCCAGTGCGCCAGCGTGGCCGAGATCACGGTCTCGCCCTCGCTCTCGGCCTCGAGGATGGCTTTCAGGTAGTCTTCCTTGGAGACAGTGATCATCCAGCAAGCATTATACGTTAAGCATGGTTAAGACAATTTCAGATTGAAGATTGCAGATTTAAGATTTTCGAGTGCGGACGCATCCGCGAGATCGCCGAGTCCGGCACTCCTTAAAACGCGCCAGGAAAACCGCAAAGGTCGCAAATGACACCGCCCACATCCCAGGGACCCCAAGATCTGCAACCCAAAATCCGCAATCTGAAATCTGCAATCTGAAATCGGTCTTCCGCGTTTGACATCGCCCGCATGTCCTCCTAACCTTGTGAGTCTCCGGCTATGAAAATTCTGATCATTGGAAGCGGCGGGCGCGAGCATGCCCTGGTATGGAAGCTACGCCAGTCGCCGCGGGTTTCCCAGGTTTACTGCGCGCCCGGAAACGGCGGTATAGCCGAAGAAGCTACATGTTTGGCGGCCGACGTGAAAAATGTTGGCGCGCTGGTGGCCGTGGCGGAGCAGATCCGTCCGGACCTCACTGTGATCGGGCCTGAGCTGCCACTGTCGCTTGGAGTGGTGGACGAATTTGCCCGGCGCGGCTGGCGCGTCTTCGGACCGAGCAAGGCGGCGGCGCAACTGGAGTCGAGCAAAAGCTTCGCCAAGGAATTTCTAAAGCGCCATCGTATTCCCACCGCCCATTTTGCCATTTGCGATTCCATCGACGATGTTCTTGCCGCCCTGCCGCATTTTCACGCTCCTGTAGTGGTGAAGGCGGACGGCCTGGCCGCGGGCAAAGGCGTCGTGATTTGCCGGACGAAGGAAGAAGCCGCCTCGGCGGCCGCCGAAATGTTCAGCGGAAAGACCCTGGGCGAAGCTGGACGGCGAGTGGTTCTGGAAGAATGCCTGCAAGGTGATGAGCTTTCGTTTCTGGTCCTGAGCGATGGCGAGAGAGTCGCGCCGCTGGTGGCGGCCCAGGACCACAAACGAATCGGGGACGGCGACACCGGTCCGAACACCGGCGGCATGGGCGCCTATTCCACCGCCAGTATTGTGGATGAGCCGATGACCCAGTGGCTGCTGCAGCACGTCGCGCGTCCAGTAGTGGCCGGGATGAAAGCGGAAGGCGCGGAATACAAAGGCATTCTCTACTGCGGTTTGATGATGACCGCGCGCGGGCCCATGGTGCTCGAATTCAACTGCCGCTTCGGCGACCCCGAGACCCAGCCCATACTGATGCGCCTTGAAAGCGACCTTCTGGAAGCGCTCGAGGCCTCGATTGAAGGCCGGGTCAGCGAGGGCGACTTCCGCTGGTCGCAAGATGCCTCTGTCTGCGTGGTAGTTTCCTCCGGCGGATACCCGGGCACCTACGAGGTAGGCAAAAGGATCATGGGTCTCGAAGACGCGGCCAAAGTGGAGGGCGTAAAGGTCTTCCATGCCGGAACGACCCGGCGCGATGGCGCGTTTTTCACCGCCGGGGGACGGGTGCTGGGCGTGACTTCTCGGGCGCAGGATCTCAAGACCGCGGTGGATCGGGTGTACACGGCTGCGTCGAAGATTGGTTTTGAAGGAGCGCACTACCGCACGGACATCGCCGCCCGAGCGCTTAAGAAATAATTGGGCTTTGTTGGCAGTTTTGCGGAACGCGCTAATGGAGTAACGCTACGAAAGCACCGTGGAGGAGCGGCGCTTCAGCGCCGCGTGGCGGATCAAGGATTTTTGGGCTTTAGCCCCAGTGGCGCCACCGGGCCTGAAGGCCCAAGCCAGGGGTAATGGGAACGCGGCCCTTTAAGGGCCGCTCTTTCCACGGCGCTGGATACGTTCACGGCGCTGTGATGCGTTTCGGGCGAGTTCGAATAATATACTTCTGGTTTTTATCCCAAATAAAGGACATTCATGAGCACAAAGCCTCGGGTTTCAATTGTGATGGGAAGCGACTCTGATCTCGATATCATGCGCGAGTCGGCGAAAGCGCTCGAGGAGTTCGGGATCGAATACGAGATCGACGTTACCTCAGCGCACCGTTCTCCCGAACGCACGGCCGAATTCTCGCGCAAGGCCGCCGGCCGCGGAGTTCGCGTCATCATTGCGGGCGCCGGGGGCGCGGCGCACCTGGCGGGCGTCATCGCTGCCCACACTTCGTTGCCGGTCATCGGCGTGCCGATCCCGTCAACTTCGCTGCAAGGCATGGATTCGTTGCTGGCGACGGTGCAGATGCCCGCCGGCATTCCGGTAGCCACGGTCGCGATCGGCAAGCCCGGGGCGACCAATGCGGGCATCCTGGCGGCGCAGATTCTGGCGCTCTCCAGCGAGCCGCTGGCCAAAAAGCTCGCGGCCCACAAAGAAAAGCTGGCCAACAGCGTGGAAGAGAAATCGAGAAAGCTGAAGATTACGGTGGGAGCGTCGTAGGCTCAATGTAGGCGCGAGCGCCCACGCTCGTGCGGCATCGTCTCTGGGCGTCAGGGGGGAGGGCGCGGCGCTGTCGCACGAGCGGGGGCGCTCGCGCCTACATTACAGATTCAGGCTCTTCAGATACTGCCGCAGGGGTCCACCCAGGTCGGGGCGCTTGAGGGCAAATTCCACCGTGGCTTTCAGAAATCCCAGTTTGTCACCGGTATCATGGCGCTTGCCTTCGAAAACGTAGCCGTAGATTTTTTCTTTCTTCAGTAGCTGCTTCAGGCCATCGGTGAGCTGCAGTTCCCCTCCCGCTCCAGCCTTCAGGTCGGCCAGAGTCTCAAAAACCGTCGGAGTCAGAATGTAGCGTCCGATGACCGCGAGGTTGGATGGGGCGTCTTCCGGACGCGGTTTTTCCACCAGGCTTACGACTTCATACAGCTTGCCGTTCGACCCCGGCACGGGCTTGCCTTCAAGCACTCCGTACGCGGAAATGCCTGGGCCCTCGACCACCTGGGTGGCGAGCACGGAGCATTGAGTTTTGTTGAAGACGTCCATCAATTGTTTGAGACAGGGCACTTCGGCGTCGATGACGTCATCGGCGAGGAGCACTGCAAAGGGCTCGTCGCCAACCAGTTCGCGCGCGGTGAGGACGGCATGGCCGAGGCCCAGCGCCTCTTTCTGCCGAACGTATGCGATGTGGATCAAGTCAGAAATCTGGCGGACGATCTTCAGCAGGTCAAACTTCCCCCGCTCCTCCAGCATCTTCTCCAGTTCGTAGCTCACGTCAAAGTGGTCTTCAATGGCGGACTTGCCGCGTCCGGTGACGATGATGATCTGATCGCAGCCGGCGGCGACCGCTTCCTCAACCCCATATTGAATGATCGGTTTGTCCACCAGAGGCAACATTTCTTTGGGTTGCGCCTTGGTGGCGGGCAGGAACCTGGTGCCCAGGCCGGCGGCGGGAAACACTGCTTTGCGCACTCTTTTTACCATTGCTGAATTTCCTCTCGCCGCGTAAGTCGATGGGCGAACTAAAGCTTGATGATTCTAGTCCCGCGATGAAATTACAGCGTCGGACCGTCCGTCCCCAGCATGCTCTTACGAATGATCTTCATGGGCACCGAACCCTGCCGCATGAAATTGTCGTGGAATTCCTGCAGGGTGAACTTGCTGCCCTGCTGTTTCCGGTAGTCCTCGCGCAACTTCAGGATCTGGAGCTTGCCCAGATTGTAGTAAAGATACGTTGGATCGGAAGTGGCGCGCTTGGCTTCCACCTCGGCGACCGGCGGGACCTGGAAACCTTCTTTCACAAAAAATTCCTGCCCCTGTTCCAGAGTCATGTTACCGGTGTGCATTTCGATGCCGACAATGAAGCGCGCGTTGCGCAGCAGTGCGTCCAGTAGTTGTCCCAGCCTGAGGTTGCGGTCGTGGTTGCCGTAGCCTTCGTCGAGCATCATCTGTTCGGTGTAATGCGCCCAGCCTTCCGCATTGCTGGCGTTGTAAAGCAGCTTGCGGGTTTTGGACGGGGCCGCCTGCAGCCAGAGAAACTGGGTGTAGTGTCCGGGATAGACCTCGTGAATGGCGGTGCTGGTGATGGTGCCGCGGTTGAAGCCCTGCATCCACTGCTCGACCTTTTCCGGTTTCCAATCGGGCGCCGGCAGGGTGACGTTGAACATGGCTTCCGTCGCCTTGGTCTCGTAGGCGCCGGGCGTATCCATGGAAGCGGTGGTGAGGGCGCGCGCGAAGGGCGGCGTTTCCTCCACGATGGGCGGGACGGTCGAAGGGATGGTGATGATGTGGTGTTGCTCGATGAACTGCCGCAGACCGCCCAGGGTATCGCGGAAAGTCTGCAGCAACTGGTCAGCGGGAGGATGGTCGCGGTGCAAATCGGCCAGCACTTCGTCCGTGCTCCGATGCGGATCAATCTGCGCCGCTACTTCTTTAAGTCGTTGTTGGTTGCGCCGCAGGTCCGCATAGCCGATCTCGAGCAGGCGATCCAGGGGAATGTCCACCATCTCGTCGTACAGCAGCTTCTTGCGAAAATTCTCAGCTCCCAGGCGATAATCGCCGTTGGAAACCGGCAGTAGATCGGTCCGCAGGAAGTCTTGATACTTGCCCAGGGCTTCGATCGCGGCATCGTTGCTGGTCTTAAACTCGGCCAGCAGCGCGGGGTCGTGCACTTCGCGGAACGCTGCCGGAACATCATTTTGAAAGAACTTGATGTTGCCCGGCATTTGCTGCAGAGCCACTTCGGTGTACACGCGGGGAGGATTGCTGATGTTCTGCCGGGCCGCTTCGAGAACGCGGGGGATTTCGCGTTCGCGGGCAATCAGGGACCGCAGCCGGTCGGCGGCCGGCGCAAAATTCCGTCTCATGATGGTGAAAATGCCGTAACTCAGGTCCGACACGTAGACGTCAGGGTCTTTTCTCCACATCTGGATGGATTGCAGTTCCAGCAGCCGCGCCTGGATGGAAGAAATGAGAACTTCCAGGTCGCCGTCCGATTCCTGGGGCAGCTGGCTGGCCTGAATTGAGCCGAACTGTTTTTGGAATCGCTCCAGCCCTGCGATCTCCGCCTCGACGCCCGCACGCGAGAAGTCTTCCAACTTCGCGTCGTACTGGTGAAGGCCCGCCTGGGTGCCTGCCGTGGGATGGAACTGAAAGTAGAAATCAAAATAGTCATCCACCAGCTTGTTGAAGGCAGCCTGGGGCTGCGGGGACGCGGCCGTCGCCGCCTGGGCAAATGCGATCGAAGAAAACAGAGAGAGTTGAATGAGGAGACAGAGTGCGGGTGTGAAATTTCGTTTGATCATTTGAATTTGACGGCGCCTCGAGTCTTACGTCACGACGGTACGGATGGCAAAACTTGTCCGGCGGGCGACAACTCTTCCAGCAGCCCGCGCAACTGGGTCAGGACCTCCGCCGGAGAAATAGCCTTTGAAACATACTTCAGCGTGCCGTCCGGAGTAAACTGCGCCCCGCGCTGGTACGAGACGAATTTTGCCAGTTTCCCGGGATCGATTTCCGCATTCTGGCGAAACTTAATGGTCACCAGGTCCCGCTTGCGCTCGATGGCGGTCGCACCCACGCGCATGGCCAGCAATTTGAGCGCCGCGTACTCCAAAAGGTTCCGCACCGGGGCCGGGGGCTCACCGTAGCGGTCTTCCAGCTCGGCGCGAACGTCGTTCAGGCGCGACTCGGTTTCCACCCCAGCCACTCGCTTATACATCCGCAGGCGCTGGTTCTCTTCCGGAATGTAATCCACTGGGATGCGAATGTTGAGTCCCAGGTTGAGTTGGGTCTCGGCTTCGTCCGGGGCCGCTTCGCCCTTCATTTCGCGGACCGCGCGATCGAGCATTTGGGTGTAGAGCTCGAATCCGACGGCTTCGATGTGTCCGCTCTGCTGGCCCCCGAGCAGATTTCCTGCGCCGCGCAGTTCGAGATCAAGGGCCGCAATCTTGAAACCGGCTCCGAGGTCGGAAAATTCCTTCAGAGCAGCGAGGCGGCGGCGGGCGATAGGCGTGAGCTCGATCTCGGCCGGCAGCAGGAGATAGGCATACGCCCTGCGATTCGAACGGCCCACGCGGCCTCTTAGTTGGTAGAGCTCAGACAGCCCCAGGCGATCGGCTCGGTTGATGAGAATGGTGTTGCATAGCGGAATGTCAAGGCCGTTTTCAATAATGGTTGTCGACACCAGAATGTCGGCTTCGTGATGCATGAACTTGAACATCACTTTTTCCAATTCGCCTTCCGACATCTGTCCGTGACCGACGATGACGCGGGCCCGCGGGACCAGCGCCTGTAGCTTGGCGGCAATTTCCCAGATGCTGTCCACGCGATTGTGCACGAAGAAGACCTGGCCGCCGCGTTCCAGCTCCTGCTCGATGGCGGACTGGATCAGCTTCTCATCCCAGCTGGCGACTACAGTTTGTATCGCGATGCGGTCTTTCGGAGGAGTCTCGATCACGCTCATGTCGCGCAGTCCTACCAGCGACATGTGCAGGGTGCGCGGAATCGGCGTGGCCGACATGGTGAGCACGTCCACCTGCTTGCGCATCTGTTTCAGGCGTTCTTTGTGACGCACCCCGAAACGCTGCTCTTCGTCCACTACCAGCAATCCCAGGTCGGTAAACTTTACGTCTTTCGAAATCAGGCGATGGGTGCCGATCAGGATGTCGACTTTGCCTGACTCCACCTTCTGCAGAATTTCTTTTTGCTGTTTGGGCGAGCGGAAACGGCTGATCATCTCAATCGTGACGGGAAAAGCCGCGAACCTCTGCTTGAAAGTTTCATAGTGCTGAAAGGCAAGGACGGTCGTGGGCGCGAGCACGGCCACCTGCTTGTTATCGCTGATGGCCTTGAAAGCGGCGCGCATGGCGATTTCCGTCTTGCCGTAGCCGACGTCGCCGCACAGCAGGCGGTCCATGGGCTGGGTCGATTCCATGTCGCGCTTGACGTCAGCAATCGCGGTTTCCTGATCTTCGGTCTCGCTGAATTCGAAGGTGTCTTCGAACTCGCGCATCCATTCGTTATCGGCTGAGAAGGCATGACCCTGGGCGGTTTTGCGCTCGGCGTAGAGTTTGAGCAACTCGTCGGTCATGTCCTTCATGGCCTTGCGCACCCGAGCTTTGGTCTTGGCCCAGGCCGCGGTGCCGAGATGGTTCAGCACCGGCTTGGCCCCTTCCGAAGACCGGTACTTCTGCACCAGATCGAGGCGGGTCAGAGGCACATACAGACGGGCGCCTTCCGCATATTCGAGCAACATGAATTCCGCGTTGCCATTGCCCTGGTTAATCTCTTTTAGTCCTTGATACTGCCCAATACCGTGCTCCACGTGGACCACGTAGTCGCCCACCTGCAAGTCGCGGAAGTCGGAGAGAAACGCGGAGGTCTTCGATTTCTGACGCTGGGGACGAGAGACCACTGCCTCGGACTCATCGAACAAATCACGCGCGCCCAGAATCGAGAGGTTGGCGTCGGGGAAGGTGACGCCATCGGGCACGTATGCCTTGGCCAGCGTAGCGGTGAGCAGTTCGCCGGAGAAATAGGAAGTTTCGTCGGCATAACTTTCTCCGCTGCGGGTCCGGCTGCCCAGGCGGAAGGAAACAGCGTACTCGCTGAAAATGTCGGCCAGGCGCTCGACCTCACCCGTGTTGGGGACGGCAATCAGGACTCGCTTGCGGTCTGCAATCAGCTTCTTCACTTCCTCGAGCATGGTCGGAACCGAGCCGTGGAAGCGGGGTGTGGGCTGGGTGTGAAACGAAATGGCAGCTACGGAATCGTCGCTGCGCTCGATTTCAAGATGCTCGACCTCGGCTCCCGGCAGGCCGGATAGTTTCTGCCACCAGTCTTCGGGCGAAAGGTATAGGTCGGTGGGCCGGACCAGGTTGCCCACTCCGCTGCTCTCATGAGCTTGCTCGATGCGGGACCAGACGTGATCGAACTCGGTCCTGAGCGCTTCCCGTTCGTCGGTCAACACCAGGGCGCGCGGCAGCAAATCGAACACGGTGTGACTGGCGCCCGCCACAGGCGCGTAGAACTCCCATCCGGGAAAGACAGTGACTCCGCCAGAGCGCACGGCCTGCTCAATGATTTCCTCGTTGCCGGTGATGCGCTTGCCGGACAGGCGGGCATGCACCGCACCCAAGAGTTCCTCGCTGACCGGCGTCTCAGTGAGCGGAAGCAACAGCGCTTCATCCGCGGAATTCGACGAGCGCTGGGTGGCGGGATCAAATCTTCGGATGGATTCGACCTCGTCCCCGAAAAACTCGATGCGCACCGGGCGTTCGTCCTCCGGCGAGTACACATCGAGAATGCCGCCGCGGAGGGCGTATTCTCCGGGCATTTCGACGACATCCGTCGAGTGGTAACCGACCGTGTTGAGGTGGGGGAGCAAGTCGTCGACGTTGAGCGTTTCGCCCCGCCGCACCGTCCGCGCCAGGTCGGCGTAATACCCGGCCGAACGCAGGCGCAGAGCGGTGGCGGCGATCGGCGAAACTACGAAAGACGCCGCACCGGTGGCGATCTTCCACAATGCGACTGCCCGCTCCTCCTGGATCTCCGGGTGCGGGGAGAGATTCTGGAAGGGCAGCACGTCGTGGTTGGGGAGCGAGACCACGGAATCCGGATCGGACGCCCCGGTGAGCTCGCAAAAAGCTTGCAGCACCGGAACCAGGTCTTCCGCGGCCCGGTTATCGGCGACCACGACAATCAGCGGGCGCCCGGCTGACTTCTGCAGCAGGACTAATAGCAAAGCTTTTGCGGTGGGAATCAGTCCGGAGACACGAATCCGCCCCGTGCCCTCTCTGAGATGGGAGGCCACGCGCGAGAAAGCGGGCAGTTTTTCCACGTCCGTGAAAAGATCGCGGACGAAGGGGAGAACCATGCAGGTTGATTTTAACAGGGCGGCGTGAAATGTGGGCGCGAGCGTCCCGCTCGGTGCGGCAGGGCCCCGGACGACGCAGCACGAGCGTGGGCGCTCGCGCCTACATTAAGACTGGGCTCGTAGCAGCGGCCGGGTCAGGCAAGTGGGGCCGCCGCCGCCGTTTACGCATAGTTCGGATCCGGGAAAGGTCCTTACATCGAACCCGGCCTGCCGCAGCTTCTGATTGGTCGCGCGGTTTTCTTCCAGCGCCAGCAGCCTCTTGTCGCCCAGGGAAAGCACATTACAGGCGAGCGTGTCGCGCTCGGAATAGTCGATCTCAACCAACCGATAGCCATGAGATTGCAGCAACTCGACGGTCTCAACCGCCAGCCAGGGCAAATCCACGAGCGCTGTGTGTTGGTCGAGCAGGCTCATCAGCGACATGAGATGCAGACAGGCCGAGGGACCCGGGCCGTGCGGCAAGGGTGCTGAGAGCACTCCTACACCATGGGGCTGAAGCAGCGTCCGCATCTGCGCGATGCCGGCCGCATTGGTGCGATAGCCCTGGCCGATCAGCAGAGTGGTGGCACCGAGCCAGACCATGTCTCCGGCTTCCGTTTTTCCGGGCGGTTGAATTTCACCCAGCACCGCTATGCCAAGGCTGCGGCAGAATTCGATGTGGCGGTGCGCCTCCGGAATGCGATTGGGCTTGCCCGGGTGCAGGCCGATGAGGCCATGATCGGAAGCCAGGGAAGGATCGTGGGTGTAAACGGCGTCGAGCGAAAGATCCGAAGCGGCGGGCAAATGGAACACTTCCGCACCGGCGGATTCGAGCTGGCGGCAGAGTTCGTCATGCTGCGCCTGCGCGGCGGCGAAATCCACCGGATGCAAGAAGCCCAGCTCCCGCCAGCGGTCAGCCACCGGCGGCTGGTTCCACCCGGCGGCTCCGGGCGAGCACACCAGCACGCGCTCCAGTCGTCCCACCATGGAATGACCATTAAAAGCGAGACTATCTACAACTGGACCGCGCAATTCACCCGCGCTGCTCAAAGATTGCGACCGCCTTTCCGCTTTGCAATCTAAACAGGTCTTATGACAAAAGCAATCTGGGAAGGCACAGTGCTGGCGGAATCGAACCAATGCGTGGAGGTGGAGGGCAACCAGTACTTTCCGCCCGACGCCATCAAAACGGAGCATTTCAAGCCAAGCGCGAGCCACACGGTGTGTCCCTGGAAGGGCACCGCGAGCTATTACGATGTTGAGGTCGCCGGCAAACTCAACCATGATGCGGCGTGGTTTTATCCCGAGCCCAAACCGGCAGCGAAGCAGATCAAGGGCTATGTGGCGTTCTGGAAAGGCGTGAAGGTGGAGAAGTAGAGACCCGGCCCACACAGTCGGTGGCAATGGTCAAAAATCCAGATGGAAGCGGAAGCCGGGCGCCAGTACCGGGCCGCGGTCGCGGTTGTAGCCGGGATTGTTAACGTGTTGCAGGTCCGCCCCGGCGAAAATTCCCCGCCACACATGCGCATTGTAGTAACACTCCACAATGTTTTCCCGGCCATAGTTCAGCCCGCCGTCGCCGAGTAAAAAGCCCAGGCCTCCCAATGCCAGATATTTCTGGTGGTCAGCGGAAATGCCGTTCGACAAGAACACTCCGCCCAGCTTGTCCTGGCTGCGATGCCATGAATTTCCCGCCAGGTCGGTGCCGAGCTGGATGGTCTCATCGACCTCGGTGTAGGCATAGGACTCATGCTGCCCCTCGTTCCATCCCCAGCGCGCGAAGCCGCGCACATGATGAGGCAGTTCCTGCTCGAGGTTGGCGCCGAAGCCATACTTCACGGTGGTTTGGAGAGCGTGAGCGCGGATTTCCGGCCGCGGCGTTTTGCCCGCCAGGAAGTCGTTGATGGCCTGCCGGTAGACCCCCATGTTGGCGTGATTCACAAACGACAACAGGCGCAACGTTGTGACACGATCCCCAACCAGGTGAGGACGGATCTCCAGTTCGTAGTTTTCCGCCCGGGCGCGGCGAAGATTCCACTCCAGGTCGGGGCCGTTCGCCACTTTGGGCATCAGCGCTTCGCCGAATCGAAAGGCCCAGTTGCGGTCATGATATTCGGCAATGACGCCGACGGTGTAACCCCGCGTGTCAGCGGCATAGTCGTAGGCGCCGTTGTTGTCCACCGTCCAGTTCATGAACTGGGAATGACTGTCGCTGCCGCTGTCGTTGAGATCAAAGAAGTCGGCCATCCCGAACTTGCCGGCGCGCAGTTCCAGACGGCGCACCGGCAGGCTGGTTGCCAGCGCTAAGGGCCCGCGCTCGGTCTCGATCGTTTCCGAACTGAGAGGAATGACCTGCCGAATCATGGCCCGCGCCAGGTAGGGGCTGGGACCGAGTTCGGGGTTGCGCACGACGTCAACGTTCACGAATCCGGCCAGGCCCAGCGCGTCACTCAGGCCGCCGCCGGCGGCGCTCTCGACATCCGCGAAAACTTCCGTGGTGGGGCTGAGTTGGTAGCCCAGGAAAATTGTGGCCACGTTCGAGGTGGCGTGCTCGGCTTGCGAACTGAAACTGTGGACACCGCTGTAAGGGGCGTCGAAGGATGGATGCCACTGGAAAATAATATTGTCCTGGCCCGAGACCCAGTAGGGCGCAGTTTGAGAGTGCGGAAACAGACTGAGGGCGGGATCGTCAGCGGGCGTCGCGGTCTCCACTTGCCCATGGGCGATGGTTGTGAACCCAAGCGCTATCAACGTGCAGGCTCTGGCCCAGTCAATGAGGTTTTGGAGGACTCGCGGCATTTCTGTCGATTGCCTGATAGTTTGCGCCTTTATAAGATGGCCTTCGCGTAATTTCGGGCCGTTTTCGAACGAAACCGCGCGGGCGCCTTCGAGTATACACAAGTAATTAACTATGGTTAACTATGCGGAGTAGAGAATCGGGTGAGCCAGGGCGGCCAGAAAAGCAAAAAGACAGCCCGGAGCCCCCCGAGACTGTCCTTGGCTCTCCCGGTTAGAAGAGCATGTCACTGCTGCGAAGATAGTGCAGGCATGTTGCAGGAGTGTTGCGGACAAATGAATTTCCGGTAAATTTGGCTGGGTTTTGGCCGGCCTTCCAAACCAGCGGAGCTTCACTCTGGATCGCCGGGGCGGCTGTCCCCACATGGCCGGTTGCGCTCGCCGCTGCTATATTTATCAGTTCGCAGTCACCGCGCCCATGGCCCGTAAAACCGAAGCTTCCCGCAAACTGCAAAAACGCGCCGAACAGATGATCCCCGGCGGGGTCAATTCTCCGGTGCGCGCTTTTGGTTCCGTGGGAGGCGATCCGCTGTTCATCGTTCGCGGGCAGGGTTCTCACCTTTGGGACGCCGATGACAACAAATATATCGACTATGTCGGTTCCTGGGGACCGCTGATCCTCGGTCACGCTCCGCCCGGCGTGCCCGAAGCCATCGCCACCGCCGCCAAGAACGGAACCAGTTTCGGGGCCTCGACCGCCGCCGAGGCAGACCTCGCCGAAATTGTGATTTCGGCTTTTCCCCAGGTGGAGAAGATCCGCTTCGTCAACTCGGGCACCGAAGCCACCATGTCGGCCATTCGCCTGGCCCGCGCCTATACCGGGCGCAAATACATCGTAAAGTTTGAAGGCTGCTATCACGGCCACGCCGACGCCTTGCTGGTGAAAGCAGGTTCGGGCGTCGCCACGTTGGGGATCCCGGGTTCCGCGGGCGTGCCCGAAGAATTCACCCAGTTGACGCTGGCCCTTCCATTCAATGATACGGATGCGCTGGAACTGGCTTTCAAGAAATTCAGCAAACAGATTGCCTGCGTCATCGTGGAGCCGGTGGTTGGCAACATGGGATGCGTGCCGCCGAATCCCATGTATCTGGATGCCTTGCGCGAGATTACCGACCGCGAAAAATCCGTCCTCATCTTCGACGAGGTGATGACCGGCTTTCGCCTGGCCTTCGGCGGAGCGCAGGAGCGATACGGGATTCTGCCCGACCTGACCACCTTCGGGAAGATCATCGGGGGCGGTCTACCGGTGGGCGCGTATGGCGGCCCGTCCGAAATCATGGACATGGTCGCGCCGCTCGGCCCGGTCTACCAGGCCGGGACGCTTTCGGGGAACCCGCTGGCCATGGCCGCCGGACTCGCTACTCTGCGCTACTTGCGCAACCATAAGAGTACCGTCTACACCGCCCTGGAAATACGTAGCGCGCAGTTGACCGAGGGTGTGACCGCCGCAGCCAAGGATGCAGGAGTGTCGATCTGCTGCAATCGCGTCGGCTCGATGTTCACCTGGTTCTTCAGCGACGGTCCCGTGACCGATTGGACGTCTGCCGCCAAGTGCGACACCAAGGCTTTCGCCCGATTCTTCCGCGCCTTGCTGGATCGAGGCGTTTACCTGCCGCCGTCACAGTTCGAAGCTGCGTTCCTCAGCGCCGCCCACACGGAAAAGGACGTCCAGCAGACCATCGCCGCGGCGAAACAGGCATTCGCGACCGCGGATGTGGGCAGTTCGAGTTAACTGAGATCCGAGAACCTGAGAGTCCGAGAACTAAGAACTGATCGCTGCTTTTCGCATCATCTCCGGAATCGTCACGAACTCGTAGCCTTCCGACTTGTATCGGGAAATCAGCCGATCGGTCGCGGTAACGGTGTATGAACGATCGGCCCCGAAGTCACGATGCCCGCCATCGTGCAGCAGGATCACATCACCGCCTCGGACCTGGCCTGTGACTTTGCGCTCGATCTGCTCAGCCGAGGTTGCGTTCCAATCGTAGCCGGTCACGTTCCACATGATGGGGTCCAGTCCCAACTGCCGCACGATGCGCAATACTGCAGGACGCCGGCCACCGAAAGGTGGCCGGAAGAGATTAGAGTGTTCGCCCACCGCGTCAGTCAAGGCTCGAGTGCAACTTTCGAGCTGCGACCTGACTTCTCGCGCACTTTTAAAGATAAGCAGAGGGTGGGTGAAGGTATGGTTCCCAACCACGTGCCCGGCTTTGATCAGTTCGCGAACGATATCGGGCCGTAGCTGCACGTAGCGCCCAATCAGAAAAAACGTGGCGCGAACCTCGTGCCGGGCCAGCACGTCCAGTAAATGCTGGGTGTGCGGATCGTTCGGACCGTCGTCGTAGGTCAGCGCCAGTTGCTTCGACCCGCGGCCCAACCCGGTGAAGGCGTGGCCGAACCATTGCCCGGTCGGCGCCATGGACTGGTAGCCCGCGGCGGCAGCGGCGGCAGCAGCGGTGGTCAGGTAAAGCAACACGATGTCGCGATTGTAAATGGAGTTCCGGTGAAGGGTCGGGATAGCTTTAGCGCGGTTCGGATTTCACTGGACCTGGCGCGCGAGTCCCGAGCCCGATCAGCATGGACATGTCTTTGGGATAGTTCACATCCCGGCCCCGAGCCAGGAAGTGAGAATAGATTGACGTAGCCGCGCCATAGAAGCCAAAGCCCGAGGCGACGACTCGGGAGTGAGCCAGCGCTCCAACGATCGTGCCCAGAAGGCGAAATCCGGAAGCTCCGTTGGCTGCGCCTTTGCCAACGTCGCCACCGTCGCCGCCGACGCCCGCGCTACGGTCATGGTCTGCCATCGACGAACTGGCTAACGCGACGGAGATCGCGGTGGTCAGGTATCTCGTTCTGGGGGTTGTGACTTGCGCGCCGCCTTCGGAATCGAGACTCAGGTGTTCACCCTTCGCCACCGCGACACCTTCCAGGCTGGCCTCTACCGCTTGTTGGATTCCGCTGGGAGGAACCACCTGGTGAAATACGATTCGCAGCTGCCCGTTCCGGCCAAGTCTGCGCGCGGGCCTGGCTTCCAGGACCGAACCTTTGAGCTGGCTGCCTTGCGGAAGAAACAACCGTTCGGAGACCACCAGCGGTTGGCTGATGACGGCTTCGACCAGGTCCCCCTTCTTCGTACTGGCTGAATTCAGCGGTGTCACCAGCAGGGCATGCACCACGCTGCCGGCGGGGGGTGGAGCTCCAATGGCAGACAGCGTTTCCGGCCGGAGCGGCTCCGTGCCAAATTCAAGTGACTGCCGAAGGTCTGCGTTGTAGCTTGCTCCCGCTTCCATGTATTGCGGATGGTAGGGAAGCTGAGCCACGCCGTATCTCTCGAGACGATGCATTTTGGCCGGCTCATGCAATTGTTTCTTGACGCTCTCCCATTGGCGCCTGGCCTCCTGCCGGGCCTCCGTCACTTTTCGTGATGCCAGGTTCTTGCCTTCCTCTTTCACCCCCTGCTTTTTCTTTTCATCGGCGGGAACAAACTGCAAGACGCCGCTCGACCCGCGAGCGACGGATGTCTGCAGCGGCAGGTGACGGCCATCGGCAAGGACCAGTTCATCAAACTCGACCTGAACCTCGCGATTAGGCGAGAAATCGGCGTTTAAGGCGGCAACGGTGCGCTTCTTCTTCGAGACTGACTCGATCTGCGCGATTTTACCGTTGACGTCACTGCCGGCCGGGACTACGAGCTTGTCAAAAGCGTACACCGGCTCCATGACTTTTCCGTGGACCGCCTGACCTACCTTGCGAACGCGCACCTCTTTATCCAACGCCACTTTCAGCGGCGTTCCCAGGGGTACCGTCAGCGGAATGGAGGAAACGGCGCTTCCAGGCAAAACGGAACCGGAGGAGGGGGGAACGGGTCCCGAGGGGCGAACCTTAAGCGTTTGACCTGAAGCCCCGCTGGGACAGAGCAACGGCAGGAAGAGCGTCCAAATAAGACACCGCATGGGCGTTTCTCCTTCTCTCGGCCCTGCGCCTCGGCCTCGCGGGCTACGAAGCCCGGAGAGGAAAAAGTCGGGGAACAAAATGATACAGGAAACCCACAGCCGGAGCCGAACCGTTCGGGACTCTTTGCGGTTGGATGTGAGGCCCTGCGGAATTGTTGCACTGAGGGACACATTCTTCACTCCGAGTGAGACCTGTTAACTCTTTCCACAATTGCCTCCGGGCTGCAAGCGAGATATGCTGCGAAGGAACTTCAATATTTCTTCTGACCCATGGCCAATCTCTTTGAGCTGCCCCGGTATATTGCAGTCGAAGGTCCCATACGAGTCGGCAAAAGCACCCTGGCGCGAATCCTGGCCGAGCGTCTCAACGCCCAGCAGGTCATGGAATCGGAGGACAATCCCTTCCTCGGCGCCTTCTACAAGGGCGAGCCCGGGGCCGGCTTCCAGGCGCAATTTGCCTTCATGATTCGCCGCTTCGAACAGCTCCGCGCCCTCGATCTGGGCCCGCGCTCGCAGAAAACGGTAGTCACCGATTTCGTCTTCGAAAAAGACAAGGTCTTCGCCTGCCTCAACCTGACCGATCAGGAACTCGAAATCTATAACCGCTACTACAACCATTTCCGCGAGCAACTGCCCACGCCCGACCTGGTCATCTACCTGCAAGCCACACCGGAGGTACTGAAGAAGCGGCTGAAAAAGAAGAATGCGCCGGGAGAAAAAGCGATCAACGAAGACTATCTGGAAGAAGTGATCAAGGCCTACGAACACTTTTTCTTTCACTACACGTCGTCAGACCTGCTGATCGTGAATACCTCGGAGATTGACTTCGTAGAGCGCAACCAGGACTTGCAGGAGTTGCTGCGGAAGGTTTCCGCGCCGATCAAGGGCACGCAGTATTTCCTGCCGCTGGGGAGCCAGGAAGCGGCCAGCGCGTAGAGGGTGTCAGGCCGGGGGCGACGACGATGAGTTACCTAAGCTACTACCGCTGTCCAAAGGACGGTGTGCAATGGGCAGAGGCGTGGTCGTGTATGTGCAACGAAAAGTGCCCCAATTGCAACGCTGAGATCGAACCGTATAGAAGTGAAAAGATCAATGCCGTTCTAGCGCATGAACTTGCAATGCAGGATTGAGCTCGCCTCCGTTTACAAGGCTGGTTCTCAGATTGCTCGCGTCTTAAGCGAGGATTGGTGTAGTCGCGAGCTCTACTGTCCCGCTTGCAACTCTCGTCGCCTATCACAATCAGATGCCAACACGCCGGCCATCGATTTTACGTGCCCAAAGTGTGAACAAGCCTATCAGTTGAAAAGTCTACGAGCCTGGAATCCAAAGAAGGTTCCAGACGCCGGTTATAACGCGATGATTCGGGCAATCAGGGCTGATAGGACTCCCCATCTTCTTCTGCTTCAATACTCGAAGGAGTGGTACATCCAAAACCTGTTGTTGATTCCGAGGGTGTTCTTTTCCGAGGCTGTTATCGAACGGCGGAAGCCCCTGAATGCAACAGCACGACGGGCAGGCTGGGTTGGTTGCAACATTGTACTGAGTGGAATTCCCGAAGATGGCAAGATTGCGATTGTCTCATCCGGCGTACCCCAGCCGGAGCATGAGGTACGACGGGAATTCGCACGCGTTAGGGGTCTGGCAGAACTGCCCCCTTCCCTACGAGGCTGGACCGTTGACGTTCTCAATGCGATCCGCCGGCTAGGGAAGTCTCAGTTTTCCTTGCAAGAACTCTATCGCCAGGAGCAGCAGCTGCAGGCGGCACATCCTCGCAACGAAAATGTGCGCCCAAAGATACGTCAACAACTCCAAGTGCTCCGTGACCTGAGACTGCTCGACTTCATGGGCCGAGGAGCCTACCGGCTTCGTGCCTGAGAACTGCGATCAGTGTTTCTGTCTTCGCGGTCCGCTGCGGAACATGCGAGGATCGTAGCGCAGCGGCTCCGTCGCACGCAGCGCGATCTTCTTGAACTCCGGATGCTGCGGATTGATCAGCCAGTTGTTCTCATTCACCGCCAGCGCTGACGGCACCAGCAGCAGACAGGTCTCTGCCTTGTTAACAAATTCGTCGCCAATCTGGGCAAGTTCGGGAGGCGCAGGAGTTTCCCGCCAATGGGTAGGCAGCTCGCGGGCTTGAATTCTTTCTCGCGACAGGTTGTCAGGAATGTCCGCCGTGGCCAGCACCAGGTCGTCAGGAGCGTCTTCCGGGTCAAGGTGGACAAAATACTCCAGCATGGCGAGAGACTGATGCTCGGATGTGTAAGCCAGGCGCGTGCCCGGACTCGACCAGCGCCCGCCGTAGCGATAGGCGCCTTCTCCGTCGAATGGGGCACGCGCGTAGGCCGCGCGCAGCACGCGGAAAACACGGATCAACTCATGCCACCGTAGGCGATGCGGCCAAGAATGTTTTCCACCTGGCGGGCGCCGAGCTCGGTGTCAATGGCGGCAATGGGCGCCAACGCCGCCAAGGGCGCGATTGGTGCGCTTGAGCCAGCGGCTGGCGCGGGCGCCGTCGCCAAGAGTTTCGCGGGCCAAGGCCAGCAGGCGCGCCATGCGGTAGAGGCGGTCGGATTCGAAGCGGGCCAGGCGTCCACGGCGGCGGCGCTGCAGGCTGCGGGGGGAGAGATCGAGCGCGCCGGCCAGCTCTTTCAGGGTCAGGCCGGAGGCCTGCATCAGTTCGCCCAGGACAGCGTGCGGAAAGCCCTCGCGAATTGCCTCCCGCAGATCGCGGTCATTGGCCAGCGACCGCCCCAGAACGCGCTTTCCCCCCAACTGCCTCAGGACCGCTTGGAGTTCATTTGCCATTTGTCATCTATTATAGCGACAAATGGCGTCATGAGACAATGGACTTTGCGATGTGGGCGCGAGCGCCCCGCTCGTGCTGGCCCGCCGGGTGGGCGTGGGAGAGAAAGATGAATCTTGGCCAGCCAGAAAGCTTGCTAGCCCTGCCTACTTCTCGTGCCGGGGCAGCGAGAAAACCGAGAGCCCCTTCCCGACCTTCGAAAACTCAGGATCAGCGGTCACCAGCCAGGCGCCGCGCTCCATGGCGAGTTCGGCGGCAAAGGCATCCGCGTAGCCCAGGCCATGCCTTTGTTTCAGCGCGCCAGCTCGCGTGGCTCTCTCGCGATCCGCCGCGATGATCGCGATTGGCATCCGCTGTAATGTGGCTTCTGCTTCCCGCGCCATCGCTTCACCCCGATAGCGCCATTCCATGTAAAAGACTTCGCCCCAATTTACGGCGGACATCAGCAGGGGAGCATCCTGACGCAGGGCGTCGCTTAGCAACCGCTGCACTTTTTCCGAAGCCCCAGAGCGCCCTTCGAAGAAACCGATCAAGGCGTTAGCGTCGAGCACGTATCGTCGCATACTCGTGCGGAGCGCGGGCGACAACTATTTTTCCCTCCTGCGCTCGCGCTCGCGTTCCTCAAAGGAAGCTTCGAATACCGAAATCTCGCCGGGTTTCGGCTTGAGGAAACCCATGATTTCATCCAGTTGCCGTTCGGTCATGGGGGTGAGAACGAGACGCCCGTTTTCCTCACTCCATGTGGCCGGGGTGCCTTTTTCCAGGCTGAGGCGTTGGCGCAGTTCTGCGGGGATCACCACCTGGCCTTTCGAGCTGACCACGGTGCGGTAGGATGCCATGCTATATCTTACCATAGAGTAAGACAGTAAAGGAGACGTCTTACATCGTCGAATCGGTCTGCCGTATCTCGCAGAGCTGCCGAGCTTTGCTCGGCCGGGGCCGGTGGGGCACCCGCCCCCACGTGGTTTGTGCACGCTATCGACCTGGCCACGGTTTGCGGCTACAATGCTTCCAGCATCCAAGATGCAGACAGGCTCTATCCGCCGGGTTGCGGAGGGGCACTGGAGGACATCGTGAGTCTGGTTCCGATCGGCGAACCTCGCCGCAAGATTACCGTCGCTTCACTTCGCGAAAAGAAACTCCACCACGAACCCATCACTTGTCTGACCGCGTACGACTATTCATCCGCGCGCCTGGTTGACGAGGCCGGGATCGACATTGTTCTGGTCGGCGACTCGCTGGCCCAGACCATGCTGGGCTACGAGAACACGCTTTCGGTCACGCTTGACGAAATGTTGCACCATACTCGCGCTGCCCATCGCGGGGTGAAGCATGCCCTGCTGGTCGCGGACATGCCTTTCGGCTCTTATCAGGCGGACCTCAATGATGCCATCCGCAACGCCGCGCGTTTTGTGAAAGAAGCCGGAGCGGAAGTGGTGAAGATCGAAGGCGGCGAGAAGCGCGCCGACCTGATTCGCCGGATCATTGATGCCGAGATTCCGGTGGCCGGGCATATCGGGCTGACACCGCAATCGGTGAACGTGATGGGCGGCTACAAGGTGCAGGGCAAGGACCTCAGCGGCGTAGAGCAGCTCATGCGCGATGCGGTGGCGCTCGAGCGCGCAGGCGTGTCCTGCCTCTATCTCGAAGGCATTCCGCGTGAAGTCGCGGCCATGATTACTGCCGAGGTCAAGACGCCGACGATTGGGATCGGCGCCGGCCCAGACTGCGATGGACAAGTGCTGGTCTTCCACGACCTCCTGAACCTCACGTTTGACCATCCCGCGAAGTTTGTGCGCCGGTACGCCGACCTGGGCGCAGCCATTACCGGCGCGGTGCAAGCGTTCCGCGCGGATGTAGCCGCGCGACAGTATCCTTCAGATGAAGAGTCTTATCACCTGCCGAAGGAAACCCGGGCGGCGCTTGAAACGGTGCTGGAACGCAAGCGGGCGATGAGGCGCTAGAGGCCGGATGACACAGTCGCGTCTGGGTTTGTTAGCGGCGATCGTCGCTGTGCTGCTTTCCTGCTCTGCCGCTCCGAAGACGCCTGACCCCACAGCGCTGGCAACGGCGCGCATTCTCGCCATCCCCGAGCCTGCTCCGGAGAAATATCGCAGCCTGCCTCATATGAAGGGCTGGCGGAATCCCTACCTGATCATTCGGGCGGACGGGGTCGCACTGCTCGATCCCGACGATCATCTGGAGCGCATATTGAAGCCGGGAGAGCTGACGCAGGCGCTGGGCAATCTGCCGCCGTCCGCGTGGCCTTACGGGCGCGTAGTCGCAGTGACCGAAAACAGCATAAAAGGCTCCGCGGAAGACGAAGTGAAGATTCGCGCCAACCGGGCCATTGTGGCCGGAACTCTGGAAAGCATGCACGTGCTCATCAACTGGGTCCCCTCCGCCTGATCTTGCCATCGATGAGAGTCTGCCATAGCATCCACGAAATGCGCGCCGCCAGCCGCAGCGCGAAGCGCGACGGCAAGCGCCTCGGGCTGGTGCCCACCATGGGAGCGCTCCACGAGGGGCATCTCTCCCTGGTGCGCGCGGCCAGGACGCAGTGCGATCTGGTGGTGGCCTCGATTTTCGTGAATCCCCTTCAGTTCGGCCCTAACGAAGACCTGGCCAAGTATCCCCGAGATTTTGATCGCGATCGCGAACTGCTCAAGCAGGAAGGTGTCGACTTCATTTTTGCTCCCTCCGTGGAGGAGATGTATCCGGCGGGCGCCGTCACCTACGTCACGGTCGAAGGTCTAAGCGACAAGCTTTGCGGCCGCTCCCGTCCGGGACACTTTCGCGGCGTGACTACGGTGGTCGCAAAGCTTTTCAATATCGTGGAACCGGACCGGGCCTACTTCGGGCAGAAAGACGCCGCCCAGTCGACGATCATTCGGCGGATGGTGCGCGACCTGAACATTCCGGTCGAGGTTGTAGTTTGCCCGATCGTGCGGGAACCCGACGGCCTGGCAATGAGTTCCCGCAATGCCTATCTCGATGCGGCGCAACGACAGGCCGCGCTGGTGCTGCATCGCTCACTGCTGGCCGTACAAGAGCGTTTCGATCGTGGGGAACGCAAGGTGAGGACGCTGATCGAAGCGGGCAGGCAGATTTTCGCAGAGGATCCTTCCGTGCGGCTGGACTACTTTGAGATCGTTGATCCCGAGACGCTCGATCCGGTTGATGACCTCTCCCACAGCGCGCTGGTGGCCGTAGCGGTGTTTGTAGGAAGGGCCCGGCTGATCGATAACATCGTATTGGCGGAGACCGCGTAGGGGTGCCCCATAAGCCCCAACTCACGTGTTCGACCGCGTTTCGCGATGCATCAGGAACGCACTCAGCAATCTTTTCAGACCAGGGCGCCGCTGCCGGATACCAGACTCAGACAAGAATCGCGTTTGGTTCCTGCAGGTGCCGGTGGGTCCAACGTTTGATCGTCGACCCAGTCGTAAAGGGTGCGGAAAACCGGGACTTGGCCTGTAGGTTTGGGGAGCGCGATCTCGATTCGTTCAACAGCCCCCGGACAAGCGACTCAAAGACCCACAAAAGCCCTTCGCAGTCTCCAAACGAGATACGGCAGTATCGCCAAAGTAAGAATTACGAACGTCGACGGCATGCTCTGGGAAATAGTCTGACTGGGGGAACCGAGGATAAAGAAATTCATGCTGATGTGTCCAAGTCCACGAGGTACGGCAGTTCGACCTGCCTGGATTCGCGCAGTCGCGCCCATCCATGAAATCAGGACCAGACCAACAGTAGGCCAAAAAGCCTTTATTCTTTGCCGGACGGCCACGATTCCGATTGTCCAACCGACTAGAACGGGCGCACTGTAGTAGTAGAACTTACCCGCTTGAAAGTACATATTGGCGAGGCTATTGGTAGGGGCTACCACGGTCCCGAAGGGTGTATCAGCTCCGGCTAAAAAAAATCTCCACCCACACCAGAGATACAAACACGCCACGAGATAGGCAGCACCCAGGCAAATGAGAGGTGCGAAACCGAACATCACCCACGGTGCGCGCGCACACCACGATTGAAACTGCCTCTGCTCAAGGAAAGCCTTAGCGAGGTTCTCCGTTTTCCCGAGACGCACGAGCGCAACTGATCGTGCTTCAACCAGGTTACGACCTGCCTGTTGTTCTTCGTCAGTCAGGTCCGCAAAATGATCAGCCAGTTCGTTCAAATACCGTCGCACATGCCGGGGTGCGACCCCAGCTTGCAGAAGCCGCTCTCTGAGTTCATGGAATTGCGTCGCCATAGTGCGCTCCCATCAGCATCGCTTGGATTGCAGTCGTGAGACTAACCCAAGTCCGAGACAGTTCGGCTAGCCGTCGCGACCCACTAGGGGTTACCGAGTAATAAATGCGGCTGCGACCGTTGACCTTCTTGTGCCGGGTCCGGAGTGCTCCATCGCGTTCTAGACCGTGCAGCACCGGATACACCACACCTTCGCCGATGGCGATCACCGCGCCCGTGCGCCGGCGAATCGCTTGAACGATTTCATACCCGTACATTTCATCCTGCTGAAGGAGCTTGAGGATGAGGAGCTCTGGAACTCCATTCATGAAGTTCGGATTTGTTTCACGCGCAGCCATGGAAATACATGATACCTTGCGGTTCAATGTATGTAAAATCGGGGTTGTCGGCTATACGGACGGTATCCCGAAACTGCGTACCAGCAAGTAGGTAGGCCCGGGCCTACGTGATTTCATTTTGAAACGAATTTGTTGCCCGCAATGATGTAGCGCAGCGGGCGCTCCGCGGCTTTGGTGATGCCGATACGCGGCGTGATCTCGATGCCCTGGGGCCGAAATCCGTCGTCCACGATAAACAGATCGGACTTTCGGCTGGTCAGGTCTTTTTCGTTGTCGCGTTCTCGAGTGATGCCGAAGGCTTCGGCCAGGCGACCGGGGCCGCTGGTCAGTTTTCGCCAGTCGCCGGTTCCGTCAATCACGATATCTCGCGCTTCCGCCATCTGCTCAATTCCGGAAATTGGCTCGAGTGCGCGGAAAAGCACACCTCCTGCTTCTCCGTCGGGCAGGCAGGAGACGTTGAAAAGGTAATGATTGCCATAGATGAAATAAACGTAAGAAAGCCCGGGCGGGCCGAAGAGGACGAAATTGCGGGGAGTGCGTCCTCGGGCGGAATGCGCGGCGGGGTCATCCTGCCCCAGATAGGCTTCCACTTCCACGATGCGTGCGGTCAGAAGCCCTCTTCGCTGGCGCCGTACCAGGATTTTGCCTAACAGGTCGCGGCTGACATCGCGAGGATCGCGCGTGTAGAAGTCGCGGGGAAGCGGGACCATCGAGCGCGAATTTCTATTCTTGGCTATCCTCATCGCCCCACCGCATAATAGTGCCACGGGTCACAATCCTGAAGGAGGATTCATGCTGGGGAAATCGTTGAAGCTTGCTTCTCTTCTGATTTTGATGGCGCTGGCCGCTGCGGCGCAAACCATTCCGGCCGGGACCAGGTTGACTGTGCGCGTGGGTTCAGAAATCAGTTCTGCCACCGCCAAAGCTGGCGACAGGTTCGACGCCACACTGGCTCGTCCCTCTCGTGGCCAACGGCAAGACGCTGGCCCGGACCGGCGCGCCGGCGAGGGGCAAAGTGACTTCCGCTAAATCCAGCGGACGGCTGCACGCTCCGGGAGAATTGACGTTGCGTCTTACCTCTGTGCAGATCAATGGGCGTATGGTTTCGATCGCTACCCACGCCCACTTCGTCAAAGGTAAAGGCCACACCAAGAGCAATGCTACGAAAATTGGCGGTGGTGCAGCAGCCGGGGCGTTGATTGGCGCATTGGCGGGCGGAGGCAAGGGCGCCGCGATCGGGGCCGGCGTCGGTGCCGGAGCTGGCACGGGCGTAGCGGTCGCGACCGGCAAGGAAGAGGCAGTGGTTCCGGTTGAGACGGCTTTGACATTCACCACGGTCAACAAATGACACGCTGCGCGTAGGCCAGGACAACGTCCGATGTAGGCCTACATCGCTGCGGGGTCTATGCTTACGCCGCACCCTGGGCTACGGTCTTCAGGTACGCCAGCACTTCTTCCGAGTGTCCTTCAGGCTTTACTTTGTGGAAGATGTGCTTGATCTTGCCGTCCGGGCCGATGATGAAAGTGGTGCGCGCCACTCCCATCACTTTCTTCCCGTACATATTTTTTTCTTTGATCACGTCGTAGGCGTTGCATACTTTCTTTTCGGCATCGCCCAGCAGGGTGAAAGGCAGGTCGTACTTTTCCTCGAATTTCTTTTGCGCTTTCGGGGTGTCGGGAGAGATGCCCAGCAGCACGGCGCCGGTATTCTGCATCTTTCTATAGGAGTCGCGGAACTCGCAGGCCTCGATGGTGCAGCCTGGAGTGTCCGCCCGGGGATAGAAAAACAGGACTACGTACTTTCCGCGAAAAGCCTTGAGCGAAACTTCTTCTCCATTCTGGTCGGGCAAGGTAAAGTCAGGGGCTTTATTATTGATATCGATAGCCATGGCAGCGTCTCCTAATTCAACAAAGCTGGGTTCTGCGCGGATTGGCGCCACCAAGTTATATCGCAACGCACGGCGGGCCGTCATCCTGGCGGGATTGGCCTTGATCTTCGCTCACATGACCGCGGCCCAGTCTGCCGCCGGCAAGAAGGCCATCAAAGGGCCTCGCGCATTGGGCCTGGTGGAGTTGGCCGCCAACGGCAAAGCCCGCCTGGTTCCCATCACCATCCTGTACGACGGCGAATTCTACGATGCCAGCGCGTACAAGGCCGCGCCCGTGCCCATGGCGCTCGAGAGTGGCACGGTGTACGAAGGTTTCCACACCGGCGTTTCCCTGGGACTGTTCACGGTCACCGGGGCCCTGCAAGGCAACAATACCTGGCTGGGAGCCGGAACCTGGGAGTCGGACAGCGCCATTGCAGCGGCGAAAGACGCGGCGGCGAAGAAAAGAGCGGTCATGTCGAAGCCCGCCCCGGAAGCGCCTGAAGGCCCGCCGGTGTTAAGGCGCGCGAGCCCGAAACCCAAGTCGGACGATGCCGCATCCGGGGGACCCGCAGCCTCTGGCCCTGCCCCGCCGGCTCCTGGGACTTCTGCCCCGACTGCCACATCCACGCCTCCGGCCGCAGCTCCAGAGGCTGATTCGGACCGACCGGTCCTGAAGCGCCCTGCCCCAGCCACCGATGCTGCCGCATCCACTTCTCCGCCCGCAGTTCCAGAGAGCGACGATTCGGATCGTCCTGTCCTCAAACGACCCGCCCCAGCCGCTACCGAGGTCGCCGCCAAGTCTTCGCCGCCAGAATCAGAGCCCGCCGAAGATCCGGATCGGCCTGTCCTGAAGCGGGGCGCGCCGACTCCGGCGGAATTGAAGAAACGCAGCGCTTCGGCGGCGGCGTCAGCGGCAGCCGGGAAAGATGCCCACAAGCCGTCGGCCGCTCCATCCGTGGCTTCGGCCCCGGTCCAGCTGATTCCCGCTATTTCGGACGCCGCCGGTCCCGACCCTCGTCCCTACGCCTACAGCCTCAAGCCGGAAGAAGAGCAGAAGTTGCGCAAGAAAATTCTATTGCTGGCCGCCAATGAGGTGCGGGCGTGGGCGGCGCAGCCGGAATCGGCCGGATCGCAATCCGCAGCCCATGCGTCCCGGCCCGGACGCGTGGCGAAGCCGCTCGAGCCCAGCTTCGAAGATATACAGCTCCACGCCTTTGATCTCTCCAACAGTAACGAGCCGGTGCTGGTGCTGACCGCGAAAGCGCGGATGCCGGTCCACCCGAATGCTGCATCCGGTCTGCAATACATCATCACGCTGGTGGCGCGCGAAGATATCTACGGTGACCTGCACAAGGTCTTCGCCAGCGTTACGGACACAAATCATTTCGACGTTCTATCGAAGTTGGAACTGATTGACGCGGTCGACGCCGATGGCGACGGCCGGGGTGAGCTTCTGTTCCGCCAGGTCTCTGACACGGGCAGTGCCTTTGTCCTGTATCGCGTGATCGGCGACCAGCTCTGGCCGCTATTCCAGGGAACGCCAGGGCCGTAAGAAGGCAACAATGGAGGACGGGCGTCCTCGCCCGTCTTGTATCCTATTTCTGGGTCATCACCAGTTCGCCGTTCTCAACTTTCATGCCGCCGACGTTGTCAGGCAGCTTCAGCCGGTCGCGCTGTTCGTTGAGTTTCTTCTGCAAAGCGTCGTTCACCAGCGACACGGGAACATTCAGGTCGCCCACTTTAAATTCCGTGGGATCGAAAGTCGCGTAGCCGTCCTTCGATCCGAGATGTCCCGAAAGCGTGACCCACACATCTTTGCCCGCAATCTGAGTAAGAAACTGGCCATGCGCCACGTCGCCGTCGAAACTCACCTGGTAGTCTTTGACATCGGGCTGGCCGGGCGCAAGCGCGGCCTCCGGAGACCCGACGCCGGGCACTGCCTGTGAAATTGCAGCCAGCGGAATTTGTCCTGCGGCCTGTGCAAGGGCGGCGCTCACTTCGTCAGAATTGATATGGACTTCAGCCGGAGGCTGTCCCGGCTGCTTGGGCTGGTCCAACTGCTGCACCTTATCCTGGAAAGACTGCGCATTGACCGCGGCAGTCGCAGCCGGCTGTGGCTGCGCCACCGGCGCCGGCCTCTTCAGAACCAGGATGAGAGCAAGCAGGGAGGTGACCAAAGTGGCCACGCTGATAATGCGGTCAAGTTTCCATTTCTTCATCGTGTACATGTTACCGAGGCAGAGGGGGAAGGCTAAACGTAACGGAAGGCAGTGACCGCGTGGTTACAGCAGTGTGGGGCCTTGGCAACATACTGTGTGGGACCGGGTCGGAGGCCGGCGCCCCGCTGGCTCAGCCCAGCTTCTTGGCCAGCAACTCATTCACCATCTGCGGATTGGCCTGGCCCTTCGACGCTTTCATGACCTGGCCGACGAAGAATCCAACCACTGTCTTCTTCCCCGCGCGATATTGTTCGACCTGCCTGGGATTGGCTGCGATGATTTCATCAATGATCTTCTCCAGCGCCGAGGTGTCGCGGGACTGTTCCGGACGGCCCTCTTCTTCGTAGACGACGGAGAAATCTTTCCCGCGCTCGAAGGCCAGATCGTAGAGATCTTTGAGCATCTTGCCCGAGATCGCGCCACTCTCCACCAGGTCGGCCGATGCGGCCACACCCTGCATCGAGATCGGCGACTGCTCGATTTCCAGGCCCTTGGCTTTCAGCCGCCCCATCAACTCGCTCTGCACCAGGTTGGCCACGCGTTTCGGACTCCTGGCCGCCTTGGCGGCCGACTCGAACTGGTCGGCCAGAGACTTGGTGAGCGTCAGCACCTGCGCGTCCTGCTCGGTGATGCCGTAGTCCGCCACCATGCGCTTGCGCCGGGCTTCAGGAAGCTCGGGCAAGGTGTCGCGAATTTCCTTCTGCCATTTCGCATCCACGACCAGCGGAAGCAGGTCGGGCTCGGGAAAATACCGGTAATCGTGGGCCTGCTCCTTCGAGCGCATGCCGTAGGTCTTGCCTTCGGTGGAGTTGTAGAGCCGGGTTTCCTGCGTGATCTTGCCGCCGGATTCAATTACGCCAATCTGCCGCTCGATCTCGTACTCCAGGCTTTCGCGGATGAAGCGGAACGAATTGACGTTCTTCACTTCCGTCTTCGTGCCAAATTCCTTCTGGCCGCGCGGACGCACGCTGATGTTGCCATCGCAGCGCAATGAGCCTTCCTCCATGTTGCAGTCGCTGACTGCGGTGTAGAGGATGATCTCTTTCAGGCGCGTGAGATATTCGTAAGCTTCGTCGGGAGAAGCAATGTCCGGCTCGCTGACAATTTCGATCAGTGGCATCCCGCTGCGATTCAAATCGATGCCTGTAGTCTCGGAGGAATTGGCAAAGCCTTCATGCAGGCTCTTGCCGGCATCTTCTTCCAGATGGAGGCGGGTGATGCCGATCTTCTTGACGCCGCCGGCGGTCTTGATTTCGATGAAGCCGTGCTCGGACAGCGGCTTGTCGTACTGCGAAATCTGGTAGCCTTTGGGCAGATCGGGATAAAAGTAATTCTTGCGCGCGAAGATCGAAGTCTCGTTGATGCGGCAATTCAGCGCCATGGCCGCCAGCACCGCGAACTCCACCGCCTTGCGGTTCAACACGGGCAACGCTCCCGGCAGGCCCAGGCACACCGGGCAAACGTTGGTGTTGGGCGGGTCGCCGAAATGAGTGGAGCAGGAGCAGAAAATCTTGGTCGCGGTCAGGAGCTGGACGTGTACCTCCAACCCGATCACGGGTTCATACTTCGATCCGGCAGCTGCGGAGACGTCAGGCGTGGCAACCATGATCTGCAATTATAAAGGGTGTGGCGCACACTCTTGTCCGCCGCCTTTGATTTGGACTTGTTCCCAAGACAAAACCAACTGCAAAAGAAGCGGACAAGAGTGTCCGCCCACACGACTAGTGGCTGGGTGCGCTCAGGTACTTCTCCAGGGGGATTTCGAAATACATCAGCTCGTTGCCTTTGGCGTCGCGCACCCCAGTGAGGTAAAAGTGCGCGCCCGCCAGCGGCGTCGATATGTCCGAGACATCGAAGAACAGGAATCCCGATTGTGTGCTGTGAGGCTCGACCGCCTTGGCGGCAAACTGGGCGTTGTCTATTTCCTGAATGGCCTGCTTGCTCAGCCCGCCCTTTACTTTTTTGGTGGGAAACGGAATCGGATAGCGGTTGGTGTTCGCCGAAGGACGGGTAAGCCGCCGCGCAATGTCGTCCTCGTTCGCGGGAGCGAGCTTCGCGCGGTTCACCGTCACCAGTTGTGCCTTCATGCCGGATAGCTCAACCGGCTGGTTGCCGTCATTGGTGACGATCACGAAAATGGGCAGGAAACCGAGCTCGCTGTAATGCACGGAGAAGATGATTGTCTTTTCCGCCAGATCGTAGGGATCCACCGCCACCGTGACCGCCTCCATGGGATGCGGATCGTTCGCCGGGTATGTCTTGGCGGGCGCGGCTTGAGGCATGACGAAGTCCTTCGCTGCCAGACACAAGGCTGGGATCAGCACGATGGCGGCCATCGCCACCGCCGGTAATACGAAAATCCGTAAAGCCCTTCTTGCCATGATGTTTGATTATAGGATGCGGCCGGGCCGCGTACTGGTGCCTTGCCCGGTGCGGCTTGCGGTTAGAATGTCTCTTCCTTTATGTACTTGCTTTACAGCGCGTTGCTGGCAGCAGGCCTGTTGGCCAGCCTGCCCTATTGGATATTCGCTAAACGGCGCCACGGCAAATACCGCGAAG
Source organism: Terriglobia bacterium (assembly GCA_963816025.1). GTDB lineage: Bacteria > Acidobacteriota > Terriglobia > Terriglobales > Acidobacteriaceae > JAIQFF01. The sequence continues at coordinate 242,061 of CAWFJA010000023.1, forward strand.
GCCTGGGCGAGCGCCTGGGAAAGGTCCCGCTGCGGTTGCAATTACAATCCACGCCTGCACTCTGGGTGCACGCGGTTTCCGTCGGCGAGGTATTGGCGGTGAGCGAGCTGGTGAAAGAGCTGCGCCGGTGCTTCCCAAAATATCGTGTTGCCGTCTCGACCACGACCGCCACGGGTCAAAAACTGGCAATCGAGCATTTTGGCGAGGACAGCGTCTTCTATTTTCCGCTGGACTTCGCATTCGCCATTCGACCCTATTTGGCGGTGCTGCGGCCCCGGCTGATCGTACTCGCGGAAACCGAATTCTGGCCGAATTTCCTGCGGCTGGCGCATGCCAACGGGGCGCGTGTTGCGGTGGTGAACGCGCGCATTTCCGACCGCTCCTGGCCCGGATACCGCCGCTTCCGCCGCATTCTGAAGCGAGTTCTCCTGAACGTTGACCTGTTTCTGGCACAAACGGCTGAGGACGCTGCCCGACTGCGCGACATCGGCGCGCCCGGCGACCGGGTGCAGGTCAGCGGCAATCTGAAATTTGATGTGGGCGCGCCTCATCCTCCGGCGATTGTCGCCAGCCTGCGATCGAAGTTTCAGCAAGGCGGCGCCGGGCCGGTGGTGGTCTGCGGCAGTACGGTGGAAGGCGAAGAAAGATTGCTATTGCTCGCTTTCCAGAATGTGCTGGCCAGTCATCCCAGGGCGGTGATGATTCTGGCGCCGCGCCGTCCTGAACGGTTCGGTGAAGTAGCCCAACTGCTGGAACAGCTTGGCATCCGCTTCTGGCGGCGCTCCTTGTGGAGTGGCGATGCCATCGCAGGCGGCGTTTTACTGGTCGACACCATCGGCGAACTGACGTCTCTCTATGCGCTGGCCGACGTGGCCTTCGTGGGCGGAAGCCTGGTGCCTCGCGGCGGACACAATATCATCGAGCCGGCGCAGCATGGCGTCGCCATCATGGTCGGCAACCACACCGAGAATTTCCGCGATATCGTCGGCCTGTTTCAAAGTCAGGATGCCGTCCGCGTAGTCGGACCGGCGGAATTTCCCCTGGTTCTCATGGATCTCTTGGCTAATGAAGGAGAGCGAATCGCGCTGGGCCGCCGCGCCGCCGAAACATTGCGATCACAAACAGGCGCAACCAGCAGGACCGTTGTCGCCTTAGAAAGACTACTGGACTCCGCTTCAGACCGGGTAGGGGCGGGTCCCTGACCCGCCCTAGCCATGGCGGAGCGATGGCAGAGGTTTGTGATGCGTGGTTCGAGGGCGCACAAACATAGCCGCGGCTCTGCCGCCGCCGGGACGGGGCACAGCCCCGTCCCCACACAGTCCGTCGTGGTACTGAAACCATGAATCCGCTTAGCGCCATCTTCGGGCTCGGTGTTCGCGCGCGCAATGCGCTCTATGACCGCGGGCTTGCCCGGTCTCAGAGGCTTTCGCGGCCCGGTGGTGAGCGTCGGGAACCTCTCCGTCGGCGGATCCGGCAAAACGCCTTTTGTGTTGCTGCTGGGAGAATTGCTGAAAGCGCGCGGACTGAAATTCGATATCCTCTCCCGCGGTTACGGGCGCAAATCCCGCGGCGTCGCCCTGGTGGACCCCGCCGGCTCGCCTCACGATTTCGGCGATGAACCGCTGTTGATGGCTCGGCGTCTAAATGTTCCGGTCATTGTGGGAGAATCCCGCTACGCCGCCGGCATCTTCGCCGAGCAGAAGTTCGGACCGCAACTCCACTTGCTCGACGATGGCTTTCAGCATCGCTCCCTTGCCCGCGATTTCGATATCGTGCTGGTCACTCCCGAAGATGTTCGCGACCGCCTGCTTCCCGCAGGGAGACTGCGTGAGCCGCTGACCGCGCTCCGTCGCGCCGATGCGGTTGTGCTTACCAGCGGCGCGTCCCCGGAGGCTTTTCCACTGGAACAGAAGCTGGTCTGGAGAGCGCGTCGCGGGATTGTTCCGGCCAACGTTGCGTCCCAGCCGCTTGCTTTCTGCGGCATCGCGCGGCCCAAGAATTTTGTCGCGCAACTGCGCACCGCCGGCATCGAGCCGGTTGCCGAAGCCTTTTATCGCGATCACCACGCCTACACCGAGCAGGACATCCGTGATTTGCTGGACCTGCGACAGCGCAGCCAAGCGGACGGTTTTGTGACCACGGAAAAAGACGCGGTCAACCTGGGCGGATATCTGGCCGCGCTCGAGCCGCTGGCGGTGGTCCCGGTCAAGATGGAATTGACCGGCGCAGCTAACGCTGTGGATACCATCCTCGCCAGGATTGCGGAGAGAAGACCGCAGCCGTGAGAAAATCGGAGTTCTTGTAGCGCCGGCATCTTGCCGGCTGTCCCGAGGGCATCTCGCCCTCGGCACCGTGGGCTAACCAGAAGAATGAGCAAGCACCTAAAAGAAACCGAGCGGCTGAGGAAGATCGTCGAAGCCTTTCCTAAAGTCACGGTCACCGTGCTCGGCGATCTGGTGGCTGACGAATTTATTTTCGGAGAGATCTCCCGCGTCTCGCGCGAAGCGCCGGTGCTCATCCTTAAACATCGTGAACGCAGCGTGGTGCCCGGAGGCGCAGCAAACGCCGTCAGCAATCTCGCAGACCTGGGTGTCAACGTGTTGCCTGTCGGCGTGGTCGGCGACGACGAGCCCGGCCGCCTGCTGCTTAAGGCTTTCCGCCACCAGCATGTCGCGGTGAGCGGCGTTTTGATGGACAAAACTTACACCACAGTCACCAAGACCCGCATCCTCGCAGGTTCGACCCATTCAGCGCGGCAACAGGTCGTGCGCGTGGATCGCGAGCCCGACGCTGAACCTAACCGTCATTTGAAACGCGAGCTGGTGCTGGCCGCGCGGGAGTACGCTCGCGCTTCGGACGTCCTGCTTATTTCAGACTACGGTTATGGGGCCGCCACCCCGGCGATCCTGAATGCGGTGCGTTACAGAGGCGGCCTGCGTGGCGTGCCGGTGGTGCTCGATTCGCGCTACCGCATGCTGGAATATTCCGGCGTGACCGCGGCCACGCCCAATGAGCCCGAGGTCGAGGCGGCGCTGGGAGTGCGGATCGGGAACGATTGGCGCATGCTGTGCGCGGCCGCCGAGCAGGTGATGACGCGGATGAAGCTCGAGTCTCTTGTCATCACCCGCGGACGCGACGGCATGGTGGCCTTCACTCGGCGCCACAAGCCCGCCGACATTCCGATTTTCGGCTCCGACCAGGTGGCGGATGTCACCGGTGCCGGCGACACCGTGATTGCCACATTCACCGCTGCCCTGGCTGCCGGCGCCGGCGCCGAAGACGCGGCCCAGCTGGCGAATTATGCCGGCGGCATCGTAGTCATGAAGCGCGGGACGGCAACCGTGTCGCAAGAGGAACTGTTGCAGGCGCTCGACCAGACGCCACCGGCAACACGGCCTCACTGATTCATGGAAAGCAGTTCAGGCGGCCCATTGAAATCACGCAAGCCGGCCTCGAGCAAAGCCGCGGAGCGGCGCAAGAATAAAGCCCAGGGCGCGGGCCCTAGGATCAAAACAAAGATAGACTAAGCCCCAGCGGGGCGAAAGAAACGCTCGGACCAGGCTTCCGACAACCTGCGGGGGCGGTGTCCAGGACAAAGACGATCACAAACAAGATTCTCACTCGCGAAGAATTGCGGCAGCAGGTAGCGAAATGGCGCCGGGCCGGCGACTCCATCACGCTCGCCAATGGCGGCTTCGATCTGCTGCACGTCGGGCACGTGCGTTACCTGCGCGCAGCCAAGCAACTGGGCGGGAGATTAGTCGTGGCCGTCAACTCGGATGCTTCGGTGCGCGCCCTCAAGGGTGAAGGCCGTCCGCTGATGCCGGCAGGTGAGCGTGCTGAAATTCTGGCTGCCCTGGCCGACGTGGACGCTGTGGTTATTTTCCCCGAATCGGACGTGCGCGCGATCATTCGTGAAATCCGCCCTGATGTGCAGGCCAAAGGCACGGACTACACCGCCGAGACAGTTCCCGAGCGCGACGAAGTGATCGCGAATGGCGGACGAGTGGAAATTGTGGGCGACCCCAAAGACCATTCCACCACTGAGATGATCCGCTCACGCCTGGGGCGGCTGCGTTCGTGAGCATGTCATCGCCAGCCCCCAGCTCTCCCAAAAGTGTGGGAAGCTCGGCGCTTGTCGGGCCTGCGACGGCGGCATCGAAGATCGAGCGCTTGCTGATTGTGCGTCTCGGCGCCATGGGCGACGTCATTCATGGTCTGCCGGCCGTGGCCGCGTTGCGAGCCGCATTTCCTGAAGCGATGCTGGGCTGGCTGATCGAAGAGCGCTGGGCGGAATTGCTGTGTACCTTGCCTGCGCCGCGCTCCGGCCCGCGTTCGGCGCAGCGTCCGCTGGTAGACGGAATTCACACCGTGAACACCAGGCAGTGGCGCCGCGCGCCCTTTTCCGTCGCTACCTGGGAACGCATCGCGGCCAGCTTGAGCGATTTGCGGGCGGCGCGATATGAAGTTGCCCTCGACCTTCAGGGTGCTGTGCGGTCGTCCTTGCTCGCGCGGTGGTCGGGAGCGCCTGTCATCTACGGGGCGGCCCAGCCTCGCGAAAATCTGGCCAGCATCTTTTACACGCGCCCGGTCATCACTCGTGGCGCACATGTTGTGCAACAGAATTTGTCTCTCTCGGAAGCTGTCGCCCAGCGCACGTTGAGAATTCCGGCTTTCGACCTTCCGCGTGACGACGCTGCTGAACAGGAGTGTGACCGGAGACTGAGAGCGCAAGGCACACAGGAATTCGCCCTGCTCACCCCGGGCGCCGGCTGGGGAGCTAAGCAATGGCCGGCTGAACGTTACGGAGAAGTGGCCAAGCAACTCGCGGAGAATGGCCTGAAAGCGCTGATCAATTTCGGCCCGAGAGAAGAAGACCTTGCCCGTGCTGTGGAAGCTAGCAGCGATGGCGCGGCTGAATCCTTTACGGGATCGCTTACCCAGCTCATCGCGCTCACCCGCCGCGCGCGCTTGTTCATCGGCGGCGATACCGGCCCCATGCATCTGGCAGCCGCCCTGGGAGTTCCGGTGGTCGCGATCTTCGGGCCGACCGATCCCGCGCGCAACGGTCCTTTCGGCGCCCGCAGCATCGTGCTGCGCAGTCCCACCAGCGCCACCAGTTACAGGCATACATCCCAGCCCGACGAAAGCCTGCTTGAAATCAGCGCCGCTCAGGTGGTTGCTGCCGCGCGGCAACTGCTGGGGAGAAATCATGGCTAGCTGGTCTGCCATTGCGCGCCGGATCCGGGTTCCGCTGGGGTTTGTTTTTGCCGTGCTTTATTTTTGGCTGGCCAGGCCCACCGTGAAATCCATTGTGATCGGCGCCGCTCTGTTGATTCCGGGGCTGATGATTCGGGCACTGGCCTCGGGGCAACTGCAGAAAAACGAACAACTCGCCACCGGCGGGCTCTACGCCTACACGCGCAACCCGCTCTATCTTGGTTCGCTGATTCTGGCGATCGGGTTCGCGCTGGCCTCGCGTAGCTGGTGGATCGTGGCCGGAATTCTTCTTCTCTTCTTTGCCATCTACCTCCCGGTGATCCGCTCCGAAGAGGCGTTCCTGCGAGAACGCTTCCCGCAGTTTGACGATTACACCCGCCAGGTGCCCCGCTTGTTTCCGCGAGTACGCCCTTCCGTCAAAGGTGGCGGAGCGTTCTCCTGGGATTTGTACTGGAAGCATCGCGAATACAACGCTACGCTGGGCGCAGCCGCAATGCTGACAGCTCTGGTAGCCAAGATGCTGTTCTGGCACTAGCGGATTGGCGCTGCCCGTGTGGGGACGGGTCTTCTACCCGTCGCTACTCAGTCCGTGCTAGTTCTTCGCCAGGAGCGCTTTTGCCCGCCCCAGTTCAGGCCGACCCGAACTCGATCCGGCGCACACTTTCACCAGTTGCGCGTAATAGGTTGCGGCCTTTTCATTCTTCCCTGCCATTTCAGCCGCGCTGGCTGCGCCGTAGAGCCCATTAAAGCGATTGGGATTGAACTTCAGATCCGTCTCATATTCCCCCAGCGCCTGGTCGGGATGTTTAGTCTCAAGCAGCAGGTCGGCCAGCATCTCCCGCGCCGGAATGTCCTCGGGTTCGTCGCCGGTCGACTCCTCTTCCTCGGCGATAGAGCGCAAAGTCTTGATGGCTTCTTCGTCTTTCCCTTCGGCATGCGCCGCCCAGGCCCCGGCTTCCTTCTGCGCGTTTTCGACCACCTGGGCCCAGGACGTCTTCTTGTTCTTCAGCATTTCCTGACGAATTGATTCGAGCTCTGCGATATCGTTTCGCGCCTCAGCCGCATTTCCGGACCGAGCCGCACCGATCGCTCGCGCCCAATAGGTAATCGCCTTGTCGCCGGAATCCGCGCCGGGTGCGGGTGTAAGGGCTGCGGCTTCTGTCCAATGGTGAAGTTCCAGGGCATAGAGAGCGGGAAATTTCGACAACGCATAAGCGTGCGGATCATAGCCTTCGCCGTACATGTCCTTCATGGGCGGCAAGGTTTTGACTTCCTCGATCACGCGCGCGGCATCGGCCTCGCGGCCGCTCTGCAGGTAGGCATAGACCAGGAAATCCATGGCGTGAAATTGATGACCTTCGCCGCCCATGTGCATGGCCGCGGTCTTGCGGGTGGCGGCGATGGAAGCCAGATTGGAGTCAATGTCGTCCTGCCACAGTCCGAGCCGGGCAAAAATATGCGACGGCATGTGCAGCGCATGCGGAGCCGCCGGAGCGATTTTGGCATAGCGGCGGGCCGCGGGCAGGCCCAGTTCGGCCAGTTGCGGCTTGTCATAACTGTGGATCAGGTAATGCGCCACCCCGGGATGATCAGGCTCTTCCTTGAACAGGGTTTCCAGAACGGCGGCTGCCTTCTTCCGGTTGGCGAATGTGGTGTCGCCGTCCGGTTCCGACGCCAGCAGCGAAAGCGCGTAAAATGCCGCCGCCTCGCGATCGCCGGGATAGCGCTGATAGACGCCTTCCATCGCCAGCGAGTATGCCTTGGCGCGTTCCGCATGATCGCCTTTCTCGCTGTAAAACGCGCGCAGGGCGGCGATGTAGTCGCGCTCGCGATCGGTGGCAGGATGCAGCGATTGCGCGGTCTTCAGCTCAACCATGCCTCGCTTGATGATGGCGGCGTTGGGACGGTCCCAGAGCTGGTGCCACAAACTCATGGCTACGCCCCAGCGGGCCATGGCGCAGGCCGGATCGTCTTTCGCGATCTGCACAAATTCTTTTTCTGCTTCCTCGTACCAGAACGAATGCAGCAGCGCGACCCCGCGTTCAAATGCCTTCTGCGAGGGTGCAGTACAGGAAACCGGGAAGTGCACCGTCCCCAGTTGCTCCGCGGTCAGATCTTCGTGGTGATGACCTTCATCGGCCAGCGCAAGAACACCAAACAGCGACACGACAGCGAACGCCAGGGCAACGCGTTTCATGGAAGTCTCCATCGCCAGCGAGTCTAGACCGGTGATGATGGAGGGGTCAATCCGAGGTGGGGAAGATGGCATTTAATTGCCCATAAAGCCATCCCCCGCACAGGAGCGCAGCTGACATGCCCTTCGAAATGCTGTTCCCACTGCCGGCAACCGTTACGCCGCCGTCGTGGGGTCGATCCTCTTGCCGATTTCGGTGATCCTGGTTGCAGGAAACCCGCTGAGTTCTGCGTGCCGCTGGATCAGCGCCTCATCCGTGGCCAGATACAGGCAGTACATCTTGTTGGCTGTGACATACGATTCCAGCCACTGAATGTCCGGTCCCAGCTGGCGCAGTACCTGGTTGGATTTGGCTGCGCTCTGCCGGATTTGCTCCCGCTCCAGAGTCCCAATTTTCGGTATCTCTCGCTCGATCATGTAGGTTTTCATAATGCCCTCCTTAAGGCAGTCGTCGGTCGTCAGTCGTTAAAACCTTTGTCTTCGCTACCGGCCGAGCTCCGGGGGAAGGGCTGACGACCGAAGACTGACGACTGACTTCTTCCCGAGACTAGTGGCAAGCAGCCCTTGCCACAAGATGGCGGATTTGCCATTATAGATAGGCGATTAGGCCATCCGGGAGGAAGACACCCATGACAGAGGTCACTGTCCTGTTTCTCGACGAAACTTTCTCCTCCACCGCAATCGGCCCGATGGAGGTCTTCCGCCATGCCGGCACTCTGTGGAACGTTCTCACCGGAAAGCGGCCGGCGCCACGCTTTCGCGTGACCACGGCGTCGGTGGATGGGCGCGCGGTCCGCTGCGATGGGGACATCAAGATTCAGCCCGACGCCGCGCTTGCAGACATCCGCAAGACCGACCTTATTTTCATTCCGACCACCGGACTGAGCATTGACGACGTGGTCGAGCGCAATGCGCAGGTTGTGCCCTGGCTGCGGCGCTGGCACAAGCGCGGCGCGGCCATCGCCAGCGTGTGCTCCGGCGTTGGCCTGGTCGCAGCCACCGGCTTGCTGGACGGCAAACGCGCCACCACGCACTGGGCCCTGGCCGAGCGCTTCCGCGAGAAATATCCCAAGGTGAAGTGGATGCCGGAATTGATGGTCACCGAGGACCGCGGCTTCTACTGCGGCGGAGGTGTCCACGCGGCGCTCGACCTGAGCCTGTACCTGGTGGAGCAATTCTGCGGACACGAAGTTGCCATGCAAAGCGCCAAGGCGATGCTCATCGAAACGCCGCGCGCGTGGCAGGCCGGCTTCGCCATCGTTCCGCTAAAGACCGAGCACTCCGATGACAGCATCTCCAGCGCGCAGGAGTGGCTGCACCAGAATTTTCACCAGACCTTCCCGCTCGAGGCCCCGGCCCGGCGCGTGGGTATGAGCCTGCGCAATTTCGTCCGCCGCTTCAAGCAGGCCACCGGAGACAGCCCGTTGATCTACCTGCAGAAGCTGCGGGTCGCCGCCGCCAAGCGCCTGCTGGAGAGCGACCATCGCACCATGCAGGAAATCAGCGACGCCGTCGGCTATCAGGATGTCGCCTATTTCCGCCAGCTCTTTCAGCGCCACACGGGCGCCTCCCCCAGCGCCTACCGGCGCAGGTTTGGGATGTAGAAACGATGTTTTTAAGGGTGGAAATAGGCCTGAATTCCTGGGAACGGCATGATCCTCCCCCAGTCAATCGGAAGAACGGCCGCTGAGCCCGCTAGACGCGAAGCTCGCCCATGACTTCCGGTTTCACCGCGTCTACAGAGGGGCTTTCGCTGTGGTCGGGAGCCCTGGGCTGGGCTCTGCGGCCGAAGACAGCTTCCTTCACTAGCTTGAAAATGGTTTGGCGGTTTTGGGCGATCACTTTCAGCCATGCCCGGCGGCCCATCATAGGGAAATAAATGCCGCGGAAACAGAGGCGCGCGAGGAAGATGTTTATGCGGTAGCCGAGAGGCTGAGTCGTCGAGCGCTTCGACAGCCTGGGCCAGCGCTTCGGGGCTGTAGGCATGGGCCCAACCGTAATTGACTTCGGCATGAGCTTCTTCGATGGTCATCTTCAGCGGAGTGTGGGCCATGGCGAAGGGGATAAACTCCTGCCAGTGTTTAGGCCGCGTGAGCCGACCGGCGGTCTCCAGTCGCTTGTAGAGCGGGGTCGCGGGTAACGGAGTCAGCAGCCCGAAGATGGGCAGGCCCGGCGGCCAGGTGCGGACTTGTTCCAGCGTGCGCTCGGCTACACCGGTGGTGTCATTGTCCATGCCAAAAATAAACGACGTGATCGCATAGACGTTGCGTTTGGCGAGCCGTTCCAACACGGCTGCGTACTCGCCGGGCTTGTTGAATCCCTTGTTCACGTCTTTGAGATTGGCGGGGTCGATGGACTCCATGCCGATGAAGATCCACTTGCCGCCCGAGGCTGCGATCAGGTCGACGCAGTTCCTCGTCGCGCAACAGGTTGGCGCTGATCTGTGCCACCCAATGCAACTGTGCGCCGGCAGCGATGATGTCGCGCAGCAGCGACTTGGTGCGTTTGACATTGATCGCGAAATTGTCGTCGATGAAGAAGACCGCGATCTGGCCCTTCTCGCTGCGGGCCCGCGCCTTCAACTGCAGCAGCTCATTCACCACGCTCTCATTGGTGCGGAAGCGGATGGAGTCTCCGAAAAATCCGGTCACGGTGCAGAACTCGCAGCCGTAGGGACAACCTCGTCCAGACTCGACGGGGATAATGCGAAAGGTTCCCCAGCCTTCTCCTACTTTCTGGAGCATGGCAGTGGCCGCCTTGGGCACCAGATTGAACTGGTCAAGGTCGATCGACTGCCAGGGAATTGCCGGATAGTCCTTGAGAGCGGGCTTGCTGTCTTTGCCGGCCGCATCGACGGGAGCATAGATCGGCTTGAGTTCGCCCCGGACGGCATCGTTCACGATCAGAGGCCAGGTATCATCGGCCTCGCCGAGAGCCACGGCGTCGGGGCGGGGCATGGCCGAGGGCTTCATCCGCCAGCTCGGTGACGTGAGGTCCACCCATCACGACCGGCACTCCTACGGCGCGGATGGCGTCGGCGACGCGGTACGCCTTGGCGACCATCCGGGTCATGGCTCCGATGCCGACCAGTCCAATGTTCTGGTCGCGCACGTATTGCGCGATCTGAGCCTCGTTCATGGGGTGGGCATTGCCATCGATCAGAAGTACTTCGTGGCCCGGCGGAGTCAGCGCCTGCAGGAGAAACATCCAGAGATGCGGCATGAAATTGCGGGTCACGCCATTGTCAGGGTTATAAAGCAAAATTCTCATAGCTTCTCGATCCCCGCGCCACCCCAGAGGATCAGCTGTCGCGCGAATAACGCTGACCCAGGGCCTGTTTGCCCTCTACTTTACCTGATACTTCTATACTTCCGGCTTAATCGCCCAGGCCGAACTTTAAAGTCTTATTCGCATAAGACAAATCTGTCAAGGACAACAAGGACCTGGGCAGTTGACCGAATCGTGATTGCAATCGGTAGGGGCGGCCTTCAACTCCGCATCGGGTGACAACGACGGTTTCGCGGGGCGGTTGTCTTCATTCGACCCGTGATCAAAGACATTTGCTTACTGCAGCCGGAAGCGTTCGTTCATCAGCCGCCGCAGTCGAGGCTTGTAGAGGATATCGAAGGCGAGTTCCTTATCGGGAAACATGGCCAGAGCCGCGCGCTTGGCGCTGGCGGCCAGTTCCGAGGCTTCTTCCAGGGTGAGGTCGCGGTCTTGGCTGATGACCGACGTGACCATGCTCATCATGAGCTGCAGTCGCTTGATGTTTCTGGCTTCCTGTTCCTCCTCGGTCAGATGCGCAGAGAGCTCAATCCGCTTGCCGCTACTCATTTCGCCCCCCAAGTTTCCAGAACGTGCAATACATTTTGGTGCCACGCTCTTGGTTCGATGCCCGGCCGCAGTGGAACGTTGCGCTCATCCCGTTGCCCTATTTTGTCGGCATTCGGAGACCAGCGCAACCTCTTCGGGGCCTGGGACTTCGGTTACCCGTCCAACCCGAGGTACAATCAGAGGGCTCCAATGCCAGTCTTGGTGTACCTGTTCCCGTCTGCTGCCCCGAACGGAGGATCTATGAACCAACGTCCCGCCGAGCGCCCGAATCCAAATGAAAAGCTGGTGCGAATTTTCGATACGGAACAGGAATCCGAAGCGCTGGTCGTGCACGGCCTGCTGGAGTCCACCGGAATCGACTCCGATGTTACTTCCCTGGCGGCACAGCAAGACATTCTTCCCGGAGTCGGCGGTACCGTCATCCTGGTGCGCGAAGAGGATGCTGATCGGGCGCGGCGCGTCATCGAAGAATATCGCCAGGCCCCGGGCAGCGATGAAACCGCGGAAATCGATATCAGTGGAGTTCCACCGGAGAACGACCCGGGATAACCGTTTTGCCGTCCAGGTAAAACGTGATCGCCCCTTCCATATCGGTGCGGTAAGTCAGCACGTGGGATCTTTCCAGCCGGGCAAGAACTTCTCCTCGCGGATGTCCGTAAGTATTGCGCGCTCCCACAGAAATCACCGCGAAGCGCGGATGCACCCGTTCGAGCAGCAGTGGGATGGTGGAAGTGGCGCTGCCATGATGCGCCACCTTGAGCAAGTCCGCTTCCGGATGCTCGTCCGCGATCTGGCGTTCTGAGCGGTTCTCCGCGTCTCCCTCCAATAGGGCCGAGGTTTTTCCGCAGACCAGTTTCATCACCAGAGATTCGTCGTTGCGCCGGACTGCAGGATCCTCGGCAGCTGGAGCCAGGACGCGAACCTCAGCTCCGCCAAAGTCGAACTCCTCGCCCGCGCGGCGGCGGACCACGCGCACACCCAATTCCCGCGCCTGCTGCACCAACGCACTCATCTCAGGATCCGAGGGATTGGCCAGCCACAACTCCCGCGGCCGGAAATTGGCTAGAATGGCCGCCGCCCCGCCCATGTGGTCGGCATGCGCATGCGTGATGGCAAGGGCGTCGAGGCGGCTGATGGCGCGCGACCACAAATATGGAGACACTACGTCTTCGCCGATATCCAGGTCCGAATGCACCCAGCGCGGCAGACCTCCGGCGTCCACCAGCAGAGTGCGGCCGTTGGGGGACACCAGCAGAATCGAGTCTCCCTGACCTACATCAATGGTTGTCATCTCGAGCACAGCAGGCCGAAACTGCGGATGCGGCGGGACCGCGGAAATCCAGAATGCAGAGGCGGCCAACCCGGCCACCCCGCCTGCCGCGAGCCAGGGACGGCGCCGGACCATCATCATCGCCAGCACGATCGCCAGGGCGCTCATCAAAATCAAAGTCGCCCCCGGCGTGGGCACGCGCAGATCGGCGATCCGCAGTCCACCCAGCCAGCGCACGGTGCCGGCAATGCCTTCGAGTGCGGCGCCCGCGATCAGCGCCGGAATCCTGGCCAGAGCTTGCGAAACATATCCCAGCGCCATGGCCGCGACGGCCGCAGGCATCAGCAGTTCCATCAGAGGCACCACCAGCAGGTTGGCGGGCAATCCCACCACCGTAGCGCGGTGGAAGTAGTACGCCATGGGAAACGCCAGCCCAATCTGCATGACGACTGAAATCAGCAGCAATTCGCCGGCGCCCATCAGCATGCGCGAAGCCACAGCCAGCGCCGGCAATGGGACGCGGCGGCCCGCGAAACGTTGCCACCGGCCGGCGATCATTCGCAGGTCCAGACGGAACTGCACCACCTTCGCGGGCAGAACGAAATCGTAGGCCTGGGAATCTATATGCCGCGAACCCCGGATAAATGGCTGCGTCGTGCGCTCCAGAATGGGTATGCCCACTGCCGCCACCAGCCATACGCACAAGAAGGTCAGTTGGAAGCTGGCCCCGAACAGGACTTGCGGATTCACGATCATTAGACCAAGGGCGGCCGCCCCGATGGCGTTCAGCATCGACTTCCCACGATAGAGCAGTCGCGCTCCCAGGTAGAGAGCCAGCATCAGCGTGGCCCGCCAGACCGGAGAACCCAGCCCAGTGAGCGCGGCATAGGCCACCATGAGCGACACTGTGATCGCGCCCGCCAGGAGATCGCTGACGCGCAGGCGTCGCAGAAACCAGAACGTGACCAGGGCGAGGATGGTCACATTCATCCCCGAGACCACCAGCACGTGATAAGTGCCCGATCTCTGGAAGTCCGCGCGGGTGGGACGATTGATGAACGCGTCTTCGCCGATCACCATGGCGTCCATCAGGGCGGCCTCGCGCGGGGGCCAAAGGGCGTGGACCTTGTCTATGATGCTGCGATGGATTCGAGAGCGCCAGAGTTCAGCCCGGCTGCCGGTGAAACCAGGAAGCACCTCGACGCTAGCAGCTTTGGTCGAGGCCAGAACGACGATTCCGTTGTCTGAGAGATAACCCTGGTAGTCGAATGCGCCCGGATTGCGGTAGTTGCGTGGCGGCGAAATCCGGGCGGGAAAGCGCAGGCGCTCCCCATACTGAAACAATCGCATGGGTGGAGCGCTGGCATCCTGCCCAGACTCGCTTTTTGATCGTTGCCCATACACACTGATCCGCAAGCCGGAGTTGACCGCGAAATTCTCGTTGCCCCGGGTGATCTGTTCGGTCTCGACCTCGATCCTCTGGTGGACGCTGCCGGGGCCATCCTCCTGCAGGGTTCCTTCTTTGGTGACGTGGGCAGTGACTATAACTTCTGTCCCGTCGGCGAATCGCGGCCAGCTGGAATTGCCCGCGTCATCCGGGCTGCGTACTTGAACCATGAGCGCGCCCAGGAAGAACAGACCTCCCAGTCCCACGATGAACCCGAGCCAGCCCCTTCGTCGGAGCAGGTAAGCGCACGACAAGGCAAACACCATCCATGCCACCACCCACCAGAGCGGCGGCCTCCAGGCATGAACGCCAATGGCAATTCCAGCGGCCAATGCCAGCGCAGCCCAGAGCAAGGGTTGCCGTCCGCCTGGCGTCGGTGAGAGAGCTGGACCCGAGTTGGCTTGCGGAGTCGCCACAGGTTACGTAGGAACAGCCGCCCTCGGCTGTTCGGTCGAGCGAAGGTCGACAGGTTTGTTGCGAATCACAGCGGAGCTGCGCTCCGAGCGAAGTCGAAAGGGGCTGTATCCACCCGTGCTAGCGTACGAGGTGGAAGACGCTTTCCAGGTGGTAGGTCTGGGGAAATAGATCCACGAGATGCGCTTCATCCACCCGGTATCCTGATTGAAACAGCCGCGCCAGGTCGCGGGACAGAGTTGCCGGATCGCATGAAACGTAAGTGATGCGAGGGGCCTTTAACTTCACCAGTCCTTGGATTACCCTCTCGCCCAACCCGCTGCGTGGTGGATCCACCACGATCAACTCGGGACGCAATTTGCCGGCTGCATTTTCCAGATACTGTTCCGTGGTGGCGCGGACCGCCTTCACCTTCGCGGGCGAATTGTATAGCAGATCGGCATGAGAAGTCGGTGACGACTCAACCGCAATCACACGTTCAAATTCCCGATTCAGGACAGAAGAGAAAAGCCCCACGCCAGCATAGAGATCGAGCGCTGTCCCCGTAGCGCCGCCGTCCCCGCCGGCTGGCCGGCGGGCGTCCCGCCCGCCGCGAGTAACTATGTCCACCAACTCATCCGTCAGATGGCGATTGACCTGGAAAAACGCTCCCGCGCTGACTCGGTAAGCCGCCAGCCTGGTCGTATATATAAGGTGGCCCCCGCCGCCGAGTGCCTTCGGATCGCCCTGCCCTTCTGCTTTCGGACCCCGGGCCGCGAAGAACGCGACGTTGGAAATTTCTCCAAGAGCGGTTTTCAGGTCCGCCGTGAATTGTTCTCTCCCCGTCTCAGGCGAGCAAAAGACTTCCGCCAGCATTTGAGTGTCATCGCCATTGGCGAAGAATTCGATCTCCTGAATGCCGGGCTGCACTTTGCCTGCGCGCCCCAACTGCCATGCCGCGGCCAGCGCGCGATTGATCAACGGCGAGCTGATCGGGCACTCCTCCACCGCCAGAAGTTCGTGGGAGTTGAACTTGTAATATCCCATCGCGAATTCCGGCGCGGTCTGAACTTTGAATCGTGAGCGGTTGCGGTAGTTCCACGGCGGTGAAGGATGAATGGTCAGCTCCGTGTCCAATTCGAGCTTGGCAATTCGCCGCAGGTTTTCCTTCAGGATGGCAGCTTTGATTTCGAGCTGATGTTCGTAATCCGTGTGTTGATAGTGGCACCCGCCACAGCGCTGAAAGTACGGACATCGTGGAGCGATTCGTCGAGCGGAGGCAGTGAGGACTTCATCCAGGCGGGCGCGCGCAAACCCAGGCTTCTCTTCACGCAGGATGGCTTCTACGCTTTCGCCGGGCAGAACGAAAGGAACGAAGGCCGCCTTGCCGGAGCCACGTTCGTCGGCAGGAAGTCGAGCCAGCCCTTCGCCGCCGTAGATAAGCTTTTCGATGTCGAGTCGCAAGCCTAGATTCTACAGGGACTGTGTGGGCGCGAGCGCCCACGCTCGTGCGGCAGCGCCACGGACAATACCGCACGAGCGGGGCGCTCGCGCCTACATATAAAACAAACTCAATCGGGGCAGGCCGTACCTTTCGAGCAATCGCTTATGCAAATATTGTTTCTGAAGTTGATCAATCTGCGCCGCCGGCATTTTTCGCCGGTAGGGACTTAGCTCGCGATCGGCTTCAGCCCGCACTGCGACAATCTCGTCATCCGGTGTTGCCGCCAGCAGCACCGCCAACAATTTCTCTTCCAGCACGGTGAGACGGCGTTCGAGGTCCTCGAGATGCGGCGAACTTTTTTCCATCTCGGAAGCCAGCCCCCGCAGTGTGCCGGCTGTGGCCCGCGCTGCCGCACCGCCGGAAATCCCAGGCCGCTCGGGAAGCTTTGCCGTGAGCAGCAGGTCAGCATTGCGCCGCAGGAAAAGTACGATATCTCCAGTCTGAAACCCTTTCGGCTTCGCAGTCGGGGTATCGCCGCTGGGAGCGCCTACCGCCGCTTCCTTCATCTCCTCGGCGGCCGCCAGCACCTCTTGCGCGCAATAGGCCAGGCTGTTGACCTTGCGGGCCGTGGGCCGTTTCTCGTAACGCTCGAACGCCCCATCGATGCCGCGCAAAACCGCTTCGAGCGGAATGCCGGCGTCTTTCCAGGTTTCGATCAGCGCCCAATCCAGAGTGGAAAGCAGCAGGATGCCGCCGCGCCGCCGCTGAAACTGCTCTTCGATTTCAGTGAAGTAATTAAAGTAATTTTCCACGGACAACTCAGCGGGAGCGCGGCTTGCGGCCGGGCGTCGTCGAAGCAGAAGAATCTTTCGCGGATGCGCCATCGCGGCCAGGCTTCGCATCCGTATTCCGTTCCCAGATGAGGCGCAGGCCGTCCAGCGTGAGCAAATCGTCCACGTGTTTGATGTGTTTCGATCCCTTCCCGATCAGCGCGGCCAGCCCGCCGGTGGCGACGACCGTGGTCTGCGGTCCCATCTCTTCCAGCAACCGGTCCAGAATTCCATCCACCAGCCCGAGATAGCCGTAGTAAAGTCCGGACTGCAGGCTGCCGACGGTCGTGCTGCCAATCACCCTCGCCGGCTTGCGGATGGCCACCCGCGGCAGCCGCGCCGTTTTCTCGAACAGGGCGTCGGCGGAAATTCCAATGCCCGGACAGATCACGCCGCCCTGGTACTCGCCCTTGGCCGAGACGCAATCGAACGTGGTGGCCGTGCCAAAATCCACTACGATGCACGGCCCGCCGAATTTTTCGAAGGCGGCCACCGAATTCACGATCCGGTCGGCGCCAACCTCGGCGGGATTGTCGTACAGCACCGGCATCCCGGTCTTGACTCCAGGTTCGATAAACAGCGGCCTGGTATTGAAATAACGTTCGCAGACCTGGCGCAAAGTGGAATCGACCGGCGGCACTACGGAAGAAATGATGATCCCGTGGACACTTTTCACTTCAATCTTGTCCATCGCGAACAGGTTGCGGAAGAGCACGCCGTATTCGTCCACGGTCTGGGTCGCGATGGTCGCGACCCGCCAGTTGGCGACGAGCCGCTCGTGATGCGGCGATTCCCCGCCATCAGCAAGCGCAGCCCGGGCGAACACTCCCAGCACCGTGTTGGTGTTGCCGACATCCAGCACAAGCAGCATAGTGTCCGGGCTAGCTTTCCTAGATCAATCTCACCGTTCCGCTCAATACCGTGCGCAAACCCACCGCCGTCTTCACCTGCAAGAATCCTTGCGGGTCAAGACCCTCGGTTACTCCCTCAAAATCGCCGCTTTCTTCCACCCGCACGCGCCGTCCCCGCGCCATCGGCGACAGTTCCTGAAAACGGCGCAAGATCGACTCATGCGCCCCCGGCTTCTCCAACAGATCACGATATTCGCGGTCGAGAGATTTTAGCAAAGCCGCGCACAGTTCCACCCGCGACCATTCCGTGCCGCTGACCAGCCGCAGAGAGGTCGCAATCGGCTGCAGCTCAACCGGAAACATCGCCTGGTTCACGTTGATTCCGATTCCCACCACCATGTAGCGTACGCGTGTCGGTTCGGCGTTCATCTCAGTCAGAATGCCGCAAAACTTCTTGCCATCGAGAAGAAGATCGTTAGGCCATTTCAGATCGGGCAAGACTCCAGAATCAATCTGCTGCACCGCGGAGTGCACCGCCAGGCCCGCAGCCAGCGAAAGCACCAGCGCCTGCGCCGGTGGCAACCCAGGACGCAGCACCACCGAGCAGTAGATCCCCGCCGAGGCCGCCGACTCCCATTGATGCGCGGCCCGCCCGCGTCCAGCGGTTTGTTCTTCCGCCACGAAGACGCTGCCTTCCGGCGCGCCCGCGCTGGCGCTCGCCATGGCTTCGACGTTGGTCGAGCCGATCTTGTAATAGTGATGAAAGTTGCGATGAACGTCGGCGCCGAAAATTGTGCCTTTCAGCGCCGGCGCCAGCACATCCGGCAGCAGCAAATCGGGTATTGCCTTCAGCTGGTATCCAGTCGCCGGATGCCCGGTAATCTCGACGCCCAGGGTGCGCAGCTGCTGCACCAGCCGCCACACCTCGGAGCGGCCCGTGCCAATCTCGTCGGCAATCTTGGTGCCGCTCACCACGACGGTGGCGTTTTCGATCAACAACCGCACAATCCGCCCCAGGCGCAGATCCGTAGGTTCGTGTGGCCGCGGGCGACTCGCCCGCGCAGCTTTGCTGGAAGTCCCGCTGATAGGTTCTTTTCTAATGCAGGGAATTATGCGGGAGAGCGATCGAAAGAACAAATCAGGAATTGAAGACAGGAGGTCCCGCCCGTCCTCCATCGATCCCAAGGGTTTGGCTGAAAGCTGAGAGCGAGAGCTGAAAACTTTCTACGCCGGCGTCACGCGCAAACTCATATCCACCGCCGCCGCCGAATGGGTCAGTGCGCCTACAGAAATAAAATCCACCCCGGTCTCGGCATAGGCGCGCACATTTTCCAGCGTAACCCCTCCGGAACACTCCACCGGAATGCGCCGTTCCGCTTTCGCGCAGCGTGCGACCGCTTCCTTCACCTGTGCGACCGGCATATTGTCCAGCAGGACAGCCTCCGCGCCGTGGACGAGAGCTTCTTCCAGTTCCGCCAGCGTCCGCACTTCCACTTCGATCGGCTGCGAACCCCGCCGGTTACGATGCACTCGTTCCAGTGCGGGCGCAATTCCCCCCGCCAGCGCGATGTGATTGTTCTTGAGAAGCACTCCATCGGAGAGATCGAGGCGATGGTTCTGGCCGCCGCCGCAGCGCACCGCGTACTTATCGAGCATGCGCAGGCCAGGCGCGGTCTTGCGGGTGTCGAGGATGCGCGCTTTCGTGCCCGAAACCGCGTCCACAAATTCGCGGGTCAGAGTGGCGATGCCGCTCAGCCGTTGCAGGAAGTTCAAAATCACCCGCTCGCAGGAAAGAACGACCCGCGCATTGTGCCTCACCACCGCGATGGTCTGGCGATTGTGCAGGCGTACTCCGTCGAAAACTTCAGGATGGCTGGTGACTTCATAGTGTGAAGTCACGGCTCCATCGAGAATGGCGTAAACGTCCAGTATGCGCGACACGCAGCCCACGCCGGCGAGAATGCAGTCCTGTTTTGCGATGATGGTACCGGCGGCCCGCTGGTTGGGATCGATGCAGGCATAGCTGGTGGCATCGCTGGTGGCGCGGTCCTCCAGCAGCGCGTTCTCGACGACGGCCGTGATGCGGCGGCTGTTCCAATCCATAGTTCGCCAATCCTAGGAACCGAAGCCTGACAACCGACAACTGTCCTTCTGGAAACCAGCTCAGAGTTTATGAGATATCAGTTCACCCTAACTCGTCCAGGCTGTTCCGGATCTTCTCCCGCAAAACCTCAAGGTCGGCCAGGCGTTTTCGCATGCCTTCGACCACTTTGGCCGGGGCTTTAGCCAGAAACTGTTCGTTACTCAGCTGACGCCGGCTATTGGCAATCTCTTTTTCGATCTGCTCCAGTTCCTTAGCGAGGCGTTGCCGTTCGGCGGCGACGTCAATCTTCTTCTCGTAAACTACATGCACATCGAATCGAGCTGTAGAGCGCGCCCCGGCCAGTTTGGACAAGGAGTTCTCCACGAAAGTTACACTTACAACGCCGGCCAGACGCTCGATAGCGCCCTGATTCTGCTCTAAAAGCGACTTAATCTCCGCATCCTGCGTATAAACCTGGATCGGGACTTTTTGCTTTTGCTCGACTTTCAATTCCGCCCGCAAATTGCGCACACTGACGATCAGGTCCTGCACAATCGCCATGCTGGTCTCGGCCGCCAGATCGAACTGCTGCTCATCCGCTTGCGGGTAGGCGGCCAGCGCTATCGATTTCAGCGGCGGGTTGCCGTCGTAAACCGCGTGCCAGATTTCTTCCGTGATAAACGGCATGACCGGATGCAAAAGTCGCAGGGACGCTTCGAATAAACTGACCAGGTTGCCGCACGCGACGCCCGCGGATGCCTGCTCGATCTTGTTCTCAGGCGCGAGGCGCGGCTTCACCAGTTCGATATACCAGTCGCAGAAGTCGCCCCAGAAGAAATCGTAAATCCGGTTCGCGGCCTCATGAAAACGGTAAGTTTGCCACGCGTCGTTAACGTCCTTTGTTACCCGGTGAAACCGCGAGAGAATCCATTGATCTTCAAGAGTAGCTGCCTGGAACCCAGCAAGGCCCGTGTGGGGCCGGGTCTCTGACCCGGCCAGCGCGGGTCGCAGACCGGCCTCCAGCCCCTTCAAGAATTCCTGCTGCTTCCAGACTCCAGCCTGTTCCGCCCGATCCACATTCATGAACATGAAGCGGGCAGCATTCCAGATTTTGTTGGCAAACGCCCGGTAGCCGTCGGTGCGGCTCTCGCTGAAGGCAATGTCCGTGCCCGGAGCCGCCATCGCCGCCAGCGTGAAGCGGGTCGCATCCGTTCCGAAGCGCTGAATAATATCCAAAGGATCAATCACGTTTCCCTTGGTCTTCGACATCTTCTGCCGGTCGGCATCGCGCACCAACGCATGGATGTAGACCTGGCGGAAAGGCACGCTGTCATCTTTCTTGTCCGCCCATCCGCTGGCTTGCTTCAGCGCCGCGTCCTGTTGATGGCCTTGCATGAAGTGGCAGCCGAACATGATCATGCGCGCCACCCAGAAAAACAGGATCTCGTAAGCCGTAATCAACAGCGTGGTGGAATAGAAAACTTCCTGATCGCGCGTCTTCTCCGGCCAGCCCAGGGTGGTGAACGGCAGCAGCCCGGACGAAAACCAGGTATCCAGCACGTCGGTGTCCTGCTTCAGCTCCGATCCGCCACACTTCGAACATTTTGCCGGCGCCTCGCGAGCGACAATAATTTCTCCGCACTTGCAGTGCCACGCCGGAATGCGATGTCCCCACCACAACTGCCGTGAAATGCACCAGTCGTGGATGTTGTGCATCCAGTTCAGATATATCTGCTTGTAGTTCTCCGGGACAATCGTGATCTCGCCGTTCTCCACCACTTCCGTCGCCCGATCGGCCAGTGGCTTGATCTTGATGAACCACTGCGTGGACAGACGCGGCTCCACCACCGTCCCACAGCGATCGCATTTGCCGATCGCGATGGTGTAGTCCTTCTCCCCCACCAGAAAGTTCTGCTGGCGCAAATCTTCGAGCACACGTTCGCGCGCTGCATAGCGGCTCAACCCGGCGTAAGGACCGGCGTTTGCGTTCATGTGAGCGTGCTCGTCCATGATGTCGATCTGCGGCAGGTTGTGGCGCAGCCCGGCCTGAAAGTCATTGGGATCGTGGGCCGGGGTCACCTTGACCGCGCCGGTGCCGAACTCAGGGTTCGCCAGCTCGTCGGTGATGATCGGAATCTCCCGATTCATCAGCGGCAGCAGAACATTCTTCCCGTGCAGATGCGTGTAACGTTCGTCTTTCTCGTTGACCGCTACGGCAGTGTCGCCCAGCATGGTCTCCGGCCGGGTCGTAGCCACGGTGATGAATTCGTCCGATCCCACCACCGGATAGCGAATCTCGTACAGCTTGCCCTGAACTTCTTCGTGTTTGACCTCGAGATCGGAAATCGCCGTCTCGCAGCGCGGACACCAGTTGACGATGTACTTGCCGCGATAAATCAATCCTTCTTCGTACAGGCGGACGAAAACCTCGATCACGGCGCGCGACAGGCCTTCGTCCATGGTGAAGTATTCGCGGTCCCAATCAACCGACGCTCCCAGCCGCTTCATCTGGTCGAGGATCGCGCCGCCGTAATGCCGCTTCCATTCCCAGACGCGCTCGATGAAGGCTTCGCGCCCCAGGTCGCGGCGCTTCTTGCCTTCCGTCGCGAGCTGGCGCTCCACCATCATCTGGGTCGCGATGCCGGCGTGGTCGGTGCCGGGCAGCCACAAAGTCAGGAATCCGCGCATGCGATGCCAGCGCACGATGATGTCCATCTGCGTCTGGTTCAGCATGTGGCCCATATGCAGGCGCCCGGTGACGTTAGGAGGCGGAAGCAGCAGCGTGAACACCGGCCGCGTCTCCCCCGGTGGCGGGGTGGGCACGGAAAAGAGCTTCTCCTTGACCCAGTACTCGGCCCAGCGCGTTTCAATCGCGCCCGGCTCGTACGATTTGGGCAGTTCGTGAGGCATGAAGTTTAGATGACTTGCAGTCAGCAATTGCACCAAGGCTCACCCGCACCCACGCACACACCCAGGCGCAGTTCGCCAAGTACTGACTGCCAATTGCTAAAGGCTGAACTTCGATATTACAGGCCGGAGAAAACAAGGGTCAAACGAGGCGGGGGTATATATGTATACGATGCTTACGTGTACACACTTGATATGCCCTGCTTTTGCTCGTGTTGAGCTGATCTGGAACTGACGCTGACACCGTGATTCGCTGGTGTTGATCTGGCGCGCGGGGCGCGCTCGCTTCGCTCGCGCTTGGGAGTTGAGCTGTGCTGGCGGGGGCGTTGAGTTGAGTTAAGCTGAGTTGACGCGGCCCTGGTGACGGGTTGAGTTGGCGTGGAGTGGAGTTGGAGTTGGCGCGGTTCTGGAGCGGTTCACTTTGCGCCTGCTCGCCCCGCGCAACAGAGATCGGCCTAAGAAGAGCCCACCTGATCCACGACAGACCAACCTATCCTTAATCGCCTAATCCCGAAAACTGGGGAACGTTCCGTCTGGAAGCTGTGAAGAAATGGGTTTTTGTGCGGCACTTCGCCTGCGGATTTACCGCTGCATGTTTGCGGCGAGTTACAAGTTGCGTTCGCGGATTGCATCCGGCTTCTGTATTCGCGCAAGTTTGGTTTTAGCGGCTCTACGCGAACACGTTCCAACATCGACTTGCGCTGTATGCGGAACCACCGTGTCAGGTTGTAGCTGAGGCACGCCCAGTGGCTTCCATGGCTACCTTCAGGCGGTTCCGACAGCGGAACTGCCGCAAGCCGCAGCGTTCTTTAATCCAAGCATGCGGAAACTCGGCGATCTGCGAGCGTTTCGCGTAGATCTGTCGTGCCTCTTCGGTCGCCATCTTGGCCTTGAATGCGGTCGGTAGCCGCAGGCTCTTCGATGCGTGTGATGGACCGCATCCAGGCGGGTCGCGCCTTCGGCGGAGCGCATTGGCCGCGCAGCGGACAGCTGCGGCAAGCCGCTTGGGAGCGCGATAGACGTGCGATGCGAACTCCGTGCCCGCGATTCAGCAGCGCGTGATGAGTCAGGATTTCTCCCGCCGGACAAGTGAAGCAATCCTGCTCGGCATCGTAGGGAAACGCGCTGGCCAGGAACGCGGCGCTACGGCCTTGCGCATCGCGTTCGCCCGGCTTCCAACTATCTTGCCACGATCCATAAAAGTCCACTCCGCAAGCTGCCGCCGCTTGCACCGAGGCATGATTGGTGTAGTCACCATCGGCCACGATCTGCTTGGGGTTGCATCCCAGCGTTTTTTCGCATCGTTCGAGAGCCGGTTGCGAGCTGACGGTAATCGATCGCGTCAGTGGTCGCCTCAACATTCACGACCAGCCCGTGCGTCGCTGTCCGTGAGCAGTTGCACGTTGTAGCTCGGCACCGTGCCACCCTCACCGTTTCTCATCACGTGCGCTTCCGGATCGGTGCTGGAAGCGCGTGCCACAAACTGTTTGCGATCATGCTTTTTTCTCACCCTGCAGGCGCTCCACCTCACGCACCGCTGCCTCCAGACGGCTCTGCGCGTTGCCGCGCCGCCCGCCGCCGCGCCGCCGCCTGCCGCTTCGCCATCTCCTCCTCTTGGGCCGATTGTTCCTTCATCACGCCGCACTTGCTCGCGCGCCAGTTCCAGGTGCGCTTCGAGTTTCTCTTTGCGGCGGAAGGTGTTGCCGCCCGCATTGGCTTTGATCTTCGTCCCGTCCAGCGTCACCCGTTCCAGCGTGATCAGGCCCTCGGCGCTCAGCATCCCCAGCACCTGCACGAACAAATTATCCAAGGCCGCCTTGTTGCTCGGAACGGAAATCCGACAGCGTGTGATGGCTGATCGGCTCCAGCCCGCAGAGCCATTGAAAGGCCGGTTCAAAGTCGCACTGCCGCGCCACCTCGCGGGCCGAGCTGATCCCGCGGCTGTAGGCATAAAGCCATAGACTGATCAACAACTGCGGGTCCGTGTGATCGCGCCCGGCATGACCTTCGACCGCCGCAATCTCGGCATAATAGAGAGTCAGATCCAGCCGGCCTACCAATTCCCAAATCGGACCGCGCACTGTGATCCTCCTCAATCAGTAACTCGACATCCACGGTACGCAACAGGATTTGCCGGCGATCAAGAGAAACAAGTCGCGGGCTGGGAGACGGCGGAGGTTTCGTCACACCTGCAGTGTACGGACGTTCCTCGATTCCGAATAGTCTTACCGAGTCCCTCGGTCGATTTCTTCACAGCTTCCTGTCCCCGTATTGTCGGTATATCAGGTACGCGTCGGGCCACGATTGCCTTGCCGTGACGTGAGTCTCAGGAATCTCCAAACCTTAGTTACGAGGAATGTGTTGCCCAGCAGCAACAAAAGGATCACTGCATACAAAGCAACTTTCAATCCCACATGCTTCCTCATCATGTCCTCGATTTCATAGTCGAGCGCAGGATGTGTAACGACGGAGTGGTCGAGTGTCTTCGGACGGATGTACGACAACCGTTGCTGTATGGCAGTCTGCCATCCTGCGGGTAAGAACGCGCTGCAGAGATAGAGCTCCACGACGATCAGCACGACCAACAGCACCTTCAGAGCGATTCTCTTCATAAGTATCAGGCCCTAAGTCAGCAAATTAGTTGAGCGGCGGCATCGTCAAGGTGCTTGCCGAAGACGGTGGCTGGGAACCGTAATTCCATCCGTATGCGTTGAACGGGAAGTCGCCGGTTCCCCCTGCCTCCTGAATGATGTTATTCACAAAGGTATTACTGTTGGGCCCTGAAGCACTGTACCCAGGGAGATCGGAAGCTTGATGGTTGAAAGCTTGAACCAACCTGTCTTCAAATTCGCAGCACCTCATTCCTGTAGGCGGTGTGAGCGTGCGCTCCATTGAGTTGTCAGCCCGTTCTAGGTTTAATGGCTGGTCACTGTGTGGTATGCCGTATCTTCCGTTCTCAGGAGGACCATAGAGTTCCAGGTAGTGTCCGCTTCCGTGGCAGGAAACAAAGAGGTAGCAGTGCGCTGGATGAGTGATCGAAAGACCGAACTGCTGCCAGATCGTCCGACCTCTCCCAGTCGGAATTAGCTCACAATAGAGCCTCGCGACTAGACCGCTTGGGTCAACGAAAATGGTGGGATTATTACCGACGTAAGCGTATAGGCTCTTGTCGAGGTCTTGTCGGTCCTCGTCCTCTGAGAGGAACCTACCCACATTCTGGTCGTAGTAGCGCGCCCGGTACTGGTAGATACCGGTTTCGAAATCAAACTCGCGGCCCGTGTATTGGAACGGATTGGTAAGCGTTCCCGATGAAGAGGTTTTCTTGCCGAAGGAGTCAAAACTGTTGGTGCTGGCAAGCGCTCCTGCGGAATTGCTCAGCGACGTGACCGAACCGATGCCATCCTGTTCATAGTACGAACTCACCCCGCCGCGGAGCATTGCTACCGGAGAATCAATTCCCGCCCCCTGCGTGTACCGCGACACGGCGGTGCCTGAATTATCCACTTCTTCGATAAGATTCGGCCCGTCATAGAGGTAATTCACGGTGCCGCTCGGCGCGCTCTTCTGTATCCTCCTACCAAACGGGTCGTACTTGAAACTCACCGTTCCGCCCGAGGCGGGCAGCACTATGCTGCTCAATTGATTCTGGTAATCCCAGTTGTAGGTGGTCGTGCCGGACGAGTCCACTTTCGTCTTTGTGCTGCCGTTCGAGTCGTAGGTGTAGGTCGTGCTCGGTGTCGAGGTCAGCTGGTTCGACGAGTTGTACGCGTAGGGTGACACGCCCAGAGACGACAGCCTATTGCCCACCGCGTCATACGTGTAGCTCTCCGTGGTCGTAGACCCCTGGGACACGCCCGTCAGCTGATAGATCGCGTCGTAGCCATAGCTGGAGGTAACGTTACTGGCCGGGTGCCCCACACATTCGCGCTCGTTGCGAATGTGTGGGTGCCGGCAGAATAGGGAAGGGACGAGATTACAATCAAAACTCGACGGGTAGGGGCTGACCAATTGTCCACTGGATATTCATCCTACCCGCGATGATGACGCAAGCCGTACGCACCGCACACATCGCAAAGTCCGCGACGTGTGGGGCACCCGGCACCCGGCCGATTCCAGTGAGACTCTGCCTATCGTGCGCTTGCAGGGACCTCGGTGATTCCAAGCTGTGAACGGCCGCGTTCGTTCAGATCCGCCACGGTGCCGCGCCCTGCGAAATCGACCTCGAAATTGTCGGCGGGAAAGTCCGGCGGGGTCTTTCCCGAGAGGAACGAGAGCGCCTGTTTTTCGAGGTAGGCGCTGTTCTTGGGGCAGCCTGGGGCCGAGGGGATGTACATCACGTTGCTGTAGCCCTTTCCCCGATGTTCGTTTTCGACGGCGTGAACCACGTCGCAATGCCAGAAGATCGTGTCCCCGGGCTGCATCAGCGGGATCGACGAGAGCGCCTTCACCAGAGTCCCGTGGTACTGATCGTTAATCGAAAGCGCTCTTCCCGGCAGGGCGCCGCAAAGGTCATCTTCGGGCACATCGTCCTGAATGGCGCGCAGCAGCACATAGACCATCGATTCGGCGATGGGAATCAGTTGCAGGGTCCCGTCTCCCGGGCCCTGGCGGGTGAGCGCCGTCCAGCCCTGGAAGGTGCGAAACATCGAGCACACCGCGGGCGACTCCACTTCCTGCACCTGAGGACGGAAGGCGGCGGCGAACGCGCTGTACTTCCGCCAGTTGCCCGCGAACACGTGCCGATACACCTTGCGGAAATTTTCGTCGAGCCAGCGCTCGACCGAGCCGCCGTCTACGTGCGGCGAAAGGCCCAGCGAGGCCGAACCGGGCGGCCGCCGGCGGATGCGATCGGCATAAGCCGGAGCCTCATCCGGATTGATGTAACGCACTCCTTCGTTCTCCGCCTGCCACAGTTTGTTCAGGAAAACGCGGACATTCGTGAGCGACTCCGACTGCCGTGCTTCGACCTGGGGGCGTGACCAGTAGATCCCGTAAATCTGGGGCTTGGCCGCGGCCAGGGTGCCGAAGTACTTGTCCTCAGCGCGATTCGCGAGCTTTGCGTCCAGGTCGTTCTTTTCGACATAGGCCGCGATCTCGTCATCCCAGCCGGTGGCCACTTCCTTGCTGAACGTGCCTCGCACCACGCAGGCTCCGCGCGACCGGATCTTCGCCACCAGTTCCGCGGGAACTTTCCCCGCTGCAATATCCGGGTATTGGACAATGGGAATGACGTCGTGTCCGGATTCACGCTCGGAGACAATTTCTTCCACCCGCCGCCGCATCTCGGCCTCGACCTCGCGGAAGACCTGCTGGTATCCGGGCAACGCCGCCCGCAGCTGTTGTTTCGTGGTCCGGATTGCCTCCGGGAGATTCTCAATGATTAAAGACATATCGTTACTCCTTGGCGCGAACTCAGGAGGCTGAGGCCACTCCGCGCGCGACGCCTCATTCTAGTGCAGGTTGAGCGATCCGCAACCATGACACTTTCAGGCGTCTTGATAACCAAATGGAATAAGCTAAGCAGCGAAAATAGCGGAGCTTCGCTCCGCCGGGCGAACGAGGGCGTCCGCCCCTACGTGGTTCGGGGCGCGTCGCTGAGGCAAGGGTATGACTGAGATGGGCGGGGCAGGCTTACTTTCTCTTCTTCTTTTCTTTCTCTTTTTCTTTCTTTTCCGAGCTCATCTTCTTGGCAATTTCTTCCACCAGCTTGGGCCTCAGTTCGGCCAGCATGGTGTCGACGATGCTGGCGATGGCCGTGGATTCTCCCGGAGCCTCGCTGGGGGCCGATTCCATTTCGGCGGTCTCGGTTTCTGCTGCCTCGGATTTGGCGTTCTCTTTTTCTGGTTCTTCCGGAGCCGCGGGCGTTTCGGCTGGAGCCTCCGTAACCGGAGGCCCCGCACTGACGAACGATTCCCGTATCTGTTTCCAATTTTGCCAGGCCGCGGCCAGTTCCGCTTCGCGTTGCGGCGCAGCCTCTACGCTTGCGACGGGCGCACTTTCTGAGATTTCGGGCAACACTGTTGCAGAAGATACCGCTTCGACGGTGGGTAGTTGTTCCGAAGCCGAGCCGGCAGCCGCGGCGGCTGCGAATGCGGATTCTTGCTTTGGCGCCTCGGACTCGGCGCTTTGAACCGGCGCAGCTTCCGCGGTCACGTTTTCGGCAACCACGCTCTCGCCAACCACCCCCGGATCTGGAACCGATTCCGCGGCGGCAACCGCGTCCGTGACGGTCGCCGTCCCGGCAACCGCTGGTTCGGCGGCGTCAACCACCGGGGCCGGAGTTTGAGCTTCGACTGTCGCCGCGGCTGCAAGATCGTTGCGCGCTGCTTCGGCGGCGACCCTGGCCGCAGCGGCTTGTTCCATCTCCTGTTCGAGCGTCGGCGCCGATTCCTCCAGCGTCACTGCAACCAATTCGGCGATCCAGCGCGGTCCGGTGACGCCCGCTTCGGCGGCGACCGCGGAATGTGCCACGACAGCAACAGCTTCACCCGTTTCAATGGCGGTTGACGCAGCCGGAACGCTCTCACTGCCATGACCGTTCGACGGCGCTAAAGAAGCTATCGCCGCCATGACCTCGGAATCGCGGCTGGAGGATTTTTCCGCCTCGTGAACCTGCGCTTCAGAAACAGCTGGTGGCGCGGAGTCAGTTTCGGATGCGGCTGCCGGCAATTCCGTTGCGGCTGCTTCTTCCATCTTCGGCGCTTCGCTGCTTGCTGCCGCTTCGGAAATAGTCTCAGCTGCTAACCGCGTCGCCGGGTCGGCGATCTCAACGGGAGCGGCTGGTTCTGATTCTGTCGCCGAAGCTAGCGTTGCCGCAGGAACCTCAGGCTCGCTGGACTGGACGGCGGCCGTTTCCGTGGATGCTGCCTGCATGCTGGCGGCAGAGTCCGACGCCGATCCCTCCGGGATGACGGTTGGGTGCCCGGTTTTGCCGTCGAACGACGCGGCCGCAGCCGTGATGGCGGCGATTTCCTCCGGCGTAATGTCGGCCGGCAGTCCCGCTGGAATCGGACGCTCAAACCCCTTCGTTTCCACCGGCCGGACCGTTTCGCCGCGCTCAAAATCGCGGGCGGGGCCGGCGATGGTTTCAGGCGCTTCTGCTTCGCTTTGCGGCTTGAGATTTGGGCCCGGAATGGTGAGGCGAGTTTTCCAACCGGTTTCTTTATCGCCGAAGCGCTCACCGGCGGACTGCTCGACCGCCGCCAACGCCTTGGCAAAACGGCCGGACTTCTGCGGTTGCGGTCCCGCGACAATTTTGTCTTCGAGCTTGGTCAGCGCCGTGAGCAGCTCGGTCGCTTCAAACGGTTTGACGATGAAGGCGTCGGCCCCGGCGCGCCGCGCCTCTTCAGGCTTGAACGGCTCCAGTTTCCCCACCGTCAGCAATACCGGAATCCGCGCGGTCTCCGCCGCTTCCTTGACTCGTTGGCAAACTTCCAGGCCGCCGTAGCCCGGCATGTAGACATCCAGCACGATGATGTCCGGCCTGTTTTCCGCGATCTTCTTAAGCGCTGCCGAGCCGTTGTTGACGGTAACGACTTCGTAGCCGGCATCGGTAAGGATGCGCCGGCCCATGTTCTGGGCGGTCACGCTGTCGTCGGCAAGCAGTATTCTTCGCGCCAAGGGATTTCCTTTGGTGAGGGGGAGACAGCCTGAAGTTAATTGGTGCTGGATCGTAAGTCAATGACAAGAAGAGAGTAAGCAGGTTACCACCGGTCAGTGACGAGTGGGTGCAACGGCCTCTGATTTGCCTGGGAGGGTCCGATCCCGCATGAAATTGAGCCAGCTCTGCCCGCCTAGAAAGGGACGACTTTGTGTAGGCCTTTCTTTTTCTTGTGCTTGCTCGAAGACATCGCGTCTTCAACCTCTTTGTCGTCGGCGGTGGCTGAGGCTCCGTCGGCAGTCTTGGCGGCCGTGGTGGCAGCGGCCTGGCCGTTGGTCGCGGGGTCAAGCTCGTTGACTTGGGTGGGGGCGGGCGCCGGCGCAGCGCCGCTATCGACGTTAGGCTTCAGTTCATTCGGGTCGGCCGCGACGTTGGGCTTCAGTTCATTTGAATCTTCGGCCGGCGCCGCCGGATTGTCCGCCGGTGTGGCCGCAGTCTCGGGCGCCGGCGCGTCGGAACGGGGCGCTGCCTGGTCCGGAGGCAGGGCTCCCTTGCTCACGGTCTCAATGGCCACCGAACCGTTGCCCGCCGGGGCCGCGCCGCCCATCATGGCACGCGTCGCCTCCTGCACCACTGACGTCGCGCTCACCACTTCCGGGTCCACCAAGGTGGGATCTCCGACTCTCGCGGCTTGGGACACATCAGGGTGCTTCTGAAAGTTCCCCATCACTTTGGCAACCGCGCTCGCTTCCCGGCGGCTTTCCTCTTCCGCTTTGTTTTGCGCGAGTGCCGCTTTGGTGGGCCGGGGTATGGGCTGATGCAAAGCCTCCAGCCGCGCCTTGGCATCCAGATTCCGGTCCATCAGCGGATACCGCGTCAGGATGCGGGAGTAGGCATCCGCCGCGTTCTTGGTGAAGTCGTCGATCAGGCGGGTTTTGTCAGTTTCCCGGCCCGGCTTCGAGCGCACGATCGCAACCTCGGATTCGTACGCTTGCCCGAGAAGGAACAGGGCCTCGTCGGCTTTGCTGTACAAGGGGTACTTGTCGATCAGGGACCGCAGCCGCGCAATGGACGCGGGATAGGACTGACGCAGAAAGTAGAAGCGCCCCACCCGGTATTCCCGCTCGGCGATCACTTCCTGCACTTCCAGCAGGCGCTTCTTGCCCTCTTCCACGACTTTCTTGTTGTCCGGGTATTGCAGGATAAGCTGGCGGTATTCTTCTTCGGCCCGCATGGCGTGGGTATAGTCGCGGTCCGGCTTTTCCATCTCCTGATAGTGGATGTTGGCAATCTTCAACTGCGCCTCAGCCGCCTCCGGCATGTTGGGGAAGAAGGTCTCAAAATCCTTGTACTCGATTTCGGCCTGGGTAAGCGAGGTCGCGTCGCCCTCGGCGTACCAGGAATCCGCCACCGCCAGTTTGGCGCGGGCAATGTATTCCGAATCCGGATAGGTATTGATCAGGGTCTGCAGGGTGATCCGCGCCACATCGAAGCGATTGTGCTTCATGGCGTCCATGGCCCGGTCGAACAGGACCTTGTCGGGCTGCTTGGAGCCCACGTTCGCCAACGGGTTACTGACCTTCTTATTGGTGCAGCCGACGGCAAACGCCAGCACGCCCAGCAGAAGAATGACCGGAATACGACGTGACATAGAACCCCTCGAAAAACAGCCGTCAGTCGTCGGTCGTCAGTCCTCAGCAGAATCGGGTTAGCTGACGACTGAAAACCGAAGACTGACGACTGACACCTAGACTTTCTGCAGCGTGGCCTCCACTGCAGTCTTCAACATCTCCTGCGCATTTGCGGTTGGATCGCCTTTACCGAAGATGGCGTTGCCCGCCACCAGAATTTCTGCCCCGGCGCGCACCACGACGGCCACGGTGTTGAGGTCGATTCCCCCATCTACCTCAATACGATAGCCCAGTCCACGCTGCGCCCTGAGATCGGCCAGCCGGCGAATTTTGTGCACCGCCCCAGGGATGAATTTCTGCGCTCCAAACCCCGGATTCACCGACATCACCAGTATATAGTCGGCCAAGTCCAGCACCTCACTCAGGGTTTCCACCGGCGTTGCCGGATTGATTACCACACCCGCCCGGCACCCCTGGTCCTTGATGAGATGCAGAGTGCGATTCAAATGCACGCAAGCTTCCTGGTGCACCGAAATCCAGTTCGCGCCACACGCCGCGAACTCAGGGATAAACTGGTCTGGGTCCTCGATCATCAGATGGCAATCGAGGGGCAAATCCGTCGCTTTGCGCAGGGACTTCACCAGCGGCGGCCCCAGCGTGATGTTGGGGACGAAGTGGCCGTCCATCACATCCACGTGGACGACCGTGCCGCCGCCTGCGGCGGCAGCGCGAACCTGGTCTGCCAGGTGGGCGAAGTCCGCCGCCAAAATCGAGGGTGCGAGCTCAATCAACCTGGGTCCTCGCTCACGCTTTCTGGGGTAAAGTCTAACACGCGAAGCGAACCACAAGGGTCCCCGGAAAGGCCATTCGCATCCCCGCGATGCCGCAGGCACTTCACCCCCAGACGACAAAAGCCACGCATCGGACGGATACGAATAGATCCGTGAAATTCGCCTGATCCATGTCCGTTCTGGCCTCGGGCCGCCGAAGTCAATTGTCCGGCATCGAACACTGTAAAGATGGCCCGTTGTGTTATCCCTCCTACCGGGGAGACCGTATGCAAGAACAGCGAGAGCGATGGATGCAACTCTGTGAGCAGGCGGCAACGGAACAAGATCCTGAAAAACTGATGGCGCTCATAGCTGAAATCAACCGGTTGCTGGAAGCTAAGGAGCGGCGAGTCAGAAACATCCCACCAGCTCCCAAGCCGGCCGATTAGTCTCACCTACAGCCTCATTTTGTCGAAAATGAGGGCACATCCTGGGGGACCAACCAGCATCCCACACCAGTCCTTCCTATCAGATTGGCCCGCCTGACGGGGGCGAAGGATTCAGGCCATGCTCCGAAACTCTTTTGAGGATGGTTTGTGGAAAGTAGAAATCTACAAATCGTGAAGCCGGGCGAGCGCACCAATGCCGCCGGTAAACCCATCGCCAACGTCATCCTGCTATCGATCTCTGACAGCGGTTACCGCTTATTTCGCCCTCATCTCGAATATATCGAACTACCCGACCATTTGGTGCTGCACGAAGCGGGGGCCAAACTGAACTTTGCCTACTTCCCGAATCGAGGGCTGATATCTTTTGTCGTCGCCATGGAAGATGGCAAGACCGCGGAAGCCGGCGTAGTAGGAAACGAAGGCTTTGTAGGAATACCGGCGGCCGTGGGTCTGAGCCGGAGCCCGCTTCAGGCGGTGGTGCAAATCAGCGGAGATGGATTTCGGGTAGAGGTGGACGCTTTACAAAAAACCCTGGAATCGGCTCCGCATATTCAATTGCTGTTGAGCCGCTTTGCCGTAGTGCAGGGCATGCAGGTGGCCCAAACCGCTGCCTGCAACCGGCTGCACGAGATTGAGCAGCGCCTGGCGCGCTGGCTGCTGATGGCGCAGGACCGGGTGGATTCCGGGGTGCTGCCCATCACTCACGACTTTCTCGCCACTATGCTCGGCACCAATCGATCCAGCGTGAGCCTGGCCGCTGCGACCTTACGCCGGAAAAATCTCATCCGCTACACGCCGGGCGCCGTGACCATTGTCAACCGCAAGAAACTTGAAGCCCTGGCCTGCGAGTGCTACGGCATTATGCAACAGCACAACGGTCACCTCGGCCTTAGATAGCTGCCTCTGCATCCCTCCCGTCAGACTGAGAAATAATCTTCCCGTAACCTTTTTGCTTCCCGAAAGTTTATATAGTTAGAGGCACGATGGCCCTCAGGCGACCAGCGAAAGGCCCCCGGAAGGAGGCGTCCGGTTTGGCGGGAGACGACCGCCTGCTGATCGAAGCCGCCCAAAAGGATCCCAGCCGCTTCAGCGAATTGTATGAACTGAATTTCGCGCGCGTCTATGCCTACGTCGCCAGGCGCGTCGGCGATCGCGATGCCGCCCAGGACCTGACCTCGGACGTCTTCCACAAGGCCCTGGCCAGCATTCACACTTTCGAATGGCGCGGCGTGCCCTTTGCCGGCTGGCTGCTGCGCATTGCCGCCAACATGATCGTGGACCAGTCAAAACGCGGGACGAGAGAGGTCACCGGCCAGGAATTTGCTGATCTACCCGACCTGGATAAACGGCCCAGGCTGGAAGAAGCCGACCAGTGCGCGCGCCTCTTTGCCCTGGTTGACCAGCTTCCGAAAGATCAACGTCGCGTGATTGGAATGCGCTTCGCCGAGGAAAAAAGCATCCGTGAAATCGCGCAAGCCCTGGGACGCACCGAGGGCGCGGTGAAACAGCTGCAGTTCCGGGCGCTCCAAACTCTGCGCGCCCGCATGGAGGGTGCCAATGCCTAAGCGCTCTCTGCCGAATAAAGCCCCGACCAAATTAATGATCGAACAGCTGGACCAGGGCGTTACTCAGCTTCTGGCGGCTCCGAAAGCCAAGCTTCAAGCCGGCGATCCCGAGTTGCTGCCCCTGTTGCGCGTCGCCGCCGAGCTGCGCCAGCTTCCGCGGGAAGATTTCAAAGCTCGGCTCAAATCTGATTTGCAAAGGAAGAAATCCATGGCAACCATGACAGAAACTGCTGCTCCAGTTCGAATCGTTGCATCCCCCCGCATGGCCTTCAAGGACGTCGCGAAAGCGATCGAATTTTACAAGACTGCTTTCGGAGCGAGAGAGACTTTCCGCTTCGAGAATGAAGGGGGTATCGCCCACGCCGAAATCATGATTGGGGATTCCATCGTCATGCTGGCGGAAGAGTGGCCCGAGGGCGGACGCTTCAGTCCGGAGACCACAGGCAATTCGCCGGTAGCGATGACTATCCAGGTTCCCGACGTGGACGCCTTCGCCGCCCACGCCATTGCCGCCGGCGCAAAGCTGCAACGCCCAATCGCCGACCAGTTCTACGGAAGGCGGGATGCGAATCTCATCGACCCCTTCGGATATCCGTGGAGCGTGTTTACGGTCACGGAAGAAATGCCGATCGAGGAAATGCACCGCCGCTTCCGCGCCATGATGGGCGGAGAAAAGAAGAAGCCGGCTGTGGACCCGGTGCCGAAAGGCTACACCACCTTGACCACATATCTGGTGGCGCAGGATGCCGACGGCCTTATCGCCTTCATGACCAAGGCCTTCGGCGCGGAAGAAACTTTCCGTTCTGGCCCCGGTTCAGAGGGCGGCCTGCACGCCGAAGTCCGCATTGGCGATTCCATGCTGATGGTGGGAGGCGGCGGAGCGGGCATGAAGTGGCGCGGTACGCCCATGCCCAGCGCCTTCCACATCTACGTCCCCGATTGCGATGCCACCTACGCTCGCGCCCTGGGGGCGGGAGCCAGTTCTATCCAGGGACCCGCCGATCAGGATTACGGGGAGCGCACCGCCAACGTGAAAGACGCTGCCGGAAACTTCTGGTACATCGCTACCTATAAGGGAGCCAGTTATAGATGGGAGGGGGCGCCTACGCTGCAACCATATCTTCATCCGCTGCGCGCCGAGCCGGTCCTCAAGTTCGTGAAGCTTGCCTTCGGAGCCGAAGAACTTGGCAGGTACACGGCTCCCGATGGAGTGATCCATCACACAACGGTGAAGATCGGCAACGCGTATATGGAAATGGGCGAAGCTCAGGGCCCCTACCAACCTATGCCGACAATGTTCTATCTCTACGTGGAAGACTGTGATGCACTGTACAAACGTGCGATGAGTGCAGGAGCGACATCAATCTCCGAGCCGCAAGATCACCCTTACGGCGACCGCAGCGGCGGCGTGATCGACCCCTTCGGCAACAAGTGGTACATCGCCACCCACGTCAAAGACGTGAGTATGTAGGAGCGAGAATGTGTGGTCGCGGGCGGCTCGCCCGCGAGGTTTTGACTCGAGCAGGAACCCGGACCGCTTGCCGGCCAGAAAAGCGCGGGCAAGGCGCCCGCGACCACACAAGCCCACACTTACTGCTGCAGCTTGGCGTACTCGGCTTTGGCTTCTTTCAGGACGGGAACATCCGGATCGGCATCTTTCCACAGCGCGAAGAAATCCTGGTAAGCGATGCGAGCTCCGGCATTGTCTCCTCTGAGCACGCGAGCGCGCCCTAGCCCCAGATGCGCTAGCGAGCACTCGGGCGCCGTCAGGCAAATCCCGCGATGGTCCAGAATTTTCTGAAACTCTGCCGCCGCTTCCGGCCCCTGACGCGCCTTCAGGTAGGCCTGGGCGCGAATATAATTCGGCAGCACCCGCGCCAACGAACCGAATTCATACGCGGAAGCTGGCCGCAGCAACTCGATCGCTTTAGAAGGATTGGCACGGTCAATTTCAACCTGCGCCCGGATGGTCGGCAGCAAAACCGAATTGATCAAAGTGTGAAGCGGAAAGAGCTTGGCCACTTCGTCGGCGATTGCGCTTGCCTTCGCGGTGTCACCCGCCAGGGCCAACGCCGACGCAGCCAGGAGCATAGTGGGCCGGTTTCGACTCAACGCCAGCGCAGCCGCCGCTCCCTCCCGCGCCTGCTGGGCATTTCCCACCAGGGCTTCATCTTCCGCACGAAGGGCGATAATCCGGGCCGCGATTTCATCAAACTTCCCCTGGCGCGCGAGATCGGCTGCCTTGCTGTAGTTTTCTCTGGCGGCCTGTAGCTTTCCTCGCGATGCGGCCGCCTCCGCTACCACCTGCAGGAAGTCAAATTCGTCCGGTTTGCCCTTCGCCCAGTCCACCTGGCGTTGCATGGCTGCCGTGTCGCCTTCAAGAAAAGCCAGGGCGTACAAGTCGGCATGGTCGAGAGCGGAGTCCATGTTGGCGGCAACCTGCTTTTCCCGCACCGACTTGGCTTCCGCCAAGCGGCTCATTCCCAGATAGTCTCCCCCGATGTTCTGGTAGCCGAGGGCTTCATTGGGCGCGAGGCGAACTGTTTCCAGAGCCTCGGTTAAGGCCTGGTCCCACTTTCCCATGGACGCGTAAGCGGCGGAGAGATTATTGGGCGGAATCGAGTCTCGCGGATAAGTGCGCTTCCACAAAAGGTACGCCTCGTTGGCCTTGTCACTCTCCCCAGTGACGATGTCGTAATAGTGCGTGGAAATATAAAGCTTTTCCACTTCGCTGGTGCGCTCTCGCCGTTCGAATGCTTGCTTGGTGTTTTCGATCGCTGGTCCAATCTGTCCCGTGTTGGCATAGGCCTGTCCCACACGCGCATAAGCGATGGCAAAATTGGGATCGAGCTCGATGGCATGTTTGTAGAAAGGAATCGCGGTAAACTCGTCTCCTTTTGCCCGCTCGGTCTCACCCAGGCTGAAAGCTTTGAGCGCCTCCAGCGAGGAAGTGGTGGCTTCCTCGACCGGCGCGTCAAATTTCTGGACGGATGCCAGCGACTCTCCCAGCTTGCCGCGCAGACTTGAAGCCGCCTTCCCCACCGCTCCCAGCACTTGCTCTTTCTTGTCCGCCTGAACCTGTTCGCGGGCCAGGCTGTCGCCGGTCTGGCAGTTCACCGCGTTTACGTCCACCACGTACTGCGTCCCGATCATGCTGATCGCTCCGTTCAGGACAGCCTTGATTCCTTCCCGCTGGCAGACATCGCGCGCTAGGTCGGGCGTGATCCGTTCATCGGGAGACCGGCCCATGAACCTCAGCGTGTCCCGCACCCGTTCCTGGGGAAACACATTGAGGTATGGCGACTGCTCGAGTTGAACGGCCAACGCCTGTTTCAGCGTGCCGTCGAAAACCGGGTCGCCGGTGGTGTTGACGAAGTCGGTCAGCAGGATTGAATCTTTTTCCGTCAGGGTGCGTGCACTACGTTTGTAGAAGAATCCGGCGACGGCGATGGCTGCCACCACCAGCGCAGCCGCAGGGATGTACCAAAGCCTTCGGCTCGCGGGAGCCGGAGCCACAGCAGCCGGCGCGGAAGCTGGTCCCGAGATGGGTGAGGCGGGTTGCACGGCTGGAGCCGATGCTGACGACGGCGGTCCAACCGGCGATGGCCCTGAGGGGGTGGAGTCTGTCGGCGTGCTCCCGCTCGGAGTGGACACGCTCACCGACGAACTCCTGCCCGAATCAATCTCGCGCTTCAGCCGCTTCATATCACCGCGCAACTCTGATGCCACCTGGTAGCGCAGATCGCGGTCCTTCTCCAGGGCCTTATTGATGATGCGTTCGAGCTCCGCCGGCAGATTCGGATTCAGCCGCACCGGCGCGGTAGGAGCGCGGTTCAGGATGGCGTCAAAAATTACCGCCGAGGTATTACCGGTGAAGGGCTGGCGTCCGGTGGCCATTTCGTAGAGCACGGCGCCGAAGGAAAAAAGATCGGTGCGAGTGTCCAGTTCCTCGCCCCGCGCTTGCTCCGGAGACATGTAGGCAACCGTGCCCACGGTGCTTCCCGGGCTGGTAAGGTTGGCGGCGTCATTGGCAGCCGTCGCCATCGACCCCCCCGCTGGTTCCAGCTCCGGCATTGACCGTCCCGCCACCTTCGCCAGTCCGAAGTCGAGGATCTTGGCCTGTCCGCGCTTGGTGAGAAACAGGTTTGCCGGCTTCAGATCGCGATGGACAATGCCCGCCGTATGCGCCACGTCCAGCGCGTCGGCAATCTGCGCCCCGAAATCAACCAGTTGATCAATCGAGATCGGCTTGCCTTCGATGCGGTACTTCAGCGTGGTGCCGTCGAGATACTCCATCACGATGTACTGGCGGCTCTCGTCTTCGCCAATGTCGTAGATGGTGCAGATGTTGGGATGGTTGAGCGCGGACGCGGCCCGCGCCTCGCGCCGGAATCGCTCCAGCGCCTGCGCGTCCTGCGCCAGTTCGTCAGGCAGAAACTTCAAGGCCACACGCCGGCCCAGGCGCAAATCCTCCGCCTCGTACACCACGCCCATGCCGCCACCGCCCAGCTTCTGCACGATGCGGTAGTGCGAAATGGTTTTGCCGATCATGAGAGCTCAATCTGCTCAGGTCGGCCATGTTAGGCCGCGGGTGTTCGACAAGTCAATTTGGGCTGTGACTGTGCGGCCGCGGGCGACTCGCCCGCGTGGCCTTGAACTCGAGCAGCAAACCGGACCGTTTCCTGGCCGGAAAAGCGCGGGCGGGTCGCCCGCGGCCACATGACCACAACCACATGACCGCACCAAACCTATTGCCCGCGATGCAGATGCCTCTGGATCCACTGCACGACGCCCCTCGGCTGCAACTGTTGCGAATGATTTCCATACCACAACACCACTCCGCCCACGGCCAGCAGGAACAGCATGACGGCATTGAGCACCCAGCGCCGGCGAGAATGGGTCGGAGCCACGGCCAAAGGCACGTCGGCCGAGGGTTCTGCAGCAGGCCCGGCGGCAGCAGCCGGGGCCGCTCGCCGTGCCCGGAAGCTGGCCAGCACCAACAGAGCGTTGGTAATCAGAATGACAGCGAACGCCAATCCCGGGACGAATGCCATCCCGCTTCCACGCTGCTTCGCAACTTCGATGGCCAGAACGACCGTGATCAGTCCTCGCGGTAAAACCCAGAAGATCAATTCCCGGTTGTGCGCCCCGATTCCCCGCCACGCCCAGCGGCTGGAATGAATCGCCAGCCAGCGGGCGAGGAATAGAGAGGCCAAGGTCCCGGCCATCAGCAGTGGATGCTCGCGAAAGATGCCGAGTTCCGCGACCGCGCCGATCATCACGAAGAAGAACGTGCGCACCAGGAAGGCCAGCTCGGAGTGGAACGTGAGCAAGGCCTGCTGCGACTCAGCCATTTGCGCGACCGGCAACGTCAGTCCCAGGCCAGGATCGACGCCGGGAAAATTTGACAGGGTCAGGCCAAAGCCCAGCACCGCAATCAAACCGTTGGCCCCGAGCGCTTCCATCCCGGCATAGAGCACGAGGACGATCGAGAACGTGAGCACCTGCCAGAAACGCTGTTCGGACAGCACGTGCAACAGACGCGACCACAAAACGCCCCCCGGGATGGCGAAGAGCAGCGCGATCCCGACCTGGTTCATCAAGCCGTGTGCCAAACCTTGCGCGACTGCCCCACCCTGGCTGCTCATTCCGAGAAGCAGCCCCACGGTCAGCACCGCCAGCACATCTCCCCACGCCGCTTCCAGCATCAGGGTGACTCTGACCGCTTCCTCTGCCTGCAACTGCTGCAACACCGGCAACACCACGGTGCTGCTGGTGCAACCGAGCACGGCTCCTACCAGCAGGCCGTCAGTCCACGACAACCCAAGACCTTTAGTGACGATCACCGCGACCAGCAGCGTGCTGAAGACGTAGGCCAGAGTCGCCAGCAGGAAACTGCCGGGGAAATGCTTGAGGGTGTCGCGAAGATTGAGCTCCAGGCCGCCTTCGAACAGCACAAGAATGATGGCCAGCGTTCCCAGCAGGTTGGTCGTCTTAGCCAGCGTGCCCGCCTGCACCAGACCCAGCACCGGTCCGAGCAGAATGCCCAGCATCATCAGGACCAGCACATCCGGGATTCGAGTCAGCCCAAACACCCGGTTGGCCAGAAAGGCCACCACCAGCAGGCCGCCGACCAATCCCAGAACTAACGCAGTGGGCATGATGGTTCCATCGTCTTAAGGGAACTTCAGCTTCAACTGTCCTATCGGATGAGATCCGAGGCCGG
Source organism: Terriglobia bacterium (assembly GCA_963816025.1). Lineage (GTDB taxonomy): Bacteria > Acidobacteriota > Terriglobia > Terriglobales > Acidobacteriaceae > JAIQFF01. The sequence continues at coordinate 282,775 of CAWFJA010000023.1, forward strand.
CCTCGACCACGACATCTTATCGCGTGCTACTCTCGTCCTCCGGGCGAAAAACGCCGGAGGGAAGTTACCAGTGGTCTCGGCCGAACAACTTGTTCCCGTCGGCTTCAGCCTGACGGCAGTGCTGTGCTGGGGCACCAGCGACTTCACCGGGGGCTACGCCTCCCGGCGCTCGGACGCCTTCATCATCACTCTCCTGTCGCATGCCGGCGGGTTCGTTCTGATGCTCACGCTGGCCCTGCTCAGCCACGCTGCCTATCCCTCGCCTTCGAGCCGAAACTGGGCGCTGCTGGCGGGCGCGCTGGGCGGAACGGCGCTGGCAATTTTTTATCGCACCCTGGCCAGCGGAGATATGGGCATCACCGCGCCGGTAGCGGCCGTTCTCGGGGCCGCCATTCCCGCCGCATTTGCCACGATGACCCAGGGCTTGCCGGGAGCGTTCTCCATCGCCGGCTTTCTGCTGGCCGGCATCGGCATCTGGTTGATCTCGCGGCCTGACGGCTCGGTTGTAAACTATGCCGGCATTTCCATGGCCGCCCTGGCCGGAATCGGCTTTGCCGGATTCTTCATCTGCATCGATCGCGCCGGCGATAGTTCCGCCTTATGGTCTGCTGTGCATTCGCGGTTTGCGTCGCTGGTGATCGTCGCTGCCATTGTCCTGTTTCGCCGGGGTCGCGGTCGTTTACAGCCGGCCGGGGCCGCGCTCGCGCTTTTCGCCGGATGCCTGGACGTCACCGGTACCGCGGTCTTCATCCGCGCCGAGCAGACCGGCCGCCTGGATACGGCGGTCGTGCTCAGCTCGCTCTATCCGGTGATCACCGTCCTGCTGGCCCGCGTTGTGCTGCACGAACAATTCACCCGCTGGAAAACGATCGGTATTTTCGCCGCGCTGCTGGCAGTGCCGCTGATCGCCCTACAGTAGAAAATGTAGGCGCGAGCGCCCGCATCGAAACCGCTGCTATAATCAAGGTTTGCGCTCATGCCTACCCAGCGTCTGATTCGCTCCACTACAGTTCTTTCGGTCCGCCGCAACGGCACCGTCGTCATGGCGGGAGACGGCCAGGTCACGCTCGGCGAAGGCGTCATCAAGCACACAGCCAAAAAGATCCGGCGCCTGTATCAGGATAAAATCCTGGCCGGATTTGCCGGCTCCACCGCCGACGCTTTCACCCTGTTCAGCCGCTTTGAATCGAAGCTGGAGCAGTATCACGGCAACCTGGGACGGGGCGCAGTCGAGCTCGCCAAAGACTGGCGCACCGACAAATTTCTGCGCCATCTCGAAGCCCTGTTGCTGGTCTCCGACAAAGACCAGACTTTCCTGCTGAGCGGACAGGGCGATGTGATCGAGCCCGACGGCGGCATCGCCGCGATCGGCAGCGGCGGCCCTTATGCCCAGGCAGCCGCGCAGGCCCTGGCCGAGCATACGCAACTGACGGCCCGCCAGATCGCCGAAGAAGCCATGAAGATTGCGGGCAAAATGTGCATCTATACTAATGACAAGGTGACGATTGAAGAACTCTAGTCTTCAGTCATCGGTCTTCAGTCGTCAGCAAATGACTGAGCCGACGACTGAAGACTGACGACCGACGATTGATTTATGGCTATCTATCTCCCCGCTGCCGCTGAAGAAGAACAGATCGCTCTCGACGAACTCACTCCGCGTGAAATCGTCGCCGAGCTCGACAAGCATGTGGTAGGCCAGAAGGACGCCAAGCGCGCCGTCGCCATCGCCCTGCGCAACCGCATGCGCCGCCAGAAGCTTACCCCCGACCTGGCGGAAGAAGTCATTCCTAAAAACATCATCATGATCGGGCCCACCGGCGTGGGCAAAACAGAAATCGCCCGCCGCCTGGCCAAACTCGCCAACTCGCCTTTCCTGAAAGTGGAAGCTTCGAAGTTCACCGAAGTCGGCTACGTGGGGCGCGATGTCGAATCCATGATTCGCGACCTGGTCGAAATCGCCATCGAAATGGTCCGCGAAGAAAAGCTCGAAGACGTCTCCGACAAGGCCGAGCTCAACGCCGAAGAACGCCTGTTGGATATTCTTCTTCCTCCTCCAACTCCTCGCGCTACCGAGGGATCGACTGGCGGCCTGGTGCTCGATGGGACCACCGCTTCTTCCAGCCATGAATCGCAGAGCCGCACTCGCGAGAAACTTCGCCAGCAGTTGCGTGAAGGCAAGCTGGACGACCGTACCGTCGAGATCGATGTCCGCGAACGCAATTTTCCGTCCTTCGAAATCATCTCCAACCAGGGCGTCGAGGAGATGGACGTCAACATCAAGGACATGTTGCCCAACCTCTTCGGCCAGCGCACCAAAAAGCGGAAGATGAAGGTCAACGAGGCATTCGAGTACCTGATCCAGGAAGAAGAGCAACGCCTGATTGACATGGACCAGGTCACGCGCCTGGCCATCGATCGCGTGGAAGATTCCGGCATTATCTTTCTTGACGAGATCGACAAGATCGCTGGACGCGAAAGCGGTCACGGCCCCGACGTTTCCCGCGAAGGCGTGCAGCGCGACATTCTGCCCATCGTCGAAGGCACCACGGTCAACACCCGCTACGGCATGGTGCGCACTGACCATATTCTGTTCATCGCCGCGGGCGCGTTCCACGTTTCGAAGCCCAGCGACCTGATCCCCGAACTGCAGGGCCGGTTTCCCATCCGGGTCGAATTGCAATCGCTCACCATGGAAGACTTCATCCGCATTCTCACCGAACCCAAGTCTTCACTGGTGAAGCAGTACGTGGCCCTGCTCGAAACCGAAGGCGTGAAGCTCGAATTTACCCGCGAGGCCCAGGAAGAAATCGCGCGCTACGCTTTCCGCGTGAACGAAGGCACGGAAAACATCGGCGCCCGCCGGTTGCACACCATCATGGAGCGGGTCCTCGATGAAATCAGCTTCGATGCGCCCGACAAAAAGGGCGAACACATCAAGGTAGACGCCGACTACGTCCGTAAGATGCTGGCCGACATCGTGAAAGACCAGGATCTGTCGCGCTACATCCTGTAAGAGGCGGCGGGCGAGTCGCCCGCCCCCACACAAGCTAAAAAAACCAACCGGGTTCTGCTATCCTTTCCCGCAACGGCCATGAAAGGTATTGATCGGCAGCGGCTGGAGTCCCTCATGCAGCGCGAGCAGCAGCGCTTCGTGAATGAGCGTCCCAAGTCCAAGGCCCTGTTCGAACGTGCCGGCAAATCATTGCTGGGCGGCGTGCCCATGAACTGGATGATCAAGTGGGCCGGCGCTTTCCCGCCTTTCGTCCGCGAAGCCCAGGGCTCTCATTTCTATGACGTCGACGGGCACCGTTACATCGACTTCTGCCTGGGCGACACCGGCGCCATGACCGGGCATTCTCCCTACGCGACCGTAAAAGCCGTGGAAGATCAGATGAAGCGCGGCATCACGCTGATGCTGCCCACCGAAGACGCGATTTTCGTTGCGGAAGAATTGCAGCAGCGCTTCGGCCTGCCCTACTGGCAATTCGCTCTTACCGCCACCGACGCCAACCGTTTCGCCATACGGCTGGCCCGCCAGATTACCCGGCGTCCCAAGATTCTGGTTTTCAACTGGTGTTATCACGGTACGGTCGACGAGAGTTTCATCACCCTGAAAGACGGCGTGGCGCAAGCTCGCCGCGGCAATATCGGCCCGCCTGTCGATCCCACGGTCACCACCAAAGTGGTCGAGTTCAACGATGTCGCGGCGCTGGAGCAGGCACTGGCGCCCGGCGACGTGGCCTGCGTACTAGCCGAGCCGGTCATGACCAACGTGGGGATCGTGCATCCTGAGCCCGGCTACCATCAGGCATTGCGGCAGCTCACCGAAAAATTCGGGACCCTGCTCATCATCGATGAGACCCACACCATTTGTGCCGGACCGGGTGGCTACACCCGGGCGGAAAATCTCAATCCCGATTTCTTCATTTTTGGGAAGGCGATTGCCGGCGGAGTTCCGGGCGCGGCCTATGGATTCACCGAGGCGGTGGCGCACGCCATCGCGAAAGACCAGAACCTCGAAGATTGCGATACCGGCGGGATTGGCGGGACCTTGGCGGGCAACGCGCTTTCCCTCGCCGCCATGCGGGCCACATTGACCAAAGTCCTCACCAAGGACGCCTTTGCGCGCATGATTCCGCCCGCCGAGCGCTGGACTGCGGGTGTGCAGAAATCCATCACTGACTTCGGTGTGCCCTGGCACGTCACCCGCCTGGGCTGCCGCGCCGAATATCAGTTTTCTCCGACCCCTCCCAAAAATGGAGCCCAGGCCCACGACGCAATGGATTTCGAACTGGAGCGCTTCATGCACCTGTACGCCATGAACCGCGGCATCCTGCTGACTCCGTTCCACAACATGGCGCTGATGTCGCCGCAGACCGATCCCGACGATGTCGATCAGCACAGCCGCGTCTTCCGCGAAGCCGTCAAGGATCTGGTGCTCTAGCCGCTGCCGGAGTTCTCCTGCCGAATGCCGCCCGGGAATCTCCATTCGTTCTGTTAACCTGTTTATTCTCACGATGAAGCGATACGCCTGGAATAGTCTGATCGGCGTGCTGGGCAGTGCTGTGCTTGTTTCCTGCGGCGCGCCGGGCGTTCCCATCCCGCCCGCCCTGGAGCTGGCCAGGCCGGTCACCGATCTGCGCGCGGCGCGCAAGGGCGCCAAAGTTTACCTGGCCTGGACGGTTCCCGCTAAGACCACCGACCGCCAGAGCGTGCGCCACCCGGGTGCGACGCGCATCTGCAGAAGCCTGAAAGTGCCCCTGGCAGACTGCAGGAATCCGGTCGCGGAAATTCCAGCCGCGCAATTTCCCTTGCCCGCTTCCGAAGCGGAGCATAAAGGCGTTCTGCCCACCAAGGTTGAGGCCAATTACATCGATATTCTTTCGCCGGAGATGCAAGAACAAGACCCGACCGCTGAGATCACGTATGCGGTGTCGGTGCAGAACGAAAGCGGACGCAGCGCCGGACTCTCCAACCAGGTCCAGGTCCCGTCCGCGCCGACGCTGCCTTCGCCCGATCATTTTCACGCTCGCGTCCAGAGTGATGGGGTGCTGCTTTCATGGGACTGCCCACCGGCCAGCGCAGCTGCGGACGGGATTGCGCACAAACTGCGCATCTATCGGCGCGAACAAGGCAAGGCAGCCGACGCCAAGGTCAGCGACGTGAAGATCAGCGACGCGAACCTGGCGGATTGTTCTCAGGCGGCCGGCCCGGCCCCTGAATTCCTGGACCAGACTTTCGAGTGGGAGAAGCATTACGACTACCGCGCCACGGTCTTGACCGTTGTTTCCGTGCCCGGCAAGCCCGAGTTTGAGGTGGAAGGCGACGACACTCCAGCGGTCCCGGTTTTCGCCCACGACGTTTTCCCCCCGGCCGTGCCTACCGGACTGCAAGCGGTTTTCTCCGGTGTCGGTCAGGCTCCATTTGTCGACCTGGTGTGGTCTCCTGATACTGAGGCCGATCTTGCCGGCTACAACGTGTTCCGGCACGAGGGAAACGAAACGCCGGTAAAGCTCAACTCGGAACCGGTAAAGACCCCGGCTTTCCGTGACGCCACCGTGCAGTCCGGGAAAAAGTATTCGTACTCGGTGTCCGCTTTCGATGAACGCAACAACGAAAGCGCCAAGTCGGAGGAGGCGAGTGAGCAGGTGCCGTAAGGTGTCGATGTAGGCGCGAGCGCCTACATCAATCCGGTTTGGCTGAAAGCTGATATCCGATCATGAGGTTCTATGAAATATTGCCGTTTTCAACTGAATCAGCAGCCCCACTACGGTCTGGTGGAGTCTGTGGCCGGCGTGGAACAGATTACGCGCCTTTTTCTGAGCGCTCCGCAAGATGCAAGCGGAGAACTGGAAGACGCTCCCACGCGAAAGATGGACCATCTTTCCCTGGCCGATGCCGCGCTGCTCCCGCCAGTCAGCCCCTCGAAAATCATCTGTGTGGGGCGCAACTATCGCGAGCATGCCGCTGAACTGGGCAACGAAGTTCCGGCCGAGCCGCTGATCTTCTTTAAGCCACCCTCTTCACTGCTGGCCCCGGGCGCTCAGGTTCGCCGGCCGAAAATCTCCGAGCGGGTCGACTACGAAGGCGAACTCGGAGTGGTGATCGCCAAACCTTGCCATCAACTGGCAGCGGACGAAGATGTTCATCCCTACATTCTTGGCTATACCTGCGTAAACGACGTGACCGCGCGCGACTTGCAAAAAAAGGACGGCCAATTTACCCGCGCTAAGGGCTTCGACACGTTTTGCCCGGTCGGCCCGCTGGTCACGAACGAAATCGATCCCTGGGCGGGGATTGCGGTGGAGACCCGAGTCAATGGCGCGGTCCGGCAACATGGCAACACCCGGGATTTCATCTTCTCGCTCGACGCCATCATCCGCTATATCTCCCAGGTCATGACCTTGATGCCTGGAGACCTGATTCCCACGGGAACACCCCAGGGTGTCGGCCCGGTCGTTGCCGGCGATACCATGGAAGTGACCGTGGAAGAAATAGGCACCCTGCGCAATCCCGTGATCTGAAAGTGCAGACGCTCGCGCCCACAGTGAAACAACTTCCCCGATTCTCCCTCAGGCCTTATTCTGTTTGCGGGACTGCCGCACGCCACGGCCGTACTCGATCGCGTAAATCATGATCTCACTTCGTCTGTATGCTCTGATTCTGGTCGCGGTCACGGTTCTGATCGTGGCCTACCTCCTGCTGCGCCGCAAGCCGAAGACCGCCGAAGACCTGGAGCGGGAGCGGCGGGCCTGGCTCGATCGCATCGGCCGCATCACCGACGGCACCGTGATCGACGTTCAGGAGATGCCCGGCACCCGCGAGCGGCCCTCGACTTTCCTTATCTACCAGTACGACGTCGCCGGAGTGTCCTACGAAGCTTCGCAGGACGTTACCTATCTGCGGCAGCTCATCAATCTCCACTCCTGCCGTCTCGGGCTTCCCACCTCTGTCCGGTTCGACCCGCAAAATCCGGGGAACTCGATCGTTCTCTCGGAGCGCTGGATGGGACTGCGACAGTAGAATCACTTGACTTCGCCGCGCGGTTAAACGTTAAACATTAAACATCAAACAAAAGAGCTCTTCCGTCCTTGGGCAACTGTAGACCGGGGTTCCGGGCTAGGGTCTCTTCCTCTAAAGCCGGTGTTCCCCCCGGTCGGGCGATGGTCTTCAGTGTACTTCTCATTGGTCTTCGGTGACGTTCTCAGGGTGGCAGGGGATTGCTAACGTGGCAGGTCAGCCGGGAAGAGAAAGGCCGGCCTAACTCCACTATGGCAAACACCTCGAAGTCTTCATCCAAACTAAGGATTCTGTACGCGGAAGGCGATCCGGAAGTCCTTGCTTCACAGTCGGTTACGATTGAAAAGGCGGGATACACCGTCACCCAGGCCGAAGGCCGCCAGCAGGTGCAGGACACCCTGCGGAAGGAAAAGTTCGATCTGGTGATTCTCGGCCCCACACTGACCAAGAACGACCGTCATCATCTGGCGTATATGGTCAAGAAAGCCCAGCCGGGGACACGCCTCCTGGTCACGCACACCGACGGAGAGGGCCATCCCGCGGTCGACGCCACCCTCGAAACCGGCAGAAGCATCAACGCCTTGCTGGAGAAGATTGCCGCGATGCACCCGCAGGCGGCGGCAGCAGCCTCCGGCCGGTAAGGGTTGATGTGGACGCGGGCGACTCGCCCGCGCCACTCGACAGCCTCCCAAGTTGGAATGAAGGCGGCCAAACCGGCCGCCTTTTTCATTTTGAGACGTCATCCCGGCGTATCGTTCGACACGAACCTAGCCAGTAAACAGGTGGGAAGAAGTGCCGCCTCAAGACTGTCTGTCCCGCCTGTATCAATCGGCAATCACTGAAAAGTGGAACTCCAGCTATAGCCCTGAGCAGAGACCATGTAGCGACGGGTCTCCGACCCGTCCAGGCCGAGCAAGGCTCGGCTAAGCCTGCATCACAATCGGTAAGAACCAACGAAGCCACCGTGGTAAAAATAACCGCAGCCGCCCGAGTTCCGGGCCGGGCCCAATCCACTTTCTGCCGGCCTGAAGCCCCAAAGTGGAGCAGTGACGGTTAAAATAACAATCCCAGATCAATCTCATTATGAATAGCCCCATCCAAGCTAACCAAGCGCAGGAAAAGAAGGTCTATGTATGCCTCAGCGGCCTGCCTCTCTCTTTCCATCTGGAGTGGCCGTTTCGCAAGTCCACCTCGGGAGCGGATTTCTGGGTCCTTCACGCCGATATCGCTCTGGAGAATTCTGCAGGACTGCATGCGCCGGTGTCGGTCAACCTGTCGGCCACCGTCTACGAAGTCATGCCGTCACTGGAGCCGAAAGATATCGAGGCGCCGGTCATCAATGCGCTGCGCAAGGAAGTCGATCGCCGGCAGATTGAATTTCTGAAGTCGGGGAAGCGGGTGCCGGTGCAGTTCTCCAGCCGCTATTACGACTTCAAACGCAGCAAGTGGGTGTTCGGCAAAGCCACCGACGAAAATGTAGCGCTGCTGGTGGCCCGCAAAGTCTACTGGCAGACCAAAGTCGCAGGCGGGCCGGTTTGGGTTGGCGATCCCACCGAAGCGCTGTTCCTCGAAACTTCTCCGGCCCGGCTGATCGAGGTAGCCCAAAAACTTCGCGATCAGGGATTGATGACTCTCCAGGGTGAATGGGCTTCCGCCAATGCATCTCTGATGGCGCAAGCGGAAAAATTCGAGGCCGACATGCGCGCCGCCCTGGCCGAACTGGAGCAGAAGCACGCCTTCGAAAGAGGCTGAGAACTTGATGTAGGCGCGAGCGTCCCGCTCGTGCGCCAGCTTTCCTGACCTGGCCGGTTTTTTAATCGTTAGTTCTTCGAGTGCCGTGTTTCCGCCGCACGAGCGAGGGCGCTCGCGCCTACATTTCTACTGCTGCTTGCTGATTGTTCCGTTGAGCTCCACGCCCGAATCGTTCTGCACGATGTAGGCGTCGTTGCCCGAGACCAGATAAAAAATCAGGTTGTTGGAAATAGTGCTGATCGAGGCGCCTGCCCGCCCGTTCGCGGTAACGGAATAGTTTCCTGAAAGGACGGCCGAGTTCGGCGACCCGGCGGCGTTCGAGAATTCGTTCAGGATCAGCTTTCCGGATCCATCCCACTGCAGTGTGCCCACCCGGTCTTTTGCGCCTCCCACATCAAATCCGTCCATGACGAACCCGAACTGGCCGTTCATGGTGGAATTCGAGAACGAGGAGACCTGTTGCAGGTCGAGACTCCCGTCCTGGACAGTGCTGGGATCGTTGACCAGGAAAAGCCCGCGCGCGGGATTGACCATCCACACCACCAGGTTGCTGTTGGCGGCGGTGGTGAGGGTCACGAGCGTGCGTCCGTTAGCAGCGGGCGGAGTAAAGGTGCCGGTGAAACTGATGTTGGTGGCGGGGTTGCCGTCCTGCACCGAGTCGCGCGCGCCGGAGGTGATGTTCCCTCCGCTGGCGGTGAACCGGCCCGCCATGTTGACTCCGCTTAGTGAGGCAGTGTCGCCTTTGCTCCCGAAAGCGTAGCTGCCGGAGAGCGTGGGCGTTCCACTCTGCAGCTCGGCCCGCCCCGATCCGGCGATATTGGTGGTACCGGCCAGGAACCTGATGTTATTGGCGTCCACAATGTAGTAGTTGAAGCTGGAGGTGGCGAGGGCGCTGTCGGTGAAGGTTCCGGTGCCGCGCCCGGTCGCGGGGTCAGGAGCGTTGAATGAGCCGGTAAAGGTCAGGGAACTTAACGTTCCGCCAAGATTGACGTCTTTGTTCCCGTTACTGGCAATGCCGCCGGCAAGGGTGAAAGCGCCCACGCTGGCAATGGATTGTTGTGTGCTCGAGTTCAGGTCATGCTCGCGGAAAATGAACGTTCCGCTCGGAGCCGCGGTAATTGCCGTCAAGTTCTGCTTCTCCGCCAGCCCGCCCCCGTTGACCTGTGCGTCGGCCTCCACCAGGTAGACCTTGGAAGCGCTGACCATGGTCACTTCCAGAGTGATCGTCCCCAGCAGGGCATTGTTGAAGCTCACCAGGCCAGTGCCATCGTTGGCGATGGAATACGAGCCGGTGCTGACCGTGGTGAATACGCCCGTGCCCTCGGAAACATCATCCGTCGCGGTGGTGATCCCTTTGTTGCCGTCGGCGGTAAACACGCCGGCTTCACGGTAGGGAACCACGTTATTGGGGTTGCTGAAATCGAATCCCTCGATCTGGTAGACGTACTGCCCGCTGAGGCTGGCATTGGAAAAATTTCCCTTGGGAATGAATCCAGGGACGCCACCGGTGTTCGTTCCACAAGCCACGCAGAAAAGAAGCGCAAACAGGCCCAGGCAAAGATACGAATTTTTCATAAACAAATGTGCAGTGTGAGCCGCACTACTCCTTACATGGCGCTTAGAAAGACGGGTCCTTATCGTGTTTAACACAGTTGCGCGGATAAAGTTGTCATCGGTACATCACTTTTGGAGGACCGGCGTCCCGCCCGTCCCAATGCCGCAGCACAAGCCCGGAAAAAAGCCCAAGCGACCACGAGCCTAGCCTTCCGCAACGTCCGCTCTCCGGGCCACAACCGAATCTGCCTTCAAATCTCTGTTCCTTCGCACCAGCCACGCTACCACCCGATACCCCAACAACAGTGACAGTACAAAGCCATACTGCGCCGGCTTGCTGATATCCGCCTTCACCAGCCACCAATAATGAATCACGCCCGCGATGGCGCTGAGGTAGATCAGGCGGTGCAGCGCCTGCCAGCGCTTGCCTCCGAGTCGGCGTATCCAGCCCGTGGTGGAAGTCAGCGCAAGAGGAATCAGCAAAACGAATCCGGTGAAGCCGACGGTGATGAAGCGGCGCTTGAGCACATCGGCCCACATCGCGTGCACATCGAAAAATTTGTCCAGCCAGATGTAAGTCAGGAAATGCAGCACCGCGTAGAAGAACGCAAACAGCCCGAACATGCGGCGATAGCGAATCAGCCATAGCTGCCCGGTCAGCTTGCGCACCGGCGTGACCGCGAGCGTCACCAGCAGGAAGATCAGGATCCAGTCGCCCGTCGAATGGGTGATGACCTCAATGGGATTGGCCCCCAGCCGCCCCATGTACGCTTTCCATCCCAACCGCGCCAGCGGCCCGAGACAGGCAAGAAACACAACGGGTTTGAACCATCGCACCATTGGCTTTTGCAATGTGGGCGCGAGCGCCTCGCTCGTGCTGAAGGCGCCGGTGCAGTGTCAGCACGAGCGGGGTGCTCGCGCCCACATCAAATCTGGAAGTTCTTAAATCTAGAAGTTCTTTTTCAAGTCCATGCCCGCATAGAGCGAAGCCACCTGATCGTAGCCGTTAAACATCAGCGTCGGCCGCTTGAAGAATTCTCCCAGGCGCCGCTCCGTGGCCTGGCTCCAGCGCGGATGGTCCACATTCGGGTTCACATTGGAATAAAACCCATATTCGTTGGGCGCGGATACATTCCAGGTGTTGACCGGCTGGTCGCCGGTAAAGCGAATGCGCACGATCGCCTTGGCGCTCTTGAATCCGTACTTCCACGGCATCACGATGCGCAGCGGCGCGCCATCCTGATTGGGCAGCACTTCGCCATACATGCCAAAGCACAGCAGCGCCAGCGGATGCATGGCTTCATCCATGCGCAAGCCTTCGACATAGGGCCAATGCAGCACCCGGCTGCGCTGTCCCGGCATCTGCTGCATGTCCAAAAGCGTGGTGAACTCCACGAACTTCGCCTTGGCCAGGGGCTCGGCGCGCTTGATCAATTCGCTGAGCGAAAATCCGACCCACGGCACCACGATGGACCAGCCTTCCACGCAGCGATGGCGATAGATGCGCTCTTCCGGCGCGGCCATCTTGATGATCGTGTCCACATCGAGCACCTGCTTCTTCTTGACCAGGCCGTCGATCGTCACCGTCCAGGGGCGCGTCTTGAAATTCTTGGCCAGGCCGGCGGGTTCGTACTTGTCGGTGGAAAATTCGTAGTAGTTGTTGTAGTTGGTGACGTCCTTGTAAGGCGTGATCTTTTCAGTGGTCGAGAAGGGACTCTTCTGGATGCCGTCAATCTTCGTGTTGGCCTGCGCCACGGACGAAGGCGAGCCATTTCGTGCAATCCCACTCCGGCCGTCACCGCCGCTGCGCCCGCCAGCGCCGTGCCCGCCAGAAACTTCCGCCGGTTCAGGTACAGGCTCTTCGGGGTGATCTCCGAGGATGGAATGTCGGCCGCCTTCTTGATCAACATGAGGGGAAGCTCCTGAAAGGTTTACGCACAAACCGGCAGCTATGGATGTCTGGCCTCTATTCTCTGTTAACTAGGACGCATTTGGCCGGGAAAAGTTGCATTACCGTCCCCGATGCGACAAACCAAAGTCCATTGATTTGAGGGTACTTATTCCTGCCGCTGCGAACGAGGACTATCCGGCTCCGGCGACCCTAGGTCCGGGCAGAGAGCGTCTCGCAGACCCGCCGGATCTCGCCGCGCTGGGCCGCGGTCAAGGCCAGGAACTCAAAGCCGTGTCGCAGTCCGTCGCGATATCGCACCAGCGCCCGGAATTTGATGGGGAATGGCACCATGGGCAGCAGCAGTTCCATCGACACGACTTCCCCAGGCTCCAGTTCACCGGTCAGGGTTGCGCCAATGCCGTCTTCTCCCAGTTCGCTGGATCGCCCCCAAAACGAAATGCTCTCTCCGGCGCGAAAGACTTGTACGGAGACGCGAACATCGAGCGTATAGCGGGGAAAGCGGCGCGACGTCCTGGAATCAGATTTGCGGTCGGTCGAAGGGGCGCTCATGTAGCGCCCTGGGTAGCGCCGGCATCTTGCCGGCCGTCCCGAGGGCGCTCGCCCCGGGACGCGGACAGTGCGCGCGACTCGTTTTCAGACGGCTAGTTCCCATGCAGGGGATATCCAGCTTCAAGCGGAAGCTTGCTTTCGACCCGCAAAACCGTAATGCCGCTGGTAATCGAGTACACATCCACCAGCCCGACCGCGCCCGGCGTGGATTCGACAGCTTCCACCAGGGCCTTGTCAGAATTGACCAGCACGATCGCCGGGTGGTTCGCTCTGCCGTGGTTGGCGGTGGCGATCAGCGCGCTGACCTCGTCGCTCGACATGCCATAAACCTTTTCCAAAACCATCTTCATCTCGCTCGACGCGGGATTAAGGCTGAAGAAAGTGACCGGCTTGCCCTTGGGCCACCGGTTGGTCTGACCCTTGCAGATCTTCACCAGCTCGGACATGCTGACGTCAGAGACACCATTCGATTTGTTGGCGACCAATGCCATGTCTTTGGCCGCGGCCGCCGTAGTCAAGGCGGCCACCATCAGCCAGACTTCGAACGCATGTCGGTAAAGCACAGCTCTCCCCCAAGGCACGGGAATCCGTAAGCTGATTGTCCTCGAATCGCGAGCGATGCTCAATGCCAACCGGATCGGGTTACCAGCCGAGACAATACGCGAATCACCCTGAAATTGGGTGATGGAGGACGGGCGTCCCGCCGTCAAGCAATGGCCTGGACGCGACGGGCGGGGACGCTCGTCCGCCACCTGCAGTCGCCGCCTGTCGTATCATCTTCCGCATGGCTGCCGTGCCCGAGCCGTCGCTCACTCTTAGCTTCGAAGACGCGCGTCACCTGGTCGAGGATCACGCCGCGCAACTGCGTCCTCGGGGCAAGGAACTGGTAGAACTGCTGGAAGGCGCCGCCGCCGGACAAGTTCTGGCCGAGCCCATTTTCGCCGACCGCAATTTCCCGCCGTTCCCCGAGCCATGCGCGATGGCTATGCGGTGCGGGCTGCCGATATTTCCCAGCTTCCCGCCACCCTCGAAGTGATTGGGGAAATCAAAGCGGGCGCTCGAAGCGAGGACATTCCCACGCTGCAACCAGGCCAAGCGGCGGCCATCATGACCGGCGCTCCCGCGCCGCCGGGCGCCGATGCCGTGGTGATGGTGGAACACACGTCAAGCGCCGCCGGCCGCGTGCAGATCATGAAGCCGGTGGCAGCCGGCGACAACATCGCCGCGATCGCCTCGGAGGCAAAGCGCGGCGAGAAGTTATTGTCTCCGGGAGCGCGACTGGATTTCGCTGCGATTGCGGTTGCAGCGTCGGTGGGCAGAAGCCGTCTGCTGGTTTACAGCAAGCCTAAAGTCGCGATCCTCTCCACCGGCGACGAAATCGTGGACATCGATGTTCCGCCCGCACCCACCCAAATCCGCAACTCGAATTCGTATTCGCTGGCCGCACAGGTACAGGGCGCCGGCGGAGAGCCTGTGCTGCTGCCGATCGCTCCTGACGAACCCGAACGCCTGCGCGAACTCATCGCCGACGGCCTCGAATCCGACTTGCTCCTGCTCGCCGGCGGAGTCTCGATGGGCAAGTACGATCTGGTCGAACAGGTCCTGGCAGAATTCCAGGCAGAGTTCTTCTTCACCGGAGCCCGAATCCAACCAGGAAAGCCAATAGTCTTCGGGCGAGTCCCGTGTGGCCGCGGGCGACTCGCCCGCGAACTGCCGCCACCCCCCAGCCCAAGTTTATTTCTTCGGCCTCCCCGGCAATCCAGTCTCGACCATGGTGACTTTCGAACTCTTTGTTCGCCCCATCCTGGAAGCCCTGGCCGGTCATGCCGCCGCGAAAATTGGCATTTCTGAATGCCCGCCTCAAGTCCGACATTAAAACCAAGACCGGACTGACGCGATTCCTCCCAGCAATACTGTCCGGAGAATTCGAAAACGCAGAGGTCGAACTGGCCCGGTGGCACGGGTCGGGCGACATCGCATCCATGACGCGGGCCAACTGTTACATCGTGATTTCCCCAGACCGCGAAAGATGCAGCCGGCGAGTGGGTGCCAGTCCTGATGCGCTAGATGTGAGCGCGAGCCCGCCTCGTCGCTATGGACGGAGGCCTGCAGCTGCCGACTGTGACGGGCGCTGCTCTGACGTGGTCAGGTGGCACTGCCCGCAGCGCAAGGGCGCTCGCGCCTGCATACGCGTGTAAGATAGCTTTTCCGATGGCTCGCAAACTCTCTCACTACGATGGCGCCGGCCGCGCCAGCATGGTGGACGTTTCCGCCAAGAGTCCCGGCAAGCGCGAGGCCGCCGCCAGCGCTTTCGTCGTGCTGAAGCCCGCCGTGCTCAAAGCGCTGCCCAAAAATCCCAAGGGCGATCCGCTGGAAGTGGCGCGGCTGGCCGGGATCATGGCGGCCAAGCGCACCTCCGATCTGATCCCGATGTGCCATCCCTTGCCGCTTTCCCACGTTGATGTGACCATGCGGCTGTGCGAGAATGGCGTCGCTATTACCTCAAAAGTCACACCACGGCCGTGACCGGCGTGGAAATGGAAGCGCTGGTGGCGGCCAGCGTGGCCGCGCTGACCGTGTACGATATGTGTAAGGCGCTGGACAAGGGAATCGAAATCCGCGAGATCGTGCTGGAGCACAAGTCCGGAGGCAAGAGCGGTGACTACACCCGCGTCCGAAGAAAGTCCGCAAGAAGACCTAGCCTGCCATGCCGAACAACGTCAAAGTCCTGCTGGTGGACGACAATCCCATGGTCCTGGGACTGCTGCACGGACGCGCTGACGCCGCTGGCCATCGTCACCACCTCCACCGACACCGCCGACGCCCTGCTCAAAGCCGTGGACGATCCTCCCGATCTGCTGGTCAGCGACTACCGCATGCCCGGCATGGACGGCCACCAGCTGGTCGAAAGTCTACGGAGCCGTCCCAAGACCGCCGGCATTGCCGTGATCCTGCTGGCCAGCAAGGCCGACATCAGCGAGAAGCTTTCCAGCCAGGATCCGGTCGACGATTTCGTCGAAAAGCCGTTCTTCCTGAAAGAGGCCACCCAGCGCATCAAGCGCGTGATCGACAAGATCGCGCTGGAAAAGATGGCCAAGACCGCGCCCTCCGACGGCGTGCTGCGCGGCAGCCTGTCGCAGATGAACGTGATCGACCTGATGCAGTCGCTCGAAATGGGACGCAAGAGCTGCGCCCTGACTCTCACCAACGAACGCGACAAGTGCGAAATGTACTTCAGCGAAGGCCAGGTCACCCACGCCGCCTACGGATCGCTCACCGGCGACAAGGCGGTGTTCAAGGTGCTGAGCTGGACCGGCGGCAGTTTCCAGATCAATTTCGAAGGCAAGACCAGCAGCAGACCACCACGCTGAACACCCAAGGCCTGCTGATGGAAGGCCTGCGCCTGCTGGACGAATCCAAGCGCGACGAAGGGCGGCAGCCGAGGAAGAAGAGGAAGATGTCCTCCTCGAAGACTAACCTGGGACTGCCTCAGATTCTGACCGCTGCCGTCCTCACCGTCAGCGATTCCTCCGCTCGCGGCGAACGCGCCGACCTCTCCGGACCGGCGGTCGCGGAAATTCTCAAGCGGAAAGAAGTTTCAGATTGTCGCGACTGAAATCGTCGCGGACGATCAGCCGCGATTCAGCAGGCGATCATTCGCCTCGCCGGCAAGGCCCGCCTGGTAGTGACGACCGGAGGCACGGGAATCGCCGAGCGCGACGTCACTCCGGAAGCCACCCGAGCCGTCTGCAACCGCCTGCTGGAAGGCATCGCGGAACGCATGCGATTCGAAGGCTCCAAGAAGACGCCCATGGCCGCATTGAGCCGGGCGCGTTTGCGGGGTGCGCGAAAAGTCGTTGGTCCTGAATCTTCCCGGGAAGCCCCCGCGGAGCAGCCGAGTCACTCGAAGCGGTGGTCGAACTACTGCCGCACGCACTGGAGTTGCTGAGCGGCGAATACGCAAACACTCCGCGTAAGTAGAGCGCGAGCGCCGCGCTCCGCCTCACATCGCCAGTTCGCGTAAACTGCTAGGCTTACGCCTTGAACACCATCCAGCACATCTTCCTGCGCTACACCGCATTTCTCTGGGCGCTGCTGAAGCCACTGGGCGCCTGGGGCGTTTTCGCCATCGCCGCCCTCGACGGCGCCGCCCTGGGCTTGCCCATGGACCCGATCGTCGCCGGCATATGTCTATCAGAATCGTTCCCGGTTCCTGCTGTATGTGCTGATGGCCTCCGCCGGATCGGCGCTGGGCAGCATCGTGATTTACGGTATCGGATATCTGGGCGGCGAAGAACTGCTGCGCAAGCGCATTTCGCCCGAGCGTTTTGACAAGTTTCACCAGGCTTTCCAGAAGCATCCCTTCTGGAGCCTGATGTTTCCCGCGATGCTGCCTCCGCCCACTCCCTTCAAGCTGTTCGCGCTGGCGGCGGCCGTTTCGGAGATGCAGTTCACTCACTTCCTGCTGGCCATTTTCGCCGGCCGCTTCGTGCGCTTCCTGATCCTGTCCATCCTCACCCTGGTATTTGGTCCCGATTTCGTCCGCATCTTCGGAACTGTATTCCGCGAGCATTGGCCATGGGTGCTGGCTGCGGTCGCGGTGGGATTGGCGATCTGGCTGGTGGTGATCAGACTAAAGAAAAGAAAAATGTAGGCGCGAGCGCCCCGCTCGTGCGGGAGTTATCACAAGCCACGTGGTGCTGTGGTAAGCCCTAAGCCGCGGCCGCGTGGTCGCTATGGCTGAACGTCTCGGACAACGCTGCCAGCACCACCGGCGTCGCAAAGAATGCAGCCGTGAACAGCAAGTCGCCTTCCACCGCGTGGCGGAAGAAGGGCAGCGCCAGGGTGTAGGAGGTCATCAGTCCGCCGAAGTTCTTGGGATACATATCGTATGCCGCCCACACCGCAAAATTGCTGATCACAAAGAAGGAAACCGAACTGGCCAGCGCGGCGCCAATTACCGGCAGCGGCCTGGCATTCGCCCGCAGCCTCGTTCCCAGCCACAATACCGCCGCGTACCAGGCCCAGGTGACGAAGTGGTCCCAGACGAACGGGTAGGCGTATACGACTTTGGTCAGCACCACATCCGAAGCCATCATCGCCACCAGCGGCACCCACAGGTAGCGGCGCGAACCGCGAGCTCCGAAGAAAAGCAACGCCCCTGTCACCGGGGTAAACATCCAGGGATGGGGTATGAACCGAACCGCAATGGCAAGCGCCAGGAACAAATAAGCCAGCATGATCACCTCAACAATCTCAGGCTAATGATTGTGGCTCGCCCCGAGCGCCGCGTCAAGCAGGGTGGTTGTTGTGTGGTCGCGGGCGACCGGCCCGCGGCTTTTGACTTTGACTGGCAGCTTTTCGCGGGAGTCGCCCGCGACTCAACCACACAGTCCCAGCCTACGCCGGCTGCGCGATCCAAAGCTTTCGCGGACCACCTGCAAAGACCGGTCCAGCTCCACTCTCGCGCCCAGAAGGTCCCGGCGCGTCTGGTTGGGGTCGTAGTACCGAAGATCGCGGAAGCGCACGATGTAGCCCGACTCGATCGGCTCCGTCTCAACCACGGGATACTGTGCCCAATCCAGATACACCCGCCCCAGTTCGCTGCGCTTGGCCGCCAGCGTCACCGGAGTTTCTTCCGGCTTCCGCCGTATTTCCATGCGGCCCTCGGGGTCGGCATCGGGGATGGAAGAATCCACCCCCATGGTGGCGAAGAAGTCGCGGGTCTCGACCACGCCATACCACTGAAACGGATTCACCCAGCGCGGATAAGCGGAAACCCGCACCGGGTCAGCCCCGTTATAGAGCCGGGAATCGAGCGCATAGACCGCCCGCCTGTGCTCATAGTCGCGCACGCCCCAGACTGCGATCACACCCAGGAGCGCCACCACTGCGGCGAGGCGCCCTGCCGGCCCCTTGCGGCGCACTCCAATCTCGTCGTTGATCAACGAGAAAAGTCCGGGCAACACCAGGCCGCCGATCAGCAAAATGAGAAGCACGGGCTCGATGATGAATACGATGTCCCACGAATACCACTTCTCGGAAAAGGGCCAGAACGGCCGCACGCCATAGTTATTGGTGAAGTCGAGCAGAATGTGGGTAAGACCGGCGAGATATGCGAAAAGAAACAGCAAACCCCAGCGCGGCGGCAGATTCGGATTTTTGATCTTGCGCCCGCGCAGTCGCCAGATGACATAAATCAGCCCCACCACCAACGCCTGCACCAGCAGGAGTCCGAGAAATGAGTGGGTGAAGCCGCGATGATGAGCAAAACCGAAGACCGGATCTTTGAAGTTTCCGATGATGTCGATATCCGGCGCTTCCGCCGCCAGCGTCATCGTGGCGGTGGCCAGCGCCGTCTTCCGGTTGAACCCGGCGCGGGCAAGGCAGGCTCCCGTAAGAAAGTGAGTGACAGGTTCCAAACTTATCGTAGCGCCGGCGTCCCGCCGGCTGTCCGGCGGGCGTCCCGCCCGTCGTGCCGAAGCTAAGGAAGCATCATATCGCACGACCGCGAACCGGAACGCTAGCGGGCGGCGAGTCGCCGGCGCTACCTCCTGCGAGTCCCCGGCATCAGCAGCCACAGTGCATCCGGCACAATGCTGATCGTCGCCGGCAGCGTCCCTAGCAATTCACCGTCGGCTTCGACGAAGATGCGGGAATCCGCGGCCGCATCAACCCGGTGCCGGCAGTCTATTTTCAGGCTGTGCGCCAGGTCGATTCCGCTTACGCTCCACTGCGCTCCCACCAGTCCTCTTATGATGTATTGCAAATACGCCCAGCGGCTGCGCGTGCGAAACAGCAGCAGGCGCAGGTCCTTGCGATCGAGCGAAGCCCCCGGCGCCAGTTCGCGCAGTACTCCCCCGAAATTCCGGATACGAACCGCCAGCAGTTGAGACACCTCCGCCCCAGAAACTGGTTTGCCCTCGTAATCAGCTTTGACCGCGAACTTCTCCATGGGATGGGTCAACCACAGCCGCGTGGCTTTGGCATAGTAGGCCGCCATGCCCAGGTGGCCCTTAAGCAGGGGATTCAGTTTGTAGAACAGATGCGCGTCTGCCCCGATGCCGGCGGCAACCGTGAAGAAGCGAGAGCCGCGATTGCCTTCAAGGTCCGTATATTCCACACGGCCCAGAGCGATGCGCCGGGGCTTTGCGGTCAGCAGGGCCCGGGCCGCGCCCACTGCATTAAGCGGCAGCCGCAGATCGTGCGCCAAAGCGTTGGCGGTGCCCAGCGGAATGATGCCGAGCGCCGCCTGGCTTCCCACCATGCCCTGCAGGACGTCATGCGCGGTGCCATCGCCGCCGCACGCCAGGATGGCGTCACAACCCCCTGCGATAGCGTGGCGCGCCTGTTCGGCCGCATCGGCCTGTCCCCGCGTGGGCTCGGCGGTTGCCTCGATTCCAGCCTGGTGCAGCACCGCCAGCGCCGCCCGAACGTCCGCCAGCCGCCGCTCCCGGCGGCGTCCGGAAAGCGGGTTGTAGAAGAGCGCGGCCTTGCGCATGGAAGTCAAAGGGATTGTACTGAAAACGAATTCTCGCCAGGCGACGGCCAGGTTGCGGCGTTGGCATCTTTTTACTAAGCTACTTGCAGCTCGGGGATCCTTTTTCTCACTCGATTTCGACATCTTCAAATTTCAGGAGGTGAACGCAAATGAGACACGTGCTCGTCCTCTCACTCACCCTTGCGATGTGCGGCCTGGCAGCGGCGCAGGATCATGCCGCGCACCCGCCAGCGAAGCCTGCCACTCTGATGTCCGGTTACGGCGACCTTCATCATCCGGTCTCGACCAGCAACCCGCAAGCCCAGCAGTTCTTTGACCAGGGTCTGCGCCAGATTTACGCCTTCAACCACGACGAAGCGGCGCGCTCGTTTCAGCGCGCGACAGAACTCGACCCCAAGCTGGCCATCGCTTATTGGGGCGTGGCCGAAGCCGTCGGCCCAAACTATAACGATCCCGCCAGCGACGAACGTTTCGCGGCGGCGCACGCCGCCATCCAGAAGGCCGCGGATCTCTCGGCCACCGCTTCGCCGGCTGAGCAGGCCTACATCCAGGCCATGGCGCTGCGCTTTCCCGCCGATCCCAAGGCCGATCGCCGCCAGGCCGCCGAGGCCTATCACGACGCTATGCGCGAACTGTCGAAGAACTTTCCCGACGATCTCGACGCCGCCACGCTATTCGCGGAATCCGGCATGAACCTGCATCCCTGGGGTCTCTGGCATCGCGACGGAACGCCGGAAGGGGGCACTGAAGAAATCGTGGCTACACTCGAATCGGTGATCAAGCGCGATCCCAATCACATGGGCGCGATTCACTACTACATTCACGCGGTCGAAGCCTCGGCATCTCCGGAACGCGCGCTGGCAGCCGCCAATCGCCTGGCTGCAATGGCGCCAGCCGCCGGACACCTGGTGCACATGCCGGCCCACGTTTACATCCGCACCGGCGACTACGCAGCCGCGGTCAAAACCAACCAGGCGGCCGCCATCGCGGATCGGGCTTACATCAAGGCCAGCGGCGTTCAGGGCCTGTATCCGATGATGTACTACAGCCACAATCTGCATTTCATCGCCATGTGCTCGGCCATGAACGGTGACTATCCGGAGGCCATGAAGAATGCTCAAATGCTGGCCGCCCATGTGCGGCCGCACGTAAAGGAGATGCCGCCGCTCGAAGGTTTCGTGACAATTCCCATCGCCGTCGATGTCCGCTTTCGCAGGTGGGATGACATTTTGAAGATGCCGAAGCCGAGTCCTGAAATGAAGACCGAGACTGTCTTCTGGCACTTCGCCCGCGGCATGGCCCTGGCTGCCAAGGGAAAGCCGGACGAAGCACAGGCTGACTATCAAGTGGTGGCCGACGCCGAGAAGGGCACGCCGGAAGACGTCGTCTTCGCCATGCCCGTCAACAACAAGACCAAAGACGTCCTGAAGATCGCCCGGGATGTACTGGGCGCAAAGATCGCCCTCGCCCGGAAGGACAACGCCAGCGCCATCGCGCAGCTGCAAGAAGCGGTGACGGTGCAGGACTCTCTGAAGTACAACGAGCCTGAAGACTGGTTCTTCCCGGTACGTGAGTCGCTGGGTGCAGTACTCCTGATGGGCGGAGATGCCGCCGGCGCAGAAAAGGTCTTCCGCGAAGACCTGGACCGTCATCCCCGCAATCCCCGTTCGCTGTTTGGGCTGGAAGAGGCGCTGAAAGCGCAAAAGCGGGACTACGATGCCGGCTTTGTGCAAAAGCGGTTCCAGGCGTCATGGAAAGGCGGCCCCGCAAAGCTGAAAGTAGACGACCTGGTGTAGACGACTTGATGTAGCCGCCCTCGGCTGCGCACATGTGGGCGCGGGCGACTCGCCCGCGACTCTCACATGCCGGCAGCACTTGTTTGAAGCAAAAACGGTGCCGTTTCGAACCGCCAGTCGCGGACGTGTCGCTGGCGGCCATTCGAGAAGTCGAAGGGGCTGCTGAGCCCTCGTGGTTCTTCTCAGCCTCTGCGAATCACATACACGCAATGTGGCAGGTCCCTCCACCTTACTTCCTTCCACAAACTCAGCCCGATTTTTTCCGCCACCCGCCGCGAAGGCAAGTTCTCCGGCCGGATCAGCGAGATAAGCCGCTCCACGCCCAACCGCTCGAACCCGTAATCGCGGCAAGCCGCAGCCGCTTCCGGCGCCAGGCCTTGCCCCCACAGGTCGCGGCGCACGTGGTAGCCAATTTCGATCTCGTCCACTCCATCCACTGTCTGCCGGGTCAGGCCGCAATCGCCCACAACCTCGCCGCTGGATTTCAAGACCATGGCCCAGAGTCCGTGGCCATCGTCCCGGTAGCGCTGCCGGTTGCGTTCGATCCACGACTCGACTCCGGCTCGATCCCGCGGCTCGGGATAGAAGCGCATGGTCACAGGGTCGGAAATAACTTTCGCCAGGGCATCAATATCGCCAGGAAGAAATTCTCGCAACAGCAGGCGGTCTGTCTCGAGCACAAGCACGATTCGAATCCTCAAGGGCCTGTCACAGGCCGCGTGGCGACAGTCGCCCTCGGCCGTCCGGGTGAGCGAAGCTCGCCAATTTGTTCCTGGTACGCAACGACCTAACCCCCGCGGAGCTGTGCTCCGCCGGACAGCCACGGGCGGCCATCCCCGCACATTCCTTGGGGTCTCCCGAATATAATCTCTCAGTCATGCCCACCGCTGCCAAGGCGACGGAAAAAAAGATCGAAGCGCTGCGGGATAAAATCCGCCATCACGAATATCTCTATTACGTCCTCGACAACCCCGAAATTTCAGATGCCGAATTCGACCAGCTGATGATCGAGCTGCAGAAGCTCGAGGCCGAGCATCCCGAGCTGATCACGCCCGATTCTCCCACGCAGCGCGTCGGGGGCAAGCCCCGCGACGGCTTTCTCAAAGCGCCGCACTCCTCTCCCATGCTGTCGCTCGACAACACCTATAACGAAGACGACCTCCGCAACTGGGAGCGGCGCGTGCACGAACTCAGCGGACGCGATGACATCGACTACGTCTGCGAACTCAAGCTCGACGGCATGTCCCTGGCCCTGCATTATGAGGACGGAAAACTTATCCGCGGCATTACGCGGGGCGACGGGAGCATCGGCGAAGACGTCACCCTGAACGTGCGTACGGTGCGGTCCATCCCGCTTTCGATCCCGCTGGACAAGCTGAAGAAAGCCGGGATTCCCGCCGATTTCGAAGTCCGGGGCGAAATGCTCATGCCCATCGCCGCCTTCAAAAAAATGAACGAGGAGCGCGAGAAAAAAGGCTTGTCAACTTTTGCTAACCCGCGCAACGCGACCGCCGGCACCGTCCGCCAGCTTGAGCCCAGCATCACTGCGGAACGCCGGCTCGACTTTTTCGCTTACGCCTTGCTGCAGAACGGACGCACTTTTCTCAACCGGCATTGGGAAACCCTGAACGCCCTGGATGCCGCCGGCTTCAAGGTCAATAAGACGCGAAAGCTGGCGAAAACTTTCGACCAGATCTGGACTTTCATCGAACAGGAAGAACCCAGGCGCGAAAAGCTCCCTTACGAGATCGACGGCATTGTCATCAAGGTAGATCGCACCGCGCTGCAAGCCGAGCTGGGATACACCGGCAAAGCCCCGCGCTGGGCCATCGCTTACAAGTACGCCGCGCGCGGCGGCATCACTCAGATCGAAGACATCCTGGTGCAAGTCGGTCGCACCGGAAAACTGACGCCGGTCGCGGCGTTGAAGCCCGTCCCGATCGGCGGCACCACGGTCAGCCGCGCCACTTTGCACAACATGGACGAAATCGATCGCCTGGGCGTAAAAATCGGCGACTGGGTGGAAGTAGAACGCGGCGGCGACGTGATCCCCAAAGTCACGCGCGTGGTCGAAGATAAAGACCATCCCCGCGGCCACAAATCGTTTCACATGCCGGAACGATGCCCGGTGTGCGGAGGCCACGTCGTCCGCACCGAAGGCGAGGCTGATCATCGCTGCGTCAACGCCAACTGCCCCGCCAAGCTGCGCGAGACCATTCTGCACTTCGCTTCCCGAGGCGTCATGAACATTGATGGCCTGGGCGACGCCCTGGTCACCCAACTCACCGACCGCAAACTGGTGAAGAACGTCGCCGATATCTATAAGCTGACCAAAGAAAACCTGCTTTCTCTCGAGCGCATGGGCGAAAAGTCCGCCCAGAATGTGCTCGACGAGATCGAAGCCTCAAAGAAGTTGCCGCTCGAGCGTGTGATCTACGGCCTCGGCATCCGCTTCGTGGGCGAGCGCACGGCGCAGTTTCTGGCCGAGCATTTCGGTTCCATGGACGCGCTGATGAATGCCAGCGAAGAGGAGTTGCAGGAAGTCAACGAAGTGGGCCCGCGCATTGCCGAAAGCATTGTGGAATTCTTTCAGGAGCCAAAAAATCGCACGCTGGTAAAGCAGCTGCACGATCTGGGCTTGCGGTTGACCGGGAAAAGAAAAGAACGTGGCACCCAACTGGCCGGCAAGACTTTCGTGCTTACCGGAACGCTGGCTCATTTCACTCGCGATGAAGCCAAGAAGATGATCGAAGACGCAGGTGGCCGGGTCTCCGGCTCAGTCAGCAAGAAAACAGATTTTGTGGTGGCCGGGGATGATGCGGGCTCAAAGCTGGACAAAGCCAAGGAGCTGGGGGTAAAAGTAATCGGCGAAAAAGAAATGCAGGAG
Source organism: Terriglobia bacterium (assembly GCA_963816025.1). Taxonomy (GTDB): domain Bacteria; phylum Acidobacteriota; class Terriglobia; order Terriglobales; family Acidobacteriaceae; genus JAIQFF01. Next base: position 307,746 of record CAWFJA010000023.1, read on the forward strand.
CTGCTGGGTTAGCAGTGTCTGTGTGGAACCGGGTCTCCGACCCGGTCAGGCGGCGCGAAACACCGCGGCATTGGCATGATTCACAGAACTGCGGCCCTTCGGGCCGCCCGACCGGGTCGGAGACCCGGTCCCACACGAACAACTACCCCGCCATCGCCCCTTTGATCCTCGTATAGGTTGTCTCCAAACTCTCCGGCAGGACCCTGGTTTCCCCCACCACCGACATGAAATTCGCGTCCGCAACCCACCGGGGCAGAGCGTGCAAATGGATGTGTCCGGCCACTCCCGCTCCGGCCGCCTTGCCGATATTCATCCCCAGGTTAATGCCATCGGGCTGGTACAGCTGGCGCAACACGCGTTCCATCCGCTGGCCCAGATCCATCATTTCGTGGGCCGCTTCCACCGGCAGCTTTTGCAGTTCGTCCAGGTGAGCAAAGGGAACGATCATTACGTGTCCGGAGGTGTACGGGTAAGCATTGAGGACGAGGTAGCAGTGCTGGCCGCGATGGACTATGCCGGCTTTGATGTCGTCCCCGGCCCGTGGCAGATCGCAAAAGACACAGCCGGAGGTCTTCTCGATACCGGCCACGTAGGCATAGCGCCAGGGCGTCCAAAGATAGTCCATGGCAGGGCAGAGTAGCAGAAGAGCGCTTCTAGCTCCTAGTTCCTGGCTCCTGGCTGCCGAGCTTCGCTCGGCTGGGCGGACGAGGGCGTCCGCCCCCTACGTGGTTCGTCTTGGCTAGAAGCCAGAAGCTAGAAGCTTCTTTTGCTGTTTGACACTGTTCGGAAGCGGTTGCTACACTCGAAGTGTTCCCTTTGGACGCGGGTTTGCTTAGAGACGTCCGACCGCTGGGATTGTTCCAGTCCGTCCGCCAGGGCGGGCTCAACACAACCTTAGACTAACGCCAGCCGTCCGCTAATCACCCCGCATCCGTCCCCGCACCCATGTGCGTGGAAAACCCGAGAGAGGCCATCAAACTTGCCTGACGATAACAACGCCCATAACCTGGAATCCGCGTCTTCGACCTCAGTGGCTGAGCGACCCGTGGAATCCGCGGAGGGCTCGACCTTAAACAGCGTCTCCCCCCAATCGCCCCAGTCTGAACACGCCGGTTCGACGCACCACGACTCGACCCAGAATCTGGACGAAAAACAACCCTCTGCCACGGAAGACTTTGCTTCCGCTCTCGAGAGTTTTACCACCGAGACCGAGGAAGCCGCCCGCGAAGACAACGTCATCAAGGGCACAGTGCTGAAGATCACCGCAACCCATGTCGTGGTCGACATCGGTGCCAAGTCTGAGGGGATGCTCCCTATCGCCGAAGTGATGGACGCTTCCGGCAAACCGCGCTTCCAGCCCGGCGACGAGATCGCCGTCATGCGCGACAAGGGCGAAGCCGAGGAAGGGTACATCAACCTCTCCCACCAGAAGGCGCAGCGGCTGCGCGCCTGGGACGAGATCGAGAAGGCGCACAACGAGAATAAGCCGATCAAGGCGAGTGGTGATCGAGCGCATCAAGGGAGGCCTGACCGTCGACATCCTCGGAGCCCAGGCTTTCCTGCCCGGTTCCCAGGCGGACCTGCGTCCGCTGCGCAATCTCGACGCCCTCAAGGGCGAGACCATCGAAGTCGCAGTCATCAAGCTCAACAAGAAGCGTGGCAACATCGTCGTCTCGCGTAAGCAGTTGATGGAAGAGGAACAGAACGAAAAGAAATCCAAGACTCTGGAGCACCTGGAAGAAGGCACTGTCCTCACCGGCGTGGTGAAGAATCTCACCGAGTACGGCGCTTTCGTCGACCTCGGCGGAATCGACGGCCTGCTGCATATCACCGATATGTCATGGGGACGCCTCACTCATCCCCGCGATCTGGTCAACGTCGGCGACCAGATCCAGGTGAAAGTCCTGAAGTTCGACAAGGACAAGCAGCGGGTCTCGCTGGGATTCAAGCAGCTCACCCCTGACCCCTGGCTGGACGCCTCGCATCGCTATCCGGTGGGCGCGCACGTCAGCGGACGCGTGATCAGCGTCACCGACTACGGCGCCTTCGTCGAACTGGAGCAGGGTATTGAAGGCCTGGTCCACGTCAGCGAGATGACGTGGTCTAAGCGCATCAAGCATCCGTCGAAGCTGGTCAATGTCGGCGATCAGGTGGATTGCGTGGTCTTGAGCGTCAATCCGCAGGAGCGGCGCATTTCTCTGGGCATGCGCCAGTTGGCGGCCAATCCCTGGGACGCGTTGCATGACAAGTATCCTGTCGGCGCGACGGTCGAAGGCCGGGTGCGCAACCTCACCGACTTCGGCGCATTCATCGAGATCGAAGAGGGCATCGACGGGCTGGTTCACGTCAGCAACCTGAGCTGGACCAAGCGCGTGAAGCATCCCTCGGAAATCTTGAAAAAGGGCGACCGGGTCAAAGCCATCGTGCTGGCTATCGAACCGGACAAGCGCCGGCTTTCGCTGGGCGTGAAGCAACTCCAGCCCGACGTCTGGGAAACGTTCTTCGAGCAGCATCACGTGGGTGATGTGCTGCATGGCAAAGTCCTGCGAGTGGCCACGTTCGGCGCTTTCGTTGAAATTGCCGAGGGCATCGAGGGCCTCTGCCACAACAGCGAGGCCGTGGATGCAAACGGCCAGCCTCTCACTCTCGAGCCCGGCGTCGAGCATGACTTCAAGATCATCAAGATGAACCAGGAAGAAAAGAAAGTCGGCTTGAGCATCAAGGCAGTCGGCGAGGAAGCTTCCCGTTCCGAAGTCGAGGCCTACAAGCAACCGGTATCGAGCACCGGCGGTTCCACCATCGGCGAACTCATGTCGTGGAAGCGTGCCGGCGGCGATAACAACTGATGGCGAGGCGGGGAACCGCTCGTCTGAAGTTCCCCTTGCTTGGGGTTCTACTTCTTCTAAGTCCTGCAAATTTCCTGAGCGCATGGTGACTTGGCCGAGAGCCATGCCCTTGCGCGTACAATGTTCGCGTGCCGGACCGAATTGCGCGCGCGCTGCAGACCTGGTGGGCACTAGCCGCTTCCCTGGCACTATGTGTCGGCTTGTGGTATTGGGCAGTGTTCATTTTCGCGCCGGCCAACACGGCTTCCGCACAGCAGCGTCACCGGCCAATCGGTAACAATTCTGATTTGTATGCCCGCTGGTATGGCACGCGTGAGCTTCTGCTTCATCATCGTGACCCCTACGGTCGCGATATTACGCGGGAAGTGCAGGCCGGTTTTTACGGCCGCCCCCTCGAGTCGCAAAATGTTTCCGATCCGACCGCCCAGGAAGGATTCAACTATCCGCTGTATGCTGTTTTTCTTATCGCTCCCTTCGCCGGATTCAGTTTCGCCGCAGCCCAGGCGATTCTTCGTTGGCTTCTGATTTTGGCGGCCGCGTGCAGTGTACCTCTATGGATGAAGGCCCTGGGTTTCCGCCCGCGGCTTCCCCTCGTGCTGGCGGGCATGGTGTTGACTGCAGGCGCCTATCCCTCGGTGATGGAGTTCTATCAGCAGAACCTGGCCGCGCTCGTCATCTTTCTTCTCGCGGCCGCCATGGCGTCAATCGCCCGCGGCTGGCTTACCCTTGCGGGCTTCTTACTCGCCCTGTCAACCATCAAACCCGAAATAGCGGGTTTAATAGTCTTCTGGGCTCTGCTCTGGGCAGCCGGGCAATGGCGAAAACGCTACGCCTTGATTGCCAGCTTCAGTGCGACCCTGGCCACGCTGATCGTCGCTGCGGAGATCATGCTCCCTCACTGGGTGGGCAGGTTTCTCGGTGCCATTCGCGAGTATCAGGTCTCCGACGCCGATTTGCCGATCACGGAAGTACTTCTGCCACGGTTTGCCGGAAGGCTGCTTACCTTCAGCTTGATCTGCCTTTTGGTCGTTCTTCTCTGGCGCTGGAAAGGCAGTGAAGAGGGCTCGGCCACGTTTAATCTGGGCGTAGCCTGGGCGGCCGCCGTGACCCTGTCCGTCTTACCCAAACTCGCGGCCTATAACCAGCTCTTGCTCGTGCCGGCCCTCATGGTTCTGTTAAGTCGCTGGCAAGATATTCTGACCGGCGGCCTCATCACCCGATCATTAGCAAAGGCAGCCCTTGCTTCGCAAGTGTGGCAATGGATTGCCGCCCTGGGACTGGCAGTGTGTTCTCTTGCTATCTCGCCCCGATTGGCGCGCAGCGCAGCCGAAGCTCCTTTATACACATTACTTGCCTTGCCGCCGCTGGTCTTGGCGGCTGTCGCGTTGTTAACGCTTTCGAGCAAATTCGCTTCCGGAAATGTGCCCCATCCCGCGCCCCGCTGAAAGCGCAGCAATCCAGACGGCGAGTCAATGATTCGGAACTGCAACGGATCTGCCGCGGCAAACTTCCGGAGGCAAGGGGTAACCCGTGAAGGGCACGCCGTATCAGGACAAGCGCACCTCCACCAGCTTCCGGTCGTCCTCCGACACCTTGAAGAATTCCCGCGGCTGCAGCGCCATCAGGTTCGCCAGGAAAACTTCCGGCAGCTGCCGGATGCGGGTGTTGTAGGTATTCACATCGTCGTTGAAAAACTCACGCCGGTCAGCGATCCGCTCCTCCAGCTCCGAAATACGGTTCTGCAGCTTCAGAAAATTCTCGTTCGCTTTCAACTCCGGATAATTCTCCGCCACCGCGAACAGGCCGCGCAGCGCCCCCGTCATCATCAAATCGGCCTGCGCCTTCTGCCCGATGCTGGCGGCATTCATCGACGCCGCCCGCGCCTGGGTCACCGATTCGAGCGTTTCGCGCTCGTGTTGCATGTAGCCCTTGACCGTCTCCACCAGATTCGGGATTTCGTCGCGCCGCTGCTTGAGCAACACATCAATATTCGCCCAGGCGCGATCGTTATCGTTCCGCAGCCGGACCAGTTCGTTGTACATGATGATCAGGTACAGCAGAAGCCCCGCCACCACGAAGAAGATCACCGCCCCTGCAACAATGCTGACGCCCATTTTCACTCCCCTAATCAGAAAATCGACGGCCGACATGCTCAAGTAGTGTTACGGAGCAAGCAGTCCGTAGCGGCTGCTGACGTTTCCCGAACTCCGCCTAGTACATGTGCAAATGCCCCAGCAGCAACGCCAGGCAAAACAGCGTCAACGCCGCTCCGCCAAACACCATGCCCAGCGCCCGTTTACGCAGCCCCTGCTGCACTTCCTGCTCCGCCTTCCAGGAAATGAGGAAGGTCTTCTCGTTCTGTCCCCGGACAATCATGTTCCGGTCGTGAGCATCGCGCGCGTCAGGATTCTCCACGCAGGTGCCGGTCACGTGATATTCCTGTCCGGGCAGAATCAGCGCCTCGCGCAGCCGGTAGCGCCCGCTGGCCATCGATGACGATTGCGGCAGGGACAAGCCGCCCGTCTCCCGGATATGCTGCAAAAACATCTGCCGCTTCTGCTCTTTTTCGGGATCATCCAGCGGGTGCGACCCGGCGATCTTTTCGATCAGTTCCGGCGGAATCCTGCCCCCTCCACTGGCCACCTGCGGCGCCATCCGGACCATGTCCAGAAGGGCCTGACGGCCCTGCTCGCGCTGGGGATCGCCCAGCGGGCCCTTCTTGTCCAACCAGTGCTCCATCGTGGCAGCCAGCCGGTTCACGCCCGCCTTTTCCACATATTGCAGCAGTTCCTGATCGCTGGCCCCGGTTCCCATGAGAGGCGCAATGTGGGCGCCGTCCACCACCCGCGGCGGACTTTCCGGCAAATCGTATTCCGCCGAGTAAGAATCAACCAGCACTTTGCCGGTCTGGTCCTGCAAGTAAAACTTGGCGCCGTCCATGTCAGTGCGATAGTGCTTCCAGCCGCCATGCTCGCCGGTTTCGTAGTGCTCAATCTTGACCTGGTAGAAACAGCAGGGCGTGTGAGTGATGGGACTGGGGATCAGTTGATCAGCCAGGGCTTGCCCCCGCACCTGCACCAGGCCCATGGGGATGCTGCGGACAGGCATGCAGGGCGTGTCGGCGACGATCTTGAATTCACGAAAGACGCGAAAGCCCTTGAAGAAAATCCAGACTCCCGCTCCTGTGCCCAGAAGCAGCGCGCCTGTCGGATCAGATCGGCTCATACGGAACTGGCAAAAGAATGCTACTCAATTTCTCCATCCCGGAGCAACCGCCAATCTAGGCGCGAGCGCCCTCGCTCGTGCGGCAGTGGCAACCATCTGAAGAACTAACCAGGAGTCATCCAACCGGGACGCACGGGCCCGCGCCTACATTGAGAGCTCTATTTCATATCAATCTTGAGATTGATATTTACCGTCGGGCGGGTATCGAACTGGCTGACGGTTTTCGTATCGCTCTTATGGTCTTTGTACTGGGCGTACACTTCGTAGTCCACGTTAGGCGAAAGCGCCGGGAAGCGATAGATTCCGTCCTTGCCCACGATAAAAGTCTTCACCGCGCGGGTGCGTGTGTTGGCCAGATAAACCACGGAATCGGGAAGCGGAGTGTCCTGCTTGTCGGCGACTCTACCGGTCAGCAGGCGTCCGGCGTCGCCACTCTTGTCCTTGGCGTACCCGGGCAGGCTGGCTGCGGCCACGCCCATCAAAAACAGCATCAGAGCCACCACCACGTGCTTCTTCATGCGGTTCCTCCCCGTGACACTCGCCTTACTGCTTTAGATGCAACCCGATGTCCTGGCGCTCGTCACTATCGATGTGGACCTTGACCTCTCCGTCCTGGTGTAACTGCTTGCCGGAAGGCGACTTATAACCTTTCAGGTCGGCCCACACCCGATAGTCCGCGGGACCTACGGGCACCCGCTGAGCAAACTCTCCATGGTGATCAGAATACAGCTCCCAGTGCGCTTTTTTCTGGTCCGCCAGGCGAATCTTCACTCTCACGCCGTACAGCGGGTGGTCATCCGGCCCCCAGACCGTCCCGAAAATCAGGGCGTAGGGTTGGTCGGGCTTCTGGTAGACAGGCGCAGCCGGGCTGGCGGACATCCTGTGGGCGGATACGTGAAGGGCGACCAAGCAGAACACCGCGGTCAGGAACCTGAGACTGAGTCGTGCGGTAGACACCGGCATACCGGCAGGCCTAGGAATCGTCACCGTCCCCCATTTCCTCTAATTCTTCCTCGTCGATGACGGCATCTTCCACCGGCTTCAGTTCGATGGGGCTAACCGTAACGATTTCGAAATCAGTGCCGCACTCGGGGCAGGAAACAATTTCGCCTTCGTCCACTTCTTCCTCGTCAATATCGAGGTTGGTCTCGCATTCTGGACAATAGATCATCATGGCCTCCGTGCTGGGTGAGTGTCCGGGTAAGGGCGCTCCTGTTAATATTTAGTTTCTTCGGGGCCAGAGGTCAAGGGGCTGGTCACGGAAAAAAGTTCGCTCATAAGCTTATCCTGTGGACACCATGTTTCATTGCAGAATTTTGCTGATTTTCGCGCTCCTGGCCGGGTTGCTCGCATCCGTACCCTACCGCACCGTCGTCGCGCAGGCGGCTGCGCCGCAGCCTGCGACGCCTCCCGCGGACCCTCAAATCGCCGCCGCCCTGGCCCAGGTCTCGGCGCAGCACATCGAGGCTAACATCGAGAAGCTGGTCAGTTTCGAGACCCGGCTCACGCTCTCGGCCCAGGACCCGGATTCCATCAAGGCCGCCCACGGCATCGGCGCAGCGCGGGAGTGGATCAAAGGGGAATTCGAAAGCTACTCGCGCGCCTGCGGCGGATGCCTTGAGGTCAAGACCGACACCTTCACCGAAAACCCCGCCGCCCGGATTCCGAAGCCTACCGTAATCACCAATGTTTATGCGGTCCTGAGGGGCACCGATCCGGAGAACGCAAAACGCATTTTGCTGGTCACCGGCCATTACGATTCGCGCAACAGCGACACCTTCGATGCCACCGGCATCGCTCCCGGCGCCAACGACGATGCCAGCGGCACCGCCGTCAGCCTGGAATGCGCCCGCGTTCTCAGTAAGCTCAAGTTTCCCGCAACCATTATTTTTCTGACCGTAGCCGGGGAAGAGCAGGGATTGAACGGCAGCGCTCATTTCGCGACGATGGCGAAAGATCAGGGTTGGGACATCGAAGCCGCTCTCAACAATGACATCGTGGGCGGCGACCGCAGTCCCGAGCAGAATCCGGGCATCGTGCGCGTCTTTTCGGAAGGCGTTCCCGTCGCCGCCACCGAGGCGGATGTGCGCCGCATCCGCAATCTGGGGGGCGAGAACGATTCCGCATCGCGCCAGGTGGCCCGTTACATCGCCGAAGTCGCGCGCACCTACCAGACCGCGATCAAGCCCTTGCTGGTGTTCCGCCTGGACCGCTATTTGCGCGGCGGAGACCACTATTCCTTCAACCAGCAGGGTTACGCCGCCGTCCGCTTCACGGAATACCGCGAGGACTACAACCACCAGCACCAGAATGTTCGCACGGAAAACGACATCGAATACGGCGACGCGCTCAAGTTCGTGAACTTCGACTATGTCGCCAACGTGGCCCGGGTAAACGCCGCGACTCTGGCATCACTGGCATCGGCGCCCGCTCCGCCTGGCCGGGTTCGCCTGCAAACCAAGGATCTGGAAAACGACTCGACCCTGACCTGGGAGGCTTCGCCGGGCAGCTCGTCCTACGAAGTCCTGTGGCGCGATACCGCCAGCCCGGAATGGGACCACGCCCAGCCGGTTGGAAACGTAATCCGGGTCACGCTGCCCATGTCGAAGGATAATGTGATCTTCGCGGTCCGCGCCGTCGACGGCGCGGGACATCGCAGTCTGGCGGTGGTGCCCCAGCCTGAAAGATGAGAGAGTATTAGTTGCAGAAGCTGACCTAAGTAAACGCCGGAGCCAATCGTGGTACGAAGCCGAGAAATGACGCTGAGCCTGCCGCCCTTTACCCGCGCGGTGACCTGGCTGCTTGCGATAAACACCGCCGTCTTCCTGCTGCTTGAACTCTTTGGGATGACCCTGATCGACGTCGCTCGCTGGGTGCGGGACAATCTGGCGCTCGAGCCTCAGTCCGTCGTCCACGGAGCCCTCTGGCAGCTGGTGACATATAGCTTCCTGCATTTCGAATTCTGGCACTGGTTCGGCAACATGCTGGGCATCTGGATGTTTGGCTCCGCGTTCGAAGGCGCATGGGGCACGCGCCGCTTTCTGGAACTCTATTTCTTCGGCGTGATCGGCGCGGCCTTGACCACCACCGTGCTCTCCTATTCCCACGTGCTGGGCAACCCCACGATACCGACGGTGGGCGCGTCCGGTGGAGTGTTCGCCATTTTGATCGCGTTCGGGATCGTTTTCGGCGAGAACGAGATCCTGATGATCCCGTTCCCCTTCTCACTTAAAGCCAAATATTTCGTCGCCATCCTGATCGTCGTCACTCTGGCTTTTGCCATCCAGGGTGGCGGCAATGTCGCTTACGTCGCTCATCTGGGCGGACTGTTCTTCGGATACATCTACATAAAGTTTGTGCCGCGCGGCGGCATCCCCCGCCTGGCAATGTCAGAGCGCTACTTCGGCCTGCGCAACCAGTACTACCGCTGGAAGCGCCGCCGCGCCGCCCGCAAGTTCGAGGTCTACATGCGCAAGCACAACCGCACGGTAGAATTCGACGAACAAGGCAACTACATTCCGCCCGAAGAAGAAAAGAAAAACGGCGGCTCAAAATCCGGCTGGGTAAACTAACAGCGGTAAGTGGCATGAGCCACGTGAGGACAGCCGCCCTCGGCTGTCCAGGCCGGGCAAATGTAGGCGCCAGCGCCCACGCTCGTGCAAAGCGTCAATCTGAACGAGCTCATCCTCCGAAAAAACCAGCAAACGCCGCCACCACTCGTCCAACCAACTCCCCCGGCATCGCCTTCCCCTTAAATCCCAAATCATGCCCCGCCCCATCTGCGCGCAACAATTCCGTCTTCGCCGGAATCATCTCCAGCGCTGACTCCATTTCCTCGATCGACCCAAACGGATCGCGCGTGCCATGCACAAACAGCGCCGGCACATGCAATTCGGGCAAATGCTGCACTCGAAGCTGCGTGGGTTTGCGCGGCGGGTGCAAGGGATACGAAAGCAGCAAGAGCCCGGTCACAAGATCAGGTTCCTCTGCGCATAGCATCGTAGCCTGCCGTCCGCCGTAGGAGTGTCCCCCCAAAAACATCCGTCCGCAGCCCAGTTTCCGCAAAGCCGCAACCGCGTTCCTGAGCCCCTCGCGATCGCGCTCGGCGTCTCCCGGCCGGGGCGGACCATAAGGCCGGTTCTGCCGAAACGGAAGATCGCAACGCAGCACGGTAAAACCGGAGCCGGCGAAGGCTCCGGCCAAGGCAATCAAAAGGGAAGAGTTGGAATTGGATCCCGCGCCGTGCGCCAGCACCAACCCGCCGCCAGCGTTTCGTTCCGGGCGGTGAAGATATCCGCGAACCGGCGGGCTGAGCGCTGCATCGCCAAAGCCTTGGAAGGCAACCGTCATGCAAAACCAACTGAGAACTGTGAACTAATCAACTGCCAACTGGGTTCTAGAAACTCGATTCCTTCTCGAAATCAAACCGGATCATGGCGACAGCACTGTCTTTCGGAGTCGTCGGCCCGTCGAAAAACGGTTTGGCGCTAGCGCCGTCTCTTCGCGCTCTTTCTGCGCCGCATTTTGGGCTTCGGAATTCCGCGCTCTTCCTCGGCCGTCACCAGGTGCAGGCGCATGAAGTTGGTCGAACCGGAAGCCATCTGCGTTCCTGCCACTACTCCCAGCACGTCTCCGACCTTGACCCGGCCCCGGCGCAGCAATTCCTGTTCCGCCGCCAGCAGCATTTCTTCCGAGGTCAGCGCCTGGTCGCGCACCACCGGCTGCACTCCCCACAAAATGTTCAGGCGATTGCACACCGGCAGGGTGCGGCAGAAGGCGTAGATTTCCGCCAGCGGGCGATACTTCGATATCAGAATCGCAGTCGTTCCCGTCTCGGTGAACACCGCGATCGCGCCCATGTGAAGATCTTCGGCGGCGTGCGCGATGGATTCGCAAATCGCCTCCGCAATCGACATCCGGCGCTGCTGGCGGCGTCGTGGCTGGGTGAATTCCGCCATATTGCTTTCCGCCTCCACCACGATCCGGGCCATCATGGCCACGGTCTCGCGCGGGTAGTGGCCGGTGGCGGTCTCCGCCGACAACATGACCGCATCGGTGCCGTCGAATACGGCGTTCGCCACGTCGCTGGCCTCGGCGCGAGTGGGACGCGGATTTTCAATCATGGACTCCAGCATCTGGGTGGCGATGATCACCGGCTTGCGCCAGTCCGCCGCGCGCCGGATCACATATTTCTGAATCACCGGAACTTTCTCCGCCGGCATCTCCACGCCCAGGTCGCCGCGCGCCACCATCACGCCGTCCGCGGCTTCGAAAATTTCTTCCAAGCGCTTCAGCGCCTGCGGCTTTTCCAGCTTGGCGATCACCGGCACATCCTGCCCTCGGGCTGTGATGATCTCCTTCACGCTCCGCACGTCCGCCGCCGAGCGCACGAACGACAGAGCCACCATGTCCACGCCATGCTTGAGCCCAAACTCGAGGTCGGCGCGGTCTTTGGTGGTCAGCGCGGGAATGGAGAGCGCCGCCCCCGGCAGGTTGATGCCCTGGTGCTCGGCCAGCATGCCGCCATTGACCACTTCGCACTCCACGTCGCTGCCCCGTACCTGCGTCACCCGCAGTTCGATCAGCCCATCCGAGAGCAGAATGCGCGAGCCCGCCCGCACCTCCTGCGCCAGCCCTTGAAACGTGGTCGAGATCAGGTGGGGAGTGCCGGCAACGTCCCGAGGTGTAATCGTGACCAGCGACCCCGTCTTAAGCGTCACCGGCTCGTGGTCTTTGAGCCGCCCGGTGCGTATTTTGGGGCCTTGCAGGTCTTGCAGAATGCAGATGGTGCGGTTTTCCTGTTTTGCTGCGCGCCGCAGGCGGGCGATATTGCGGGCGTGCTCGGGATGGGTGCCGTGGGAAAAGTTCAGCCGGGCCACGTCCATGCCCAGCCTCATCATTTCGCGCAGCATGGCCTCGGTATTGCACGAAGGACCGATAGTGCAAATAATCTTGGCGCGGCGAGCGGCCGCCAGGGCCAGCTCCGCCGACAAGTCACCCGAAACGAGATCCGGCTTCCCTGGCTTCAATTTCTCCCCACACCAAGTTTAATGTAGGCGCGAGCGCCCCGCTGGTGCGTCCCGAATCCAAAAGACTCGAGTCCCTACAACCCTACAATTCAATGCGCACAAAAAATGCCATTCCAGGCGCCGGTGCCCTCGCCAGGTTCAATCCCACAAACTACTAATGTTGAATAGTTTCGCACGAGCGGGGCGCTCGCGCCTACATCGACCGGCTACGGCTTCCTCAAATGCGCGTTCGACTCGATCAGCTCAATTCCCAGGCGCGCTCGCGGGAAGAGCATGGCATTGAACTCCGCCCCCACTAGCACCACCAGCGAGATCATGTACATCCACACCAGCAGCGCGATCCCCACGCCCAGCGACCCGTAGAGAATGCTGTAGTCGGCATAACGCTGCAGATACCAGCCAAAAAGGGTGGTCGCGAAAAACCACAGCGCCGACGCCAGCGCGGCTCCCGGCAACACGCTATGCCAGGGTTGGGTGCGCGGGACGGCGTTGTGGTAGATCAGCGCCATCACCGCGATGCTGGTGAGTCCGGCGATCAGCCAGCGGATGGCTGTCCACATCAACAGGATGAAAGGGCCAAACTCGTGCCCCAGCTGGAACAGGATTTGAGTTTCAATACGATTGCCGAAAGCGACCAGGATGGTGGAGAAGGTCAGCGGGATTCCAGCCAGAATAACCAGCGAGAATGCAATCAGCCGCTCTTTCACCAGACCCCAGCTCTTGGGCAGCTCGTAGCAGCGGCGAAAACCTTCCATCCAGGAAATCATGACGCCCGACCCGGTCCACAGTGTAATCAGCGAAGCCGTGATAAGCACACCCACCGAACGCTGCGTGGTTCCTCTCAGGTACGCCAGCGCGGTGGCGCTTCCCGCGGGAAGAATCTTGCCCAGCGCGTCGGAAATTTCGCGCAGGTAAGCCTCCGTGCTGCGTGAAGTGGCCAGCACCGATCCGATGAGCAACAGCGTGGGAAAAAAAGTCAGGATGGAGGAATAAGCCGCCGCTTTAGCGGTAGCGAACGCGTCATGCTGAAACGCGCGCCAAAAGGCGAGGCGAAGCAGGCGACTGAAACGCAACATGAATGGCCCCAGAGTATTGCGCCGGGGCATCGCATGCAACTGCGAAGTGCTGCTACGTTCCTGATCGTGCAATCGTTCTGGGTTAGCGTGCATGGGGGCTCTATGACGCAAACTCAAGGACGCGGAATTGTATACCGCAAACCGGAAAAGCGGTGGGGCGGACCAGCCGCCCCCCGATTCCGGAATCTTACTCGGCTGTCAGTTCCTCGGTTTCGCCTTCCGTACGCATCAGCTCGAGCGCCCGCTCGGCTTCCTCGTAGGCCTGCGAAACTTCTTCCTGGACCTTGGCCGCGGCTTCTTCCATCTCTGGCGAGAGCCGCACGTTGCGGTAGTACTCCATGCCGGTGCCGGCAGGGATCAACCGTCCTACGATGACGTTTTCTTTCAGTCCGCGCAGGTGGTCCACCGCGCCCTGAATGGATGCTTCGGTCAGGACTCGGGTGGTCTCCTGGAACGACGCCGCCGAAATGAACGAGTCGGTCGAGAGCGAAGCTTTGGTGATGCCCAGGAGCAGCGGCCGGCCGGTTGCCGGACGTCCACCCTGCGCTATCACCCGCTCGTTCTCTTCCGCAAAGCGGAACTTGTCGATCTGCTGTTCCAGCAGGAACTGCGTATCGCCGACGTCTTCCACCTTGCGCCAGCGCATCATCTGGCGAACGATCACTTCGATGTGCTTGTCCGAGATGTTCACGCCCTGCAGCCGGTACACTTCCTGGATCTCGTTCACCAGATACGACTGCAGCTCTTTTTCTCCCAGGACGGCGAGAATGTCGTGCGGGTTCAGCGGACCGTCCATCAGCGGTTCGCCCGCCTTGACCCGTTCGCCTTCCTGCACGTTGATATGTACTCCGCGCGGTACCGAGTATTCCTTTTCGGTGCCGTTGTCGGCGACCACATACATTTTCCGCTGTCCCTTGGACACTTCGCCGAATTTCACCGTGCCATCGATTTCGCTGATGACCGCGGTTTCATGCGGCTTGCGCGCTTCGAACAACTCGACCACGCGGGGCAGACCACCGGTGATGTCTTTCGTCTTGGTGGTCTCGCGCGGGATCTTGGCCAGCACATCGCCCGGATGAGCGGTGTCGCCGTCCTGCACCATGAGGTGAGCGCGTGAGGGCATCAGGTACCGCTTGCTGGTCTTGCCCTTGATCACGATGGCCGGCTGGCGCTTCTCGTCGGGCGAATCCGCCACCACGTGCCGCGACAATCCAGTCACTTCGTCCACTTCTTCGTGCAGCGTGACCCCTTCCTGCAGGTCCTTGAACTGGATGGTTCCGCCGATTTCGGTCAGAATCGAGAAGGTATAAGGATCCCACTCGACCATGACTTGTCCGAGGTTGACCTGATCGCCTTCGTTGACCTTCAACTTGGCGCCGTACACCACCGCATAGCGCTCGCGTTCACGGCCCTTGTCGTCGACCACAGCAATCGAGCCCTGGCGGTTCATGACCACCAGATCGCCCGACTTGGATTTGACCGTCTGCAATCCGATGAAGCGCACGATGCCGTTGCTCTTGGCATCGAGCCGCGACTGCTCGGAGACTCGCGATGCCGTACCACCGATGTGGAAGGTACGCATCGTGAGCTGGGTTCCAGGTTCGCCGATGGACTGCGCCGCGATAACTCCCGTGGCTTCGCCCAGTTCAACCAGCCGGCCCGACGCCAGGTTGCGTCCGTAGCACATCACGCAGACTCCGCGTTTCGATTCGCAGGTCAGCACCGAGCGGATTTTCACCCGTTCGATACCGGCCGCCTGAATCGCGCTGGCCAGGTCTTCGGTGATTTCGTTGTTGATGTCGACGATCACGCCGCCGTCGTAGTCCTTGATCTTCTCGAGCGAAACGCGGCCCACAATGCGGTCGCGCAAGGGTTCGATGATCTCGCCGGCTTCGACGATTCCAGCCACGTAGATGCCGTCCACGGTTCCGCAATCGTATTCGCTGATGATTACGTCTTGCGCCACGTCAACCAGACGCCGCGTCAAATAGCCTGAATCGGCCGTCTTCAGCGCCGTATCAGCCAGACCTTTGCGGGCGCCGTGAGTCGAGATGAAGTACTCGAGCACGGTGAGCCCTTCACGGAAGTTGGCCGTGATCGGGGTCTCGATGATTTCGCCCGACGGCTTGGCCATCAGTCCGCGCATACCGGAGAGCTGGCGAATCTGCTGTTTCGATCCGCGAGCGCCGGAGTCGGCCATGACGTAAATCGGATTCAGCGCGCCTTCCTTGTCGCGCTGCTGCATCTGCCCGAACATCTCGTCCGCGACCTTTTCGGTAATCGCCGACCAGATTTCGATGACCTTGTTGTAGCGTTCGCCGTTGGTGATGGCTCCGTCCAGGTATTGCTGCTGTACGGTCACGGCGAGTTTCTCCGCGTCCTTTACCAGCATCTTCTTGTTGTCCGGGATGACCATGTCGTCAATGCCGATGGACAAGCCCGCCTTGGTTGCGTAGCGGAAGCCAAGGTCTTTCACTTCGTCCAGCATCTTGACCGTGACTTCGAGGCCAAAGCGCAGGTAGCAATACGTGACCAGCTGTCCGATCCCCTTCTTCTTGAGCAGTCCGTTGATGAACGGCATGCCTTCGGGAAGGTGATCGTTCAGGATGGCGCGGCCGACGGTTGTCGTCAGGAAGCCACGCTCCGAATTCACTGGCTCGGTATGGATGATTTCCTGATCGTCGTACGCAGTGCTCAGATCGATGACTTCACCGGTGTAGCGCAGACGGATCGGGCTGAGCGTTTCCACCGCGCCAGCTTCGAGCGCCAGCAGCACTTCTTCAATGTTGGCAAAGGCGCGGCCTTCACCCTTGGCGCCGGGCTTGCCCTTGGTGAGGTAGTAGAGGCCCAACACCATGTCCTGCGTCGGGACCGTAATCGGCTGGCCCGATGCGGGAGACAGAATGTTGTGCGACGAAAGCATCAGCACGCTGGCTTCGACCTGGGCTTCCGGAGACAGCGGAATGTGTACCGCCATCTGGTCGCCGTCGAAGTCGGCGTTGAACGCCGTGCAGACCAGCGGGTGGATCTTGATTGCTTTGCCTTCCACCAGCACCGGCTCGAACGCCTGAATGCCCAGACGGTGAAGGGTGGGAGCGCGGTTCAGCATCACCGGATGGTCCTTGATGACCTCTTCCAGGATGTCCCAAACGATGGGCTCCTGCTGCTCCACCATTTCCTTGGCTTGCTTGATGGTGGTGCAGTGTCCGGTCTGTTCCAGCCGGTGATAGATAAACGGCTTGAACAGCTCGAGAGCCATCTTCTTCGGCAGACCGCACTGGTGCAGCTTGAGCTCGGGACCGACCACGATGACGGAACGTCCGGAGTAGTCGACGCGCTTGCCCAGCAGGTTCTGGCGGAAGCGTCCCTGCTTGCCTTTGAGCGTGTCGGACAACGACTTCAATGGGCGGTTGTTGGCGCCACGCAGCACGCGGCCACGGCGTCCGTTGTCGAAGAGCGCATCCACGGCTTCCTGCAGCATGCGTTTTTCGTTGCGCACGATGACTTCAGGGGCGTGCAGGTCCATCAGCTTCTTCAGCCGGTTGTTGCGGTTGATCACGCGGCGATAGAGGTCGTTCAGATCGGACGTAGCAAAACGGCCGCCATCCAGTGGAACCAGGGGACGCAGCTCCGGCGGAATGACCGGGATGACATCCAGAATCATCCAGTTCGGTTTGTTGCCGCTCTTGCGGAAGGCCTCGACGACCTTCAGACGCTTGGCATATTTGAGCCGCTTCTGCAGCGAGCTCTCGTGCTTCATCTTCTCGCGCAGTTCGACCGACAGGGTTTCGATTTCCACGCGCTTCAGCAGTTCCTTGATGGCCTCGGCGCCCATCATGGCCTTGAAGCCCGCGGGTCGATATTGCTGGTCCAGTTCGCGATACTTGGCTTCGTCCTTGATGACTTCGTGGTCTTTTACCGGCGCATCTCCAGGCTCGACCACCACGTAAGCCTCGAAATACAGAACGGATTCAAGATCGCGCAGCGAGATGTCGAGCAAGTGCCCGATGCGGCTGGGCAGGCCCTTGAAGAACCACACATGCGAACAGGGAGAAGCCAGCTCGATGTGGCCCAGGCGCTCACGCCGTACTTTCGAGAGCGTCACTTCCACGCCGCACTTGTCGCAGATCACTCCGCGATGCTTCATGCGTTTGTACTTGCCACACAAACACTCCCAGTCGGTTACCGGACCGAAAATGCGCGCGCAAAACAGGCCATCACGCTCCGGCTTGAAGGTCCGGTAGTTGATGGTTTCGGGCTTGGTCACTTCGCCATGCGACCAGCTCCGGATCTTTTCGGGCGAAGCCAGGCTGATGCGGATAGCGTCAAAATCGGCGATCGGGTTGGCCATGTCAAAGGGGCTAGAACGGTACAAGGTGGTCCTCCGCTTTCCCGCGGTCGTACGCCGCCGCTACGCGGCTCCTGAAACCAGTCGCTAGTCGTCCGTCGCCAGCGAAACTCTTAGGACTCGACAGCCCAGGAGCGCGGCTGCTGGTCCCTTTTCTCAATATCTAAATCCGCTGCTTCAATTCCATTTCGCCGCCAGCCGGGGTCGCCGACGACTGGCGACCGACGACTGACGACTGATTTCCTTAATCCGCTGCCGCGCTCAACACCGGCTTCTTCTCTCCAGCCTTGATCAGTTCCACATCGAGGCAGAGCGACTGCAACTCGCGGATCAGCACGTTAAACGATTCCGGCACGCCCGGCTCCATGGCCGCTTCGCCCTTGACGATGGCCTCGTAAATCTTGGTGCGGCCATATACGTCGTCGGACTTCGCGGTGAGCAGTTCCTGCAGGATGAACGCCGCGCCGTACGCTTCGAGCGCCCACACTTCCATTTCTCCGAAGCGCTGACCGCCGAACTGCGCTTTTCCGCCCAGCGGCTGCTGGGTGATGAGCGAATACGGCCCGATTGATCGCGCGTGGATCTTGTCGTCCACCAGGTGCGAAAGTTTCAGCATGTAGATGTAGCCGACCGTGACGGGCTGTTCGAACTTGTCGCCGGTCATGCCGTCGTACAAGTACGTCTTGCCCGACTCCGGCAAGCCTGACTGCCTGAGCAGCGCCTTGATCTCGCCTTCGCGCGATCCGTCGAACACCGGCGATCCCATGTACACGCCCTTGGTCAGCGTCGGAGCCACTGCCATCAACTCCTCATCGCTGAGGTCGGCAATGGTGTCGGCTAGAGTCGTGTCCTTGAACAGCGCCTTGAGTTCGCGCCGGATCGCCTCTTCTTTGGTGTTCTCGGCCAGCATCGCCGTGATCTTCTTGCCCAGCTCGTGTCCGGCCCATCCCAGGTGGGTTTCGAGAATCTGTCCCACATTCATACGGGAAGGAACGCCCAGCGGGTTGAGGACGATTTCCATCGGCGTGCCGTCTTCGAGGTATGGCATGTCCTCGTCGGGCAGGATGCGGGCAATCACGCCTTTGTTACCGTGACGGCCAGCCATCTTGTCGCCCACGCTCAGCTTGCGCTTCATGGCGATGTACACCTTCACCAGCTTGATCACCCCCGGTGGCAGCTCGTCGCCCTTGGTCAGCTTGTCTTTCTTCTCGTTGACGATCTTCTTCAGCACGTCGATCTGACGCGAGGTCATTTCTTCGATCTCGTCGATCTGCTCATTCACCCGCGGGTCTTTATCGGCGTATTTAATCCGTTTCAGGTTGCGGGTGGAAATGCGCTCGATGGTGTCGCGATCAAGAACGGTGTCCTTGGTCAGCAGGCGCTTGTTGGTGCGCTCGTCGTGCAGATCGGCCTGAACTTCCTTGCCGCCCAGAATGTTCTCCAGGCGCTTCAGGCGCTCGTCGGTGAGAATCCGTATTTCGTCCGAAAGGTTCTTTTCCAGTTTTGCGATCTGCGTGCCTTCGATGAACTTGGCGCGCTCGTCTTTTTCCTGGCCCTTGCGGGAGAAGATCTTGACGTCCACGATCACGCCTTCAATTCCCGGCGGACAGTAGAGCGAAGCATCGCGCACATCGCCGGCCTTTTCGCCGAAGATGGCGCGCAGCAGTTTTTCTTCCGGAGTAAGCTGGGTCTCACCCTTGGGCGTGACTTTGCCCACCAGAATGTCGCCCTGCTTGATGGAAGCCCCGATGCGAATGACGCCCGCTTCGTCCAGGTTGCGCAGCATGGATTCCGAGACGTTGGGAATGTCGCGGGTGACTTCTTCGGGACCGAGCTTGGTGTCGCGAGCTTCAATCTCGTACTCCTCGATGTGCACCGAGGTGTAGTAATCCTCTTTCACCAGCTTTTCGGAGACCAGAATCGCGTCTTCGAAGTTGTAGCCGCGCCACGGCATGAAGGCGACGAGGACGTTGCGTCCCAGCGCCAGCTCGCCATGATCGGTGCAGGGACCGTCCGCGATGACTTGCCCCTTCGTCACCCGCTGTCCCTTCAGCACAATCGGCTTCTGGTTGATGCAGGTGTTCTGGTTGGACCGCTTGAACTTGGTGAGCTGGTAAATATCGCTGCCCACCTCGCGTGAAAGCTGTCCGGGATGATGCTCGCCCTCGACGCGCACAATGATGCGTTCCGAATCGACGGAATCGATGATGCCGTTGCGCTTGGCCAGAATCACAGCCCCGGAATCGCGGGCGGTGACGCCTTCCATTCCAGTGCCGACGATTGGAGCTTCCGCGCGCAGCAGAGGCACCGACTGGCGTTGCATGTTGGCGCCCATCAGAGCGCGGTTGGCGTCGTCATGCTCGAGGAAGGGCACCAGCGATGCAGCCACCGAAACCAGCTGCTTCGGACTGACGTCGATGTAATCAACTTCGTCGCGGCTGACCAGAACGAAGTTGCCAGCCTTGCGGGCGTTGACCAGATCGCCGACGATTTTACCCTTGTCGTCGAGTTCCACGTTCGCCTGGGCGATGGTGTGGCGGTCTTCTTCCCACGCGGAAAGATAGAAAGAAAACGGCTCAAGCTCGGCCGCCCGCTTCTTCTTCTCTTTCAGTTCAGCATTCAGCTTTTCAGCTTCATGCTTCTCCATGTGGTCGCCGGTTTTGCGATCGCTGTCGCCGGCATTGACGATGCTGACGTAGTCGAGCACTCGTCCGCCCTTGACCCGGCGGTAGGGTGACTCGATGAAGCCGTAGTCATTGATCCGGGCATAGCAGCTCAATGACGAAATCAGGCCGATGTTCGGACCTTCCGGCGTCTCAATCGGGCAGATGCGTCCGTAGTGCGTAGGATGAACGTCGCGGACTTCGAAGCCCGCGCGCTCCCGCGACAGACCGCCCGGCCCCAGGGCCGAGAGACGCCGCTTGTGCGTGATCTCCGACAGCGGATTGGTCTGGTCCATGAACTGCGACAGCTGTGACGATCCGAAGAATTCCCGGATCGCAGCCATCACCGGCTTGGCGTTGACCAGGTCGTGCGGCATGGCCGTCGACATTTCCTGGTACACGGACATTTTTTCCTTGATCGCCCGTTCCATGCGGACCAGTCCGATGCGGAACTGGTTTTCGAGCAGTTCGCCAACGGCGCGCACCCGGCGATTGCCCAGGTGATCGATGTCGTCCACCGTGCCGATGTTCTTGCGCAGCTTCAGCAGGTAACGGATGGTGCCGTAGAAATCTTCTGGCTCGAGCGTTCGGTTGTCGAGTTTGCTGGCGTCCTGGTTCTCGAACAGCTTGATGTTGAACTTCAGCCGTCCTACCCGCGAGAAGTCGTACTTGCGGGGATCGAAGAACATACCGTGGAACAAGGCGGTCGCCGTGTCGAGCGTCGGCGGATCGCCGGGCCGCAGCTTGCGGTAGATTTCGATCAGCGCCTCTTGCGGCGTCTTCACCGCATCGCGCTTCAAGGTCTGGCAGATTACAGTTCCTACGTCGTCGCGCTCGGGGAAGAACAGGTTGAGTTCGACCACGCCGGACTCGAGTATCTTCGCCACCTTGTCGGCGGTCAGCTCCGAGTTGGCTTCGAGCAGAACTTCGCCGGTGGTGGTGTCCACCACATCGCTTGCCACCCAGGCGCCTTCAAGGTCCGAAACGTCAATCTCGATCTCGCTGATCTTCGCCTTTTGAATCTCCTTCAGCGTGACCGCGTTGATCTTGCGTCCCGAGTGCGCGATCTCTTCGCCCGACTTCGACTTGATGCTGTGGGCCAGCTTCATGCCCAGCAGGTTGGTCGCCTTCTCGCTGGCGGGATCGAGCGTCCAGTAAAGCTTGTTATCGCGGATGACCAGCCGGTCCACGGTGTAGAAGGTCCGCAGAATGTCTTCGCCGGAACGCAAACCAAGCGCGCGCAAAAATATCGTGCCCAGGAACTTGCGTTTGCGGTCGATGCGAACGTACAGAACGTTTTTCTGGTCGTATTCGAATTCCACCCACGATCCGCGGTAAGGAATGATCTTGCCCAGGAAGTAAGTGCGGTTGTTGGCGGTCTCGAAGAACACGCCGGGCGAACGGTGCAACTGGCTGACGATCACGCGCTCGGTGCCGTTCACGATGAAGGTTCCATTCTCGGTCATCAGAGGAACGTCGCCGAAAAATACTTCCTGTTCTTTGATATCGCGAATGGAGCGGTTGCCGGTCTCGGCATCCTTCTCGAAAATCGTCAGGCGCATGGTGACTTTGAGCGGCGCGGAGTACGTCATGCCGCGCTCCTCGCACTCGCTCACGTCATACTTCAGCTGCAGTCCGACCGGGTCGCCGCACTTGTTGCAGAAATCGGGAGTGTTCGCGTTGTAGGTGCCGCACTTCGAGCACAACACGTCGCCGGGATGAAACGGGTCGGTAATGACGGTCGAGCCGCAGCTCTTGCAAGTGGTGCGCAGGTGATGCAGACCCTTGAGGTGTCCGCACTTGCACTCCCAGTTGCCAATGGCGAAGTCCACAAACTCCAGTTGCGAGACGTTGCGGAAATCGCTGATCGGGAACACCGACTGAAACACCGCCTGCAGGCCGGCATCGTCGCGTTCGCTGGGCAACCGGTCCATCTGCAGGAAGCGTTCGTAGGAGCGCTTCTGAACCTCGATCAGGTTCGGAATCTGGATGGTGGCTGGAATTTTTGAAAAATCAAATCGGGTACGGTAGGCATTGTTCTTCGACATTCAGATGGCTCCCAAACTCTCAAGCGCAGCCGCCGGCTGCGAAAGGCACATTGCGTGGTGACGGGAACGGGTCCCGTCGGGGCAGGTCAGCGATGAAACGACCCGCTTATGTACGGTCACCGAGCGAGTGCGCTGCAGACACGAATACGCCCTTGGGGGCATAGCTCCCCACGGGCGCCGGTTGCGGCGCATTGCGTCAGTTGAATTTTTTCTTTCCGCGCCAGTTCTCAGGCCTGTTTCCGTTCCGCGGTTAGCGAAACAGTTTGCCAACTCTTGTGCGACTCATCTCCGCTTCCCCGGATCGTTGGAGTGGAGAGTCGCCATACCCGTGAAGTGGGAAGCAGACGATATATAGATGCTACCATCGCCTCCCAGGGTTCACCAGTAAAAATTGTCGTTCGCGAGGCCATTCTGGGACATCCTCCCCCGTCATCCCGCCCCCCGCCCCATTGGCATCCCGAGCGGAGTTGACGGCTTCGCCAAGCGAAGCCGCCATGCAGTCGAAGAACCCCTATGGCCAGCCTGCCGCTACCCGCCTACTTCACTTCGACGGTCGCACCAGCATCAGCGAACTTCTTCTTGATGGTCTCCGCCTCTTCCTTGTTGACGCCCTCTTTAATGGTCTTGGGAGCGCCATCCACCAGGTCTTTGGCTTCTTTCAGGCCCAGGCTGGTGACTTCGCGGACGGCCTTGATAACATTGATCTTATTGGCCCCAACCGCGGTCAGAACCACGGCAAACTCGGTCTTTTCCTCGGCCGGCGCCGCGCCTGCCGCAGCTCCGCCGCCACCGGCAACCATCACCGGGGCCGCTGCCGCTGCCGACACGCCAAGCTTCTCTTCCAGCCGCTTAACCAGGGCCGCCGCGTCAAGTAACGACAAGCCTACGATTTGATCTTCTAACTGCTGCAGATCCGCCATTTGTCTAGTCTCCTCGAATTTTCTGTATATCTATTTCCGTTAATCGCCAGCCGGGTTTCCAGTGCGCTCAGCCCTCGTTTCGCCGTGCCAGACAACACGACTGCCAGGACTACGCAACCCCCGCTCTTGATACCTTCCGGACTCGTGTGGCGCGGGCGCCCTCGCCCGCGTGCTGCCGCCACCAGAACTCGTGCCTCTTGAACCGCCGGTCGCGGGCGAGGGCGCCCGCGCCACACAGGCTCACGCTTCCTTGAACTTGTTTTTCTCCACGCCCTGGTTGATGACCACTGCCAGGTCCTTGCCGACGGCATTCATCACCGTGACCAGGCGCTGCGCCGGAGCATTCATCAGGAACAGCAGTTTGGAGTAGATCTCTTCCTTCGACGGCATGGTGGCCAGCGCCTGGATCTCTTTGATCGAGATCACGCGGCCTTCGACCACGCCTGCCTTGAAGCTAAATTCCGGGTTGTCCTTGGCGTACTTTGAAATCGCCTTGGCCAGCGCCACCGGATCACCCGAGGTGTAGGCCAGCGAAGTGACGCCCGAAAGCTCGCTCAGCGCGCCTTCTGCGGCCGTTCCCTTGGCGGCCAGCTTGGCCAGGGTGTTCTTCACTACCCGGTATTTGGCTCCGGAACTGCGCAAAGTCTTGCGCAATTCGTAATCCTGGGCCACCGTCAGCTTGCTGTAGGTCGCGATAATCAGGCTGGAAACATTCTTCAGCTCCGCTCCCAGCTTCTCCACCTGCTCAACTTTTTTTGCTCTGCTGACCGCCATGATTCGATCCCTCTTCGATGTCTGTGTGGGACCGGGTCTTGGACCCGGTCGGGCCGACCGGCAGGTCGGCAGTTAAGCTTTCGCTGCCGCTTCCACCTGGGCGGTATCAATCGAAATCCCCGGCCCCATGGTCGAACTCAGGTAGCAGCCTTTGATGTACTTGCCCTTGGCCACGGTGGGCTTGGCTTTGATCACGCTGCTGATGACCACCGTAGCGTTCTCCACCAACTTGTCGGGCGTAAACGAAATCTTGCCCACCGGCACATGCACCAGAGCCGTCTTGTCGGTACGGAATTCGACCTTACCGGCTTTAACTTCCTGGACCGCCTTGGCGACATCGAAGGTCACAGTGCCGGTCTTCGGATTCGGCATCAGGCCCTTAGGTCCGAGGACTTTGCCCAGCCGGCCCACGGACTTCATCACGTCGGGAGTGGCAATCAGCGCGTCGAAGTCGGTCCAGTTCTCTTTGTTGATCTTCTCGACCATCTCTTCGCCGCCGACATAATCCGCACCCGCCTGCTCCGCCTCTTTGATCTTGTCGCCGCTGGCGATCACCAGAACTTTCTTCGATTTCCCCAGGCCGTGGGGCAGAACGACTGTGCCACGCACCATCTGGTCGGCGTGCTTGGGATCCACGCCCAGCCGCATGGTGATCTCCACGGTTTCGTCAAATTTCGAGTATTTGACCTTCTGCAGCAGAGGCACAGCGTCTTTAAGCTGGTAAGGACGCGCTTCGACAGCCGCGCGCGCCTTGGTGATGTTCTTGCCTGCTTTTCTCATTGTTCTTCCTGTCTCCCACCGTCCATCGCTGTTTTAATAGACCGTAGTGAACGACCAGATTTGGTAATCGAGTAATTTTGAAATTGGGTAATGTGAAAACCAACACTGTAGAGATTTTCAATTGCTCAATTACCAAATTTCCCAATTACCCGATGACTTCAATGCCCATGGAACGCGCCGTGCCGCGCACGCTCTTCATGGCCGATTCGACCGACGCCGCGTTTAAGTCCGGCATCTTCTGCCGCGCAATGTCTTCCACCTGCTTGGCCGTAACTTTGCCAACCTTGTCCTTGTTCGGCGCGCCCGAGCCCTTGGCGATTCCCGCCGCGCGCTTGAGCAGGATCGAAGCCGGCGGCGTCTTGGTAATGAAGGTAAACGAACGATCGCTGTAGACGGTCACAACGACGGGAATGATCAGCCCTTCCAGTTCCTTGGCCCCGGTGCGGGCGTTGAACTGCTTGCAGAACTCCATGATGTTGATTTGCGCCTGCCCCAGCGCCGGCCCAACCGGGGGCGCGGGCGTAGCTTTGCCCGCCGCAATCTGAAGCTTGACTGAACCTGTTGCCTTCTTTGCCATTTCTCTAAACCCTCAATATTCTCGATGTCATCCTGAGGCGACAGCTTTATCGTCGCCGAAGGACCCAGGCGCGCCGCGAAGCGCCCGCAGGGCGCATCAATCGCGCGTTTGGCGCGCTTCCCGGTTAAGCCACTTTCTCCACCTGATTGAACTCGAGCTCCACCGGCGTCGACCGGCCGAAGATCGTGACCATCACCTTCAGCGTTTCGCGGTCTTCGTTGACGTCGTCCACAATGCCGGCAAAGCTGGCGAACGGACCCTCGGTGACCCTTACCGTCTCGCCTTTTTCAAACTTGACCTTGAGCTTGGGCTTGTCCTTGGCCTCGCCTACGCGGTAGACGATGTGCTGCACTTCTTCCTCGGAAAGCGGTGTCGGTTGCTGCCCTGTGCCCACAAATCCCGTGACCCGCGGCGTGGACTTCACCACGTGCCAGACGTGATCGTCCATGTCCATTTCGACCAGCACGTAGCCGGGATAGAACATGCGCTCGACGGTGTATTTCTTGCCGTTGCGGACCTCGGTGACCGCTTCGGTGGGGATCAGCACTTTGCCGATCTTCTCCTGCAGCCCAAAGGCCTGGACCCGCGACTCCAGCGACTCCTTCACCTTGCGCTCAAAACCCGAATAGGAGTGGATGATGTACCACTTCATGTTCGGATTGCGGGGCGCTTCGACCGCGCCCGCGGCGCCGGGCGATGGACTTTCACCGCCCGCTCCAGCCTCGTTTTTTTCTTCGTCCTGCATAGGTTGCTCTGTACTGGTCGATTGCAACACTTCAGTTCCTTCCCGAACTCAGTGATGCCCGAAATAGCGGAACACCGAGTCAATCCCGTGCCCGATCACCAAGTCCACGACCCAGAAGTACGCCGCGAACAGGAATACCGTAACAATGACCACCACCGTGGTGGCCCGCACTTCCTTGAACGAAGGCGCGGTCACCTTCTTCATCTCGGTGCGCACATCGTTGTAGAAAGTCTTGATCCGCTCCGGCCAAGACTTGATGCGGTCGCCGAAACTGTCGCCCGCGGCTGTGATCAGATTTCCCATCTTCTTCGTCTCGATTCCCATCACGTCCTTGTCATCCCTCAAACTCTGGCAGGGGCGGAGGGATTCGAACCCCCAAGTTCGGTTTTGGAGACCGACAGTTTAACCGTTGAGCTTACGCCCCTGTGTTCCGACCCTGAAAACCAACGACGCTGCCAGATCCTTCGCGCAAACCGCTCAGGATGACGCCAGCGGGCTCCCGCTTCGCTCACGCCCGCTCAACGGCGTCACTTCACTTCCTTATGCGGCGTGTGCTTGCGGCAGACGCGGCAGAACTTTTTCAGCTCCAGGCGCTCGGTCATCGTCTTCCGGTTCTTGGTGGTCGAATAGTTCCGCTCTTTGCAATCGCCGCACTGCAAGGTAATGATCTCTCGGGGCATAACCCAGCTCCTAGCTTTTAGCTCAATCCGCCTGAGAACTGAGAACCAGTAACTGATCACTGGTTTTAAATCCTCAGTCCGTTTCTTTCTCCACTGCGACCACGCTACTGAATAATCTCGCTGATGGTTCCGGCGCCGACGGTATGCCCGCCTTCGCGGATGGCAAACCGTAAGCCCTTCTCCATCGCCACCGGCGTGATCAGCTCAATCACCAGCTGCACATTGTCGCCCGGCATCACCATCTCGGTGGCCGCCGGCAACTCTGCCACTCCAGTCACATCCGTCGTGCGTAAGTAAAATTGCGGCCGGTAGCCTTTGAAGAATGGCGTATGCCGTCCACCTTCTTCTTTGGTCAGAATGTAGACTTCGGCTTTGAACTTGGTGTGCGGCGTAATCGATCCACCCTTGGCCAGCACCATGCCGCGCTCGACATCTTCTTTCGCGATGCCGCGCAGCAGCAGGCCGGCATTGTCGCCCGCCAGACCTTCGTCCAACTGCTTCTTGAACATTTCGACGCCGGTCACCACTGTCTTGCGGGTCTCGCGGAACCCCACGATTTCCACTTCTTCGCCGACTTTCACCTTGCCCCGCTCGATTCTGCCGGTCACGACCGTTCCCCGGCCTGAGATCGAGAAAATATCTTCAATCGGCATCAGAAACGGCTTGTCCAGTTCGCGCGCCGGTTGCGGCACGCTCTTGTCCACCGCCGCCATCAGTTCGTCAATCTGCTTTTCCCACTTGGCTTCCCCGTTCAACGCGCCCAGAGCCGACAGCCGCACCACCGGCACATCGTCGCCCGGGAACTGATACGTCTTCAGCAACTCGCGTACTTCGAGTTCGACCAGGTCGAGCAGTTCGGGATCATCCACCGCATCGCACTTGTTCAGCGCCACCACGATGTAGGGCACACCCACCTGACGCGCCAGAAGCACGTGCTCCCGCGTCTGCGGCATCGGACCATCGGTCGCCGCCACCACCAGAATCGCGCCATCCATCTGGGCCGCGCCCGTGATCATGTTCTTGATGTAATCCGCGTGGCCGGGGCAATCGACGTGCGCGTAGTGCCGGTTCGCCGTCTCATACTCCACGTGCGCCGTCGCGATGGTTATGCCGCGGGCCTTTTCTTCCGGCGCGTTATCGATCGAATCAAACGACCGGAACTGGATCTTGGGGTTGTGCTTGGACAACACCTTGGTGATGGCCGCCGTCAACGTGGTCTTGCCATGGTCAATGTGACCAATCGTCCCCACGTTGCAGTGCGGCTTATTACGCTCAAATTTCTCTTTCGCCATATCTCGTTCGCTGTTTCCTTCCTTCAGTAATAGCGATAAAGCTGCTGAAACTTTGTCCGCAGCGCGGAGTCCACCTCTTCTACTTTCGACAAGTAGAACTCCCGCATCTGCGCCCGGTCGGAAACGGTCAGCGCCTGGTACAGCTTTTGCGCGCCCTGTTTCGCCAGCGTGTCATCCACTTTCTCAAATACGCCTCTGGTCAAAATGGTTTCCAGATCGCGTATCCGGGCGCCGCTCCGGCGCACCCGCTTAAGAAACTTCTCGGCTCTTTCCGAGCCCAGCGCGCGATTGATCGCGCTCCTCAGTTCCTCGAATTCTTTTTCCTTCTCAACCCTTATGACAGTTGGCTGAAAGCTCACCATCATGCACCTGCGTCACAAGACTCTGGAGCGGGAGACGGGAATCGAACCCGCGACCAACAGCTTGGAAGGCTGTGACTCTACCACTGAGTTACTCCCGCTCAGCCTCTAACTCTGAGATCCCTCGCGACCCACGCTCGGGATTTCCGCTGCGGGCTCCCGCTGCGCTCACGCCCGCAAAACGCCTCAAGTTACTCCCGGTCAAACCAGCCATCAGCTATCAGTCGTCAGCCTTCAGCAAATCCCTGGCCCCGGCCGCCGATTTCCATTCGCTCAACAAATCTCTGGAGCCGATGACCAGGATTGAACTGGTGACCTCTCCCTTACCAAGGGAGTGCTCTACCAACTGAGCTACATCGGCTTGAACCAGCTCTCAGCTATCAGCCGTCAGCCCTCAGCTAAATCCTGGCCCGGCTCCAGCTACTACTCCGCTCCACTCTCGCGGTCCGGATGCATCACATCGTTGCGCCGCAGCCAGGTCTTGAGCGCGAACATTGCCAGCACTGCCAGCGTGGCGAAGCGCAATTTCGGATCGCTCAAAGTCGCCCACGACAGCGCCCCCAAGACCACGAAGGCGGCCAGCGCCATGTAGAGACGATTCATTTCAAGTCTCTGGTGCACAGGGAAGGATTCGAACCTTCGTACCTCCGAGGAGGGGCAGATTTACAGTCTGCTGGCTTTAACCACTCACCCACCTGTGCAGAACTGCAGAACAGTTCGGCCTTACCTGCTGATCCGGCATTCCTCGCAGACCTGCACGCTACGGAAGATCGTTCAGACGGACTCTTCGATTTGAAACCGTCGAAAAGTGACGAACAGAAAAGCGCGCGAATATGCCCTCGCACGCAAACACCACACTTGGAAAATTCCCTTATGGAGTGCTGTTGGGAAAAATCTGTTTAGCCGCCGCCCGCGCCGCGTGTACTGCCCTAGCGTATCCTGCCTTCCGGAACCAATGCTGGAGCTGGCGAAGGGATTTGAACCCCTGACCCTCTGATTACAAATCAGATGCTCTACCAACTGAGCTACGCCAGCAGGTCTTGGATCGTGCCTATCCCTTTTAGAGGACAAGACGCCCTCTGATCCCTTCCTGATGTCCGGGACAATTCTAAAAGTTACCATAACGGCATTTTGCGTGCAAGCCGGGGTTAGCGGGTGGGGGACGGGTGTCTCGCCCGTCTCCTCCTGGACCCTGCAAACGACGGGCGGGACGCCCGTCCTCCAACGAAACGTCTGCCTTACGCGGACAATTCAATCCTGCTTCGTCCCGCCAAACTGTGGGAGACTGTAAGCATGCCCAAGCGCAATCTACGCATCATCAAACGAGTCAAGAATGTTCCGGTCATTGGCATCTGCGAGAACTGCCAGGTGCAGTTTCAGGCGGAACATCAGCCGGCGGGCCAGCAGTCACGGGCGCAAGCGGTGATCCAGCAGCAGTTCAATGCGCACAAGTGTCCGCCTGAAGGGACGACTGCAGCCGGCATAAGTAAGGATTCCTGAAATCGCAGCCCCGGCAATGTTATCGTGCCTCTGTTCAGGCCAAATCCCGAATCGCAGGCCCCTCAACCCTGGCGTGAACCGTTCCCTGGACAGCATCCTGCATGAACATCCTTGATGTTGTTGTCGGCAAGCCCATCAGAACCAGCGACGAGCGGGCGGAGCAGATTGGTCCGGCGCAGGGCGTTCCGATCTTCGGTCTGGACGGGCTCAGTTCGGCTGCCTACGGCCCGGAAGCGGCCCTCAGCCTCCTGCTTCCGCTGGGACTTCTTGGGGTTCGCTATATCGTTCCAGTCAGTGCTGCGATCATCACTTTGCTGGTGATCGTGTACTTTTCCTATCGCCAGACGATTGCCGCTTACCCCACCGGCGGCGGTTCCTATACCGTGGCGCGGTTCAATCTGGGCGCGCACGCCGGACTGCTGGCCGCGGCCGCCCTGCTCGCCGATTACATACTGACTGCGGCCGTGGGCATTTCGGCGGGAGTGGGTGCTCTGGTCTCAGCCGTTCCGTCCCTGCTGCCGCACATGGTTCCTCTGTGCGTGGGCATTCTGATCGCGATCACCATCCTCAATCTGCGCGGCGTGCGCGAAGCGGGCACGGCTTTCGCGGTTCCCACTTATCTTTTTGTCGGCACGCTTCTGATCACCATCCTCGGAGGCATTGTCCGGTGTTTTGCTCAGCCGAGGGCATCCTACGCCAGCCGTTCCTCTTCCGCCTCCGCTGCCCATGACTGAAGCCGTCACCTACTGGCTGCTGTTGAAAGTTTTCGCCAGCGGTTGTACGGCATTGACGGGCGTGGAGGCGGTCAGCAACGGGGTGAAGGCTTTCCGTGAGCCCACGGTGAAAAATGCCCAGCGCACCCTCACCGTGATTATTTTTCTCCTGGCGGCGCTGCTGGCGGGAATTTCACTTCTGGTAAAGGCTTATGGAATTGCCGCGACCGATCCGGGCAAGCCCGGCTACCAGAGCGTTCTCTCCCTGCTCAGCGCGGCGGTTTTCGGCAAGGGCGTTTTCTACTACCTGACCATGGCTTCGATCCTGGTGGTGCTATCTCTCTCCGCCAACACTGCCTTCGCGGACTTTCCCCGCCTGTGCCGCGCCATGGCGCAAAACAACTACCTCCCGCATGCCTTCGGATATCGGGGACGGCGGCTCGTCTACACCTATGGCACCGTGGTTCTGGCGCTGCTGTGTGGCGGCGTGCTCATTCTTTTCGGCGGGGTCACCGACCGGCTTATCCCGCTCTATGCCGTCGGCGCTTTTCTGGCTTTCACGCTTTCGCAATCCGGCATGGTCGTGCACTGGTGGAAAAACCGCGGCCCCGGCTGGGTCAGAAGCGCACTGGTGAACGGACTGGGCGCGCTGGTCACCGGCATTACCACCGTCGTCGTGCTGGTGGCAAAATTCGTGGAAGGCGCCTGGATCACACTGCTCTTCATTCCCCTGGCGATTGTCTTGTTCTCATTAGTCAGACGCCACTACCACCGCGTGAAACTGCTCACCACCTGCAAGCTTCCGGTCAACGTGGCCGGGCTCAGCCAGCATCCAATCGCCGTGATTGCCATCGACCGCTGGAGCAACATCACCCGCATGGGAATTGAATTTGCCGCCCGGCTGTCCCCGGAAGTGATCGCCCTGCACGTCGATCCCACCGAGCACTCCGAATTGCTGCAGGACGATTGGGAGCATTACGTGGAGCGGCCTTTCCGCGCGGACGGCAAGAAGCCGCCCCAGCTCCAGGTTCTGCCTTCGCCCTACCGCTTCATCATTATTCCGATCGTGCAATTCGTTCTCGATCTTTCGAGAAAGCATCCCACACGGAACATTATCGTGGTCATCCCGGAGCTGGTGGAGGACAAATGGTACGAATACTTTCTCCACAATCAGCGCGGCCGGCTTCTGGAATGGGTGCTGCTGGCCCGCGGCAATGAACGCATCTTCACCGTGAGCGCTCCCTGGTACGTCGGGAAACACTCCTGACTATGCCTGGGCCAGCCGGTTAGTGGCTCTGGTCCGGCCGGGCTTTCTGAGGCCTGGGCTCAGGCTTTGCGGGATGCGGGCGGTCCGGCGCCGCCGGTTTTGGCTGAGGAGCCGGCCGAGTCGAGCCCGGTTGAGTGGGGCGCGCCGGCCTGGTTTGACCGGGCTGCGCGGGTTGGCCGTAAACCGGACGGTTCGGTCTTTGGCGGTTGCGGCGGCGGACGATTCGGGGTGCCGGGTCTTGGCCGGTTGTACCGGACGACCCGGGGTGACGGGCCGGGACGGTTGCACGGGTGGCCGATTGCCGCCGGGAGGCGTTCCCGGGCGGACGTAACCCGGCCGATTGCCCGGTCCGTACGGCGGACGGCTGTAGCCGGGACGATTGGTAGGAGGATGCGGGGGACGATAGTTTCGCGGACGATAGCGCCAGTCGCCGCGGTAGCCCGGACGGTTGGCCCATACAATCGGTCGCGGACGATACCAGGGGCGCGGCGGCCGATAAGGACTCGGCCAGCCAATCCAGACACCGTGGTTGTAGTACGCGCGACGCGAGCCCCAGTTCCACCCCCAGCCGCCCCATCCCCAGGGCCGGTTATCCACCAGCAACGCCCCGATGCCGATCCCCACCCCGAAAATGATCAGCGACGCCCCACCACCGCATTCGTGCTGGGCGCGTAGTAAACCACCGTGGGATCGTATTGCGGCACATAAACCACTTGAGGATTGGCGGGCTGAATTACATAAATCGTCTGCCCTGCGGGTTGTTGCACCAGCACTTGCTGCTGTGCCGTGCTGCGCAACGAGCCCGCCGCGTAGGCCTGGGCCCGCAAGCGCTGAATCGAGGCAGAGACCGCTCCCTGGTCCGCCGAAAACGCCTGCCCGATGGCGGCATAGTCGTCAACGTGCTGCGCCATCATCTCGAGCACCGGCGGAAAATTCACCAGCGCGATAAATGCAGGATCGAATCCCTGTTGCTGGGCCGCGTCGGTGAGCGCCGTGCCGGTCAGCCCCTGATTGTCCTGCAGCCAATTCTCCACATCCAGAATTTCCTGGGGATTAGTCGAGGCGGTTGTGATCTGGGCCAGCAGGGAATCCGGGTAGAGCGCAACGGGGGCCAGCAGCTGGTCCAGTTCCTGCGGGGTGGGTAGCGCGGTTTGCGCCGACAGAAAAGGACCGAAGTCCGGTGAAACCACCATGGAGATCAACAACAGGATGGCAGTGAAACTAGATTTCTGTCGCATCGAAATCCCCTGCCGGCGGGTGTCTGGGAGAATCGAGGGCGATTATAGCAGCAGGTCGAATCGGACAGTCTAGTGAACGAAGGACCACGTGGTCCGTGTCTGCGTTGACTTGCCTCTCCACCCCACCTAACATGGCAGCCGCCATCTTCTTTGCGCCAGCCAGGATTGAGCGCCGCCCATGAAACGACGCACTTTCATCAGCTCTTTGGCAGCCGCCGCATTCGCGGGCACGATCGGCGCTCTGCCCGCTTTCGCCGCTCTTCCGAAAATGAAGATCACGCGGGTGCGGGCCTACCTGCCGCCCAATCCGAATCCGCTGTTCAACCAGAGCGATGTGGTGGTCACCATCGAGACGGACGCCGGGGTCACCGGCATCGGGGAAGGCGGAGCGAAGGACACGCTATCCCAATCCGCGGGCAGATTGATCGGCCGCGATCCGCAGCACATAGAGTTGCTCTGGCAGGACATGAACCGGGCTTTCTTTTATCCCGCAGGGCGCGAGAAGACTCATGCCATCGGCGCGCTCGATCTTGCATTGTGGGACATTAAAGGAAAAGTCCAGGGCCTACCGGTGCACGAACTGCTCGGCGGCATGGTGCGAAATTATTGCGAGTGCTACAACACGGCCGGCATAATTCCGGGCATCGCTCCGGGCATGAGCATCAAGGAACGTGCCCATGCCACCATCGAAGCCGGCTATCGCGCCTTCCGCTTCGGCGCGGTCGACACTCCTGCCAACACCACCTACAACACGCGGGAACGCCTTACCCATCTGCGCGACGAGTGCACGCAGGCAAGAGACGGAGTCGGCAGAGACGGTGACTGGGTCATCGATTTCCACCAGCGCTTCGATCTCCCCGACGCCATTCGCGGCTGCAACCTGATCGAGGACCTGGCCCCGTTCTTCGTCGAAGACCCGGTCCGCACGGAAGCCTTCCTGCAGGACATTCCCATCCTGCGCAAGAAGGTGAACGTTCCGCTGGCGGCGGGCGAAGAGTGGGGCAATCGGTGGGACTTCAACAAACTGGTGGAAGATCACGACGTTGATTTTGTTCGCGCCACACTGCCCAACGTCGGCGGCATTACCGAGATGATGAAGATTGCCGCCATCTGCGAAACCCATTTCGTGGGAATCGTTCCGCATTTCACGGGACCCATCGCCACCGCGGCCCTGGTCAACAGCCTGGGAACTTTTTCGGGGCCGGTGTTGATGGAGTACAACTACGAAGGACGCACTCTGCCCCACCTGCCGGTGTGCCTGGACTTCAAGAATGGAAAGCTCTATCCCAATGAGCGGCCTGGCCTGGGCGTTGAACTGGATTTCAAGCAATTGACCAAGATCGCTGAAATCACTGAACCGGTGACCGCCCGGGCTCAAACCTACTTCCGTCCGGATGGGTCGATTACCAACTGGTAGCGCTCGCGGATTTATTTCCAGTTGTTAGTTGATGGTTCTCGGTTCTCAGTCATTTCTTGAGCGCTGCGATCTGCTGGACCAGCGTGTCGATTTCTTCCGCTGTCAGTCTGCCGGCGTACTTGGGCATGCGGTGTTTGCCGTTGGTGATGATGGCGCGCAGGTCGTCGGCGGAAGCGGGCTTGTCCAAAAACAGCGATGGTCCACCGAAGTGGCGGCCCTCGGCGGTTTTGCCGTGACACTTCGCGCAGTTTTTCTGGTACACAGGATTCGCCGTCAGGCTCTGGCCGGACGGCGGAATTTGGGCGGCGACGGCGACGGCGGCGCAGGCGGCCGACAAAGAAAACGTGGCGATGGCGAGTCGAAACAATTTCATGGCGAGCCTCGTCGGGAGCATTGGAGTACACAACTTTGGATGCGTGAACCGGGGCCTCGGGGTGTCAGCGCTGCAAGGCTGTCCGAGAGCGGGGTGGCGGGCGAAGGGCGCGCTACTGGTCCCCGCCCGGTCCTGCCGCGCTTTCCTGCTGGACCTGCGTCTCGGCCTGGTCGGCGGCTGCCTCTTGATCGGTCAGGTCTTTGGCCGCGTCCTGATCCGGCGGCGGAAGCGGTACATCGGAAGCCGTGGTGCCGGTGTCCGGGGCCTTGGGCAAGCCGCCCGTGCCTTGCTTTTGCGCCAGGTCCTTCATGCCGTTGTCCAATTGTTCCTGGAAGTGATTGTGCATGTCCTGCAAATCTTCCACGGAAACGGCAATTTGCTGGCCCGCGCCGCAGTCACCCTTCTTGCTGGCTGAGACACTGGCGGTGACTTTCTGGGCGGCATCGGGGGTGTCGGTGAGGCGGGTGATGACGTCGCCCGCGGTGAGGTCACATTCCTGGCCATTGGACAGGACAGAAATATCGCTGGACACGATAAAGGTGCGCCGCGCGGGATCGAGTGCCGGCGGCACTTCACCATTCGCGGGTTGGGGAGCCTGCGCCTGTCCGCCCCGAGCTTGTCCGTCGTATGAATCGGCCTGCCCGCCCGAGGACTGTTGTTGCTCCGCGGCCAGTTGCGCCTTAACTTCTTCCG
Source organism: Terriglobia bacterium (assembly GCA_963816025.1). Lineage (GTDB taxonomy): Bacteria > Acidobacteriota > Terriglobia > Terriglobales > Acidobacteriaceae > JAIQFF01. The sequence continues at coordinate 343,309 of CAWFJA010000023.1, forward strand.
CGATGGCTTGCTTCACTTCCGGAGTCAGCGTCACCGGCTCGGAGTTCGCCGCCTGTCCTCCTCCACCGTCCCCGTAGTTTGGCTGCGACTGATCGTATTGCGCTGCTGCGTCGGCCCTGGCTTCGGCTCGGGCCTCGTACGCGGCTTGCAGATTCGCCGCGATCAGGTAATCCGTAAGCCAGAACGCCGCTGACGGATACACCGAATAGGGCGCGAAATATCCGCCGTAATAGCCGTACCAGGGCCCCCAACCCCAGCCCCCGATTCCCACTCCCCAGTACACCGGCGCGCCCCACGGACGATATGCCCAACCGTAAAAAGCCGGATGGTACCAGTAGCCGGGATAGTAGCCATAATAGTGCCGGCCGCCGTAGTAGTAGCCGCGATAGATGCCTACGCGATAGACCCCGTGGTTATAGTAAGTGCGCGAATAAAAGGAACGCCCGCCGCGCGTGATGTAGGCCCGCTGCACGTAGCCGCGGCCACCGCCCCGGGTCACGATCCGCACTCCGCCCCGTTCCGTCACGATGGTGCGCCCGCCGCGCAGATTGTGTTGGATCCGCATTCCGTTGCGGTTGATGGCGCGAATCTGCCCGTTCGGACGAAAGCTGGCCGATCCACCGCCTCGCAGCGATACGGTGCGCCCGGGGGCCCGACGGCTGTTCATGCCTCCGCGATTATTCGCGCTGTATCCGCCCCGGTTGCCGGAGGGATTCCGACCCTGATTGGCGGAGGGGTTCCCACCGCGATTGCCGGAAGTATTTCTGCCGTAGCTGGGCGAGTTCCCGCCGCGGTTGTCGCGCGGGTTCCCAGCGCGATTGCCGGGATTCGCGGAATGATTCGTCTGAGTGCCCGCGTTGCCGCCATCCCGAGCGCCCGCGGGGGCCCTTTGGACGTGAGAGTTCTCGCGGCTGGGACCCGATGCACGGCTGGGAGCGCCCTCATGGCCCTGGCCACCGGAACGGCCCGGATTCCCCCCGTGCTCACCCTGCCCTCTTGATTCCTGACCGTGCTGTCCCCACGCCAGCCCTGAAATCGCCAGGGATGCCAAAACCAAAATCGACGTGCGCAGAACGTCGCGGCTACGGGTGCATGAGTCCATCACAGCCTCCAAATTTCTCTCACTATGCTAACTTCCAGCAGAGCAGTGTCAATGTTACGTCAGTTTCTGTCCATCGCGGATGCTGACGATTTATTGCTTTTTCTCGCTTTGCTTTGGTCCTGCTTGACGTTCACCTTCATCGTCATTCTTTATGAGTGCAGCCGGTAGCGCTTTCTCGATGGGCAAGTGGATGGTTCCCAGGGTGGAGCCTTGTTCGTCCTTGAACTCTGCGATAGGCGGCGATTGGTCAATGCCTTCGAGTATGGCCCTTAGCTTCCCCGACACCATGTATTCTTTGTATGTCAATTATATTTGACATAGAGTAAACAATATATTACATTATGTCGTGAAAGTTAGATACGGAGAGAGGCTTACCATGTCCTTTCGCGAAAAAAGCGCCTGGATCTCAGTGGTTTCGATGGCGGTTATTTATGGCTTCTACTTCTGGTCCGTATTGCATGCCGGGCGAAAAGCCGGTGGTTTCGGCTTCGGTGGTTTGCTGGAGACGATCATCGCGCTGGTGTTTGTGCAGGTGGTGTTGACTGTCGCAGTGGCCATCTTTTCGCCCAGGGAAGCGAAGGCGCCGCGCGACGAGCGCGACAAACTGATCGAGCTCCGGGCCATGCGGTTCGCCTATGCCGGGCTGGCGACGGGCATCGCCTGCGCCTGCTTTTTCGGTGCACTCGATCCCCCGATCCTTTTCGGCACGAACTCCCTGCTGTTCATTCTGGTGACGGCCGAGATCATGCGCTCTGCATGCCAGATCGTCCAATACCGGCGTGGAGCCTGATATGGGAATCATTCGCAACGAAATCAGACGCCTGCGCTTCGAGCAAGGAGAGATGACGCAACAGCAGCTGGCGGAAAAAATCCACCTCACCCGCCAGACCGTGAACGCCATCGAACTGGGAAAGTACTCGCCGTCGCTCGAAGCTGCATTCCGAATCTCCGCCGTGTTCGGCAAACCGCTGGAGAGCGTATTCCATTATTCCGAGGAGTGAAGGAGCGGGTACCGGCGAAGAAAGGTTTGTAACAAAGACTTAGGCAGTCACGCCAAACGCGGCCTCTAGCGTGGCTGGTGCTGTCGTTGACCAGGCGATTGCACTCCCAATCCGGTGAATGAGTGTAATCGCGATATTACAGCAGCAATGAAAGCTTGGCGGGAAATACTCGCTTGATCAGCCAGCCGAAGGTGTACGCCAACGAAGTATAGACGGGCCCAGTCACGAACAATTCATACGCACACTCGGAACTCCCGCAATCACGGCCAAAATAATTGTTCCAGACGTCCGTCCAATAAGGGCGGAACCCGCCAGTTCGCCACGTAAGTACGCTCCAAAGAAGGATGGTCAGCGGGATCACCCAGACCCACTCTGCAGAAAGCGACCGGGAGTAGCGGTGGCTGAGTACACCGAATACAAAGGCAGCAAGTACCGGAAAGATAAAGTATGGTTCATCCGCAGCGCGGAAGATGTGCTGTTCTGCCAAGTGGTCAGCCCAGTTGCTTTCAGACATGTTTTTGGTGGACATCGTTACTACAACTGCAGGGATGAGTGCGGCAAGGAACCCTGCGACCATGGCTCCGACAGTTGAAACGAGCTGTTGAATGTTTCTCTCTCGACAAACTGCTCGGCGCGGAGTGCACTCTGTTGGATGAAGGCACAGTCCTTCAATTGAGCAGAAGCTGTTTCTAGCAATCTAGGTTGTTAGAAAATAACTCTTGCTTGCCAACGTAAACCCTCGTTTCTCGACAGTATGTATGTGTCGGGCTTGCCCAAAAAGGAGGGTCAATGGGACGCCTAATATTCACATTCTTGTTGTGTACGCTTAGCTTCAGTGTAGGTGTGGCGATGCCGCCTGGCTGTCCTCACATCAGTGGAAATGCCGACGAAGACTTTGGATGCACTGAGGTTGGCACTTGTGGGACGATGGGAATCAAGACTTGCATACAGGATCAATGTTATAGGCCTACTGGCAAGATTTGTACTCCTAAAACTGGGCAGGAGTGCAACATCTTCGGGTGCCAGACCAGCGACCTCTGCCCCAATAACTGCACCTAAGGTTTGAGGTGAAGCCCATGAAGCTACTGATTTGGATATTTCTAAGCATAGGATTGGCGATCTTGTGCTTCTTCGCGGGCAGCAGGTTGATGGTGGAGCATCTTGCCAATGCCCAAGTTCGGGTTGCGCCATTTGTGCTCCAAGTGGAAAGCTACAACTTTGACCGAGATCCCGAGGGAGAGGTTTTCCACAAGAAGGTGGTTGCGCGACGATCGGACGGGACGACTGTTGTCGTTTCCAGCATAGGTCCGCTCTCCTCTGGCAAGTTCGTTAAGAAGATAACCTTCCCCGAAGGCAGATGGATGACCGTCTTCGATCTTATCCAGGCCAAGACTACTTGGCAGATGGGACCCACAGGTTTGGCAGCCTTTAAGGAGCACATGCAAAACCCACCCAAAAACTGCCTCCTAGATGTAGAGGGAAATCCGCATTTACTTCGTGAGGATGTCATCCTTGGACACAAGGTAGTCGTTGTTCAATCCGACACTGGCAATGGACGCATGACAGAATGGAAAGCCCCTGATCTATCTTGTGAGCGTTTGCAATTCCGATTTGAATCTCGAACGCCGGACGGCTTACTGAAGCTAAAGTCTGAAGGCAGAGCCGTCTCTCTGGTTCTCGGCGAACCGCCAGACTCGATGTTCGAAACGGGGTTGAACTATCGGGAACTAAAACCTTCGGATGCTCAACATGAGTTCTTCGAAAAATGGGGTGTTCCAGAGGATTCTGATAGCAAGGAGTCAGTTGAGCGGCTGGATAAGCGGTACTCACAGAAATAGGTGGTGCACCAAACGAGAACCAAGAGCACGGTGGTGCGCCTGACGACAATTGGTTTTGAATGGCGGAAATCATTTGAACCGCCAGATCAGGTGGGAACTTCTGCAGAGTGATTTTATTGCTTACGAAAGCGGGGGTGGGGAACTAACTTGCTTCCTCTCTCTAACCCCCCGGCGCGTTGACTTGCTCCTCCGCCTTACCTAACATGGCATCCTTAATCTTTCTTCTTTTGCCAGCCATGATGGGGCTGTAACGATGATCGGGCAGACGATTTCGCATTACCGCATTGTCGACCGGTTGGGCGGCGGCGGGATGGGTGTGGTTTATAAAGCCGAAGACACCCGTCTGCACCGCTTTGTAGCCCTCAAGTTCCTGCCCGATGAAGTGGCCAAGAATGCGCAGGCGCTCAGCCGTTTTCAGCGCGAGGCGCAGGCGGCTTCCGCGTTGAACCATCCCAACATCTGCACCATTTACGACATTGGCGAGGAAAACGGCCAGGCGTTTATCGCCATGGAATACCTGGACGGCGTGACCTTGAAGCACATGATCGCCGGGCGTCCCATGGAACTGGACACGCTGTTGGCGCTGGCCATCGAGATTGCCGATGCGCTTGACGCCGCGCATGCCAAGGGCATCATCCATCGCGACATCAAGCCGGCCAATCTTTTCGTCACCGAGCGCGGGCATGCCAAGATTCTGGACTTTGGATTGGCAAAGGTCACGGCGGTAAGCGGCAGCATGGATGCGGTCGGCGCTTCTCAGGCAACCGCCATGAGCGAAGACCACCTGACCAGCCCCGGGTCGACGATGGGAACGGTCGCCTACATGTCTCCCGAGCAGGCTAAGGGCAAGGAACTCGACGCCCGGAGCGATCTCTTTTCCTTTGGCGCGGTGTTGTATGAAATGTCGACCGGCACGCTGCCCTTTCGTGGAGATACTTCGGCCCTGATCTTCAACGCAATTCTGGAGAAGCTGCCCACGCCTCCCATCCGGTTGAATCCCGATCTGCCGTCCGAGCTGGAGCGCATCATCAGCAAGTCGCTGGAGAAAGACCGCAACCTCCGTTATCAGCATGCCGCCGACATGCGCTCTGACCTGCAGCGTCTGAAGCGGGACACGGACACGGGGCGGGCCGTGGCGGCAGCCAGTTCCGGAAGCATCGCGGTGGTGCAGGACCCGCCGGTTTCTTCTTCGGCGGTCGCGCCCATGCCCGGCTCAGGGTCATCGGCCTTCGCCCGGCAGGCGGCGGCCTCGAGTGGCAAGGTGCAGGCCGCTCCTGTGTCGGCGGCCGTGGCAGTCGCCGAGCTTCCCGCCAAAAAGAAGTGGTGGAAGATTGCGCTGCCGGTGGCCGCGCTGCTGCTCGCGATCGCCGCCGGATTTTTCTTCTACTCGCGGCGCAGCCAGGCGCTGACCGAGAAAGATTCCATCCTGCTGACTGACTTCGTCAACACTACCGGCGACAGCGTCTTCGATGGGACCCTGAAACAAGCGTTGGCGGTGCAACTGGAGCAGTCGCCGTATCTGAACGTTTTGCCGCAATCGCGAATCCAGGAAGCGCTGCGCTTCATGGGCCGCTCTCCCGACGAGCGCGTGACCAGCGATGTGGCGCGTGAGATTTGCATTCGCGAGGGCGTCAAGGCCATGCTGACCGGTTCGATTTCGGGACTGGGCAGCCATTACGTGATTGACCTGAACGCGGTGAACGCGCAAAGCGGCGATTCTCTGGGGCGGGCGCAGGCGGAGGCCGATAGTAAGGAACTGGTGTTGAAGTCGCTGGACAAGGCGGCGTCCGATCTGCGGCAGAAACTGGGCGAGTCCATCGGGTCGGTGCAGAAGTTCACCACCCCGCTGCAGCAGGCGACCACGTCTTCATTGGAGGCCCTGCAGGCATTCACCCTGGGCCAGGCTGAGCACGCGAAGCTCAACGACGACGGCGCCGTTCCACACTTGAAGCGGGCTGTCGAGCTCGACCCGAATTTCGCCATGGCGTACGCGACCCTGGGCGTGGTTTACGGCAATCTGTCACAAGCCAAACTGCAACGGGAAAACCTGACCAAGGCGTTTGATCTGAAAGACCGCGCCAGTGAACGGGAGAAGTTCTACATCTCGGCTCATTATTACAGTGAAGGAACGGGAGACCTGGACAAAAGCATCGCGATCTACGAGCAATGGAAGCAGACGTATCCTCGCGACTCGGTTCCGTGGGACAACCTGGCACTTCTGTACGCAGGAACGGGGCAGCACGAGAAGGCGCTGGCCAATGCCAGTGAGGCCATGCGCCTCGACCCGAAAGACCGCTTCGCGTATCAGAACCTTTCCGGCGCTTACGAGCATCTTGGCCGCTACGACGAAGCGAGGGCCATTCTGGATCAGTCCTCGACCCGGAAGCTAAGCACACATTCTGATTCCGGCGACCGCTTCGTGCTGGCATTCCAGCGGGGCGATGAGACCGGCATGCAGAACGCCATCGAGGCGACCAAAGGCAGCTCGTTTGAACCCGTCATGTTCCTCTTAAAGGGGAACGCCCGGTGCGCGGTTGGGAAGCTACAGGATGCGAGGCAAAGTTACTCGCAGGCAGCAACTCTGGCACAAAACGCAGGCATGAAGGAGCTCTCCGCCGCGGTGAAAATATTGGACGGCTTTTGCGAGAGTGAAACTGGCAATGCGCTGGCGGCGAGACAAAGGGCGACGGAAGCGCTTGCCGTCACTGACGACCACGATACCCGCCTGGGGGCGGCGGACCTGTTTTCTCTGGCCGGAGACGCCGCCCGATCTCAGAAGCTGGTTGAAGAATTGGCCCGGGAATACCCCAGCGACACAATGCTGAACATGGTCTGGCTACCTGTGGCCCGGGCGGCCAACCAGATACATGCGAACCAGGCTGCGCAAGCCGTGTCCTCGCTCGACTTGGCCACCCCTTATGAACTGGGATCGCCGCCTAGCGGAGCCGAGTATTGGCCAATATACGTGCGCGGAGACGCGTATTTGCATTTGAGAGATGGCGGGAAGGCAGTCACGGAGTATCAGAAGATTCTGGATCATCGCGGCGTCAGTCTCAGCAGCCCGCTCTATCCGCTGGCGCGGCTGGGGTTGGGAAGGGCGTATGCGCTGCAGGGAGACAAAGTCAAAGCGAAGGCGGCCTACCAGGACTTCTTTGCGGCCTGGAAAGATGCCGACCCCGATGTTCCCATCCTGAAAGAAGCCAAAGCCGAGTACGCCAAACTGCAGTAGCCGTGTGGGGCGGGCGCCCTCGCCCGCCCCACACATTGCAACCTGATATGATTACTGCTCCCTGATCGTCGCTCACGCTGCTGAGATTGGCGTCGCGGCGGTCGTACTTCATGCGGATACGACGTCGACTCCCCATCCTGTTCGGCGTGGTGCTGGTCATCGCCGCCATCGCTCTGGCCGTCGTGCTGCGCCATCATGCCCCACCTGAACCGGCCCGCCTGCTTCCCGGCGCGGACGGCTATTTTTACGTCAATCTGAAGTGGTTGCGCCGCGCCAATATCGCCGGCCAGATACCGGACGTCCCCCACGAGCCCGAATACCAGCAGTTCATCGAGGCGACCGGGTTCCAGTTTGAGCGCGACCTCGATCAGGCGGCCTTCGCCATTCATTATCCGGTGGTCAAGAAGAATGCCAACCCCGCCACTCCCGCCCCGCCGCGATTTTCGGAAGTGTTTGTCGGCCGGATCGAAGGGGAGCGGCTGCGAGCTTACCTGGGCAAGATCTCGGGGTCGGTGGACCATTACAGCTCGGTTGACATTTACAACATTCCCCTCGAAGGCCGCACTTTGCGGGTCGCGGTTCTGGGTTTCGATACGGTGGCGGCGTCGAACCAGGACGATCCCATGGTGATACGCGGAATCATTGACCGGTCGCGCAAAGTGGCTTCTCCCTTTGGCGGGCCTGCGATGCTGCGCCGCTACTACAAGTATGTTCCCCTGGCCAGCCTGGGCTGGGCCATCTTTAACGTGGATCCGGTGGGCAGCCTGCCCAGCCGGAATGCCCTGTCATTTTTGTTTACCAAGCCCGCCACCGTGGTGGCGTCCGCGCGCTATCTGGGGCACGTGAGTTTCCGGGCGGAGGCCTTTACCGGCAGCCCGGACGAGGCCCGGCAGTTGACGGAACAGTTGGGGACGTTTCTCCAGCTCTTTCACGCGGCGGAAGGGAATGTTTCAACCACGGGAAGCGATCCCGACGTGAAAGCGTTTTTCGACGGATTAAAAGTTCAGCAACATGACAATCGCACGGTGTTGACCGCGTCGATTCCGCCGGGGTTTCTGCGCAAGGCAGTCGCATCGCCGCCGGCAGAACTGCAGCCGGCGCCTGCCGTGGAGCCTCCTGCAACCAAGAGCAAATAGCTGCAACCTTGGAGTTCCCTGCGCATCTGCAATAAAGGGATCGGCAAAGACCACGTGGGGATAGCCGCCCTCGGCTGTCCGGCGGAGCGCAGCTCCGCGGCGGTCGAAAATGGTTGGGTTGGAAAAAATCTGGCGAGCAAAAGCTCACCCGGACAGCCGAGGGCGACTGTCTCCACCCGGCCTGTGGTGGTACCGGATATTGGCTGGGGCTCGGGTGCGGCAGCAGGTACAATAAACTTTGATGTCTACTCTTCCTCTTCCCATAGCGGCCTTCCTGGCGGGCCTGGTTTCGTTCCTCTCGCCTTGCGTCCTGCCGCTGGTTCCAGGCTACGTTTCGCTGATTTCGGGGGCCGGCGTGGAGGAACTGAAGACCCAGGAATCCCGCCTTCTGGGCCGAGTGATGCTGAATTCCATCGGCTTCATTCTCGGTTTCAGCGTGGTCTTCATTTCCCTGGGCGCGATCTCGACCGAGGTGGGGCAGTTACTGGCGCGCTACAAATCGGTGCTGGCGCAGGTGGCGGGTGTGGTCATTATTCTTTTTGGATTGCACCTGACCGGCTTGTTCAAGATCAAGGCGTTGTACACCGACGCCCGGATGCATTCTGTGAAAGGCGGCAGCACACCCTGGGGAGCATTCCTGATTGGCTTCGCCTTTGCCTTTGGCTGGACGCCTTGCGTGGGCCCGATCCTGGCCGTCATCCTGGGCTTTGCCGCGACCCAGGACTCGGTGGCCAAGGGCATTTTGTTGCTGGCGGTTTACTCCATGGGGCTGGCCGTGCCCTTCCTGCTGACTTCGCTCGGCATCGAACGCTTTCTCAAGTTTTACAAGCGCTTTCGCATGCACATGCATGCGCTCGAAGTGGCCAGCGGGGGTTTGCTGATTGTGCTGGGCGTGCTGCTGGTGTTCGGGCGCTTCACCATCATCTCGAACTATTTATCGTTCCTGAATCGATTCGCGCTTTAATTCGCAATGTAAATTAAGGAGTATGTCGTGAAACGCGATCCAGTGATCATTATCGTGGTCGCCATGGTGGTGACCGTCATGATTGTGTTCGGCTTTCAGATGGCGCGGCGGAATTCCGGCCAGACCGCCAGCGCGGGCCCCAGCATGACTGGCCAGGCGGCGCCGGACTTCACTCTGGAATCGCTCGACGGCAAAACCGTCCATCTGTCCGATTTCCGCGGCAAGGGCGTGTTGCTGAATTTCTGGGCCACCTGGTGCCAGCCCTGCAAGATCGAGATGCCCTGGTTTGCCGAGTTGCAGAAGCAGTACGGCCCGCAGGGATTGCAGATCGTGGGCATTGCCATGGATGACGCCAGTCCCAAGGAGATCGGAGAGTTCGCCCACGACCTGGGCGTGAACTATCCCATCCTGGTGGGAAAAGAAGAAGTGGGAAACGCCTACGGCGGAGTGCAGTTTTTGCCGGCGACCTTCTACATTGGGCGCGATGGCAAAGTTGTGGACAAAGTGTTTGGGCTGAAAGGCCGGGGCGAAATCGAAGATAGTATCAAGAAGGCGCTGGCCGAGGGCCAGGCGGTGCAGGCGCAAAAGTAATCTGGCCGGCGAATCCAAATCCTTATAACATTTTCCGATGTTCATGTGGCGAAAGATCGTGCCGGGTCTGGCCTCGACCGGATTGATTCTGCTGGCCGCGTTCGCGGCCGGGCAGGAGAGTCCCGCCGGTCTTTTGGTCAGCCAGGACATTCCGGGGAGAAGGACTCCGTCGGTTTCGATGACGCCCTCGCCGGTCGCGACCGTGACCCGCGGGAAGTCGAACCCGGTGAATCTACGCTTTCATGTGGGCCCGGGCTTTCACGTGAATTCTAACCAGCCCAAGTCTGAATTTCTCATTCCCACCGTGCTCAAGCTGAGCGCTCCCACCGATATTGTGATCGGAAGGGTCACCTATCCCGCGGGCGCTGAGATGAGTTTCGCTTTTGCGCCCGAGGACAAACTGAGCGTCTACACCGGAGAGTTCCCGGTGGTGGTGGAAGTGCGCCCGCTGGCCGAGGTGATTCCCGCCAGGTACATGATTCGGGGAGAACTGAAATACCAGGCTTGCGACAATGCGGCCTGCTACCCTCCCAAAAAACTGCCGGTGCAGTTTGAAGTCAAAGTCATCAAGGGCCCTCCTCCACGCCGCAAGAATCCTGGACAGAGTCCGCACGTGCACCTGTAGCCGGGGTCGGCTGACTCCGGGTCACGCTGGCGAAAACCGGCTGGAAAATCGTTAGTCTAGGCTTGAAAGCTCAAGCGGCCAGAGTACAATCGCAGTGATAAGTGTGCATCGGCACTGACCCGCCAGACACGCATTTGATCTTCTAACGGGACGGGTCAGGCTTTGGGACCCTGCTTCTCTTGCGCGTCGGAAGAATTAGATGGCCATTGAGCCTGAGCAGAAACGGCTGGATTCGAGATCGCCGATTCAGGTGTTGCCCCCTGTTTTTTCCCGCTCTCTGGCCCAATCCACAGCCTTATTCGAGAGCGCATCCTGCCCCGAATCCCTGGTTGACTATGTCAGCCAGACCGTCCTAGAGACTTTGCCCAACGACCTGACCAGAATGATTTACCTGGCGTCATTGCGAGACTGCAACAGCGGAACGTATCTCCATCCTGAGCTCTCGCAGCAGAGGGGAGTTCAAGCGGCGGACGGGGCATTGCGGGCTTGCCATGAGCAGGTCTTTCACCGCCTGCTGACTACGCGATTGGCGGAGTATGTAATCCAGTTGCAGGATTACATTCGCTTTACCCGGGGCGAGATCCTCACCGTGCTGAAGACCTGGAAATCATTGCAGGCCTACCGGGCGACCGTCCCGGTGAGCGCACTCCCCACCTCCACCGAATTGTACTTCCTGAATGTTGCGATCGCCCTCGAAGTCGTGGGCAAGGAAGGCGAGCAGTCCTAGTGCGTGGAACCGCTGTTCGGTAGTTGCTCAAAGGGAAGCCAGGCGTTGACCACGCGGCCGATGACCGAGGCCTCGCGCGGAACCTTGAAGCGTCTCACGGGTTGGCGGGAGAGCGGATAGGGCAGCAGGGTCAGTTCTTTCCCCTCCAGCTGGCACCAGCAGCAGCTGTGCCCGTCGGTATGCCAGACCAGGTATACCGGACGTTCCCGAATCGTCTTCCAGTCAAATACCTGGACCGCATTCTGCATCACGTCGACTTCGACCAGGGATCCGGGAGGGATCAACTCGCCCATGGTGTCGTCTTTAAGGCCCACCACGGCGTAACGGTATCTTCTGGGATCAAGGCGCTTGCGCAGGGCGGGCGGCAGGGAGGCCAGCTCCTGCGGATTCAATTTGAGCAGGCTGGTTTCGTGACTGTTGAAGGCAGTGTCGAAGTTGAGTTGAAAACGGAAACTGGATTCCCGCACCTCTGTGGTCTGGGGCCGGGGCAAGCCCGGTTCCGGCTGGCCGGCGTATTGCCGCACTTCATTCAAGTCAATTCCGAAGACCAGCAGGAGCTCCTCGAGAGAGACCTTGAGGCAAGCGGCCAGGCTAAAGAGTTTGTGGATGCTGGGAACCGACCCGGTTTCTATATCGGCCAGAGTCGAGTGCGAAACATAGAAATCGGCGTTGCCCTTAAAGTCGGCAATTGACCGGCTGATGCGCTCGATGTCGCTGGACTTAACAAATCGCTCTTCGCGCAACTCCCGAATCCATTTACCCGAGTCCATGTGAGTGGCCTAGTTTCCCCGTTTTAATCGGTGGTCTGCGGGTCCATGAAGGACACCTCCTTACATGTCCGCTTAACGGCACAAAAGGAAAAACCTTTCCCAGCTCCTGCCCAGCTTTTCAAATGGAGATAAACAGAAACTGGTATTCGGGAGGCGGTCCCTTTTCAACCAGACGAATCTTCAGCCCGTCATCAACGCCTGCTCCATGCCCACCTGCCGTTGTTGCCTGATCCGGCTGAGGTATCCCAGCAGTTCCTCATACCGTATCTCCACCGTGGGGAACGACAATGTCCGGCCCGGAAACAACCACTTGAGCCATAGACAAGGCTCGGCCAGCGCCATATTCAGGCGCAGCCGAAGGGCGGCGTAAATCAAATCCTCGGCTTCTTTCGCCAGCCTCGGATTCGCGCCCGCCTTCGCCAAGTGCCCCAATTTCATCAGCATGGCAGCATTCTCTGCCACCAGATTCAGCCAGCGCAGGGCCAGGGAAATTCGCTTTCTCTGGAAAAGCCGGAACTCATCCGGCGGCAGCGACTGGCGAAGATAACTTTCTTCGGCGGGGTCAAGCAGGACCCGGAACAATTCGGGATCGACGGCGTGATTTTTTGCCTCCCAGTCTTCCAGACTCTTGATCTGGGGCAGCCCGGGGCGAAAAATCGTCCAGACCAGATAAAGGGACAAAACACTAGCCAACAGAATTGTTATCGTCGATACCATTTGTCCACGTGCTCAGTCAGTGCGTCGTTCCAGTTTGCCAGGTTGTTGCCGGGCAAACGGTCAATCGGATTGCCACCCTGGGGGCGCAGGAAATAAAAGGCCCAGATCAGGACGCCGAGATTATATGCCGCCGACCGCAGTAACACAAAGGTCCCGCCGGAGAGGACGTGAAGGTGGCCGCGCAGTTCAAGCAGAACCAGGTCCAGGGCCGCATACAAGCCGAAACCGGCGGCGATCCCCAGAGAATAGTCGTGCCAGGTCAGTCCCAGGCGGGACATCGTTGCGATCGCCACAATCAGCAGACACACCTGCATGAAACGGGCAGAACGCTCACTCAGGGTGATCCACCCCAGAGCCACATCGGTTCCTGCCGGACCCTTGGTCCAGAACAGCATGGCCAGGGCCGCCGCTCCGGCAACCACGGCCGCGATCCAAAGCACTCGGAGAAGAACTCTCAGGAACGGATAGCGCCGGACGAAATGCCAACTGATTTCGAAAATGATTGCGAAAGACAACAGGATCGCGACAGCCTCCCCCCCAAAAAAAACGCTCGCATAGCGGTCACCCGGGTTGGGCAGAAAGTAGAGGGTGAAATCCCGTACCGGCAGCAGAAGGGTGTAACTGAAAAAGAAGGGGAATTGCGCAACCAGTCCACGGCGCAGCATGACCAGAGCGATTACACACTGCGTCGCCAGAGGCATGAACCACAGGACAGACGTCGCCAGGCGGGAGAAGTTCATGGGCCGCACTGGAAGGCTACGCGCAAACCAGACAGCCCACAAGCAGTTTAGATCTTAGCTTCCCGAGACCTGCAGCTCACTTCCCGCCGCAGTGTCCGGGTGAGCACAGGGGTGTCGGAGCTCCGCCGTCGGCAAAAGAAGAGATGGATACAGCGCTGAGAAGCACCAGAGTTGCAATCATCAAACGAGCCAGTTTTTTCATCGCGAGAATCCTCCGTGGGATAGAACCCAGTGAGCAACACCATATTTTTTTCGCCGGAGGAAATCCGAAGTGTTCGAAAAACACGCGATAGAAAACCGCCCCTCGTCGGTCTACCGACAAACTGAATCGGGCTCTTGAAAAACTCGGATTTGGCCGTCGATCACGATTCCGCGTGGCCGCCCCATCTTCTTCGACTTCGGGGAGGGCGAGAACCGGAAGATCCACGGCAGAATCGGGCCCTTTCTTTCGTCGGTCAACCGACGAACGTCGCCAATTCTCAACCCGGCACGTCCGGAAAGTATGCTGGGTTGCTGGTCTCGGCCAGCTCAACCCAACATGCTATTCACGAATGACACGCCTCTCCTGATCCGGGCGGCGGCGACCGCGGGTCTGGCGATAGCGGCGCTCCTGGTTTTGGTTCCGTGTGTCGTCCTGTTTTTTGCGGTGAATCCGGGGCCGGCGGCCCAGCATCTGCGCGTGTTCCAGTTGCCGGTGACTTGCTGGGCGGTGTGGGCGATGGTTTCGCTTTGGGCTGCTCTCGATTCCTCGCGACTGTGGCGGGTGCTCGGCCGGCCGGTGGATCCTCTGGGCACGCAAGCGGTGTGGGGCATGTTGCTGGGCGCCTTGAACGTCGGGGCTTCGCTGCTGGCGGTGATGTTGCGGATCTCGCGCTAAAGCAGTGCATCGCTTCCAGTCCTGACCTTCGGTTCGCGGAAAGAGTTCATCATGAGTTTGCCGAGTTGAATATTTCTTGCTCGAGGGCCTGGGGAAGGCGCCAGGCGCGGGGTCTGCCGACCCTGGCGATTCGCAGGCACAGCGCACTGCCCGACGTCCCGCGAGCCGAGAGAACGGTCCGCTGCAAGAAAGAACGATGGACCAAAAGAGGTAGCACCGGTCTGTGCTGACCGAGGAAGGAGTCGGGCTAGTATCGATGAATGAACGCGACTGCCGCGGTTCGTGGTTTATACCGGATACCTCGCGCAGGGCCTTCGTTTCGCGGGATCGAAACCGGCGAAGCCGCTGCGCCGCGGTGTGGCTGGGGATCTCGAGTCGAGAGCATCAGGAATATATTGAGCCAGGAAGGGCGATCCATCACCCAGCTTTCCGCCGCGACTCGCCGGCGCTACGGAAGCCGATCGCCCTATTTCATTCCCGCAACTTTCTTCTACCAGCTGAAAACCGGTGTCACGCCCCATGTTTGCCAGATCGCGGCCCTGAGCGAGAGCACCGGATATCGCTTCGCGGACTGGCTGCGGATGTTTGGTTTTGACCTGCAGCAGATTCCCCGCCTGCAAATGCGGCTGCACCCGGAGCGCACCGTTCTGGTGACTCCGATGGAAGACCGTTTCGATCCGTTCCTGCGCCCGCCGATGCGTGATTACAAAGAATTCTGGAGTTCATCCGCCGGCTCGCCCCGCGGGGAGTGCAGTGGCCGTCCTCGTTTCCTGTTTGTCAAGATCGGAAGGGGCGACGCCATGGCCTGTCCCGAACTTGTGCCCGGCAAGGTTGCGCGGGTCGATCGGTACTACGCTCAGCGAGTTCGCGGCATCCAGCAGGTTTCCATGGGGCGCCTGCTATGGCTGGTCGAGCAGCCCAGCGGGTTGACCTGTTGCCGGCTGCAATGGATTGACGATCGGCAAATCGTGTTGCTGCCGAGCCGTCCGCCCTGGGGACGCTGGCCGCTCCGTTTACCGACGGAGGCACGGATTCTCGGGTTGGTCGATATGGATTTTGTTCCACAGGAACAGGTAAGTCTGCCAGCCAGAGCCGGGTACCTGGAGTTTGCGCCACTTTCTCCGCGCCATAGAGAAGAGAGAATGAGGTTTCCCGACTTGCTGCGAATCTCGCGCAGACGCGCGGGTCTCACCTTTCGGGCGGCGCATCGGCTCACTCGGTCCGTGGCGCAAATCCTGGGAAACCGCGAGCATGCCATTGCCCTGGGCATGCTCTCCGATTACGAAGCCCTGGGCAGGCTGCCGCGGCACATGGCCAAGATCTTGAGTCTGTGTGCGGTTTATTGCATGGATTTTGGAGAGCTCATGGCGGCCGCGGGAGTGGACATCGACGATTCCGCGAAATTGCCTCTTCCCACACCGGATGGCCGTCTCCACTTTCACTCCGAATTTCACAGCGCCGCCGCGGATTCGGAGGACGGCATTGTGACCGGCTACGCCCCTTCCGCCGGCGCCCGGCCCTGGAAGATCACCCAAAGTTAAGGCCGCGGTGCCCCGCTCCGCTGTGTCAGTAACCAGGCGATTGGTTACTTACCAAAGGGTCGAATAGAACCCTTCCGTCGTGTGACTCTCGTGTTTTGACGCAGGCCCAGACTGACCCTACGATGATGGCTGCATGGAAGCTCCCCCGCTTCCGGCCATTCTCTCCCAAGACAAGTTCTGGTTTTCGTTAAATCCGCCACAGAGGCGGCACATGGAGGCTGCGCCGGGCAATGAAGAGTGATCACAAGATGAAGCTTTCGCACCGCTCGAACCGGGGATGCGACGCCCGCGGCTTCAGCCTGCTTGAAATGATGATCGTGATCTGCGTGCTCATGATTGTGGGCGGCATCTCATTTATGGCGTTGCAGCCGGCGCTGAGGGACGCCAAAGCCAATCAGGCTTTCGAGAGTGCGCTGATGCCGCTCCGAGTGGCCCGGCAGCGCGCCATCGCTGAACGCAAGCAATATATCGTGTGCTTTGGCCTTGCCGCTCCCGCGGGCGCTCTTACTCCGATGGGCGCGCCTACGGCGCAGAGTGTTCAGATTTTCCGCTGGGACGCGGGCACGGCCCTCTCCGCAGCCACCCAGGTCACCGCCGTGACCTTGCCCCAGGACATTCAGTTTCAGACCCTGCCCGGATTGCCCAACGGAGCGGCCACGGTGCCGGATGGATTCGGAAACGGAGCCACGCCCATCGATTTTGATCAGGCCGTAGCCGGAGCGATCAAGAACCAGGTGATGTTCATGCCGGACGGTTCGGCTCACGACGTCAATGGGAACCTGAACAGCGGGATCGTGTATGTCGCGCGCAACGGAGATCTCTACAGTTCACGGGCGGTCACGCTGTATGGCGCGACCGGCAGGATCAGGGGATGGCGCCTGCTTAACAACGGAGGAGCCCCGCGATGGATTCAGCAGTGAGGACGAGAAAAATGACGCACCAACCACGCCGGCAACAGGGCTTTGCCTTGCTCGAGACCCTCATCGCCATCGTGGTGCTGATGATTGGCCTGCTGGCGGTCCTGGCCACCTTTGCCATGGCCATCGGCAACACGAACTCGGTGCAGCTCGACAGCGTGGCTCGGCAGAAGGCGGCCGAAGCTCTGGAGAGCATTTTCACGGCACGCCAAACCAGCCAGATCACGTTTGACATGATTCAGAACGTGGGCAACGGAACCGGCATCTTCACTCCCGGCTTTACCCCTTTGACCGACCCCGGTCCGGACGGTTTGGACGGCACCGGAGATGACGTTCCCGCGGTTCCGGTCCGGCTTCCGGGTCCGAGCGGAGTGATCACCAACACCGCCGCGGACGTGCTGGTGAACCTGGGTAACTTCACGCGCCAGATCCAGATCACGAACCTGCCCGGCAATGCGAACGTTCGCCAGATTATTGTCACCGTGCGTTATCCGGTGCCGCAGGGCTGGTTGAAGTCGTACCAGGTGCAGGCCCTGATTTCTTCATACCGCTAAGAGGAGAGACATGCGATTCACGGAACATAACGCGCGCGGCTTCAGTCTGGTGGAATTGATGGTGGCCATGGCCCTGGGCCTGATTGTGCTAGGGGCCACCGCGCAGCTGTTCAAAGGCGGCATGGATGCAACCATCCTGGTTACGCAGTCGTCGGAAATGCAACAGAGTGTCCGCTCCACGGTGAATCTGATCGCCAAGGATGTGAGCATGGCCGGGTCGGGCCTGCCTCCCGGGGGTCTGTCGCTGCCCTACGGAGCCGGAGCGACGCCCTCGTTCTTCGCGGTGGATCCGACCAAGGCGTGGCTGGCGAATAATACCTACCCCACGGGAGTCATTGGCGGCTCGGCGGTCACCAACTACATGTTCGGCATCATACCCGGGCCGGGTAACGGCATGGAGTTGGGAGGGCCGGCCAACATCACCGCCACGGGAGCGCCGTCGGATGCGATTACGGTTATTTACAGCGACTATGCCTTTCCCCTGAATCAGTACACCGCCACTTTTCCCGCTGCCAACCCGAACGGCGATGTGGTGAATTTCGCGCCTCCCGCGGTTCCACCGGTGGGCTTTCCGGCGATTCAGTCTCCCACCGGCATTCAAGTGGGCGATTTAATTCTGCTGAATAACACCAAGGGCTACGCGGTGGGCGAGGTAACCGGGATCGCGCCCGCGGCCGGCGGCAGCACCAATATCACATTCGCCAACGGAGACCCGCTGCGCATCAACCAGTCGGGGGCCGCCAAGGGGAATATCAAATACATCATCCCCGGGGGCAATCCGGCGGCCAACCGGATATGGGCGGTCACGTATTTCCTGGAAGTTCCGGCGGCCGCGACGGGCCAGCCGCCCCGGCTGATGCGCCAGGTCAATGGACAAGCGCCGTCGCCGGTCGCGGACAACATCATCCGCCTGACGATCACGTATGACAACTGCGACGGCAGCGCGGTTGCGGGCTGCTCCGTCGTGCCTAACCCGCTGCTGGCTCCGTTCTCTCCCAGCCAGGTCCACAAAGTAAATATTCAGGTGATGGGACAGACACTTAACGCTTACGGAAATCGGTCGAGGAGCACGGTGCTGTCGACGTCGGTGAGTACCCGCAGCCTGTCGTTCAGAGACCGGTACAACTGAAGTTGACGATCAAGAACGAGGAGACAGAGATTCAGGAGAGTAATTCTATGTGCAGGACTAAGGGCCGATCACGGGGATTTACGCTGGTCGCCAGTTTGCTGGTGCTGGCGTTGTTGTCCGGTATCGCGATAAGCCTTCTGTTTATGGTCCAGGGGGCGGGCCAGGTTGGCGGCAACGATCTGGAGACCAACCAGGCATACTATGGCGCCGAATCCGGGATGGAGTTGCTGACCGCGAATTTGGGAGCGTTGTATCAGTCGTCTCAGTCCCCCACTCCCGCGCAGCTCACCAATCTAGCGAACAATCCGCCCGACAACACCATGATCGCCAACATGAATTATCAGGAGAGCATTACCTGGACGCCGGACGCCAACGGCAACCCGGCCTCGCACACCAGCATCATCAGTTCCGGACCGAGCGCCGGCTTGACCGCGCAGATTATTCCGCTCACCTTGAAAGTGATCGCTACCCGTCCGGGGGGAGCGTCGGTAAACATGACGCGGGGCGTGGAAGTGTCGCTCATCCCGGTTTTTCAGTTCGGTGTTTTTTCCGACAGCGATCTCAGTTATTTTGCCGGCCCGCCCTTTGCCTTTCAGGGCCGGGTGCACACCAACGGCAATCTTTTCCTGGCCGCCAACAGTGGACCGCTGATTCTCGACGCCAAGACCACGGCCGTAGGCCAAATCATTCGTGACCGCCTGGCGAACAACTACAGCGCCGCCGGCAATTATCAGGGTGATGTGTGGGCGCCCAACGCGACCGGGGGATGCGATCCGCCGAACCCTACGGCCGATCCCAACTGCCTGAAGTTCTCGATTCCGCTGGCCAGCTGGAGTGGAGGGATTCCTCCCGCGGGCGTAAAAACCAACGTGGCCACCTGGACCAACACCTCGACCCAGACTTTCAAGAGTTTCATTGGTAACGGCACCTCGCTGGGCATCCAGCCCCTCTCCCTGCCTTTTGTGCAAGGCGCAAATGGCGCAGCCCAGCAGATTCAGATCATCCGCAAACCTCCGGTGGGCGAGGCTGCCACCACGCCGATGGGATCGTCGCGAGAATTTAACAAAGCCAATATTCGCATCCTGCTGGCCAGCACGCAGGCCGACCTGGTTCCAGACCGGCCGGCGTTGGTCGGTGATGCGGACAACATCAATCTCGACAACAATTGCGCGGGCGGACGCACCGACACGGTCACCGGAGTTGGCGTGACTCCCTGGGCCATGGCGAAGACCGGAACCGCTTTTGAGGGAAATTGGCCAGGCGTGCCGACGGGAGGGGTTCATCCCACTGGGGCTTGCACCCCAGTCGCGGGCAATCCGTGGCCGCTGATTGACGGATGGTTACGGGTCGAGTATCTGAATGCCGGCGGGAATTGGGTTGGAGTCACGCGGGAGTGGCTGAAGTTGGGTTTTGCGCGCGGCTTGACCATCCCGAACACGCTGGGCGGAAACGCGGTACACCCGAACGCCATTCTGATATTCCAGGAGCAGGCTGACCGGGATGGGAACGGAAAGCTCACTGCCGTCGATGTTCCGTCGGACAAAACCGTAGTCAACGGCAATTCGCAGTACAGCTGGTATCCCATCAACTTTTACGATCCGCGCGAGGGTTTTCCCCGCGACACCAATCCTGGCTTGGCGGGAACGCAGTGCTACGTCAACGGAATCATGAACGTGGTCGAACTGGACGTAGGCAACTTGAACCGCTGGTTGCTCGGAGCCATCCCGGCCAGCGGACCCAGTGTGAGCTATAGCTCTCAGAACGGGTACCTGGTGTACTTCTCGGACCGCCGCGGCATGCTGCCCGATCCGAACAATGGCAACATCACGCAGGGAGAATACGGCTTCGAAGATGTGATCAACTCAGGATCGGCTACCGGGACTCCTAACGGAGCCCTGGAGCCACTCGGCTCCACCGGCTTTTCCACCGAGGATGTGGATGAGAATACTGTGCTGGATGCCTGGGGCGCGTCCGATGTTGGCAACGGTATGCGCATCGCGACCGTGGGCAATCCCTACAAGACCGTCGATTGCTTGAACGGCGGCCGGCAGAACGTCGTGACTGGGGCACGCCATGCTTTACGGTTGGTTGATGGCGGCCTGGGAAACTTGCCGATTCGTCCCGACACAGGTCTGGGCGGCTTTACCGTCGCAGCCGAGAATCCGGTGTATGTCTTCGGAGACTACAATTCCAACGCGGGTGATCCGTTCTGGGGCAATCCCAACGGGGC
This sequence comes from Terriglobia bacterium, assembly GCA_963816025.1. Classification (GTDB taxonomy): domain Bacteria; phylum Acidobacteriota; class Terriglobia; order Terriglobales; family Acidobacteriaceae; genus JAIQFF01. The sequence continues at coordinate 363,997 of CAWFJA010000023.1, forward strand.
GGCGGACATCAATCACTCCGCAGCCGCGGTAATCGCGGATGCGGTGACGTTGCAATCCAATCCACCTACCGTTGCCAATCCGGCCGTAGGCTGGTCGGATCTCAACAGCATGGTGAATGCGTTGAACATGACCAACCGTAATGCCAGCCCCACGTACTACCGGCTGGCGATTGCAGGCGGAAAGAACATGAACTTCCCGCAACCCGCCGGCACCGGCGCCGATTTCGGCACCGACGGTGGCGTCCACAACTTCCTGCGCCTCGTCCAGGACTGGGGCGGAGTGACGCTCAGCTATCGAGGTTCTCTGGTCAGCTTGTACTATGCCGAGTACGCCACGGGCACTTACAAGTGCTGCACCATGATCTATAACGCGCCCAACCGTAACTTCTATTTCGACACTGCGTTCCTGGATCCGGCGAAGTTGCCTCCCGGCACTCCCATGTTGCAGGACGTAGTCAACCTGACGTACTGGCAGGACTTCAAGCCGTACTAACGATCCACGTAGGCCCGGACACCCTCGGGCGGGTGAGCGCAGCTCGCCCTGGGGGTTAGTTTTCGGATCAGCCAAAACTTTGCCGGGCTTTGCCCGGCTGCACGGGCGGGACGCCCGTGCCTCCATATTTATGATTTGGCGGCTTGGCGGGCGGCGGTGCGTTCGTTGAGCGCCAGCATGACCACCCGCAGCATGTCATCCCAGGGCGCGGGCTTGCCGGTCCAGATCTCAAATTGGCGTGCCGCCTGGTGCACGAACATCTCGATCCCGGGAATCGCTTCCGCGCCGCGCTCTTTCGCCATCTTCATCAACCGCGTTTCCGCGGGATCGTAAATCATGTCGAACACATAGCGCGCGTTGATCTCGTTCTCATTCAACGGAGACTCGCGCGTGTTGCCCATGCCGACCGGGGTGGCATTGATGATGACATCGAATGCCAGCTTCTTCAGGTCGGCGCGCTTGGCGGTTCTCGCCCGCGCCTGGCGGGCCAGCTTTTGCGCCGCTCCGGCGGAGCGATTCAGGATGTAAACTTCGGCTCCCCGCTCTTTGAGGCCGAAGACCGCGGCCCGCGCCGCGCCGCCCGCGCCCAGCACCAGGATCTTCGCTTTCTCCAGCGTGATGCGCTGTTCCAGCGGCCGCACCACGCCGGCGGCGTCGGTATTGAATCCGTAGAGTTTTCCATCCTGCGCCCGCACCACGGTGTTGCACGCGCCGATTTTGGTGGTGTGGGAATCCGTGTTGTCGAGGTGCTTGAGAATGGCTTCCTTGTACGGCATGGTAATGGAGAGGCCGTGAATGGGAATATCGCGCACGCAACTCAGCAGATCTTTTAGTGTCTTGGCGTGCAGCGCGAGATAAACGCCATTCACATTCTCCCGGCGCAGCGCCGCATTCATGATGGCCGGCGAGAGTGAATGCGCTACCGGATCGCCGGCGACGCCGTAGATTCTGGTGGCGGCGTCCATCTGCTCGATGCGGTAAGTGTTGCGCAGCTCCTGGGCGGTGGTCTGACCGGGCGCGGTCTTTTCGTCGGGACTGACCGCGGCGAAGGTGAACACGCTTCCCGCCCGCACTCCCAGCAACCGGCTGATGATGCCTTGCTCACCCATGCACAGCCCGACCAGAGAATGGCGGTCGCCAAACTTCTCCAGAAATTTCATCATGGTCACGTTGTCGTAGAGCGTCGTGGCCGTGCCGACAATTTTGTAGAAGTCGGCGGGGATCTTCACCATTTTTTCCAGCGTCTGTTCCAGATTTTTGGTGGCCCGGAAATCGTGGTAGGAAAGGATCAAGGCAGACTTCGACCGCAGGCGTTGCACCTGTTCGGGCTTGCACTTAGCGGCGCTCTGCAGTTCGATGTCGAGCAATTGGCAGCCGGCCGCACTGGCCTTGCCCAGAATGTCCAGCTGGGCGGCCAGCGAGCCCTTGAACTTTCCCCCACTGGCCGTGCGCCGGCAGGTGGCAATGGCGGTGAGGTGGGGATGGTATTCCATGAAGCGCTTGATTCTGGGGAGCGCGAGCGAGGGCCGGGGCAAATAGTCTAACCTGAACTCCAGAAAGGTGTTATCCCGAATAAGCGCCTCTGCCTTCTCCACTAAGGCGGCGGGATCGGAATCAGTCACGGCCACGCACACCCGGGGTAGCCGCAGGGGCAAAAATCTGGCGAGGTAGCTGTTGGGGGCAGCAGTCATGATCGGAGAACGACTGGGGATATTACAGGCGCGTAATTACAGATGCAACAACGGATTATGGCAAATGAATGCGGGCAAACTTTTTAACGTACCCACGATAACACCAGCGTAACCTTGACCGACCCCTATCCCCTTGTTACTGTGCGACTTGAAAGCCCTTTGATTTGCGCGAGTTAGCGGGACAAAGCCGGCGGGGGCCCCGGCCTCGATTTTGGAGGTAACATGAAGAAAACAGGACTTTTGCTGTTGCTGTGCCTGACGGTGGCGGCCGCTGCGCAGCAAGCCGATTCCGCTTCGGCAGACCAGGCTGCTCCGCAGAACACCCAGATTACGACGGGAACCTTCCCGGCTGAGCGGATCCAGACCCCAACCAATGCGGATCTGTATTGCGGCGGCTTTGTCAGCAAAGAGCTGATGCCGAACGCAAATTTCGTGGCGGGCGGGTTGGAAAGCCCCAACACCACCAAGTTCGCCACCAATGACACCATTTTCCTGACCGGCCAGGGTTACCAGACGGGCCAGAAGTACGCGATCGTGCGCGAACTCGTGGATCCGAATGAGTACGAATTGTTTGCCGGGCAACACTCGATGTTGAAGGCCATGGGCCAGCCCTATGCTGAACTGGGCTGGGTGCGCATTGTCGATACCCGAAACAAGATGGCGGTAGGGCGCGTCGAATTCAGTTGCGAGTCCATCGTTCCGGGAGACTATGCGGTCCCATTTACCGAACGGCCTACCATCGCCTTCCACCTGCCGGAGCGGTTTGACCGCTTCCTGCCGAGCAACGGCGGCGCCAGCGGGCGCATTGTGCTGGCCAAGGATTTCGATCTTCTGCTGGGAACCGGTTCGAAGATCTACATGAATGTGGGCGCCAATCAGGGAGTCAAGGTGGGCGACTACTTCCGCGCGGTGCGCACGTATGAAGCGGACCTGCGAGACCCGGTTGATTCGCTCTCGTTCAAGGCGTCCGCCTCGGAGGACACCCAGAAGTATCAGCCGTCGATTGAAGGAAATATGTTCACCAAGACCAAGGGCCCATCGATCCGGGTTTCGGACATGCCACGCCGGGCGGTAGGGGAGATCGTGGTCATCAACACCACTCCGACGACCGCGACCGGCATGATTGTGTTTGCGCTCGAGGATGTGCACGTCGGCGACAACGTGGAACTCGATCCGCAGTAATTCTTCCCGCAGCAAAAACTTATTTCAGGGAGGCTTCGGCCTCCCTGATTTTTTTGTGCGGAGGCGAAGCCAGACGCGGGCGCGTCGCCCGCGACCACACGATCACTCTCCGTCAGCGAAGATTTCGGCCGTGAAGGCCTCCAGCTTTGCGCCGGTTTGCCAGGCGTTTGGCGGCAAACCGGCTTTTCTGCAGGTCTGTTCGAGGAAAGCGATACGGTCCCAGTGGTGCTCGACCGCTACTTGCGGGAGCAACAGGCCGCGACAGGGTCCGAGGCTGACCAGCAGGCCGTGGCGTCCAATTTCTACCTGATCGGCACGAATGGGCTGCGGCGGCGAGAGGATGCTGAGGGAAACTCGCAGTTCGCGGGCCTCGTCCCGAGTGACCGGCGAAAAGCGTGAGTCGTCGAAGGCGGCGCCGCGCGCGCTTTCTGCAATGGTGCGATAGAGCGGGGTCACGGGAAGGACGTAGCCGACGCAGCCCCGGAGTCCTCCCCGGTAGTAAAGAGTCGTGAAGGCGCCGCGCGGCTCAGCCAGGTGCGCGGTAGGCGCATCCAGTGAGAGCCCGCGCTCATCGAGGGCCGCGGCAATGGCTTGGTGCGCCAGCTGCAGCAGGATGCCTTGCTCTTCGGGAGAAAATTCGCTCTGCTGGGCGCTACTGGAGACACAAGTCAGGCGGGTGGAACGGCCATCAGGTAGCGGGCACATCGCGTTTTCTCCGCCGGCTGAGGATGAAAGCGCGACGGCGGCTCTTCACCACCTGGCGATCGATCTTCGACCAGAACGCCACAAAATAATCGAGGGCCGAGATCAGCGACAGAAAGACCATGAACCATATGGCGACAATCGCGATCCAGTGCACGGGAAAAATGTAATGGCCTACCGGCCATTCCTTCCAGCGGTGGTCGAGGATGACGGCGACCACGGAAACTATTTGCACCAGCATTTTGAACTTGCCCAGATCGCTGGCCTCGATGGTGAAACCTTCCGAGGCGGCAATCGAACGCAAGCCGCTCACCAGAAACTCGCGCGCAATAATCACGACCGCGATCCAGGCCGGAACCAGGCTGGGATTGAATTGCACCAGCGCGATAAAGGCGGCGGCGATGAGCAGCTTGTCGGCCAGGGGATCGAGCAGTATGCCCATGGTCGTGATCTGGCCGCGGCGCCGGGCGAGATAGCCGTCGATGCCGTCGGTGATGGAAGCGGCGATGAATAGAGCCGAAGCCAGCAACTCCTGCTCCCCGTCAAAGGCGCGAAAATGACTGGTAGATAGCAGCCAGATCAGCAGTGGAATGCTGCAGATGCGGGTCAGCGTGATGGAGTTGGGCAGATTCACCGCGGGCACGGGCCGTCAGCAGGCAGTGAGAAGGCTGGCAGCACCTCATTATCCTCCACCCTGCCGAGGGAAGCAATGAAGCAAAAAGTGGGGTCGTGGTCAGTCTGCTAACCCTTTAACCACCAAAGGACACGACGGTCCACGAAGGTTTGGTTCCAAGGTTTTCCTTCGTGCACCTTCGTGTCCTTAGTGGTTACAGGGTTTGTGGTTCTTCCGCCTAAGAGTCGGTGCCAGTCTTGCCCAGCTCGAGATTCTTCAGCATGCCCATGCCTTCTTCCAGCAGCGACGAGCTCTGCGGAACTTGTCCGTTGGGCGTAAGCTTGTCGACCAGCGTGGGCAGCAACTGCGCCAGGTGCGAGCTCACTGCATCGGGTGAGATGCCGGCCTTGGCCGCGAGTTCCTTCACCTGTTCGCTGCCTAAAACGTGCTGTATCTGATCGGCGGAAATGGGAAGGTTCTGGCCGGTGCTGACCCAGGAGCTAACCAGGCCGCCGAGGCCTTTATCATGAAATTGCTGTATCAGTCCGGATAGCCCGCCGGGCTGGCTGTTGATCATCTGCATCACTGACGACGCAAGCGGATTCGAGCTGTTGGCCAGCATGCCGCTAACTTCCTTGCCCGCCATATCTTCGAGAAAACTCATAATGCCTCCTAAGACTCACGGCTGAAAGATCGCGCCGGAAGCCGAGGCTCCCGGCGCTACAGGCTGCAGAAACTACTTTTGTCTGGCGATAATCTTGTCCTTGATCTTGGCGTAAGTGGCGGCGGGAATGACCTTCTTACGGGTCAAGTCCGTCTTCTTGGCATAGGGACGGCCGTCGATGATTTTCTGGGAATAGGCTGCGCCGATGCCGGGCAGGGCGTCCAACTGCTCCTTGGTGGCCGAATTGATGTCCAGCAGATCGGCATCCGCCGGAGCTGCCATGGCGGAAGTGGTCTTGGCCGGCTTGGAGGTTTTGGCGGGCGCGGTTTGCGCCGCGGCCATGGTAGCGAGCAGCACTACAGCGAAAAGTGAGAACAGAATTCTCGTGATCAGGTTCTTGCTCTTCATAGTTTCTCCTTGGTCCTTAGTCTCTCTCCGATGCTTTGTAGCCGGCGGCCTTGGCATCCGCCTCGCTCATGAATTTTCCGGTCTTGGTTTTTCCGTACCAGCGGCCACCCTTGTGGTAGACGCCGCTATCGGTGTTGACCCACACCATACCGCCGGCCTTGGCGGATGCGATTTGCGGATCCGAAGCTGCCGGCGTGGCGGCGGCCTTGCTGGCCGTCTTTGCCGGGGCGGACTTTGCTGCCGGGGCTGGGGCCATCGTGTTCGCCGGAGCAGCCATGGCACTGGCTGGAGCTGCGGCGGTCGCCGGAGCGGCGGCAGGTTGACTGGCCGGAGCCGCGCCGGGGGCCATGGCCGATTTCTTGCTCTTGCGGGTGCTCTTGGCCGGGGCCGCAGTAGTGTCGGTGCTGGCTGCCGCCGGAGCGGGAGTCGCGGCCGGCGCCGCCGTTGGCACCGCACTGGAATCCGCAGTGGCCTTTTTGCTCTTGCGAGTTTTCTTGGTGGTGGCCGTTGTGGTGGAAGTGTCGGAGCTGGCCGGCGTGGTATCAGCCGCAGTGGCCTTTTTGCTCTTGCGAGTTTTCTTGGTGGTGGCCGTTGTGGTGGAAGTGTCGGAACTGGCCGGCGTGGCATCGGCGGAGGCAGTCTTCTTGCTCTTGCTCTTGCTCTTCTTTGACTTCGTGGCTGTGGTGGCCGCAGCGCCGGGGGTTTGATCGCCGGATGCGGTTGCATCCGTTGCTGTCTTTGCCTTTTTCTTTTTCTTCTTGCTGGTTGGTGCCGTGGTTTGATCGTCGGGGGCAGTGGCCTGGGGCTTGGCCATGGCGGAAATCCCGCTCAGCACGAAAAACATGCAGAACGCGATTGCCCAACTACTGAGCCTTGGGTGCAGTCTGTTCATGAATTTCCTCTCTCATTTCCGGACCGGCCGCTATGAACTACGGAAGCCTGCTTCAGGGGCGCTCAGGTGCTTCCCGGCTGGCCGGAGGGGGCAACATAATGACACTTCGACTCATAGGGGTCAACTCGGGGAAAGCATGATGGGTCGGGGAATCCGTGGGTGGGGCGGGCGCCTTCGCCCGCCCATGCCCGGAATCGCCACGCGTCACGTGACAGTCGCCCTCGGCAGGGTTTTTCATATCAGCTGCAAAGCGGAGCTTCGCCCTGCCGGACGTGGCTGTGGTGGCTTCAGGGCGGCGAGGGCGCCCGCCCCACACCAGCTAGGCGTAGATGCCGCGTTGGCGGATGGTGTACGCGACGCGATCGATGGCCAGCATGTAGGCTGCGATGCGATTGTTGACGCCGTGAGTTTCGGCGAAGCGAACCACGTCCTCGAAGGCGCCCTTCATGATGTGCTCGAGTTGCTCGTTGACCACGGATTCCTTCCAGAAATATCCCTGGCGGTCCTGCACCCACTCGAAGTAAGAAGTGGTAACGCCGCCGGCGTTGCAGAGAATGTCGGGGATTATGAAGACCCCTTTGTCCGCCAGAATATCGTCGGCGGTGGCGGTGGTGGGACCGTTGGCCCCTTCCGCCAGAATCCTGCATTTGACCCGGTCGGCGTTGCGGCTGGTGATCTGGTTCTCGGTGGCGGCGGGAATAAGGATTTCGCAATCGGAGACCAGCAGTTCGGCCGGATCCTCGGCCTCGGCGCCCTTGAAACCATGAATGGTGCCATTGCGCTGACGGAATTCCCAAAGCGCCTCGGTGTCGATTCCGTTTTTATTGATCAGGCCGCCGTCGACTTCGACGATTCCGATCACTTTATAGCCGGCCTCGGCCATTAGCCGGGCGGCGTTCGAGCCTACGTTGCCGAACCCTTGCACGATGACGCGAGTGGTTTCGGGGTTGAGATTAAGCTTCTTGACCGCCTCGTCGCACACGATCATGATGCCGCGGCCGGTGGCTTCGCGGCGTCCGCGAGAGCCGCCAATATTGATGGGTTTGCCGGTGACGCAGGCAGTCACGGTCTGGCGCATGTGCATGGAGTATGTATCCATCATCCATGCCATGGTCTGCTCGTTGGTGTTCACATCGGGGGCGGGAACGTCTTTCTCCGGCCCGATGAACTCGATCAGCTCCGCAGTATAGCGGCGGGTCATGCGCTCCAGCTCGCCCTGGGACATCTTGTGAGGATCGCAGATCACTCCGCCCTTCGCGCCTCCGAAAGGAATGTTGACCACGGCGCACTTCCAGGTCATCCAGCTGGCCAGAGCGCGGACTTCGTCCAAAGTGACGTCGGGAGAGTAGCGCAGGCCGCCCTTGGCCGGACCGCGGGCGATCGAGTGCTGCACCCGGAAGCCGGTGAAGACTTCGAGGTGGCCGTTGTCCATCATGACCGGAATGTGCAGGATGATCTCCCGGGTGGGATACCGCAGGACCTTCATCAAGCCCTCGTCCAGGTTCAACTTGTGGGCAGCAAAGTCGAAACGGGCGGCTTGGGCCTCCCAGGGGTTGATTTCCTGTTCCAGGGAAATGGTCTTCAATGCCATGGCGGTCTCCGTTGGTGCGGTCAGACAGTAAGATGCTGGCCGGCGCCGGGCGATACATCCCGGAGTAGGCGGGCAAACTCTCAAAGTATATGCAGGGCCGGGGCGGCAGGCAAGTTACTCGAACCACTTGGGGACAGGTGCCATCGGACTGTCGAGTCGAGCGTAGCTCGCTTCTGCCAAGAGTGAGATAGCGGAGCGTTGCTCCGCCGGACAGCCCGGGGGCGACTGTCCCCACGGGGTTCGTGGTGGCTCACCGGCAGTGTCATCCAGAGCATAGCATTACGTTTCGCTTGCGAAACGCAATGCGGAGTCGAAGGACCCGTGGGAGCTTATATCGGATTGCAGTTTGGGGGATTTTTGCGAGAACAGATCCAGACGCCGGCGCCGGTTCAGCTTATAGGGGCCCTTCGACTCCGTAGCTGCTTCGCCTCGCGAAGCCGCTACTCCGCTCAGGGTGACACTAGAGCTCTATCTCCAACCCTTCCGCCGCCGCCCGCACCTTGGGATAATAGTTGCGCGCTTCGGTGACTACTTTGTCTATGCAGGCATCGTTGTGGTCGGGGTCGTGGTGGAACAGGATCAGTTCCTTGGCGCCGCTTTCCATCACGACGTTGATGGCTTCGCGCCAGTGGCTGTGTCCCCAGCCGCGCTTGCGGGCCTCGTATTCTTCCGGCAGATACTGCGCGTCGTAGATCAGCACATCGGCGCCGGCCGCCAGCTTGCGTACGCTTTTATCGAAGAGCGGGTCGCCGGGCTCGTTGTCGGTGGCATAGACCAGCACTCCGTCCCTGGTTTCCAGACGAAAGCCCATACAACCCTGGGGATGATTGAGCCACATGGCTTCGACCATCACGTCCTCCAGGGGGACTCTGCCCGGCTCCAGGTTGTAGAAGCCGCGCTGCGCTTTCATCTCGCTCATATCGACCGGAAAGTACGGCGCCGCCATCTGTTCTTCCATCACTCGCTTGAGGGTGCGGAAGCGGCTGGAGGAGTGGAAGGAGAAACAGTTTTCCGGATTGTCGTAGAGCGGGCCGAAGAAGGGAATGCCCTGAATGTGGTCCCAGTGAAAATGCGAAACGAAGATGTGGGCGCGGACCGCCTGGCTGGCGGAGTCGCGCTGGAGTTCCTGCCCGAGCGGGCGCAGTCCGGTGCCGCAGTCGAAGACGTAGAGGTTATCACCGAGGCGAACTTCGACGCAGGAGGTGTTGCCTCCATAGCGCAGGTTGTCGAGCTGGGGAGTCGGCGTGGACCCGCGTACGCCCCAGAACTTAATACGCATACTTTCCCATGGAAAGACTCAAGCTGACTCGCCATCTTCCAACGGTTGCGCCCATACGTCAATCCTTTCGCTGGTTACTCCCGATCGGGTCATCGATCGGACATCTGTTCACGGGCATCCAATTAAAGACATCCGCATGCCGTGCCGGGGGCGGAGGGTGATGCTGGGCAATACAGCCACCGGATGCCCTGGAACCAGGCGCAACTGAAAGCGCCGGGCAATCGCGGCCAGGAGCAGGTTCGCTTCCATCACCGCGAAAGCGGCCCCGATGCAGAGGCGAGGCCCGCCTCCGAAGGGGAAGTAGGCGAATCTGGGGAGGCGCTGGGTGGCGTCGGCGGTCCAGCGGTCCGGGTCGAAATGTTCCGGCTGTTCGAAGAAGCGGGGATCGCGGTGCAGGATCCAGGGGCTCATCACAACATTCGCTCCCGCTGGAAGACGATAGCCGCCAAGCTCCACTTCTTTCGCCACGGTGCGGGCCAGGCTCCAGGCCGGGGGATACAAGCGCATGGATTCCTTCACCACTTTGTCGGTGTAGGGCAGTCGGGGCAAGTCTTCCAGTTGCGGCGTGCGGCCGCGCAGGACCTGCTGCAATTCCTCGCGGAGTTTCTGTTCGACTTGCGGATGCTGGCTGAGCAGATACCAGGTCCAGGAGAGGGAAACCGCGGTAGTCTCATGCCCGGCCAGCAGGAAAGTCAGGATTTCGTCACGCAACTGGCGGTCGGTCATGCCGCTGCCATCTTCGTCGCGGGCCGCCATGAGCATGGAGAGCAGGTCGCCCGTGTCCTGTCCGCTGGCCCGACGCTCAAGAATGATGCGGTTCACGATTTCGTTGAGCTCGCGGACCGCCCGCTTGACCCGAATCATGGCCGGTACAGGGACGTGGCGCATGATGGGCGGCAGAATCATGCGGCCGCCGGAAGTGTGGCGCATCAAAACGTTCAGCGCCCCGGCCACCCTTTCCGTGTCTGCTTTCACTTCCACTCCGAAAAGGACCTTGGCCACGATGCGCATGGTGAGCTGCATCATTTCCTGGTGAATGTCGCGGACTTCGCCGTCCTGCCATGTGTCCAGCATTTCTTCGGTGAAGGCGGTCATGGTATTGCCGTAGGACGCCATGCGTTCGCGATGGAAGGCGGGCTGGCACAGGCGGCGCTGCCGCAGCCATCCCGAGCCTTCGTTGGTCAGCAGTCCCTCGCCCAGGAACCAGCGGCTGTTCTGGATCACTTTGTCTTTGGCGAAATTCTGCGATTGCGAGACCAGGACCGACTCGATGAGGCTGGGATGGTTGAGGAAATAGACATCCATCCAGGCGGCGCGGTAGTAAAAGATGTCGCCAAATTCACGCGCCCAGCGGGTGTAGATAGCCAGCGGATCGGAATTAAATAAAGGAAGATTGCCGATGAGGAATCGGGGCGGAGGCCCGGGGGGACGGCGCATAAGAGGTTCCGAATGAAATATGGCTGTCCTCCAGCCACACGCTTATTTTACTTTACAGGCTCTGCCGGTGAGTGCCTGAGAAGGCTTGTCTATAATGACTGAACTCAGAATGACTCTGCCCATGCTTCGTCCCGACTACAAGGAATTTTCCCGGCTGGCTGGAGAAGCCACGCTGGTGCCGGTGGTGAAATCGGTTGCAGCCGATTTGTTGACGCCGGTCTCCGCCTTCCTCGCCATCGCAGGCAACGAGCCCGATGCCTTCCTGCTCGAGTCCGTGGAGCGAGGCGAGCAGATCGGCCGCTACACGTTTCTGGGAGCGCGTCCCTACATGCAGGTGCGGGCACGGGGCAAGGACATCGTGATACAGCGCGGCAAGAAGAAGGAAAAGCGCCAGGGCAGCGCGATCCAGGTCATCAAGGAATTGCTGAGGCAGCATCGTCCCGCGACCGTGCCCGGGCTGCCGCCGTTTACGGCGGGCGCGGTGGGCTACTTCGCCTACGACGCGGTGCGGCAGCTGGAAAACATCGGCGAACATGCCAAGGACGATTTTGCGCTGCCCGATTGCATACTGATGTTCTTCGACCGGCTGCTGGCATTCGATCACCTGCGGCACCAGATCCACATCATCGCCACCGCTGATGTGTCGCGCGAGAGTCCGCGCCGGGCTTATGATCGCGCCGCTGCGGACATAGCCGTCCTGGAAAAGAAGCTGGCGGCGGGATTGCGCCCGGCGCACTGGCACAAAACCGCGCGCCCGGCCAAGGGCAAGCTGAAAGTGCATGCCGGCACCAGCCGGCAGCGGTTTATCAATTCGGTCGAGCGGGCCAAGGAATACATTGCCGCGGGGGACATCTTTCAGGTGGTGCTGTCGCAGCGGCTGGATTTCACGCCGTCGGTCGCGCCCTTCGATGTATATCGCGCCCTGCGCCAGGTGAATCCTTCCCCTTACCTATATTTTTTGCGGATGGGGGATACCCACGTGCTGGGCTCGTCGCCGGAAATGCTGGTGCGGGTGACTGGACCCAAGCTGGAATATCGTCCGATTGCGGGGACGCATCCGCGGGGCCGCGACGAAGCCGAAGACCAGCGCCTGGAACAGCAGATGCTGCACGACGAGAAAGAGCGCGCCGAACACGTGATGCTGGTCGACCTGGGACGCAACGATTTGGGGCGGGTAAGCGAATACGGTTCGGTGAAAGTGAAAGACCTGATGTACGTGGAGCGCTACTCGCACGTGATGCACATCGTCTCGGCGCTCGAAGGCAAGCTGCGCGGCGATCTGGACGCGCTCGATGCATTCGCCGCGTGCTTTCCCGCCGGTACGCTGAGCGGAGCGCCCAAAGTTCGCGCCATGCAGATCATCGAAGAACTGGAGCCGACGCGGCGCGGGGTCTATGGAGGCGCGGTGCTGTATGCGGATTTTGATGGGAACCTAGACTCGTGCATCGCCATCCGCACCATGCTCATGCAGGGGAAGAAAGCGTTCCTGCAGGCGGGGGCGGGCATTGTGGCGGATTCCGATCCCGCGCGCGAGTTTGAAGAGTGCATGAACAAAGCGCAGGCGGTGTTGCGGGCGGTGGAAGCGGCGCGGGGCAGGGGCTAGTGGCATGAATTACGCGTCGCCACGAATTGACTCGTGGCCACGAACCACGTAGGCCCGGACGCCCTCGTCCGGGCGGGCGAGCGAAGCTCGCCGGGGTTTGAACGGCGCCGGCAGAAACCTCGCCGGGCTTTGCCCGGCCGGGCGGGTGAGGGCACCCGCCCCTACGTGGGTCGTGGTGGATTAAACTAGAAGGCAGGAAGGCAATTATTTTATGAACAGCTTTGGCAGTCGTTCGGTGCTGCGCGTGGGCAGCAAGGAATATGAGATTTACCGTCTTAAGGCGCTGGACGAAAAGGGCATCTCGACCAAACATCTTCCCTACTCGCTTCGCATCCTGCTGGAAAACCTGTTGCGCACCGAAGACGGGCGCAACGTGACTGCCGATGACATCAAGGCATTGGCCGCATGGAACAGCAAGTCGAAGCCTGATAAGGAAATCGCCTTCACGCCCAGCCGGGTTCTGCTGCAGGATTTTACGGGAGTGCCCGCCGTCGTCGATCTGGCTGCCATGCGCGATGCCATGCAGCGGCTGGCGGGCGATCCGACGTTGATCAATCCCCTGCAGCCGGCGGAACTTGTCATCGATCACTCGGTGCAGGTGGACGAATTCGGCACGCCGCAATCTTTCCAACTCAACGCAGAGCTGGAATTTATCCGTAACAAAGAGCGCTACGCCTTCCTGCGCTGGGGGCAAACGGCTTTCCGCAATCTGGCCATCGTGCCGCCGGATACTGGCATCGTGCACCAGGTGAACCTGGAATATTTGGCGCGGGTGGTGTTCGTGCAGGAACAGAATGGGCGGCGCTCCGCGTATCCCGATACGCTGGTAGGCACCGATTCGCACACTACCATGATCAACGGCCTGGGCGTGCTGGGCTGGGGTGTGGGCGGGATCGAAGCCGAGGCCGCCATGCTGGGACAGCCGGTCTCCATGCTGATTCCGCAAGTGGTTGGGGTGAAACTGACCGGACATCTCCACGAGGGCGCGACCGCCACCGACCTCGTGCTCACCATCACCGAGATGCTGCGCAAGCACGGCGTAGTGGGAAAGTTTGTCGAGTATTTTGGTCCGGGCCTGCCCGAGCTGTCGCTGGCCGATCGCGCCACCATCGGCAACATGTCGCCGGAGTATGGCGCGACTTGCGGCATCTTTCCGGTAGATAAAGAGAGCCTCAACTACTTGCGGCTTACCGGCCGCTCCGAAGAGCAGATCGCGCTGGTCGAGGCCTACTGCCGCGAGCAGGGCATGTTCCATGACGAAAAAACGCCGGAGGCGGAATATTCCGAACTGCTGACGCTTGATCTCAACACAGTCGAGTCGAGCCTGGCCGGGCCGAAGCGTCCGCAGGACCGGGTGACGCTGTCGCAAGCCGGAGAATCATTCCGGATCGCACTGCCTTCGCTGATCAAGCCGAAGCCTTCGGCCCAGGTTGCGGCACCCCCGGCCGTTGCCTCGGGGAACGCGCCTTCCGGCAGCGTTCCGAGGCAGGTGGATCGCTGGGAACAGGAAGGCGGCAGTCCCAGTGCGATCGGGGTGGATAACCACAAGTTCGAGGAACACGTTCCTCAGGATGTGAAGAAGGCGCTGCGCCACGGCAGCGTGGTGATCGCCGCGATTACATCCTGCACCAACACTTCCAATCCATCGGTCATGGTGGCGGCCGGCCTGGTCGCCAAAAAAGCGGTGGAGAAGGGATTGACCGTCCCACCCTGGGTGAAGACGTCGCTGGCTCCGGGCTCGAAAGTGGTCCGCGATTATTTGGAGAAAGCTGGGTTGCTGCCTTATCTCGAAAAGATCAAGTTCCATATCGTGGGATATGGATGCACGACCTGCATTGGCAACTCCGGGCCTTTGCCGAAAGAAGTTTCGGAGGCCATCGACGAAAAAGACCTGGTGGTGGCGTCGGTGCTTTCGGGCAATCGAAACTTCGAAGGGCGCATCAACTCCGAAGTGCGCGCGAACTATTTGATGTCGCCGCCGCTGGTGGTGGCCTTCGCGCTGGCCGGACGCATTGATCTCGATTTGCGCAAAGATCCCATCGGCAAGGGACGAGACGGCCAGCCCGTCTACCTGGCCGACTTGTGGCCGCCGCAGCGCGAAGTGGAAGAGACCATTCGGAAATCCATTTCTTCCGACATGTTTACCCGGAGCTATGGCGAGGTCTATCACGGCGACGATCGCTGGCGCGGACTGCCCGTGCCCCAAGGCGAGACCTATGCCTGGGAAAAGGATTCCACCTACATTCGCCGCGCGCCCTACTTCGACGGTATGACGCTTCAACCCGCTCCGGTTGAGGACATCAAAAGCGCGCGCGTGCTGGCGGTGCTCGGCGACAGCGTTACCACCGACCACATTTCGCCCGCTGGTTCCATCAAGAGAGACAGCCCCGCCGGAAAATATCTGATCGAACATGGCGTAAAGCCCGGCGACTTCAACTCCTACGGGTCGCGGCGAGGCAATCATGAAGTCATGGTGCGCGGCACTTTCGCCAACGTGCGCTTGCGCAACAAGATGGTCCCCAATCTCGAAGGCGGCTTCACGCGGCATTTGCCCGATGGCGCGGAGATGTCGATCTTCGAGGCTTCCGAAAAATACATCGCGGAAGGGGTGCCGCTGGTGATCCTTGCCGGAAAAGAATACGGTTCCGGTTCCTCTCGCGACTGGGCGGCCAAGGGCCCCCGCCTTCTGGGGGTGCGCGCTGTGATCGCGGAGAGTTACGAACGCATCCATCGCTCGAATCTGGTGGGGATGGGAATTCTTCCGCTGCAGTTCCTGGCAGGAGAGAGCGCGCAGTCGCTGAACCTGACCGGCGAAGAATTCTTTGAGATTGGGGGCGTCCGCGACCTGGTCCGGAAGTTTGCCGTCGGCGGGCAAGTGAAAGTCCGCGCCGTGAGTAGCGGTCAGGCGCGGGAGTTCAGCGCGCTGGTGCGCATCGACACGCCGCAGGAGGCGCAGTACTACGCCAATGGCGGCATTCTGCAGTTCGTGCTGCGCCAGTTAATCGCCAGTAAGCCGGCGCCGGTACACGCGTGATCCATTGCCTCTGCTTGAAATTCGTAATCTGACGAAAGTTTTCCCGCTGGGCGAGTCGCTGTTCGGCGCGCGCGCCAAGGGCGAGGTCCGCGCCGTGGACGACGTGTCTCTCGACATTCACGCCGGCGAAACCGTGGGCCTGGTGGGCGAATCAGGGTCGGGAAAAAGCACGCTGGGCCGTCTGATCTTGCGGCTGATCGAGCCCAGTTCCGGCAGCGTGCGCTTCGCCGGCCGCGATCTGCTCGCGGCCAGCCCGGGTGAGATGCGAGGCCTGCGGCGCGATATGCAGATCATCTTTCAGGACCCGTTCGGATCGCTCGATCCCCGCATGAATGTGGAAGAGATCATCAGCGAGCCGCTGGTGATCCATGAGGCGATGAGCCTGACGGCGCGCCGGGTGCGCGTTTCCGAATTGCTGCGGGCGGTAGGACTGGACCCATCGGTCCTGCTCCGGTTTCCGCATGAATTCAGCGGCGGACAGCGGCAACGCATCGGCATCGCGCGGGCGTTGGCGCTGCGCCCGAAATTCATTGTGGCGGATGAGCCGGTCTCGGCGCTCGACGTCAGCGTGGGGGCGCAGATTGTGAACTTGCTGACCGAATTGCAGCGCGAGTTCGGGCTGACGTATCTTTTCATTTCCCATTCCATGCCGGTAGTGCGCTATCTCGCCACTCGCATCGCGGTGATGTACCGGGGAAAGATTGTCGAGGTCGGCGACACGCAACAGATTACGGAGCGGCCACAGCATCCGTACACCCGCACGTTGCTCGAAGCCACTCCGGAAATCGCAATGTAGCGCCGGCGTCCCGCCGGCTGTCCGGCGGGCATCCTTCTCGTTGCTTGAGAAGAAACTGCCACGAGCCGCGTGGGGACAGCCGCCTCGGCTGTCCAGCGGAGTGCAGCTCCGCGTAGCGCTAGCCGAACCAAGGCGGCGAGGCCTGCTCGCCCGGACAGCCAAGGGCGTGCTGTCCCTACGTGGCCCATCGGCCGGCGGGACGCCGGCGTTACCTGGTTTGAGTTATCCTTGAGCCGTTTTCTGGAGGCAATATGAAAGTGTGGTTCCCTGTACTGCTGCTATCCGCCGCCGCTTTGGCCCAACAATCCAAGAATCCAGTCACTGATGTGTTGCGCGACTCGCTGGCCGGCCGTCAAAAGAACACCGTGGCGGCCGTTGAAGAAATGCCCGCCGACAAATTTGGCTTTAAACCCACGCCTGACCAGATGTCGTTCGGCCATCTGGCGGCGCACATCGCCGAAGCCAACTATTTCTTTTGCGCCAAGGTTGGCGACGTGGCGGCCCCAAAGGTTGAGGAAGCGAAGGAAGCCGACGGCAAAGACAAGCTGGTGGCCGCGGTGAAAGCGTCGTTCGATTTCTGCGGCACTGCGCTGGCTAAAGCTGAAGACGCGAAACTCGGCGATCCCATCCAGGATTTCATGGGCAAGACGAAACCGCGCGCCTGGGCCGCGCTGGCCTTGGCCGGAAGCTGGTCTGATCACTACGGCGCGGCCGCCATGTATCTCCGGCTGAACGGCCTGCTGCCGCCGACTGCACAAAAGAAGCCGGAAGAACGCAAAAAATGACGGTTGAGCGCCCCGCCGGAGTGACTGCGGTGGCGGCCGCATTTTCTCTGGCCGCCGCCTACCTGCTGGCGGTGGGGCTCACCATGCTGGCCCGGCCCGGACTGGTGTCGATGGCAGCGGGCGCCGAATTGCTCGGCGGACTGGAACTCGCCGGTCCTTACATGTTTCTGCTCATGGCGGGTCTGGGCGGGATCATCGCGCTCGGTCTCTGCCGCCTGTGCCGATGGGCGCGCTGGCTGGCCATCCTGGTCGCAATGATCGGCGTCGTCATGGTGCTGCCCAGCGTCTCCAGCGCGATGTTCGATTTCCGGATCGGCAAGCTGGCCTGGGAAGGTTTGGGAACGATCTTGCGCGCCATGATTGTCTGGTATCTCTCTCAGGAGCCGGTGCGCGAGGCCTTCGCCGCGAAATAGTCCACTCGATGGATTTTAAGTACTTATATATCAATGTTATAGAATTTTAGGATTGCGCGTTCCGCCTGGCGCAAATACGGCAAAGGACGCCATCCGGCGGCCCTCAACTTCGGAGACTGTTTCGCCTATGCCCTGGCGAAATTCGCCGGCGAACCGTTACTGGCGAAGGGGACTGATTTCGCTGCCACCGACATTGAGGTCTGCCCGGCCAACTTGACAATGTGACACATAATGTGTCACATTGATGTATGCCTTCTCTGAATTTGCGCCAGCTGCGGGACACCCGTCGCCTCAAGAGTTGGCTGCGGGCGGGGAACACCGTGGAACTCCGGGAACGCGACCGGGTCATTGCCCGCATCGTCCCGGCAAACCATCCCGATCCGCCTCGCGCTGAGTGGCCGGACTTTGCGGCGCGCGCAAAGAAGATATTCGGCGACCGGATTTTGCCGGGAGCGGACTTGGTCATCAAAGAGCGGGGGCGGTATTGACGATTTACGTTGACTCGAGCTTCCTGGTTTCGTTGTACGTCACCGACCAGCACTCCTCGGAGTCTCGGGAGCGGGTGCTGGCCGCTTCGAGTGTTCCGTTCACGCCTCTACATTTCGCCGAATGGACCCACGCCATCGCCCAACATGTTTTCCGTGGAAAATTGACGCTAAGTGAGTCACAAAAGATATACCGTCACCTTGAAGCTGACCGGTCTGCTGGAAGGTGGCTTGAAGCGGCGCTCCCCGAACACGCCTTCGATCTCTGCGCGGACCTCGCTCGCCGCCACGGGCCGAAGCTTGGGGTGCGCACGCTGGACAGCTTGCACGTGGTCTGCGCTCTTCAAATGAAGGCGGAGCAGTTTTGGACTTTCGACGAACGACAAGCCAAGTTGGCCAAAGCCGAAGGCCTGAAGGCTGCGTAAGCCCCACTCGCGGCGGATCGGGTGGAGAAGATCTCGCCCGCGAAGGCCGGAGCCTTTCCAGCACATCTCACAAGAACCTAGTCTCGAAGGGCACTATAAGCAATGCCGGAACTGCCAGACATCGCCGCTTATATGACCGCGCTGGAACGACGCATCGTCGGGCAGCGGATCGAGCGCGTGCGACTGGCGAGCCCTTTCCTGCTTCGCACCGCAAAGCCTCCAGTTACGGATGTAGAGGGACGCGTGGTGCGGGAACTGCGGCGAATCGGCAAGCGCATCGCGATTGGAGTGGAAGGCGATCTCTGGCTGGTACTGCACCTGATGATTGCTGGCCGGCTGCACTGGCGACCTCCCCAGGCAAAGCTGGCTGGACGCAAAAGCCTGGCAGCCTTCGATTTTCCCACTGGGTCTCTAGTGCTTACCGAAGCCGGCACCAAGCACCGCGCATCGTTATCGGTTATCGCCGGCGAGGAGGCATTGCGTTCCGTGGACCCGGGAGGAATTGACGTATTCACCAGTGATCTCAATTCATTTCGCGATGCGCTCACGGTGGAAAATCGCACGCTGAAAAGGGCCCTTACCGATCCGCGCATCGTCAGTGGCATCGGCAATGCGTATTCGGATGAAATCCTGCATTCCGCCCAACTCTCGCCGGTCACGCTGACGCACAAGCTGAAGCCGCAGGAGTGGGAAAGGCTATTCGCTGCCACTCGCGATACACTCAGGCTATGGATCGACCGCCTGCGGGCAGAGGCGGAGGCCGGCTTTCCGGAAAAGGTGACTGCGTTCCGCAAGGAGATGGCGGTCCATGGACGCTATGGAGAGCCTTGCCCGAGGTGTGGGGAAAAGATCCAGCGGATTCGCTACGCGGACAACGAAACCAACTACTGTGCGCGATGCCAGACGGGTGGGAAGCTTCTCGCCGATCGCAGTTTGTCGCGGCTACTGAAATCGGACTGGCCGCGTACGCTCGAGGCGCTAGAGTCTCTCAAGCGGCGTTAGAACCACCCTTAAGGTGTGGGGCGGGCGCCCTCGCCCGCCGCGGTTGATCTTGATATTGAATCTTGGCTCGCAGCGCATCCCAAAGTCTTAAGTCAAAGGCGGCGGGGGCACCCGCCCCACGCAAGCTACTCTTCTTCTTCCTTCACATCGCCACGCGCGGCCTTGGCTTTCTCCACAATTTTTTCCTGCAGCATGCCGGGCACGGCATCGTAGTGATGCATTTCCATGTTGAAGCTGCCGCGGCCCTGGGTCATTGAGGTGAGATCGACGCCGTAGGTGAGCATCTCGGCCATCGGCACTTCGGCTTTCACCACCGTGTTGCCGCCCTTGTTGTCCATGCCCTGGATGCGTCCGCGGCGGCTGTTCAGGTCGCCCATGATGCTGCCGGCAAAATCGTCGGGGACGGTGATCTCGACCGCCATGACGGGCTCGAGCAGCGTCGGCTTCGCGACCTCCATGGCTTTCTTGAACGCGATGCGGCCCGCCATCTGGAATGACATGTCGTTTGAGTCCACATCGTGATATGAGCCGTCGTAGAGGATCACCCTGAAATCCACCACCGGAAATCCTGCAAGGTATCCACGCGCCGCCGCGTCTTTGATTCCCTTTTCGATAGCGGGAATGTAGTTCTTGGGGATGGCGCCGCCGAAAATGTCGTTCACAAATTCGAACTCGCCGCCGCGCGGCAGGGGTTCCATCTTGATTTTGCAAT
The DNA here is from genome assembly GCA_963816025.1 of Terriglobia bacterium. Classification (GTDB taxonomy): domain Bacteria; phylum Acidobacteriota; class Terriglobia; order Terriglobales; family Acidobacteriaceae; genus JAIQFF01. The sequence goes on from CAWFJA010000023.1 coordinate 384,204, forward strand.
CGCCGTACTGGCCGTGTCCGCCGGTCTGTTTCTTGTGCTTGCCCTGGACGTCGGCCTTGCCGCGAATGGTCTCGCGATACGGGACCTTGGGAGCTTTTAGCACAACCTCGGTGTGGTACCGCTTCTTCATTTTTGAAACGACCACTTCAATGTGCTGCTGGCCCGTGCCCGCGATCAGAAATTCCTTGGTCTGGGGATCGCGGAAGAAGCGCAGCATGGCGTCTTCCTCCATGAGCTTATGGATGCCGGGGCCCAGCTTGTCTTCGTCGGCTCGGCTCTTGGGCTCGATGGCGAAGGTGATGGCGGGCTCGGGCAGTTTTACTCGCGGATACTGTATGGGCGCTGACTTGTCGCCCAGGGTGTCTCCGGTGAGGGTGTCTTTCAATTTGGCAACGGCTCCGATGTCTCCAGCGTGCAGTTCGGTCACCGGCACCGCGGTTTTTCCCTGCAAGAGGGAAATGTGCGCGAACTTTTCCTGGGAGCCGCGGCTGAAATTCAGCAGGGTTGCATCGTTCTTCAGCACGCCGGAGAAGACTTTGAAATAGGAGATGCGTCCGGCGAAGGGATCGGAAACTGTCTTGAACACATACAGCGAGACGGGCTCAGCGTCAGTTTCGTGGCGACGCGGCGGCTCTCCATTGCTGGTGGCTGCCGGGTCGCCCTGCACCCACTCATGCTCGGAGGGCGCGGGCGTGTAATCGACGATAAAATCCATGACCCGGTCGGCGCCGATGTTGCCCAGACCGGAGCCGAAGATTACAGGGAAGATTTTGTCTTCACGGATGGCGTTGTGCAGCGCCGGGATCAGGTCTTCTTCCGGAATGGTTCCCTTCTCGAAAAATTCTTCCAGTAACGCGTCATTGCCTTCGGCAACCAGCTCTACCAGCTTTTCGTGCTGGGCCTGGGCCTCGGCTTTCATGTCGGATGGGATCTCAACTTCTTTTCCCTTGCCGTTGCCGCCCAATTCGTAGGTGTACGCCTTCATGGTCACCAGATCGACTACGCCGCGGAAGTTTTTCTCTTTTCCGATGGGCAGTTCGAGCGGAATCACCGAACGTCCGAAGGCATTGGTCAGCGATTCCAGAACGCGCTCGGCGTCGGCGCGATCGCGATCCATGCGGCTGGCCACGATCAGGCGCGGCGTCTGGTATTCCTCGCAGTAGTTCCACACGCGCTGGGTGACGACTTCGACGCCGGCCACGCCATCCACGACGACTATGGCCGCATCCACCACCGGCAGCACCAGCTTGGCTTCGTGGACGAACATGTTGAAGCCGGGCGTGTCCACGATATTGATCTTGGTTTTGCCCCATTCCACGTGGGCCAGGCTGGCGGAAATGGACATCTTGCGCGCGATTTCTTCCTCGTCGTAATCGGTGGTCGAGGTGCCATCGTCCACGCGCCCCTGGCGCTGGTTGGCGCCGGCCGCGTACAGCATGGCGGAAACCAGGGAGGTCTTGCCTGCGTGTCCGTGTCCAATGACCGCTACATTGCGGATGTTCGCGCCTTCGTAAACCTTCACGGGTTCGCTCCTTGGGAAAGAAGGGGGCTCATATGAGACTCGAAGAAGAGGACAACTTATAGACCGAAGCCCGGCGGCCTGTCAAAACCTAGCATGCTACCACAGCGGAATTTGGGCGCTCAAGGAGACGGGGAAACCCAAGTTTTTAACCACCGAGCACAGAGAACACGGAGGAAATCCTGGGAATTGAGCCTCTGTGCACTCCCTGTCCTCCGTGGTTTATGAAAAGGGCCGGATACATGAGGGCCCAGTCAGCTTTCCGATTGGGCGCGCATATTTGGTAATCTCTCTTCCAAGGATCTAACTTTATGCGACGAAATCCCTCGATTTTTTCAGGCTCGGCCCTGGTCGGTCTGATCCTGCTGTCCTCTGCTTTTCCGGCAACGGCGCGCGCCGCTTCAGACAATGCCATCGTCTCGCGCAGCGCGACGGTCGAAGGTGTCACTCTGCACTACCTGACTGCCGGGCATGGTCCGATGGTGGTGCTGATCCACGGCTACGCTGAGACTTCGCGCATGTGGAGGCCGATCATGCCGATCCTGGCTGAGCGATTTACAGTGATCGCGCCCGACCTGCCGGGCATTGGCGACTCGGCGATTCCGGCAGACGGGCTGGACATGAAGACTGCCGCCATTCGCATGCATGCGCTGGCTCGGTCGTTGGGCGCCCAGAGTGCCAAGGTGGTGGGGCATGATATCGGCCTGATGGTCGCTTATGCCTATGCCGCGCAGTTTCCCGCGGAAGTAACGAAGCTGGTGGTGATGGACGCGTTCCTCCCCGGCGTGGACGGGTGGGAGGCGGTCTACAACAATCCCGGCATCTGGCATTTCCGCTTCAACGGGTCCACGCCTGAGGCGCTGGTGAAGGGCCGTGAACGGATTTACTTCGAACACTTCTGGAACGACTTTGCGGCGGACAAGACGCACTCGGTTCCCGAAGCTGACCGCGTGGCATATACGGCCGCATACTCCCGGCCGGGACGCATGCGCGCCGGCTGGGCCTACTTCGTGTCATTCCAGCAGGCTGCAAAAGATTTCACCGAGCTCTCTCAAACCAAGCTCACCATGCCCGTCCTGTCCATCGGAGGCGAGAAGGCCAACGGGGACGTGCTGGCGCATCAGATGAAACTGGTCGCCTCCAACGTGACTTTCGTAGTGCTAAAGAACACCGGGCACTGGGTGATGGAGGAAAACCCGAAGGAAACGATTGACGCGCTGGTCAAGTTTCTCTGAAGCTAGGTTTCCGGGCCGTCACTTGATGCCGATCACCATCGAGTCCGGACCGAGCAAGTGCTCCACGCGGGTTTCGCGGAAGCCGGCCTCCTTCATCCAACCCATGCAATCGGCGCCGGTGTAGTCGAAGCCGCCGGGAGTTTCGATCAGCATGTTCAGGCTCATCAGCAGACCGAAAGCATTCTTGGAGCGGTCGTCATCGATGATGCCGTCATAGACGATCAGCGCCCCACCTTCGGGAACCGCTGCAAAACTCTTTTGCAGCAGCATCTTCTTTTGCTCCAGATTCCAGTCATGAAGGATGTGCCCCATCATCACGACATCTGCCTTGGGCAGGTCTTGCTCAAAGAAACTGCCCGCTCGGAAGGTGACGCGTGAGGTGAGCCCGTTGGCGGCCACGTACTCCTCAAAGGTTGGAGCCACTTCGGCCAGGTCGAAGCCGATACCTGAAATATGCGGGTTGGCCAGGGCCACTTGCACGATCAGGTCTCCCTGGGCGGTGCCGACATCCACGGCCGTCTTGTACTTCTTCCAGGGAAACTTGCTGGCGATGAGGCGGTTCGAGCCTGTGCTGATCCCGGTCATGGCCTTCAGGAAGCCCTTCAGGTTTTCCGGGTCGGCGTACAGCGCGGCAAAAAAATTGGGCCCGCCGCCCTTGGCCTCGTTCTGCAATTCCCCAGTCCGTAATGCCGCCGTGAGATTGCCCCAAAAGGGATAGAGCCGGCGGTTCGCCATCTCCAGTATCCCGCCGACATAAGATGCCTTCCGTTTATCCAGAAATTTATCGGTGGACGGAGTGTTGGAATATTTTCCGTTAGCTCGCTGCAGGAAACCGAGCGCCACCAGGGCGTCCAGAAAATCGCGCGCCGCTCGAGGATGCAATCCCAACCGTCCCTGCAGCGCGTTCAGGTCTTCGGCGTGGCCGGCAAGCTCGGTGAATACTTCCATTTCGATGGCGCTCAGCAGGGCCTTCGAAGCCCAGAACCCGAGGCCGACCTGCATGATGGCCTCGATTGACGGCTCGCTCGTCTTGGGTTCGTTTGTCTTGGGTTCGCTCATGTGTGTCCTTTCGGAGATATTTGGGAGCGGCGCGGGCCCGGGCTTAACCGCGAGATCGCTCACCACTTCTTGAAAATTACGAACACCGCCGCCACGATCAGGGCGAATCCCAAAATATAATTCCATTTGATTTGCTCGTCCAGGTACAGGACAGAAAAGACCGAGAACACGGTCAGGGTGATGACTTCCTGAATCGTCTTGAGTTGGACCGCGCTGAATTCGTAAGATCCGATGCGATTCGCGGGGACCTGAAAACAGTACTCAAAGAACGCGATTCCCCAGCTGATGACGATGACTTTGAACAAGGGCGCCTGACGATACTTCAGATGGCCGTACCAGGCGAAAGTCATGAAAATGTTTGAAATGGTGAGCAGAACGATCGTGGTCATGGTTGGTATGCTGCCTCAAACGGCCGTGTCATTTCCAGTCGTACAACGAAAATTCGAGTTTGCGACCCCCAGGGTGGTTCCTGCAAGGTTCACAGGAGTAACATCCTCGGCGGGTTGTTTTGTCAGGGAGAACCCATGTTTCCTCAACTTGCCGGTTTCGCGGACTTCGGATTTCTGCTTCTCCGCCTGATGGTGGGGGCGGTCTTCATTACCAGCGGCCGGAATCATCTCAAGGACCCTGCGACCCGGAGCAAGAGCATCGGCATGAGCAAGGGCTTTACGATTTTCCTGGGCGGGGCCGAAGTAGCCGGAAGCCTGGGAGTCATGTTCGGCGTCCTCACCCAGTTGGCCGCGTGCGGGCTGATCCTGATCATGCTGGGAGCAATCCAGAAAAAGATTTTCGTGTGGCACACCGGCTTCTGGGGAGAGAAGAACTCCGGCTGGCACTACGACCTCATGTTGGTGGTGATGAACCTGGTCATTCTGTTTACCGGCGGCGGGCGGTGGGTGCTGATGCGGTAGCCGGTCGCGCCGCGTTCTCTCCTTGTCATCCGTTGTCGAAGAGCCTGCCCCGAGCGCGTTCGAGGTGACCTGATCAGTTCGTGGCAAGGTAGGGGTCCCTCGGCTTGCTCTCACCGCGCACGCGCGGCTCGAGCCGGCGCTCGGAATGACAAGAACTACCGTAACCTGGGAAGACTTGCACGCTGGCCGTGTGTCCCCTATGCTTGTGGCGAGAGGTTCGGCGACGTAGACCCCGACTTTTCAAATCCAGTCATGTATCGCCTGACCGCCAGATTGTTGCTGGTCCTGCTGCTGGCGAGCACGTTTGTCCCGGTGGCGATGGCGATGTCGGGTCCCGTGCCGCATGCCTGCTGCATGCGGAGGCCGATGCACGAACCCGGCTCCGGCGCCCGCGAAGTAAGAGAGGTGGGGGGCCGAACCGGCAATTGCTGTCCTCCGGTCACCACTGCGCAGTGGGCGGAGCTGGGATCGGAAATCGAGTCGAACGCGCATCCGCTGCTCGCCTACCTGTCACCCGGCGCGCATCCCAGTCTGCATAGCGATCACGCAGTCTCTCTCCGTCCCGTCCGCGGTCCTCCACTCAGCTGACCAACCCGCTCTCGCGTTGAACCGGTTTCTTTGACATCCGGTTTCATCCGGCCTGTCTGGCGTGTGCGCTCTTGCGGAATGCCGCTCGCCCGAGGAACTCTCGCGTGTTCGGGGTGCGGCGAGAACCGCGCGCGTGCAACTTCCGGCCGGTTATGCGCCAAGGGATTGAAAGAAATGACTTGCAAAATACATAGGACCATAGTTGTAGTCGGATTGCTACTTACCAGCCTGACCGTGTTTGCCACCATCTTCGGCACGGTCACAGGTCTTATCCACGACCCCCAGCACCGTCCCGTGCAGGGCGCGCAGGTCACGTTGCGCGCGGCCAATTCCGACTGGACGAAGACCATCGCCAGTAACGATGCCGGAGAATTTCGCTTCGATACCGTACCGCTCGGCGAGTACGTAGTGACGGTCGAACTGGCCGGCTTCGCCTCGGAAGAGCAGAAACTTGTCCTCAACTCGGGCCGCGAGGCCCGAACCCACTTTTCGCTGACCGTGGCCCAGGCCAAGGAGACGGTCGAAGTGAAGGACACATCCACGGAGATCAACCCCGAATCTTCCTCCAGCACGACCCTGGTAACTCGGCGGCAGATCGCTGACACTCCGGGCGCCGATCAGACCAACAGTTTGAATATGATCACCGATTATGTTCCGGGCGCGTACATGGTCCACGACCAGCTCCACATTCGCGGCGGACATCAGGTCTCGTGGCTGATTGACGGCGTCCCCGTGCCCAATACGAATATCGCATCGAACGTCGGGCCCCAGTTCGATCCTAAGGACATCGACTACCTCGAAGTGCAGCGGGGCGGCTACTCGGCGGAATACGGCGACCGCACCTACGGCGTCTTTAACGTCGTCACCCGTTCCGGCTTTGAGCGCGACCGCCAGGCCGAACTGCTGACCAGCTATGGCAGCTTTAACCGCACCGAAGACCAGTTCAGTATCGGCGACCACACCGACCGGTTCGCTTACTACGGCAGCGTTTCCGGCAACCGCACTGATCTCGGACTGGAGACGCCGAGCCCGGAGATCTTGCACGATCTGGGCGCGGGGCTCAGCGGTTTCACGTCCCTGACTTTTAACAAGACGCCGAATGACCAGCTGCGCCTGGTGGCTTCCGCTCGTGGCGACCACTATCAGGTTCCCAACGATCCGGACCAGCAGACTCTGGGTATTCGCGATGTGGAAAATGAACGCGATGACCTGGCCAATTTTTCCTGGCTGCACACTTTCGATCCCGGAACCGTGTTGACGGTCTCGCCCTTCTATCACTTCAATCGGGCTCACTACATCGGCGGTTATACTGGCCAGCCCGACCCGAACGTCGTCGTTCCCGAGGATGACCGGGGCTCGAACTATTTTGGCGGCGTGGTTTCTCTGGCCGTCAATCACGGCAAGCACAATGCCCGCGCCGGTTTCCAGGTATTCGGCGCGCGCGACAATCAGCTCTTTGGAATTGTCACCAGCGATGGCAGCAACCCGCCGCTCCGTCAGCGCGAGATGATTTGGGGCAACGTGGAAGCGCTGTTTCTGGAAGATCAGTACAAGCTCACCAGCTGGCTGACCCTCAACGGTGGCGTGCGGCTTACTCATTTCGGTTCAACCATCAGCGAAAATGCGGTCGACCCCCGGATCGGCGCCGCGATCCGGATACCGCGCCTGAACTGGGTGCTGCGCGGGTTCTACGGACGCTACTATCAGGCTCCGCCCTTGCTCACGGTGAATGGTCCGCTGCTCGAGCAAGCCGCCCAGCAAGGGTTTGGTTTCCTGCCCCTGCGGGGCGAGCGCGACGAGCAGCACGAATTCGGATTGGCTATCCCCCTGGCGGGATGGGTTTTTGATATTTCTAACTTTCGCACCGGCGCGAGGAACTTTTTCGATCATGACGTCCTGGGGAATTCCAACATTTTCTTTCCGCTTACCATCGATCGTGCCCGCATCCGCGGTTGGGAAGGCACAGCAACCTCGCCGCGCATTGCCGGACGGGCCCAGTTTCACGCCGCTTACTCTCATCAGTACGCCGAGGGCGCGGGCGGCGTCACCGGCGGCCTGACCGATTTCGTGCCGCCGGACGAAGGCTATTTCTTCCTCGACCACGACCAGCGCAACACGCTTTCCGCCGGCGTGAATCTCACGCTGCCCTGGCGCCTGTGGGCGGACTTCAACGCCAATTACGGCTCGGGTTTTGTCGATGGCGAAGGACCGGCGCATCTGCCCTCGCATGAAACCTTTGACTTGTCGCTGGGGAAATCGTTTGGCGAAAACTGGGATGTGCGCCTGACTGGGCTCAATTTGTCCAATCACCGCTATCTCCTGGACAACAGCAATACTTTCGGAGGGACGCACTACATCGACCCCCGCGAGATCTCGGTCCAGGTAAAGTACAGGTTCCATTTTTAGGGCGGGCGTCGGACGCCGGACTTCAGCCCGAGTCTTACCGCGCCGGGCCTGCGCCTGCGGTAGATTGGACAAGAGGGATCGCCGATGAGATTCGTTCTGACCTTTCTGGCGTTACTCGGTATTGCCGCTTCCGTGCTGGCGTTGCGGGAGCACTACCGGACGGATACATCGCCCTGCAGCATCAACGAAAGGTGGGATTGCGGGATCGTCAACCACAGTCCCTATGCGGTGCTTTGGGGTGTCCCGGTGGCGGCCATTGGAATCGCTGGCTATCTGCTGCTGGGGATACTGGCCCTTCGGCGCTGGTACCTGGCCTTGTTGCCGCTGTCGCTGGGTGCGCTTGCTTTCTCTCTCTACCTGGCCCACATCGAGAAATACATTCTGGGGGTCTGGTGCATTTACTGCGTGGCGTCCCTCGGGGTAATTTCTGTTTTCAGTTTGCTGGTGCTGGGGGCGGCCTTGAATCGAGGGCGGCTTAGAGGCGTCAACCACCGAGGACACTAAGGTACACGAAGGAAATCGCTCGCTCGTGAATGTCTTTGCGTACTTTGCGAACTTTGCAGTAAAGCCTTTTTTGCCGCCCTAACTCGGTACGCCAATCTTCTTCAGCGCGGTCAGCAGTTCTTCATTGTTCGGCGCCTGGTCCAGCGGATATATCTTGGCGAACGCGATCTTCCCTGTCTTGTCCACAATGAATACCGCGCGTTCACAAATACCGGGGAAAGGCTGTTCCTTGCGCAGAATCCCGAATTGTTCGGAAACCTGGCCGTGGGGATAGAAATCCGCGCACATGGGCGTATGCATCATCCCGATTTCTTTCTTCTGCCAGGCGATCTTGCTGGGAATGGAATCCACGCTGATGTCGACCACCTGGGTGTCCAGACCGGCGAACTTGTCGCGGTCGGCGTCGAATGCCGGCACCTGGGCCGCGCACGTCGGCGTCCAGTCCAGGGGATGGAAGCTCACCACCACGTTCTTCTTACCGCGGAAATCACTGAGTTTTATCTTTAGGTGCCGCTCGCCTTCGACTGCCGGCAGTTCAAAATCCGGGGCGGCGTCTCCGACCTTCAGGGGCATGGCTTTCTCCTCCTTATAATGTTAACCGAACTGAAGAGGCTGGCGGGGCCTGGGGTGCGCGGGCGGGTCGCCCGCGGCCACACCGGCCGATGGGCCCGCACTGGCTCTTCATCAAAATTAACATTGCTTTAACACTTTTCGAATGGCTCGAGACTAGTATTTGCCGATGCCCCAGGAGCCGCTTGTCATAGAAGATATCCCGGGGCCCAAGGATGGGCAACGTCTTCTCCGCCTGACTGGGCCCTTGACCATGAGCACGCTGTTCGATTTTCAGTCCCGAGTTCGCACCGATAGTTCACGCGTGCTGATGCTGGACTTCACCAACGTACCCTACGTGGATTCGGCCGGGATCGGCGCGCTGGTCGGAGCCTACGTCACCCATCAGAAAGATGGTCGTAGCCTGTACCTGATTGGGGTGAACGAACGGGTGCAGAACGCGCTCAAAGTCACACATGTGGAAAAGTTCTTCCGCTTGGTCGATTCGTTGACTGCGGCGGAGCAGGCGATCGAGGCGTAGCTGATCACGATTCATCCTCCTGGTTTATCATCAGGCATGATTCCCCGTCTGCTTGCCATTGTTGTGGTCCTTTCGAGCTTGTCGTTCGCTGGAATCACCGACGATGTCCTGCAAGCGTTGGAGCGGAATAATGTTTCCGCGGCTGAATCCGAACTGCAGAGCTATCGAACGAAGCAGGGCGTAACCCCGGATTACCTGGAAGCGCTTTCGTGGATGGCCCGGGCCAGCCTGGCATCCCGGCAGCTCGATCGCGCCGACGCCTATGCCAGGCAGACCGAAAGCTTGTCACGGCAGTTGCTGGCTAAGCGTCGGCTGGATGCTGAGCCCCACTTGCCGATTGCGCTGGGAGCCGCCATCGAAGTGCAAACCCAGGTGCTGGCGACGCGAGGCGAGACTGCCCAGGCGGTCGCGCTGCTGCGCCGTAGCGTGGTCACCTACCGGAATACTTCCATCCGCGCCCGGTTGCAGAAGAACCTCAATGTTCTCGCACTCACCGGGCAGCCCGCGCCGCCGTTAAAGATCGACTCGTACCTGGGCCCCAAGCCGGTGGCGCTGTCTCAGCTCAACGGCTCGCCTGTGCTGCTTTTTTTCTGGGCACATTGGTGCGCAGACTGCAAGGCGGAAGGCCCGGTGATCGCCCAATTAAGCTCCGAGTTCGGAAGCCGCGGCCTGATGCTGGTCGCACCCACGCAACTCTACGGTTACGCGGCGCAGGGCGAAGATGCCCAGCCGAAGGACGAGCTGCCCTACATAGAAAAAGTCTGGCAACGCTTCTATCCTGCACTGCAGGGCGTTCCCGTCCCGGTAAGCAAAGAGAACTTCAATCTCTACGGAGCCAGCACCACACCGACTCTGGTCTTGCTCGATCGCTCAGGCCGCGTCGCCCTGTACCACCCAGGCGCAATGCCCTATGAAGAACTGAGGGCCTCCATCGAAAAAGTGATGCACTGATCCGAGAACCGGGAACTGGGTTTTAACTGTGAACTGAATTTTATTTTTGAGTTGCGGCTCGTTTGTCGCAACTATTCCCGAGTTTAAGATTTCCCCGCCGCCATCTACAATCTCGAATCGCATGGATGATGCCCGTATCGCAGAGCTGCTGGCGCCGTTCCTGAGCCACAGTCCCGAGGGCCGAGGCCATAAGCGTGCTGCGCTCTCCCCGGCGCAGCTGCGATATATATCGATATACATCGATATAATGCTCCGCTGGAATGCGCGCATCAACCTCACTGCCGTGCGCCAGCCGGAAGAAATCGTCACCCGCCACTTTGGCGAATCCATTTTTGCTGCCCGGCACCTGTTTCCTCGGGCTGAGCCGGGAACCGCCGCGGCAGCGTCCGGCTCAGGGTCGCTGGTTGCCGGGCCGCATGTCATTGACGTTGGTTCCGGGGCCGGCTTCCCCGGCCTGCCCATCAAGGTATGGGCTCCGGAAGTGAACCTGACGCTGATCGAATCAAACCAGAAAAAGGCGACCTTCCTGCGGGAAGTGGTTCGCAACCTGGGGCTGACCGGTGTCGAGGTATTTACGGGGCGCGCCGAGGCGTTCGCGGGTCCCCGGGGTAACGTGGTCACGCTTCGGGCCGTCGAGCGTTTCGAATCGATCGTCCCGGTCGCTGCGGGGTTGGTAAGGACGGGTGGCAGGCTGGCGGTTATGATCGGGGAGGCTCAACTGAATCGGCTCCTAGAGCTGGTGCCAGTATTGAAGTGGGATCAGCCGGTTAGGCTACCTCTGTCATCCAAGCGCGTCTTGATCATCGGAAGGAAGGAATCATTATGATTAACACAGTTTAAATATGTGGGAACTTAGTAGCTAAAATACCGGGATATATGGACGTTTTTGAGCAACATGCCGTCCATTTGATGGGCTAAAGTGGGAGAAAACCGCATCATTATTTTCTATGTACATGAGGAACAAAACTGGTAAGTGGGTCAGCACCAGGCTAGTAACAAGTGGTAGGCGTCGCATTGTATTGGTCGTATTTTTGTTTTGGCGCATGGTTTAATTGGATAAAGTGGGACAGATGCTAATAATGCGGCACTAATTGTTAACATAATGCGTCGTGCTGGTGGCTTGATCGGGTGGGGCAGACGAATCAAGGATGGTGATGTTCCACGTGAAACATTCCATAATTATGCCTTTTGATTTGCTTACCATGTCGTCCTGAGGAGGGTGATTGCTTAGCTTCGCGAAGCAATTGCGGAGGCGAATGAATCCTATTAGCTAGCCGCAGCCAGGCGTCATGCTGCGGATGGCTATCGGCCGCACGTCTCTCCGCATGCTATCTTGATCGCGACTTACCTGAAGTATTGGTGCGACGGTCTCCCTAAGAAAAGAGCTTCGCTCGGCATGGACGGGTTCGAGGCCCGTCCCCACGCGGATTCGGATTGGTAACAACTCAGTGTAGTCCTCAGCCGATGTTTCACGTGGAACATCGGCGTGCTTTTTGTGGAAAGCTCAGCGGCATAGGCTATGCAACTCTTATCTTTTCAACTTCACGATGCATGTTTCTGGTTGCACCAAAATACGTCATTGCAATCGCGCGACGGTTCGGCCTATTCTGCGAACATCTCTGGGTTCTCCTTAAACTAAATGGGACGCATCATTGCCGTAGCCAACCAGAAGGGCGGCGTTGGCAAGACTACGACCGCCATCAATCTGGCCGCATCCTTCGCGGCCGCTGAAGTCAATACTCTGCTCGTGGACTGCGATCCGCAGTCGAACGCAACCAGCGGCCTCGGCCTGGTCAGGGACCCGGAGCGGATTTCTACCTACCATTTGCTGATGGGTGCCGCCAGTCCGGAGCAGGCGGTGCAGCCAACTGAACTTGAACAGCTGTGGCTGGTGCCGGCCCACAAGAACATGATCGGTGCCAACCTGGAGCTGGTGGAGGCGGAGCGCCGGGAATTTCGGCTGCGGGACGCGCTCTCCACACTGCGTGAGCGCTATCAGTTCATCGTGCTCGATTGCCCCCCTGCGCTCGATCTGCTGACGTTGAATGCCCTGGTGGCTGCGGATGCGGTGCTGATTCCGATGCAGGCGGAGTATTTCGCCCTGGAGGGCATCAGCGAGTTGATGGATACGGTGGAGCGGATCCGCGCCAGCTTCAATCCGGAGCTGACCATCGAGGGGGTTGTTCTCACCATGCTCGACGATCGTACGAACCTGGCGCAGCAAGTGACGGCGGAATTGAAGAGGTTCTTCGGCGAAAAGCTCTTTGCGACAACCATTCCGCGAAACATAAGACTGGCGGAGGCGCCCAGTCATGGACGTCCGGCGCTGCTGTACGATCCGCGGTCGAAAGGGGCGGAGAGCTATATTCGCCTGGCCAAGGAGATTATCGCGCATCATCTGCCGGTGGAGGATGGGGCGCCGGCGCAGGAGATGGATAAGACCGCTTGATAGATCGATAGGCGCCTATGTTTTAGATTGATTGTGATCGATATAGTTTCAGGCTGTCTCCGCGTGGGTAGTGGCGACGCAGGCTGGGGGGCTGAGGGCATATGACAACGACGGCTGAGAAAGTGGCGAGCGAAGCGGAGAAAGCGGCTCCGGAGAAGAGGAAGGCCCTGGGGCGCGGACTGGAATCGTTGCTGCCGGGCGGGCCGCGTGTGGTCACGCCGGCAGTAGCCCATGCTCCGGTACTTTCCGGAACGGCAGCATCGGCCGCCGCGGGCGGGGCGCCCGCGCCACACGGGCCAGATGCGGTGGTCCAGATTTCGATCGAACTGATCGAGGAAAACCCTTACCAGACGCGCTATCACTTCGGCGACCAGGCTTTGGAAGAACTGGCGAATTCGATTCGGGCCAACGGAGTGGTCCAGCCGGTGGTGGTGCGTCCGGCAGCCGATGGGCGTTTCCTGCTGATTCTGGGCGAGCGGCGCTGCCGGGCTTCGAAACTGGCGGGGAAGACGACAATTCCGGCGATTGTGCGCCGGGTTTCCGACCAACAGGCGGCAGAAATGACGGTCGTCGAAAACCTGCAGCGCCAGGACCTGAACTGCGTCGAGCAGGCCGCGGCATTCTCCAAGCTGAGCCGCGATTTCGGATTGACCCAGGAGCAGATTGGGCAGCGCGTGGGGGTCTCGCGGGAATCAGTGTCGAATTACATGCGGCTGCTGAAGCTGCCGGCTGCGGTTTTGCAGCATTTGCAGGAAGGACGTCTGGGCTTCAGCGAGGCCCGGGTGCTGCTACAGTTGCTGGATCCCAGCCTGATTGAGAAAGTCGCGGACGAAGCAGTGCGGAAACATATGTCGGTGACGCAACTGGAAGAACTGGTGGACCGGACCAACATTCCCCTGGTCAAGGAAGAGACTCCGCAGCGGGCGCGCTGGGTCGATCCCAACGTGCGAGCCGCGCAAACCGAGATGGAACGGGTTCTCGGAATGCGGGTGCGCATCAACGACCGGAAGGGAAAAGGCAAGATCGTGATTGAGTACGCTACGCTGGAGGATTTTGACCGCGTGGTGGAAATGTTGAAAGCCAGATAACAGCTTCTCGCTTCTCGCGCGAACTACTCTCCTCTCCCGGTGCCGCTCCCGTCCTGTGTGGTCGCGGGCGACCCGCCCGCAGCCTTTGACTTCTGCCTCGAGGCTTGCGCGGGCGAGTCACCCGCGACCACATAAGATTCGCTTGACATATTCCTATATGGGAATGTAATGTAGGGCCATGGCACGAGCGGCCACGACTTCGGACGCTTTCAACGCAGTCGCAGAGCCTCGCCGGCGGGAGATCTTGAACTATCTGGCGCTACAGGAACGGCCGGTGGGGGATATTGTGGCGAGCCTGGGCCTGGAGCAGCCCTCGGTGTCCAAGCATCTGGGAGTGCTGCGGAATGTTGGGCTGGTGCACGTACGCCGCGATGGCCGGCGCATGCTTTATCGAACCAACGCCGAGGCCATCCGGCCGCTCCACGAGTGGACGAAAACCTTCGAGCGATTCTGGCACCACCAACTTCTAAGAGTCAAGGAACGCGCGGAGGCCAAGAGCAAGCCACCGGACAAAGTCTGACCGGAATCCGATTTATGGAGGAACTAATGATCCCGACAGCAGCAGGAATCGACAATTTGACCCTAAACCTGACCCAGGAAATGCACGTGAAAGCTTCGCTCGAGGCAACATTCGCGGCCCTGGTCGAACAGCTGGGACCGGCCAATGAAACGCCCGAAAGGCCCATGCCAATGAAAATCGAGCTCTGGCCCGGCGGCCGATGGTTCCGCGACCTGGGCGACGGTAACGGACATTTCTGGGGACACGTGCAGGCCCTCAAGCGCCCGACGCTGCTTGAAATTACCGGGCCACTGTTCATGTCCTATCCGGTGGTCTCGAATGTGCAATACCGGCTGAGCGAGGAAAACGGCGGGACCCTGATCAAGTTCCATCACACCGCCCTGGGATTCGTTTCGGACGAGCACCGGCAAGGGGTCGGGAAAGGCTGGATGCATATCCTCGCTCGTGTCCGAGCACGGGCCGAAGCTGGCCGCCCACACTAACTACGACCGTCAACCGATGAGGAGAACAATTTATGTGTCCAGCATGCATGGCGAGCGCGGCGTTGACGGCGGGTGGCGTGATTACCGGCGGCGGTCTTACCGCGCTGGTAGGGAAGATTTTTTACACCGATAAATCCGCGAAGACGAACGTCTTGAGCAGTCGTCGGTCGTCAGTCTTCCGTCGTCAGCCAAGCAAAGAGCGCAGATCGCTCGTTCCGAGAGACTGATAAAACCTAAAGGAGAAATGGACATGGCTACAACGATGAGCAAGACGGAACTTTCGAAAGTCGTGACCCAGGCCGAGTGGCTTGCGGCACGGAAGGAGTTCTTAAAAAAGGAGAAGGAATTCACGCACCTGCGCGATGAGCTGAGCCGGCGGCGGCGCGAACTGCCCTGGGAGAGAGTAGAGAAACGGTATGCCTTCGATGGGCCAGAGGGCCAGGAAACCCTGGCGGACCTCTTCGCTGGGAGGAGCCAGCTGATCGTCTATCACTTTATGTTTGGGCCGGGATGGAAAGAGGGCTGCCCCAGCTGCTCATATCTCTCGGACCACTTTGACGCCGCCGCGGTGCACCTGGCGCAGCGCGACACCACGCTGGCGGCCATTTCGCGGGCGACCCTGCCTGAGATCCAGGCCTTCAAGAAGCGCATGGGATGGCGGTTCAAGTGGGTGTCGTCAGCCGGCAACGACTTCAACTTTGACTATCACGTCTCTTTTTCAAAAGAGGAGAAAGCCAAAGGCAAGGTCCTCTACAACTACGAAATGATGGACTTTCCCAGCGAGGAGGCCCCGGGCGCGAGCGTTTTCTACAAAGACGCCGAGGGAGAAATCTTCCATACCTACTCCAGCTACGCGCGCGGACTCGACATCTTGATCGGCACGTACAACTTCCTGGATCTTACGCCGAAGGGCCGCGACGAAGACGGCTTGGCTCATTCGATGGCCTGGGTGCGCCATCATGACAGGTACGGCGAGGGATTGCTTGCGATCGCTGGGGCCGACCAGAAGCGCGGTGATCATTGAGTGAGATCTCGCTTTAGGGTGGAGCAGCGCTCGCGCTGACTCTCGGCAGGACAGGCGAGACGCCCGTCCTCCATAAGACCTTTTCAGAGGAAATATTTCTAGAGGAAGCAGGGAGACACACATGACCAAGACACTTGAACCGACACTGGATGAGATTCGCGAAGAAGCCATTATCACCAGGAGGATCCTCGACAGAGTTCCAGGCGACAAGCTCGGGTGGAAGCCGCATCCGAAATCGATGTCGCTTGGCCAGTTGGCCCTTCATGTCGCGACCATTCCAGGTGGCCTCTCGAAACTTCTCCAACTGGACGAGTTCGACACGGCCCACGCCAATTTCAATCCGCCGGACCCAAAGAGCCTGGAAGAGATCAAGGCCGCGCACGAGCAAAGTGTTCAGGCGGCGGAGGAGTTCGTCGGAGGCATGAGCGAACAGACGGCATCGGCAAGCTGGCCTCTTATGTCAAAGGGGAAATTGATTTCCAGAAAGCCGCGGATTGCCGTGCTGAGGTCGATCATGTTGAACCACTGGTACCACCATCGCGGTCAGCTGTCGGTCTACTTGAGACTGCTGGAAGTTCCTGTTCCCGTTATTTACGGACGGAGCGCGGACGAGGATCCGTTTGCCTAGACGCGGGCGGTCTGTGGCGACGCAGAACTTGAGACAAACGAAAGGGCGGCCAAAGCGGCCGCCCTTTTTCAGCTATTGTCACCCGACGAATCTAGCTTCCGGCTGAGAACCCGCCGACGTTGGCGACCGTCAGGCGAAGATACTTGTGAGGATTTACCGGGGTGTCGTTGATGCGGACTTCGTAGTGGAGATGGGGACCAGTGCTGCGGCCGCTCTCACCAACAAATCCGATGGTGTCGCCGCGATGCACGTGCTGGCCGGGCATGACGGCAAAGTTTGCCAGGTGACCGTAGCGCGTGGTGATGCCGTGGCCGTGGTCAATCATAATGGCCCGGCCGTATCCGCCCATGAAATCGGCGAATGTAACCACGCCGTCGGCGGGTGCGACAACGGGCTGTCCGTCAGTCGATCCGATATCGATACCGCTGTGGAAAGCGCCTTCGCCGTTAAACGGGTCGATGCGCTCGCCAAAGGAGCCGGTCACCGGACCTTCCACCGGCCAGAGATTGGGGGCTGAATTCGCCCTCAGCCAGTCTGCCGTGGTCACGTTGCGCGTGAGCCCCAGAGAGAGGCCGGTCATGGTGGCGCCGCTCAGCGCCGAACTCTTGAGCGCGCCGAGCTGGTCCAAAGAAGAGACCACCTGCGAGCCGGCAACGTTTTCCGAAGATGCCGTCACCAGGTTGGGATCGGCCTTCAGGCCGTAAAGCGAGGAAACCTCTCCCGCCAGCGAACCCAGCGAAGCCACCTGAATGTCCCGCTCCTTGGCTACCTGCTCCAGCCGGGAGTAACGGTTACGGAGATCTTCGCGCTCGGTGCGGAGCTCGTTATAGTGCGACACCTTCAGCAGCATGCGCAGGTACGAACTGGCAATGCCGGTCAGGCTCAGGCCCACGATCGACGCCCCTACCAGAAACACGTACAGGTAGTGAACCGGGATCGGGATCTTACGGAGCTGACCGTCGTCACCGCGTGCCACAAAAAGAATGTAAAAGCGTTTTTGCAATTTGTTCCTTCCGTTAGTTGATCAGGATCGGCCCAATGAGGGCGGCTCGCGGTTACGAGAGCCCTAACGCCATCCTGAATCCGGGCCAGCTTCCCATCTTGGAACTAGAGCTGTTTTACCTGCCCGAACCCTACCGGAACCGGGATGCCGAAATTGTTGTGCTTGCAATCCCTACTGGATGCAGCACTTAGTTCGGCCACATGTGTCTGGACAGCTTCGCAACGGTAACAAAGTAGGTTCCCCCCTGTCAACGCTGGCAGGCTTACCAACGCCGGGTGTGGAGGACTGCCCGAAGGGACCTGTTACTCGGTGGTGACTTTAGGAGGGAGGGTAACGTGAACCCTGCCCTGGATCTATTCTACGCCGTTTTTGGGCTTCTTTAATGTAGGCGCGAGCGGGGGCGCTCGCGCCTACATGAACCTTGTATATTGATGGCGCCGTGCCGCTGCCTGAGAGAGCGCTGATCCGCCGGATTCGCGACCGAGTTGCCAGACAACCTGGCGCCGGGCGCCGCGGCGTTCTTGGCATTGGGGACGACTGCGCCGTGGTTCGCATTCCTCGCGGTCATGAAGCCCTGATCACGACCGACTTCAGCCTGGAGGGTATCCATTTCAAACGGGCCTGGCACCCGCCGGAAAGCGTGGGACATCGCTGCCTGGCGCGCGGACTCAGTGACATCGCCGCCATGGGAGGGGAGCCGCTGGCGGTGTTTCTTTCGCTGGCCGTTCCGCGGAGCTTGCCGCAGAAGTGGGTGGATGGATTTCTTCGCGGTCTGCTGAAGCTGGCGAGCGAGTCCAACGTGAGCCTGGCTGGCGGCGACACGGCCGAGTCTCCCGGCGGCATCCTGGCGGATATCGTCGGGCTGGGCTCGGCGCCGAAGGGTCAGGCGGTGCTGCGCTCGGGCGCGCGTCCCGGTGACCGGATTTATGTGACTGGAGAGCTGGGCGCGTCGGCAGCCACGGTTGCTTTGCTTTCCGCCGGGAAGAAGCTTCGGCCGCAGGATTTTGCCGGCCACTTTTTCCCCCGGCCACGAGTCGAGGTCGGGCGCTTTCTGCGCAAAGAGGGATTGGCCTCGGCGATGATCGACATCAGCGACGGGCTTTCCACCGATCTCGGCCATATCTGCGATGAAAGCGGAGTGGGAGCCGAGATTCAGAGTGAGGCGATTCCGGTCGCGATGGTAGGGAGAACGGCGCGCAGAGTTGATCTCCGATTTGCCCTGCACGGCGGGGAAGACTACGAGTTGCTGTTTACCGCGCCGCCGAAGACGAGAGTTCCGTCGCGGATCGCGGGCATTGCCGTCCGGCCGATCGGGCTGGTCACGGGCGGGCGGAAAGTCTTCTTGCTGGACAAGAAGGGCGCTCGGCAGGTGATGCTGCCGCAGGGTTGGGAGCACTTCAAGAGATAGCCATGAAAGACGGACCTGCCCAGTATGGACTGTGTGGGGCCGGGTCACAGACCCGGCCGGTCGAGCGCAGCTCGAGAGGGTGTAAGTTCGCGATGGCGGCTGGCTGCGGCAGGAGGAGTCGAGCTGCGCCTCGGCCTGGCCGGGTCAGAGACCCGGCCCCACACGGTCCCTGCCTCTGCACCTATTCTGTCTCTACTCTCGGCCTCTGAACAGGACTACATTAGATCTATGCAGCCCCAGTTTCGCATTCGCCTGATTCTTGTTTGGCTCACACTGTCATTTTTAGCGATAGCCCAGCAGGCACCGCCTCGTCCGGCTTCCGCCGTGGACGACGACTTCATCCAGAAGCAGTTTGGATCGACTTGCAAGCTCATGCCGGGGCCGCCACAGCTCAAAGCGGATCTCGATGGCGATGGCATCGAAGACCTGGTCGTGGCGGGCCATTGCACCAATCCGCTGGCCGACCAGGCGGAAGATAATTTCACGGTGGTCGATCCCTACAATGCGTTTTACGGGTATGGGGACACCAAGATCACCACCCAATTTGCTTCGGAGGATCCGGCCACCCGAGGCCTGGTGCTGCTGGTGATCCATGGCGCCGGTCCCGAAGCCTGGAGGGCGGCGACGCCGAAGGCAAAGTTCGTGATCATCAACCTGCCTTTCAAACAGATCACGGTGAAAAAGCTGGCCGTGAAAAAGAAAACCGTGATGGCCATCTATGCCGAAGAAACCGGCGGCGATCGGATGACCTCCGCCACCTTCTGGGACGGCAAGAAATATCGCTACCAGCCCATTGGCTCCGGCATGGGGGATTGAACCGGCGTCGGACGTCGGACCTCGGACGTCAGCAAAACCCAGGGTGTTTTTAAGGTCTGAAGGCCGAGGTCTGGCGTCCGCCGTTGAGGTCTGGCATGAATCTGGAACAAAAGCTCGAAGAATTAAAGAAACGCGACCGCCTGGCGGCGGAAGGCGGCGGAGAACAACGCCGTGAGCGGCAACACAAAGAGGGCAAAATGTCGGCCCGGGAGCGGGTCGAGTTCTTGCTCGATGAAGGCACGTTCGAGGAAACCGACAAGCTGGTCACCCACCGCTCGAACGACTTCGGCATGGCCGAGCAGAAGTATTACGGCGACGGCTTCATCACCGGCTACGGACGAATCGAAGGACGGCTGGTGTTTGTTTTCGCGCAGGACTTCACGGTTTTCGGCGGATCGCTCTCCGAAACCAATGCCGCCAAGATCGTCAAGATCATGGACCTGGCCGCCAAGATGGGCGCGCCCCTGATAGGTTTGAACGATTCGGGCGGCGCCCGCATTCAGGAAGGCGTGGTGTCCCTGGCGGGTTACGCCGATATCTTTCTGCGCAATACTTTGTACAGCGGAGTGGTGCCACAGATTTCCGCCATCATGGGGCCGTGCGCCGGCGGTGCGGTGTACTCGCCGGCCATCACGGATTTCATCCTGATGGTGGAAAAAACTTCCTACATGTTCATCACCGGGCCGGACGTGATCAAGACGGTCACGCACGAAGAAGTCAGCAAAGAGCAGCTGGGCGGCGCTCACACTCACAACGAAACTTCAGGCGTGGCGCACTTCATGGCGCACGACGATGCCGAGTGTCTTTCCATGGTGCGGGAGCTGCTGAGTTTTGTTCCGTCGAACAATCTCGATGACCCGCCGCGCCGGGCATGCAGTGATCCCATCTGATCGCGCCGATGCCGCGCTCGACCGGATTGTGCCCAACGAGTCAAACCTGCCTTACGACATCAAAGATGTAATCCATGCCGTCGCCGATGACGGTTATTTTTTCGAAGTGCAGGAGCACTACGCGAAGAACATCGTCGTAGGCTTTGCCCGGATGAATGGGCGTTCGGTCGGGATCGTGGCCAACCAGCCGGCGTTTCTGGCGGGTACGCTCGATATCAACGCCTCCACCAAGGGCGCGCGCTTCGTGCGCTTCTGCGACTGCTTCAACATCCCGCTGGTCACGTTTGAAGATGTACCTGGATTCTTGCCCGGGATCACGCAGGAGTATGGCGGAATCATCAAGCACGGCGCCAAGCTGCTGTTTGCCTTTGCCGAAGCCACGGTGCCGAAGATCACGGTGATCACACGCAAGGCTTACGGCGGAGCATATTGCGTGATGGCGTCAAAGCATATCCGCACGGATGTGAACTACGCCTGGCCGACCGCGGAAATCGCGGTGATGGGGCCGGAGGGCGCGGTGGACATCGTCTACAAACGGGAGTTGGAGCAGGCCGATAATCGCGAAGCCGTTCGCCAAGGGAAGATTGAAGAGTTTCGCGAGAGGTTTGCCAATCCCTATGTGGCGGCGGAGCGGGGCTTTGTGGATGCTGTCATCCAGCCGCGGGAAACGCGGAAGAAATTGATTCAGGCGCTGGCCATGCTCGAGACCAAGCGGGACAAGAATCCGCTGAAGAAGCATGGGAATATACCGCTGTAGGAGGTAAACGTCGGAGAGCGAGTCTATCCTTCTCCCATGAGGCTGGCCTAACGGTTTCGAAGTTCGGACTGCGAGGTCCGGAATGAAGAGCCGAAGACAATGCCACAGGATCGAGGTCGAACAGACGATGGCTTGGTCTACAACGACGTCGGAACTTGGACCGAAGCAAAGCACAGACTCGTCGCATATTATTCGGCGCTGTTCTCGGCGGCGATGAAGGCTAGTGGCAACAACGAGTCTATATCGAGTTATACGCCGGGGCTGGGTATAGCAGCATTCGCGACACGGGCAAGGTGATCCCGGCTCTCCCATTCAAGCCCTCAGCCTTAAAGGATCCATTCGACAAGTACGTATTCTGTGAGGAGGAGAAAACAAAGCCGTGAGCGCGCTGAAGATCCGCGTGAAGCGCCACGCCCCCTCAGCAAAGGTCGCCTTCATCCCAGGCGATTGTGACACCAATGTCGATCAGATATCTTGGCGGCGATCCCGCAAGGATCATCCTACAAAGAAGGTCTTGAGTCTCTGCTTCGCGACCCGAATCGACATCGGCATCGAGTTTCAAACTGCAGTCGCTCGCTTGCGGAAGCGATATGTCGATTTCTTGTGTTGCTAGCCTTGGACATGGATGCATCCGCGCCGAATAGCATTACATCAAGGAAACCACAAGGTCGACAAGTTGTTAGGCACAACACTTGGCGGGAGCGGTGGGCGACGGCGAAGCAGTCGGGATGCCATGAAGTTCACCGCGCTTCTTGGCAGAGGAGTTCGCGTCAAGCATGGCAACTATGAAATACATTCCGCCGCCTCTTTACTCGATGGAAAAATCTAGGTCACTATGAAAAGAACTTTCCACTCTACGCGGTAGGGTTGTTTTCACGTCACGAGACTGCTTATACGCTTTGGGGTCAGGCACTCAAATACAGTGACCGATCAGATGAACCTTTTCGAGAGGTGATTTTATGTCGCTCAATTCTGATATCGAATGGACCGATGCCACCTGGAATCCAGTTCGCGGCTGCACCAAGATCAGCCCCGGATGCAAGCACTGCTACGCCGAGACTTTTGCAGAACGTTTCCGGGGTGTAAAAGGCCACCCCTACGAGCAGGGGTTTGACCTGCGGTTGGTACCTGAGAAATTGACCGAGCCGTTTGCATGGCGCTCACCCAAGCTTGTCTTTGTGAATTCTATGAGCGACCTGTTTCAAGATGGTGTGTCAGATGAATACGCCGAGGCTGTCTCACAAGTTATGGCCACGGCGAACTGGCACACGTACCAGGTCTTGACCAAACGCTCAGAGAGGCTGCGGAATTTGTTGACCGGCAGGTTACGATTCGCCGCGGAGCGAGAGAATATTTGGTGGGGGGTTAGTGTCGAGGACCGTAAGTACGGTTTACCCCGGATTGAACATCTTCGACAGGCTGCGGCCAAGGTGCGTTTTCTGTCAATCGAGCCGCTATTAGAAGATCTCGGCGCGATCAATCTCTCCGGCATCAGTTGGGTGATTGTGGGCGGGGAAAGCGGGCCTGGAGCTCGTCCCATGAAGAGAGAATGGGTGGTTTCGATTCGCCGGCAGTGCAGGATCTATGGGGTACCTTTCTTCTTCAAACAATGGGGCGGGGTCAGAAAGGTAAAACACGGCAGAGAACTAGACGGCCGCACCTACGACGAATATCCGCGGCGTGTGGTTGCGCCGGTTCCAGACCGAACCCGGTGCGCAGCCTTCGCAGAAAATTTTCTGAATTCCTTTCGGGGGATGATGGGTAGCGGCCATCTTGTTCAGGTTGGTGCCTGACTCCTTCTCGAATTTGCCAGATTCACTCCGCCGGGCGCTCCACCATGATTGGCTGCGATTTCTTGGGCTCTGCGTTTGCCGGGGGGACGGATGACACGGAGGGCACGACTGGGACCGCGTTCACCGCCGCGCGGGAGTCACTGCGAGGGCCGGCGCGTTCGTCCCACTTTCCGAAGATCATCTTGCCGGCGGTGGTTTGCAGCACCGACGTCACCGAAATATCGATGGTCTTGCCAATCATCTTTCTTGCGTTGTCTACCACCACCATGGTTCCGTCATCGAGATAGGCGACGCCCTGGTTATATTCCTTGCCTTCTTTCAGGATGAAGACTTTCATGGTTTCGCCGGGCAGCACGATCGGTTTCAGCGAATTGGCGAGTTCGTTGATGTTCAGCACCGCCACGCCCTGAAGTTGCGCGACTTTATTCAGGTTGAAATCGTTGGTGATGATTTTGCCTTCGTACAGTTTGGCCAGTTCGATCAGCTTTAAATCGACTTCGCGGACCGCGGGGAAGTCATCTTCGACGATCTGAATCTGCAGCGACGGTATTTTCTGCAGGCGTTGCAGGATGTCGAGACCGCGGCGGCCGCGGTTCCGCTTTAGCGAGTCGGCAGAGTCGGCCACCAGTTGTAATTCGCGCAGGACGAACTGCGGGGTGACGATGATGCCGTCGAGAAATCCGGTCTCGGCGATGTCGGCGATCCGTCCGTCGATGATGACGCTGGTGTCGAGGATCTTGTAGCTCTTCT
Source organism: Terriglobia bacterium (assembly GCA_963816025.1). GTDB lineage: Bacteria > Acidobacteriota > Terriglobia > Terriglobales > Acidobacteriaceae > JAIQFF01. The sequence goes on from CAWFJA010000023.1 coordinate 408,075, forward strand.
TGCCCTGCTTCTCCCCGCCGAAGACGCCGCCGAGGGCGGAAAGGTTCAGCAGGTCGCCCTTGTTGGCCCCGACCACCAGGCCGACGTAGGCCATCAGGAGCATTACCAGGATTTGCAGGAAGCTCTGAGTGTGCCCGGGGACAACGCTGTTGCGAATGACCAGGGAAAACAGGTAGGCGCCAAAAATGCCGAGAACACTACCGATAGCGGCGCCGATCAGGCGCTTCAGGCTGACCCGGCGCAGCCTCCATTCGAACAGGACGATGCCGAGGCCGATGAACGCGCCCACTCCGGCATCCAGCCTGGCGGGCAGGTCGAATGGATCAGTCAGGTAGCAGGTGACAGCGATTATAAGAACAAATAAAAGACGCACCACAACTAAGTCCACCGAAGAACCTCCCCGGAACCCGCGCGCGGACCCCTCCGCGCATGAGCGTCCCGCACTGGCTACCCGGTGTTTCTAGAAAATCGGCACCAGTGATCTGTAAAGCGGAGCCTATGAATTGAATATGAGAAAGCGCTCCGACCTCTCCCCTCCCATGCCTCCGAGAGAGGAGTACCCAACTTTGATACGCAGAGTATATACCTGCCGCCAGACCGCGGTCGCCGTAAATTGCCACCGGCGCGCTGTTACACTCTGCTGATGAAGGCCCTGGTCATAAGCCGTTTAGGCGACCCGGAAGTGCTGGAAGTGCGATCGGTGCCGGACCCGGTGCCGGCTGCGGGGCAGGAGTTGATCCAGGTGGAGGCCGGCGGCATTAACTTCGCCGACATCATGTCAGCGCAAGGCGGCTACCCCGGGACGCCGAAACCACCGCTGGTGGCGGGACGTGAATTCTGCGGAACAGGGATGAGCGACGGGCAGCGGGTCATGGGCTATACCCAGTGGGCCGCGTTCGCGGAACGCGTTGCCGTGTCCCCTCAGCTGCTGTGGCCCGTCCCGAAAGAGTGGAGCGCGGAAGAGGGAGCGGCTTTCCCGGTCAACTACTTCACTGCCTACTTTGCTTACTGGAAGGCAGGATTGCTGGAGCCGGCGACGGCGAAGACCGCGCCGCGAGTTCTTATTCATGCCGTGGCCGGCGGAGTGGGCACGGCCGCGGTGCAGATTGGAAAGTTGCTCGGCATCGAGATGTATGGGACCTCGTCTTCGGAAGAAAAACTGGCGCGAGTGAAAACGCTGGGGCTGCAGCACGGGATCAACTACAAGCAGCGCGATTACGAAGAAGCGATCAAAGAGTTGACCCACGGCGAAGGCGTGGATGCCGTATTTGAAATGCTGGGCGGCGAGCATGTCGCCAAAGGCGTTCGCTGCCTGCGCGATTTTGGAAGGGTCATCGTGTACGGCGCGGCCACCGGACAACCCGCGCAGCTGGATGCGCGCATCCTTTATGTAAAAGGCGCGAGCGTGCACGGCTTGTGGCTGACCTATTTATCCGCGAACCGCCAACTGATGAAACAGGCATGGACACAGCTCTCCGCATGGATGGCGCAGGGCCATTTGCGGCCTGTGGTCGGTCACGTTTTCCCTTTGGAAAAAGCTGTGGCAGCGTACCGGTTACTTTTGGAAGGCAAGAACTTCGGGAAAGTCGTGCTCAAGATAACTTAGTTTTCCAGGCTGTGACAGGTTCTACGGTGGTAGCTTTCTTCTAACGGCAAGTCAGAAGTGGCGGACAAGAGTTTCCGCCCCACACTCTTCTCTGATTTTGTTTAGTACATCCTAGACAAGACAAATCGCTGTTGTGTTGCGGCTTGCAGCAGAGCATGCACTGCTAACGACCGCACACCCGAGTCGTCAAAAGAGGTGCAGATGAAAATAGCGGAGCGGAACTTTTCAGCTGCGGGTTACGTATCTCGCGGTGATTGCAACCGGGTCTGAGGGAACAACCACCCGCCGACCGGGTTTCAGAGAAAGAATTTTTCAGGGGTTAAAGGGACTGGCTCACGCTCGGTTTGGCGGCCCAGGTGAGCGCAGTCCCCGAAGCAGAAAGCGCGCGGCCTTGCGGCCGGACTCTTTTCGCTTAACCCCGCAGCAGCATTTTAGGCCTTCGACGGTAAAACGCAAGGTTTTCCTGCCCCAGGCAAATCCAGGCCGCCCCGAACCGGTTCCCGACGTTTTCGGGAAAGAAAAAAGGAGTGCAATGAGCGTATCGAAAATCTCCAAGGGCTTGCTGCTGGGTTTGTCTTTACTGCTGGCCACAAGCGGGTTTGCTGCCAACAAGGGTTCTCTTGAAGTGAACGATCCCGTCACCGTAAGCGGGACGCAACTGGCCGCCGGTGAATACACGGTGAAATGGGACGGCGCGGGACCGAACGTCGAGCTGAACATTATGAAAGGCAAGAATGTGGTTGCCACCGTGCCGGCCCGCATGGTCGATCTCAATCAATCTCCCAACCGGGATGCGGTCATCACAATTGTCAACAGCGACGGTCACAAGTCGTTGAGTGAAATTCGCTTCTCGGGAAAAAAGTACGCCCTGGCCATCAACGCAGAATCCGCGAAAGCGGAATCGAGCGGAACCAACAAGTAAGCGGTTAGATCGTTTACGTAAGAAGTGCACGGTGTGGGGACTAGGTCTCCGGCAGGTCGGAGGCCGGCCTCCACACAAGCACCTTCAGCTCCCCCACTATGCTCTTGATGCAAGTGATGTCAATGCGATTCTCCGCAGGGCTACGATTCGGATGAAGACAGCCCGAGAAAAAGGGAGCGCTGATTGCGCTCCCTCCTGACGATTGACGACTCGAGACCGACGACCGAATTCTTCAGTACTTCGGCATCTTCGGGTCCACTCGTCCGCCCAGGCGCAGAATTCCGCCGGTCAGGTTCTGCACTTTGGTGAAGCCGGCCTGGCGGAGGAAGTCCACCGCCTTGGCGCTGCGCCCGCCCATCTTGCAGTGGGCGACGATCTCGCGGCTGGAATCCAGCTCGTTGCACGCGCTTGGGCAGATCGCTCAGCGGAATCAGGTGTCCGCCGAGGTTGCAGATCTGGTATTCGTGCGGCTCGCGCACGTCGAGCACGAAGAGGTCCTCGCCGGCGTCCAGCCGCTGCTTCAGTTCTTCCACCTGATTTCCGGCAGATGCCTTCGTGCACGGGCTTCTCCTCGCCGCGGATTCCGCAGAATTCGTTGTAGTCGATCAGCTTGGTGATGGTGCGGTTCTTGCCGCAGACCGGGCAATCGGGATTCTTGCGCAGCTTGAGCTCGCGGAACTTCATGGCCAGCGCGTCCACCAGCAGCAGGCGCCCGATCAGCGGCTCGCCCGCGCCCAGGATCAGCTTGATCGCTTCCGTCGCCTGCATCACGCCGACCAGTCCGGGCAGAATTCCCAGCACTCCGCCTTCGGCGCACGAAGGCACCAGTCCCGGCGGTGGCGGCTCGGGATACAGGCAGCGATAGCACGGGCCTTCTTCGGTGGCGAACACGCTGGCCTGTCCTTCGAAGCGGAAGATGGAGCCGTACACGTTGGGCTTGCCGGTGAGCACGCAGGCGTCATTCACCAGGTAGCGGGTGGGGAAATTGTCGGTGCCGTCGGCGACGATGTCGAACTCGCGGAACAGTTCGAGCGCGTTGGCGCTGGTCAGCCGGGTGTCAAAGGTCCGCACATTCAGGTAGGGATTGATCGCCTTCAGCTTCTCCGCGGCCGAGTCCAGCTTCTTGCGGCCCACGTCGGCGGTGGTGTGGATGATCTGGCGCTGCAGGTTGGTGAAGTCCACCACGTCGAAGTCCACCATGCCGAGCGTGCCCACACCGGCCGCCGCCCAGATACAGCGCCAGCGGCGAGCCCAGCCCGCCCGCGCCGATGCACAGCACTTTGGCGGCCTTCAGCTTGGGCTGCCCTTCCATGCCCACCTCGGGCATGATCAGGTGGCGCGAGTAGCGCAGGATCTCGTCGTTGGTAAGGGTGGCGGCTTCGGGTTTAAGTTCGATGTGGTGGCCATGGTGACCTCAGTTACAAGAAATTGAAGAATTGTCGGATTTACGAATTGACGAATTGACTGCAGCTATCGACAGCGAGGGACAACAACAGCGGCGTACTTCGAGTTCGGGTTTCAATTTAACAATCCTAAAATCCGGCGATTCGACAATCAATTCGCCCTCCCGCGATGGAAGGCACGATCGAAATACGTGTCGCTGTCCTTGACCGGCGTGGCTTCTTTCTGCAGGTAGCGAATGTCTTCGTCGTTCAGGTAAACATTGACGAAGGCGCGCAGCTTGCCGTCATCGGTGTAGAGGTGGCGGCGCAGGTCAGGATGCTGGCCCACGAGATCGGAAAGCGCGGCGCCTATGGTGCCGGCCTTGACCTCGACTGCGGCCTGCTTCCCGGCATACTGCCGCAAGGGAGTAGGAATCAGGATCTTGCATAGGCTATACATGATGCCACAGGAAGGGCCGGAGATTCATGGCGTGTGGGGGGTGTTTGGGCGGGCGCCCTCGCCCGTCGCTTTTGACTTGGATTTTGCTGTCCGGAAAGCGATTGGATTTCTAATGACCACTCGGTAAATAGCCTGGATCCTCGAGCGCTGGAGATCAAATTCAAGCGGCGGGCGAGGGCGCCCGCCCCACACGCCATCCGAATCACCCTACTTCGATCTTTTCGTCGACCAGTTTCTTGTCGTCCTCATCGCTGCCGGTCAGCTCGAACGAGTTGGTCAGCGCGGCCTTGCCCTTCTCCACGCTGGTGATGACGTAGGAGCAGCCGAACCAGTGCGCCTCGGCCAGGTCGGTCGGCGACCAGTGCGCGGGATGGTCGGGATGCGAATGATAGAAGCCGACGATGTCTTCGCCGCGCTCGCGTCCCTCGCGCTGGATGCGGATCAGGTCCCTGGGATCGATGTTGTAGCGGTTCTGCGGCGGGTCGGTGCGGGTGTTGCCGCAGCGGGCGACGAAGTCACGGTGCGCGACGCCGTTCTCGTCCGATCTGGCCGAGCAGCACGCCGCAGCACTCGTGCGGATAGGTTTCCTCGCCATGCCGCCTGAGAGCTTCGTATTCTTTACGACGGATATTCAGCATCAAGAACTCAATTACTGCGAAGACATGGAGACTTGGAGAACCCAGGATTTCTTCTAGCTCGAGCCACTCGTGATAAATGAGAACCAGTTCTCGGTTGTCAGTTTGAAATTCTCAGTCATTTTCAGCCTTCTTCCCAGAATCTCTCGCTCAGGTATTTGTCGCCGGAGTCGCGGAGATGGTCACAAACACCGCCCGCTCGTCTTTGCCGAGTTTTCGCGCCACTTCCAGGCAGCCGGCCACCGCGGCGGCCGCCGAAATTCCGACCAGCAATCCTTCTTCGCGCGCCAGCCGCTTGGCCATGCTGTAGGCGTCTTCGGTGGAGATGCCGAGATCCTCGTCGGCCAGCGCTGGCATCGTAAATTTTGGGCACGATGGCGGTGGCCATGTGCTTGGTGCCTTCGATGCCGTGGAACGGCGAATCCGGCTGCAGCGAGATGCAGCGAATCGCCGGATTCAGTTCTTTCAGCCGCCGCGCGGTGCCGACGAACGTTCCGCTGGTGCCCAGCATGGCGACAAAGTGGGTGACGCGTCCTTCGGTCTGTTGCCAGATTTCGTTGGCCGTGCCATGGTAGTGCGCCTGCCAGTTGGCGTCGTTGGAATACTGGTCGGCGTAGAAATATTTGCCGGGATCCTGGGCGTAGAGTTCGCGCGCGGCGCGGATGGCGCCGTCGGATCCGTCGCCGGGTCGGTGTAAATGATGTTCGCGCCGTAGGCGTGCAGGATGCGCTTGCGCTCCAGCGAAACATTTTCCGGCATGCACAGCGTGACCGCGAAGCCCTGGGCGGCGCCGATCATGGCGTAGGCGATGCCGGTGTTGCCGCTGGTGGAATCGAGCAGGGTCTTGCCGGGCCCGAATTTTCCGCTGGCTCGGGCCTCGGGCACGATGTTCGCGGCGGCGCGGTCTTTTACCGATCCGCCGGGGTTGTACCACTCGGCTTTGCCCAGCAAATCGATTCCGGGCAAGTCGCGCGTGATGCGCTCCAGGCGCAACAGCGGAGTGTTGCCGATGCGCTCGAGACTTCGCCGGCCCAGCGGAACAGTGGCTCGGCTTCGCCGCGGGCTCTGCAGGCGCAGGGGTCGGCGAATCAGGCACATGCGTTCGTTTGGTTGAGACTGGATGCATAGATACGGGCCAAAGGGCGTGACTATCGTAACGTATCGCGAACTCGAATTAACGGTCTCGTAACCTTTGATTGGATTATAAAAGAGGCTGCTTTGATGCAACCAGCATGCGGAAATGCACTCTTTTCCGCAAATTGGCATCTGATGGGATAGAGCGAACAGAAGTAAAGAGATTTGAAGGGACTGGAAACTAAATCGAATGTCAACCAAGGTAGAGCAGCGAAGTTACGAGGAAGCAGTGAGTTGGCTGCGCGAGCACGGCTTCGACCTGATCGAGGCGCCGGGCACGCAGGGGCGTGTATTCCTCAAAAAATATAGCGTTTCCGCCGCCATCCAGAAAGATGGCGACGACGGCGTGAAGATATTCGCCTATCCCGGCTACCTGATCGGCAGCGAGATTTCTAAACTGGTGAATCGCGGCTACCAGCAGTTTCTGAAGACGGCCAAGACCGAAGTCCCGGCCACGGCAGACCACCTGAAAGCGCTGCAGCAATTTACCGAAGAATTGAAGGAAGGCCTCGGCTTACCCGTCTTGTACAACGAATCGCTGGGCACGGTAAGCGAATCGTATCACTACGACCGCATCAAGGACCGCGACAAGCCCGCCGCGGAGCGTCCCAAGCGTCCCTGGGAAAAAGCAGGGGCCGCGGCCGCCGCCAAAAAAGGCCGCGCCTAACACCCACTTTTTCCAACCTTCGCGGTCTATCTGCAATCTATTTTTTAACTCTCACTTGCACTCGTGTTCCCTCGGGCAGCCGGCCGTTCAGCTTGATGACTCCGTCTTGCACTATGCCTTCATACTCTTGTGGTCCGGTTGGGGTCCGCGCGGGCGAGTCGCCCGCGACCACACGAGTTGTGGCGCTGGCTCGGCCTGTACCCTTGTCCATGGCCTGGTTCGCCAGGTCGTCTGCTTCGCGATTGTGCTCGCGCAGGGCGTGATCGATGGAGAACCAGTCCAATTGCGCAATCAACTCTTTGGCGCGGCCATGGAGTTCCTGCAGCGTCGAGTTCTTCACTTTATAGATGCCCTTGATTTGCCGTACCAGGAGTTCGGAATCGCTGATCAGCTTGAGCGCTTTGGGTCCGTGCTCGATGGCGTACTCCAGGGCGGCAATCAGGCCCTGATATTCCGCAAAGTTGTTGGTCTGGTGGCCGAGGTATTGGCTGAGCGCGGCAACTTTTCGTCCGGCTTGGTCCTGAATCACAACGCCGTAGCCCGCGGGCCCGGGATTGCCTCGAGCGCCGCCGTCACTGTGAGCAATCAGGTAGTGTTCGGGAGTTTTGGCGTGCGGCGAAGAAAACAGGCTGCGCGATGGATATGAAGGCATGGCGAAAGTCTACATCTGCAAGCGTGTGTGGGGCGGACGCTCTTGTTCGCCGCTTTTGATCTTGTCGTTGATCTGAACCGGGCAATTCATTCCCCCATGGTCACCGGGGCCTGCGGAAGTCCCGGCGGGGAAAATCAAAGTCAACGGCGGCGGACAAGAGTGTCCGCCCCACCCTGGCTATCTACCTGCGGCCAGGCGTGTGGCCAGACGTTGCGGCAAGTTGGCGGCCATGATGCGGTCTTGCGCCTGCTTCAGGTTGTAGGGGACGCGGCAGAAAGTCACGATGCGGGCGTCGGAATCAAATACGGCGAAGGCGGCCCGCCAGTCTCCGTCGCGGGGTTGTCCCACCGAACCCGGATTGACCATGTATTTCATGTTCTCTTTTAGCGGAAACTCCGCCGTCTCGCTTTGTCCTACGGTGTTGTACTGCGGACGATAATAATCACTGGCCACGGTGTTGGTGCAAAAACTTCCCTGCAGGTGGGTATGCCCGAAAAATGTCAGCGGCGTGGACGAAGTGAGCAGGGGCTCGATGGCGTCGCGCAAAGTCACTACATACTCGTCTTCATCCACCGGAGAACCATGGACAAACTGGATGGCGGGCAGCTCTCCGGTCTGAATCGGGCCGTGGGGCAAGCCCTGAAGCCATTTCAGGTTTTGGGGGGTGAGTTGATCGCGGGTCCAAAGCGCGGCCAGGCCGGCGATGGGATTGAAGTCCCTCAGGTCCATGGCTCCGCTGGCTGCCTTGTCATGGTTGCCGCGCACGAAGATGTGCCCCAGGCTGCGCGAGCGCTCGATCACCTCGTTGGGGCTGGCGCCGTAGCCGACGACGTCCCCGAGGTTGACCACCATGTCATATGCGGGAGCAGCCGCCAGACAGGCTTCCAGGGCTTCCAGGTTGCTATGAATATCGCTTATAAGAAGAATGCGCACAGATCACCGGGCAAACTGGGGATTATAGACCTGTAGGTCAAGGCCGTGTGCTGAAAACCTTCCGTGTGGGGCGGGCGCCCTCGCCCGCCGCTTTTGATTTTGACCTGGTTCCAAGACTGACCACGAGCGAGACATCTCCAAAGCCTCAAAGTCAAAAGCGGCGGGCGAGGGCGCCCGCCCCACACCCTGCCTACAGTAAAACATTCACCACGGGACACCTGGCCCAATGCCCGGCGGAGACTTCCACCAGGTCCGGCAAGCTGCGGGCACATTCTTCCACCCGAAACTCGCAGCGCGGCTCAAACGGGCACCCGGGAGGGGACGGAGTACAGCGGTGGCACGGTGCCTTCAATGGTCTCAAGCGGCCGGTTGCGGTCCGTCGTCAACGTCGGCACGGCGTTAAGCAAGCCGCGAGTGTAGGGATGCGCCGGGGCCTCGAATATGTCGCGCTTCGACCCTAGCTCCACCAGGTTGCCGGCATACATGACGGCGACCCGGCTGGCGACCTGCGAAACCACGGCCAGATCATGAGAAATAAACAGCATGGTCAGGCCAAACCTGGACTGCAGTTCGGCCAGCAGTTCAAGAATCTGCGCCTGGATGGTGACATCGAGCGCGGTGGTGGGCTCGTCGGCGATCAGCAACCGGGGACGGTTAACGATGGCCATGGCAATCATCACGCGCTGCCGCATCCCGCCCGAAAGCTGGTGCGGATAATCTCGCGCGCGGCGTTCAGAATCGGTGATGCCTACTTCACTCATGGCAACTACCGCCCGCCTCCAAGCTTCGCTTTTCCCAACCTGATGGTGGGCCAAGACGGCCTCGGCGATCTGATCGCCCACTCGCATCACCGGGTTCAGAGCGGTCATGGGTTCCTGAAAAATCATGGCGATTTGAGAACCGCGCAACGGGCGCATCGCCCCATCAGGCAGTTGCAACAGGTCGCGCACCTCGCTGCCATCGGCAAATTGAATCTCGCCGCGGGTGCGAGCGTAGGGAGGAAGCAAGCGCATCAGCGCCAGTGAAGTAACCGACTTTCCGGAACCCGATTCGCCCACCAAACCAAGCACTTCGCCCGGGGCAATCGAGAAACTGAGATCTCGAACTGCCACCAGGCCGCCCGCTCCGCGGGCAGAACGGGGGAATTCGACGACCAGATTCCGAACCTCCAAAAGATCAGCCATGCCAGGTAGCGCCGGCGTTCCGCCGGCTGTCCGGAGGGCATGCTGCCCTCCGCTTTCCAAATCTATTGCCCGACAATCATTGCCCCAAAATCATCGCCCCAGAATCATTGTCCCAGAATCAGGGGCAACCCATTCTTGGGATTGCCAATCACCACCACCTTGGCGTTCGCGCTCTTGGCCAGAGTTTCGGTCGCCTCAATGCCTTTCCACTCCAGCAGCTGTGGACTGATGCCCTGGGCCACGATCTGCTGGAAGTCGCGGATGCCGGCCGCTTCAATGCGCTTGCGCTGCGCCTCCTGGGTTTCCTTTTGCAGGCGGAAATTCATGGCTAACGCTTCCTGCTCGGCCTGCTGTTTGGATTCGATCGACGCCTTCAAGGTCACGGGCAACTGAATGTCACGCAGGAGCACGCTTTCGACTAACACTCCGCGCTCTCCGAGTTTCGTGGTCAGCTGGTCATAAATCTGCTTGCCCACCATCTCGCGTTCTCCGGTGTATAGGGCGTTGGCGGTGTGCGCGGCCGTCGCCTCGCGGATGGCCGCCCGCAAATTTGGTTCGATCAGCACGTTCAAGTAATTAGGCCCAATCTTCTGATACACCTCGGCGGCCTTCTCCGGATTGAGGTGGTAGATCAGCGAAGTATCCAGATTAATCATGAGCCCTTCGCTCGAAGGCACGCTGGCCGATTCCTTGAGTTCCTGGGTGCGGATGGAGAGCTCATGGTTGGACTTGAAGGGATTGATCAAGTGAACCCCCTCCGGCAGCACCTCTCCCGTCACCCGGCCAAACAACGTGAGCACCCCGACGTTCCCCGAATCTACGCGGGCCACCGCGGCAAACAGCATAATCACCACGACAAACGAAGCCGCAGCAATGCCAAACAACCGCAACACCGAGCCCGAGTTCGAGTCAATCACCCGGCCATGAGGTTCATTGAATATCGCCATAGAGAGATTCCTCCCCGGCGATTGTATGCCAACTCACGAAAGCGCCGGGCAGGTAGGATCGCCCGCGACTCGCTCGCAGCTTTCGACCTACCTCTCGCGGGCGAGCTGCCCGCGACCACACCGACCCTGCCCAGCCGCATCCCGACAGAATCAAACCCGCGTGCCAATTGATTTCTCCGAGAATTTTCACAGCCGCAAGATCCGCGAAAATCCCAAGATCACGCGCCTGATACAAACTGAATCCCCAAGAAATCTCGACGCTCCCAACGCCGTGAACGCTGCCCACCGATCGTATTGCACCGATTTCGGTCACCCCCTTGTGGAGAGGCTGCACTCCGTTGCATGCAAACGAGATAAACCCGGCCATTTTTTATTGACTATAAAAATGAAAAGCGTAAAACCAATCTCGTTCTTTGACACGTTCTGAAGTTTACCCGGTTGGTGCGGCGTCCGGGGCTCAAGCGAGGTCACTCTGAAACATCGCAAGATGAATCAGGGAGGGTCAGCAAGGGTCTATAGCCAAGCGCTGGTCGAGGCGAACAAGAGCACCCGTCGAAGGCAAGATAGAGTCCCGAGGCGTTGAACAGTTTTTCCGGTTGGCGGTAAGCCCGGAGCCCAAGCACAGATCGCGCGCCGTCGTCTTCGCAAGGAGACCACGAATGCAGGTCAGCAAGGGTCTAAAGCGAGCTACTGGCCGAGACGAACAGGTTCAACACCACCTCGGGACTCTTAATTTTTTGCAGCCCCTCGTAATTTCCGTTGCTAACTTCTCTCAGTTTCCGCACTCGATCCTCTTGGTGCGCCTGAAAAGCCAGAAGTGTCATCCTGAGCGCAGTCAGCCCATTCGCTTGCGAATGGGCTGGCGGAGTCGAAGGACCCCTGGCAGCTTATGGCCATCGGGAAGCGTTGATCCCGGTAAGGGCGCCGACACTGTGCAGCCTATAGGGGCGCTTCGACTGCATGGCTGCTTCGCTTCGCGAAGCAGTCACTCCGCTCAGGGTGACAACCTGTTCAGACCCGTGACATTTGAACCCGCGCTCCCCGGCCCGTATACTTACAGGCCGCGATGAAGGTCGTGGTGATCATTCCGGCGGCGGGGTTGGGGACACGCATGACCTCTGTCTCTGCTGCCCGGAGCAAGAAGCCGGCGGCGTCGAAACAGTTCTCCGAGATCGGGGGGACGCCGATCCTGATTCACACTCTCCGAAAATTCGCCGCCAGCCCGGAAATCTCGGGAATTTACGTGGCCCTGCGGGCCAACGAGATGGCAGGCTTTCGCGCCCGGCTGCAGGCAGACAAGGACCTGGCGCGCCAGCAGATCGAACTGGTGGAGGGGGGCGAGCATCGCCAGCAGTCGGTGGCGAACGCCATCGCCGCAGTTTCAGCCGCTCCCGACGATATTGTTCTGGTGCACGACGCCGTCCGCCCCTTCGTGACCACGGAAATCATTCACGACGTGATCGAGGCCGCGCGAAAATATGGCGCGGCCATCGCGGGAATGCCGGCCATGGACACGATCAAAGAAGTGCAACGCACCGCAGAGGGCGCGGTCATCACGGCGACCATCCCGCGCGAGCGCGTGGTGATGGCCCAGACTCCGCAAGGCTTTCGCCATCGTGTGCTGAAGAAGGCGTTCGATGAAGCCACAGCTGACGGATTTCTGGGGACAGATGAGGCTTCCCTGGTCGAGCGTTCCGGGCACGAGGTCGTGGTGGTGATGGGCTCGCCGCGAAATATCAAGATCACCACCCCCGCGGACATGGAACTGGCGGAGTTCTTCCTGAAACGGTAAGAGCGGCCACGGATTTTCACGGATTTGCCTGCGAGCCACGGCGCATTTGGGATGGCGACCGACGACTGAAGACTGACCACCAGACGGGAAACCAGAAACTTGAAACCAGAAACTCGCATCGGCTACGGTTGGGATTCTCACGAATTCAAACGCGGAATTCCGCTCAAGATTGGCGGTCTTACGCTGGCGCATCCCAAGGGGTTGGGCGGGCACTCCGACGGGGACGTTCTCCTCCACGCCATCACGGACGCCCTGCTGGGCGCGGTGGCCGCTCCCGATATTGGTTCGCTGTTTTCACCGTCCGACCCGCGCTGGAAGGGCGCCGACTCTGCGCTTTTCCTGGCGGAGGCAGTCAAGCGCGTGGGCGCGGCCGGATATGTGGTGGTCAATCTGGATTCGACCCTGATTCTGGCTGCCCCCAAGATCGGGCCGCACGCTGCCGCGATCCGATCCCATGTGGCCAAACTGCTGGGAATCTCCCCGGATTGCGTGGGCGTGAAAGCCAAGACACCCGAAGGGATGGGGACGGACAATGCGGCAATTGCGCATGCCGTGGTCTTGCTGGAGAAAAAGACTGTGAAGCGTGTGCCCAGGACACGGATTTGATTATGTAGGCGCGAGCGTCCTCGCTCGTGCTGCGGTGGCAGAGGCGATGCGGAGGGAGACGACCGGGAGCGGGATACTTACCTTGCGGTGAGACTCTCCGGCTGGGTTCGGGGCGCTGCCGCACGAGCGGGGGTGCTCGCTCCCACATGGTCAACGGCGTGCCGCTTCGACCAGCGCCTTGAAGATCGCTCGCGAGCCCTCGTCTTCTTTTCCAAAACGCTCTGGGTGCCATTGCACGGCAACGACAAAGTGGTCCGGAGATACACTCTCCAGCGCCTCAATGATTCCATCCTGCGGACAACGGGCTACGATGCGAAGTCCGTTGCCGATTACCTCCGCTGATTGATGATGACTCGAGTTGACAGCGACGGAAACGTGTTTTCCGTTTGCGGGTGGACCGATAATTTCCCTCAGCCTCGAACCCGACGTCCACATCCACGGTGTGCGCGATCCGCACTTCTCTGCCCGCCTCATGATTGACCTGCGACTCGATGTGCTGCAAAAGCGTCCCGGCACGAAACACGTTCAGGATTTGCAAGCCGTAACAGATGCCGAGAATGGGCTTGCCCAGGGTGTAAGCATCCTGCAGCAGCTGCTCGTCTACCGCATCGCGGGCTGGATCAGCCGGGGCGGTCCTGGCGTGGGGCGGAGCATCGTACTTCCTGGGGTCAACATCCGCCTTGCTCCCCGGCAACAATACCGCATCGCAGCGCTCGATCAGCCCCATGACTTCCGCGGGCGATCGGCCGAGAGCGATGCGGACCGGTTCTCCGCCGGCCATTTCTACGGCATGGGCGTACTGCGGAAAGGCCCGCTCCGCATACTCCGAATCTCCGGAGTGAGGAACAGGGATGGCAATGCGCGGCGGCATGGAATCATTGTAACGCTACGTCGCGGCACGCTAGAGCAGGAGATCTCCACGATAGATTAGTTCGCCATCAATCACCCGCGCCTCGGCGAGCAGTTTGTGGGGCTTTGCCGGCCCGGTTCCGTCAATGTGAAGGACTTCATGTCCGTGAGCCGTCAGCCAGTCCGACACCAGCATGCGATGGCAGCGGAAATAGACGCGTTCGGCACACATGTAGGCAGTGCGCGATTGCTCAGCTCGCCGAATCAAATCACCTGCGGCGCGCTCGAACTCTTTCGTCAGCATGTAATCGGCGTAATTGCGGAAGCTGGGGTTGCGCAAGGCTATGTTGGGCGAGTCCTCCCGGATGGCCTTCCGCCGTCCCCCAGTTCCTTCATCCAGATGTATTGAATTCCAGACGCAGGCAGAGTCTGTTCCAGTGATTCGCGATTGAAGTGAGGCAGGCGGCGAGACATGGGGAAGGACCGGATATCGACGAGCGTCGAAATAGAATGAGCGTGCAGAACCTTGATCAATTCGTCGAGAGTACGGGTGGAATGGCCGATGGTGTAGAGAGTCGCCAAGTGAGGATTTCAGATTTCAGATTGCGGATTTCAGATTCGATCTACAATCTGAAATCTGCAATCTGAAATTTCCTGACCTTCGCTCAGAGCGCCCGCAGAGCTGCAATCACATACTCATCCTGCTCCGGGAACACGGTGCGCAGATCGAGCAGGACGCGGCCTTCTTCCACCCGAGCGATGACCGGCGGTTCCGAGGCCCGCAGCCGCGCGGATATTTCATGGGCGCTCAAGCCCTCGCGAGTCACGGCCAGCAGGCGAGTAGGCAGCACCGCCGAGGGAGCTGCGCCGCCGCCAATCACGGATTCGCCGTCAATGACCACGATTGTCATTACGGATGACCGGGCCTTCGCGGCGACGGTCGTTGCCCGTTGGCCGATTGCTTCTTTTGACAGATGCATCATGCGCAGCGCGGGAATGGCGTCGTGGTCATGTTTCACGTAGGCCAGCAGGGTGGCCTCGAGAGCGGCGTAGGTCAGCTTGTCGACGCGGAGGGCGCGGAACAGGGAATTCGCCCGCATGCGGGCAATGAGGTCGGCGCGGCCGCTGAGGATGCCAGCCTGGGGGCCGCCCAGCAGTTTGTCGCCGCTATAGCTGACTACATCCGCGCCGGCCTGCAGGCTGTCGAGCACGCCGGGTTCGCCGCTCACTCCGATGGAACTCAGGTCGAAGAGCGCGCCGCTGCCCAGGTCGTCCATCAGCGGAAGGTTGCGCGCGCGGGCCAGGGCAGCCAGTTCCTCGATTGCCGGCTGTTCGGTGAATCCCGTGATCTGAAAGTTGGAGCGGTGCACGCGCAGCAACAGACGGGTCTTGTCATTGATTGCCCGCTCGTAGTCGGACACCCTTGTGCGGTTCGTCGTGCCTACTTCGCGCAGGGTGGCGTTTGATTTCGACATGACATCCGGGATGCGGAACGATCCCCCGATTTCGACCAGCTCTCCGCGCGAGACGATGACCTCTCCACCCTCGGCCAGGGTGTTCAATGCCAGCAGCACGGCCGCTGCGTTGTTGTTGACGACGATGGTGGAGATGTCTGGCGGTGTGGGGCGGGAGCCCTCGCCCGCGAAGCCTTCATTCAGAAGCTTGTGAAAGAGCCGATCGACATGTACGTCGCGCCGGCCCCGCTCTCCCGTTTCCACATCGAACTCCAGATTGGAATATCCCGAGGAAACGTGGCCGATATGTTGCAGCGCGGATGCCGCCAGCGGGGCGCGCCCCAGATTGGTGTGCAGGATGACTCCAGTGGCGTTGATGACCGGACGCAGCGAGCAAGTCAGCGACTGCCGAACCTGGCGCGCGACGGCGTCCGAGATTCCCGAGAGAGCGAGATCAACGGCGGCGGCATCCAGTCTGGCGGCTGCAATCTCCGCGCGCAGGCGGGTGAGCACGGCGCGAGCAGCGTCCGTCACGGCAGCCTGGCCGTCGGCGGCAATGATCGAGACCAAATCGGGGCTGTGCAGCAACTCATCGACGGATGGGAGTTTGCGGTAGAGGTCGGACTTGGAAGTGGTCGGCACCGGGATGATTATCCCACTCAGGGTGCGGGAAGCCAACGGGCCGAGTCGGTGTGGTCGCGGGCGACTCGCCCGCGAGCGGCGGACAGCCGCGACCAGACCGACCACTAGCCTACTTCTGCCAGGCCGTAGGTCTTTTGCCAGTGGGTGCGCATATGGCGGAGGGCGCGGTCGATTTCTTCTTCCGAGACTTCCTGATTGGGGCCGGCCAAGACCGCGGCGGCTTCGCGCTTGGCCGCCTCCAGAAGCTGGCGGTCGCGGATCAGGTTGGCGACCTGGAAGCTGGGCATGCCAGCCTGGCGAGTGCCGAAGAACTCGCCGGGGCCGCGTAGTTCGAGGTCGAGTTCCGCGATCTGGAAACCGTCGGTAGTGCGAACCATGGCGTCGAGACGGCGTTCGCCATCCTCGGAGATCTTTCCGCCCGTCATGAGAATGCAGAACGATTTGGCCGCGCCCCGGCCGATGCGTCCGCGGAGCTGGTGTAACTGGGAGAGACCGAAGCGTTCGGCATGCTCGATCACCATCACGGTGGCGTTAGCTACGTCCACTCCGACTTCGATGACCGTGGTCGAAACCAGAATATCCACCTCGCCTTTTTGGAAGCGCCGCATGACGTCTTCTTTCTGATCAGGGTGCAGGCGGCCATGCAGGAGCTCGACTCGAAGATTGGGGAAGATTTTCTTGCCGAGTTCTTTGTGCATTTTGAGTGCAGCTTTGAGTTCGCTCTCTTCGTTTTCCTCGATGACGGGATAGACGACGTAGGCCTGATGGCCGGCGGCAACCTGCTTGCCTACGAATTGCCAGACTTCGCCGGCCCGATCGTCGGAGATGCGGCGGGTGACGATGGGAGTGCGGCCGGGCGGCATTTCGTCGAGGACGCTGACGTCGAGGTCGCCGTAGAGGGTCAGGGCCAGGGTGCGCGGTATGGGGGTGGCGGTCATGACCAGGACATCGGGCTCTCCGAGAGTCGCCGAGCTTGGCTCGGCGGGGCGGACGAGGACGTCCGCCGCTGCGTGACCATTGCCGGCGCCATCGTCTGCGGATTTCTTCATCAGTTTGAAGCGTTGCATCACGCCGAAACGGTGTTGTTCGTCGACGATTACCAGCCCCAATCTCCCGAACTCGACCTTTTGTTCGATCAGGGCATGAGTGCCGATGACCAGTTGCGCGTTGCCCTGGGCGATGTGGCGGCGGATTTCGCGTTTGCGATCTTCTTCCACTGAACCGGTGAGCAGGACGATGCGGTAACCGGCATTTTCCAGAATTCTACGGGCGGAAAAATAGTGCTGCTGGGCCAGGATTTCGGTGGGCGCCATGAGCGCGACCTGGTATCCGTTTTCCATGGCAATGATGGCGGCCTCGAACGCCACAATGGTCTTGCCGGAACCTACATCGCCTTGCAGCAAACGCCTCATGGGGGAAGGCTTCTCCATGTCGGCCGCAATTTCCTTGAGCACGCGCTTCTGCGCCGCGGTGGGATGGAATGGCAGAATCTTCTTGATCGCTTCGCGCGCCCGATTGTCCAGCTGGAACGCGATCCCGGTTTGCGCCTTTTGCTCGCGGCGCTTGAGTTCGAGCCCCAATTCCAGAAAGAAGAGCTCTTCAAAAATCAGCCGGATGTGCGCCGGGGTGCGGGAAGCTTGCAGGTCCTGAAAGCTCTCGCCGGGATCGGGCCAGTGGACTTGGCGCAATGCGTCCCGCGGCGGGATCAGGCTCAAGTGTTGGCGCACGGCGGCTGGTATCGGATCCAAGAGTTGGGGGGAGAGATTTTCCAGAACGCCGTGGATGATGCGCCGAAACCAGCGCGGGGTCAGGCGGCCCTGGCCGGCGGACTCGTAGATGGGGACGATTCTGCCGACTTCGAGCGAGGATGCGGTGTTTGGCTCTCCTCCTTCGGCGCCGTCGGGGGAGTCACCCAGAATTTCGAATTGCGGTTGGACAAGTTGCAAGTCTCCGCCGCGTTCCTCCTCAACCTTTCCGTAAAGGGCCACAAGTTGTCCGGGCTTGAAACGGTCGCGCAGATAAGTGGCGTTAAACCATATGCACTTCAGGCGGCTTCTGCCTTGGCCGGCTGTCATCTGAAAAATGGGCATGCGGCGGGTGCGGAACAGACCCGAGGTGCGGACTTCGGCAATGACGGTGGCCATTTCTCCCGCGCGCAGTTCGGAAATCCCACGCGGATTCACGCGGTCTTCGTAGCGGAAGGGCAGGTAATGAAGCAGATCGTCGACCGTACGGATGCCCTTGGCCCCCAACACCTCGGCCAGGCGAGGGCCGATGCCCTTTACATATTGGACCGAGGTGGACAACTCGAGCATCTCAGGAATGTTAGCAGGAGACGCGGTGACTAACTTCCTCCAGGCCTTGATCGCGGTGCTGGCCGGAAACGCGGCATACTTTCTTCTCATGCCGTACCTGCCAATGCCGGCCCGGCACGTGCCTTTTCGAACCGACCTGGGGTTGGCAGTGGATGCCGGATTCTGCCTGGTTGCGCTGGCGATCACCAAACTGGTGAGCGGTTGGAGGCGGGAATCCAATCCGCACAAATGAACGCTGGGTGGACAGCCTCGTTCGGGAAAGTAAGAGCATAGCGGAGAATTGGCGCGCGAATGGGTCTGTGGCGATCCGTTCCTTTCGCCCCTTCGGGGCTTTCTCATCGCCCACGCGTGTGCCCACGGCTGACGCCGTGGGCTACATTCTTGCACCGCTTCGCGGCTTCGCACGTTACTTTGGGAACATCTGCCCGGTCTCGGGCGCGGGTTACAATCCGGCTGGGCTCATGCAGAAAATCGCCATCCTATACGACGCCAGCCAGGCGGTTCTGTCGACCTTTGACCTGGACGAAGTGTTGCAGCGCATCCTGGTGATTGCGCGCGACTATTTCCATCTGCAGAACGTCGCTATCTTGTTGCTGGATAAGGACAGCGATCAGCTTTGCACCCGATCCCAGATCGGCGGCGAACCTGGATTTGAGAATGTTCGGGTGAGCATCGGGACGGGGCTCATCGGCTCCGCCGCCCAGAAGAAGCGTCCCTTGTACGTGCCCGACTTCGCCAAAGAGAACCGTTACCAGCCGTGGGGAAAGAAAACCCGCTCCGAACTGGCGATTCCTCTCATGGTCCGCGACGAAGTGGTGGGCGTGCTCGATTGCCAGAGCGAGAACCCAGACCACTTTGATTCCGAAACCGTCGACCTGTTGACCCTGTTTTCCACCCAGGCCTCGATGGCCTTGCAGAATGCCCGGCTTTATTCGCTGGAACAGCGGCGGGCCTCGCAACTGGAGGCGATCAACGCGGTCGCGCGGGAAACCACGGTGGTATTGGATGTGAAGGAGCTATTGGCTAAGGCCTGCCACAAGATTCAGCCGGCGTTCGACGTTTCTCACGTCTCGATGCTGGTCAAGGAAGATGAGGACCTGGTGCTGCAGGCGCACCATGGCGACCTGACCCTGCGCATCCCGGAAGGCGGAAAGGTGCCGGCTGGAGCGGGTCTGTGGGGACGGGCCCTGCGTGAGAGCAAGACGGTGATAGAGAATGACGTCAAGGCGGACCCGAATTTCGTGGGCATCTACGTGGAATCGGGTTCCCGGATGTGTATTCCGCTGGTTTCCTTTGGGCAGACGCTCGGGGTCCTGGTTCTGGACAGCGCGCGACCTGGGTCCTTCAGCGTGAGCGATATTCAGTCTCTGGAATCGGTCGCCGATATCTGCGCGACGGCAATTCAGAATGCTCACTACGTGGAACGGGTCAAGCATCTGGCCTATCTGGATGGCCTGACCGGAATTTTCAACCGGCGGTACTTCGAACTTCGAATCGAGGAAGAACTGGAGCGTGCCCGCCGCTTCAACTCTGGCATGGCTGTGATCATGGTGGATATCGACCAGTTTAAAAGGCTGAATGATGAATTTGGCCACCTGCTGGGCGATGAGGTGCTGCGCCAGGTGTCCTCGGTGTTCTCCCAGCAGCTGAGGAAAATTGACGTGGTCTGCCGCTACGGAGGAGAGGAGTTCGCCATCCTGCTCTCGCAAACCAGCCAGGAGCATGCGCTGGGCGTGGCCGAGAAACTGCGGCGCATGGTGGACAGCTGGCAATTTCCCGGAGTGCCGCGATCGGTCACCATCAGCGCCGGAGTGGCAACCTGTCCGGACCACGGCAGCACCCGCGAGGAACTGGTAAAGGCGGCTGATGCCGGCTTGTACGCCGCGAAACAAGCCGGGAGGAACTGCGTCCGCGAAGCTTCCTCGGTTGGGCAAGGACGGACGTTGGTAATCTCCAGATAAAGCAGACGATCTTGGCCTCAGGCTGGTCGAAGTTCTGCGGCATCCCATCTCCGGCAACTTCCCTTTCGCCCTTTCAGGGCTAGCCTGTCTCCCCTACGTTCCCGGGGCTTGCGCCCCGGGCTACATTCTTCCGCCGCTTCGCGGCGGGCTACCAGAGCTAGAAGCTATATCTCAGAGCGAAGAGCGGCGAGCTAAGAGCTAGAAGCTAAGAGCTGCGTACCGGCTGTTGTAAACTCCCCTGCAGTGTCCTCCACCGACCAGCTGGGATTCAGTTTCAAGCCTCCCGATCGCCGCGTATGGATGGTGCGCGATCTGGTGGCGGTGGTCCGCACTCATGTCGAGCGCGAGTATGGCGATATCTGGGTGGAAGGCGAGATATCGAATTTCCGGGCGCAGGACTCGGGCATCCTGTACTTCACTTTGAAGGACCAGAATTCCGAGATCCCCGTGGTTATGTTTCGTTCCAAAGTAAATCTGCTGCGTTTTCGTCCCGAGAACGGCATGCAGGTCGTCCTGCGTGGTCGCGTCACGATTTATGAACAGCGGGGCAAACTCCAGATTTTGGCCGAGTATCTTGAGCCCAAGGGCGCGGGCGCGCTGCAGGTCGCTTTCGAGCAACTCAAGGCGAAACTTGAGGCGGAAGGGTTGTTTGATGCCGGGCGCAAGCGGCCGATCCCCACTTTGCCGCGGCGGATCGGGATTGTCACTTCTCCGCAGGCCGCCGCCTTGCGCGACATTCTGAACATTCTTCAACGGCGTCATCACACCGCCAGCGTTTTAATCTTTCCTGCCCAGGTCCAGGGTGATGCGGCTGGCTCTGAGGTGACTGCGGGGGTTCGCTACTTCAACCAGGCTCGCAGCGTCGACGTAATCATCGTGGCTCGTGGCGGAGGCTCGGCGGAAGATCTGGCTGCGTTTAATCACGAAGGGTTGGCGCGCGTGGTTGCCGCATCCGAGATTCCCGTGATTTCCGCAGTCGGGCACGAGACCGACTTCACGATTATTGATTTCGTGGCTGACCTGCGGGCCCCGACTCCTTCCGCCGCCGCCGAACTGGTGATTCGTTCCCGCCAGGAAGTGGAAGACCAGGCCGAGGGGCTGCGCCAGCGGCTGGCTCGCGCCGTGCGCTACCGCCTGCTGATGGGGCGGCAGGCGCTTACCGAACTGGCGCAACATGGCGCGTTTGGCCGCATCGTGGACGTGATCAACCGGCGCCAGCAGCGGCTCGATGACTTCAAGAATCGGCTGGACCGGGCGGAGCGTCACGTTCTGGAGCGGCAGCGGCGGCGCCTGGAGACGGCCGCGGCTGCGGTCCGGCATTACGATGTGCGGCGCATGCTGGCCGGCGTCCATCAGGAACTCGATGCTCGCGTGGCCGCGCTGGCGGCCACTGCACGGACCGGGTTGTTGCGGCAGCAGGGCAAGCTCAACCAACTGACTGGGCAACTGGAGGCGCTTTCGCCGCTTGCGATTCTCGATCGCGGGTACGCGCTGGTTTTCGACGCCGCGGGCGTGCTGTTGAAAGATGCGGCCCAAGTGAAGGTTGGAGACGAGATCTCTGCCCGACTGGCGAAGGGCACCGTGACCGCAACCGTGAGTCCGCGAAAACGGAAATAGATGTGCTGGCTTTCGGTCGGCCCTCCGCTGTGCCTCGGCTAATTTCTTGGACAATCGCGCAGAAGCTGGTCGAGCTGCGCTCGACCAGGACGGGTCGGAGACCCGTCCCCACACGGCCTTTGCCGGGTTACGATTCCTGCCGTCGCGGTTGAGTACACAGCTCAAACATATATTTACAAAGCCTTTGCTTCGATAAAGATAGCCGGAATCGTATGACCCTGGATTACAATTGATTTTGTCTCGATTCATCTGGCGTTAATTTTTTGAAAGGGACCGCAGTGAAGTACTTCGCAGCGCCGTGGCCACATTTGTCGATGATCTCGGTTATCGACATTTTGCTGGTCGCTGTGATCATTTACGAGCTGCTGGCGCTCATCAAGGGCACACGCGCCGCCTACATGATGGTGGGTGTGGCGGGCCTGGCCCTGGCATTTTATTTTTCCCGCGCCGGCGAACTGGCCACTCTGAACTGGCTGCTGAGCACGCTATTGCCGTATGCGGTGTTCGCCCTGATCGTGATTTTTGCGGGCGAAATCCGGCAGGCTCTGGCGCGCCTGGGACGCCGTCTTCTGCGCAGCCGGACAGCGGCGTCCGAGGCCGACGCCTACGACGACATCGTGCTTGCGGCCAACCTTTTTTCCCAGAACCAGACCGGCGCCCTGATCGTGATTGAGCGGGAAATCGGATTGCGCACCTACATCGAGAGCGGTGTCCCGCTGGATGCGCATCTTTCCTACGATCTGCTGGCGACGATTTTTCGTCCCAGCGCCCCCCTGCACGACGGCGCCGTGATCGTGCAGAAAGACCGCATCGCGGCCGCGGCGTGCTTTTTGCCGCTTTCCATGAATCCTGTGCTCTCGACCCAACTCGGGACCCGTCACCGCGCCGGCATCGGGGTGACCGAAGAGACCGATGCCATCGCCGTGATCGTTTCCGAGGAAACCGGCGCCATCAGCCTGGCGGTGGCCGGCAAGATTGAGCGCGACCTGAGCGTGGAGCAACTGCGCGAGCGCATCGGAGAACTGCTGCGCCGTTACGTGCCTCCCTCGACCCTGCCCACTCCCATTACGAACGGCAGCGAGGAACTTGCGGTCGCTGAAGACGACACTCAAAAGTCCGCGCCGCGCGCGTCCGATTCACGGGTCAGCTCGGGAGGCGAACGCTAGCGATGAGAGACTTTTTTCGCCGGCATGTGCTGCACAATTTCGGCATCAAGCTGCTCTCGCTGGCGCTGGCCGTGGGCTTGTGGCTGGCGGTCACGCGCGATCCCGTAGCGGAAGTAGCAGTGCAAGTGCCCATTGAGTTCCGCAATATTCCGGAAAATCTGGAGATCAATACCGAAAGCATTCCGCGGGCCGAGATCCGGGTGCGCGGTCCGCAGCGCATTGTGCGGCGCCTGCAATCCGCGGATGTTTACGCCGAGGTCGAACTGGGCGGGATGAAGCCGGGGGAGCGCACATTTGATCTGACGGCGGAACAAGTCCATCATCCCCGTGAGCTCGAGGTTGTACAAGTCATTCCCAGCCAGTTCCACCTGACCTTTGACACTCGTCTTATCCGCCAGGTTCCGGTGCGTCCTCGGGTCTTCGGCACCTTCGCCGCGGGCTACCGGATCGGGCGCGTCGATGCGGAACCGGCCACGATTACGATCAGCGGGCCGCGCCAGCGGGTAGAAGCAGTGGAAGCGGCCATTACCGATCCAGTGGACGCGAGCGGAACCATGGACCACGCCACTTTCGTGCGCCATGCTTACGTTTCTGATCCCCTGGTCCAGGTAACCAACCCCAATCCGGTGCGGGTCACGGTTATCATGGAAAAGACGCCCCCCGGAAGCGGTGGGCGCTAGTCTTCCCAACTCAGCATGACAACCCAGACGCGACAACTCTTCGGCACCGACGGGATTCGCGGCGTCGCCGGCGAATTTCCCCTTACGCAGGACAGCACGTACATGATTGGCCGCGCCCTGGGCCACGATCTGAAGCGTGCCGGAGGGCCGGCGCGCGTCGTGATCGGACAGGATACGCGGCAATCCAGCGCCTGGATTGCCGACCGGGTGACGCACGGGCTGACGGCGAGCGGAGTCGAGGTGCACAGCGCCGGGGTCATCACCACGCCGGGCGTGGCTTACCTGGCGCGCTCCCGCAAATACCATGCCGGCGTGGTCATCTCGGCGTCGCACAATCCCTGGACCGACAATGGCATCAAGGTTTTTTCCGGCGATGGATACAAGTTGCCGGACGCCCACGAGATCGCCATCGAACAGGAAATTTTTGCCTTGCTGCAGAACCCGGAAGCCCATGTGGATTCGTCCTTCCAGCTTTCGCCCAGCCTTCCGGGGCAGGCCGAACTGCGCCAGGCTTACATCGCATGGCTGGCGAAGAATGTCGGGACTGATATAAGCAAGTTGCGAGTGCTGGTGGATTGTGCCAACGGCGCGGCCGCGGTCGAGGCCCCGGAATTGTTTCGCCTCTGTCGCATACCTGCGACGTTTCTGAGCGCGTCTCCGGACGGCCAGAACATCAACGACAACTGCGGCGCCCTGCATCCTGAAACCGTGGCCAAGGCGGTGGCGGAAAAGCCGGGGCAATTCGATCTGGGCGTGACTTTTGACGGCGACGCCGACCGCGCGCTTTTTTGCGATGCCAACGGCAGAGTGGTGAACGGCGACGCCGTCCTTCTCCTGACCGCGCGCTACATGAAGGCGCACGGAGCGTTGCCGGGAGATACCGTGGTCGCGACCACCATGTCCAACATGGGCCTGGAAATCGCGCTGCGCAGTTCCGGTATTCGCCTGCTGCGCGCCAACGTGGGCGACAAATACGTGCTTGAGGAAATGCAGAAGAGCGGCGCGGTGCTGGGCGGAGAGCAGTCTGGCCACATCATCTTCCGGGACGGCGAAGCAACTACCGGCGACGGCCTGCTGACTGCGCTGCGCGTGATGGAAACCATGGCGCGGACGGGTAAACCTTTGGCCGAACTGGTGAGCGATCTCAAAGTTTTTCCCCAGACCATTCAGAATGTACGGGTGCGCGAGAAGGTGCCGTTTGCCAAAGTGCCGGAGATTCAAAAGGCGATCGTCGCCGCCGAGCGTGAACTGAATGGGAATGGGCGCGTGGTGGTGCGTTATTCGGGAACCGAGGGGCTGGCCCGCGTGATGATAGAAGCAGAGTCGGAAGAGAAGATGAAAGCGCTGGCGCAGAACATCGCAGGAGCGATCAAGAGTGCGCTGGGAGCGTAGGGCTCGCAGCATCCCCGGCTGTGTGGGAGCGGGTCTCCGACCCGTCCAGGCCGAGCGCAGCTCGGCTGGTTTTTGATGGCGCCCGAGAATCAATTAGCGGGAATTCCTAATTTCTTTTCAGGGGTCGGGGAGCATCAGGAAAAGGCTTGTCGAGCTGCGCTCGACCTTGACGGGGCGAAGCCCCGGCCCTACACCCTGTGCCGGGTCCTAGGTGCTACTCCAGGTCGCGCCAGTTCTGTCCTACCCCGACTTCTACCAGCAGCGGCACGGTTAGCGGATGGACATTCTCCATTTGATCGCGCACCAGGGTGCGCATGCTATCGATTTCTGGCTCGGGAACTTCGAACACCAGTTCATCGTGGACTTGCAGCGTCATGCGGGACCTCAAGCCGCGTTCTCGCAGCGCCGCATCGATGCGGATCATGGCAATCTTGATGAGGTCCGCGGCGGTTCCCTGCAGCGGCGTATTCACGGCCGTGCGTTCGGCGAACCCGCGCTGGTTGGTGTTCTTGCTGTTGATGTCGGGGATCGGCCGCACTCGCCCAAACAAGGTCGTGACTCTCTGTTCGCGCCGGGCGTCTTCCAGAGTCTTGTCAATGAAGGCGCGCACGCCTTTGTATTTTTCAAAATAAGCTTCGATGAACTGCTTTGCCTCCCGAGGTTCAATCCCCAGGGTTTGTGACAATCCGAACGCCGAGAGCCCGTAAACAATTCCGAAGTTCACGACCTTGGCCTGGCGGCGATGATCGGCGGTGACCATCAGCGGCGGTACTCCGAAGACTTGCGACGCGGTCAGCGTGTGAATGTCATCGCCGCGACGGTAGGCTTCCACCAGCAGCGGATCTTTCGAGAAGTGGGCCAGAAGGCGGAGTTCGATCTGGGAATAGTCCGCGGCCAGCAGCACGTGGCCCGGCTCCACGGTGAAGGCGGCGCGAATCTCGCGGCCCAGTTCGGTGCGAATGGGAATGTTTTGCAGATTAGGATTGGTCGAAGACAGCCTCCCCGTGGCCGTGCCAGTCTGGCCAAACGTGGTGTGCAGTCGGCCCGTTGCCGGATTCAGCAGCGCGGGCAGGGCGTCGACATAAGTCGATTTGAGCTTCGAGAGCTGGCGGTATTCGAGCACCAGTCGCGCAATATCGTGGGTCAGAGCCAGTTGTTCCAGCACATCCACTGCGGTCGAAATGGTTTTGCCTTTGCCGTACTTCACCGGCTTGGGCAAATTCATCTGGTTGAAGAGCACATCGCCCAGTTGCTTGGGAGAATTGACGTTGAATCGAGACCCTGCCTGCTCGTAGATTTCGTTGGCCTTGGCTTCGACTTCGCGTTCGAGCCGCGACGACATCTCTTCCAGGACCTTGCAGTCGATCTTGACGCCGGCCTGCTCCATGCGGGCCAGGACCTGCACCAGCGGCAAATCGATTTCTTCATACAGCTTCAGCAGCCCCGCGCTTTCAATCTCACGGCGCAGAGCGGCGGCAAAGCGCCCCGTGACGTCGGCAGACTCCGCCAGTGTGCCGCCCAGTTTAAGATTGAAACGGCGCAGCGCTACCTCAGGCAGCCGGTGCGAAGAATAGGTGGGATCGAGCAAATAGGAATACAGCATGGGATCATGCCGCACCCCGCGCAGCGTGATGCCTTGCGGCTCCAGCTCATGAATCGCGGACTTGTAATCATGAATGGCTTTGGGTATGCCTTCGTCTTGCAACGCAGAAAGTAACCGCGAACCAGCTTCGGCCTGCATCGCAACGGTTAACGCAGTCCCGGCCGCCGCGGAGATTGCGAGAGTCCTGGCGGGCGTAGCTTCGGCAGGCGCTGCGGTGAGCGGCAGCATGCTGCCCTGGGGCTCGTCCTCTTCTTCTTCGTTTTCATCGGCGACCACGCTGGGCTCAGCTTCAATCGCCACCGCTAATGGATTGGTAGCAGAAACCTTCTTCAGTACCGCTTCAACATCAGCCCCTGACCTGGCTTCGGTGTAGTGCGCTTCGGTCACTTCCACCACGGGCAGCAGTTCCTTCAAGAGCGACGTGAACTCGAGTTCCGTAAACAGATCGCGCAGGGCTTCCATGTCGGGCGCTCCGGCGCGCATCGCATCCAAATTCAGATCGACGGGGACGTCGCAGTCGATGGTTGCCATGCGCTTGCTGAAGAGCACGGTGTCACGGTTGTTCTCGAGCGACTCGCGATAGGATTTCTTTTCCACCTCGGCGGCGCGATCGAGTGCCTGTTCCACAGTTCCAAAGCGCTTGATGATTTCGACTGAGCCCTTGTCGCCGATTCCCGGAGCGCCCGGGATGTTGTCGACCGAATCTCCGCGCAGGGCCATAACGTCCACGACGCGCTCGGGCGGAACGCCGAGAATCTCTTCTACTTTCTGGGCGTCACAAATCAGATTGTCCTTGGGTGGATTCAGCACCAGCACCCGGTCGTTGACCAACTGCAGCATATCTTTGTCGCTTGAAACCACATAGACCAGATACGATTGCGCCGCCGCTTTGCGGGCCAGCGTGCCAATTACATCGTCGGCCTCGTATCCCGCCAGTTCGAGGATGGGAATGCGGTAGGCCTCGAGCGCGCGCCGGATGTACGGCACTTGCTGCACCAGTTCCGCCGGCATTTCGCTGCGATTGGCTTTGTAGCCGTGATATTCGACTTCCTGAAACGTCTGGGTCTTCAGGTCGAACTTGCGCACTTTGGTGATGGCTTCCGCCTCCTGATCGCGGAATGTAGGGGCGGCCACGTCAAACACGGCAGCGAGATATTCGGGGGAGAAATCCTCGCGCAATTTGCGCAGCATGTTGACGAAGACATAAGTGGCGGCGGTCGGCAATCCGGTCTTGGTGGTCATGCCGCGCTGCCGTGCCATCGCGTGGTAGGCGCGAAATATGAAGGACATCGCATCCATGAGGAAGATGCGGCGTCCGTCTGTAACCGTCAGCTTCGGCGGCGCTGGCTTCTTCTCCGAAGCGGGTTCGGACGAGGGAGTCGAGAGTTGTTTCCGGGGAGGCAACCAGCCAAGTTTAGCAGGACAACAGTTCCCGGTTCTCAGTTGTTCTTTACGGGTTTGCCATACTCGGTCTGGTAGTGCAGTTTGATTACCCCACAGGTGCGCTGCTGCTGGGAATAGACCACGCAGGTGTCGAATGGGCGGGAATACACGTGCAGGCTTACCGCGCGCTGATTGAATTCGCCGGGATTGTAAACCCGGTGCACCGGCTCCTGGGGATCCACCGCGCAAGGCTGGCGCGGATTCATCTCCACCGTGTTGGACGTCTCGAGTTCACAGCTGCCGGTGTCCAGGTTCTGCGAAATCGTACGGTAGTTCTCGACCCGCAGCCGTCCGATCGGAACTGCCATCCAGCAGTTCTGTTCGTGGTGGTTGTGTATCGAACTGGCCTGGCCGACTTCCCAGCAGATGGCGACCAGTTCGTAGAGCGGCGTCTTGTCAATCAGATTGCGGGTGTAGTGCTGGCGGTCCCAGGTCAGGTAGGGTTTCAGGGTTTCGGGAGCGACTGGCGTGGCCTGGAGGAAGCGGATGATCTGGTCGATCCGGGCGAAAGCTGCTTCGGGAAATCTGCTGAGCTCGGCGACGAAGTCCTGGATCGAAACCGGCTTGGATAGGGCTTGCGTTCCCATATTCACCTCCTGCCCAGCTCAGTATATTCCTGCGGCCGGGCGCTGACATTACTCCACGAACATGCAATCTCCATAAGAATAAAATCTGTAACGCTGGGCCACGGCATGACGATAGGCGTCGAGCACTCTTTGCTGGCCACCCAGAGCGCACACCAGCATGAGCAGGGTGGATTGCGGCAGATGGAAATTGGTGAGCAGCGCGCCCACCACCCGGAATTCAAAGCCCGGAAAGATAAAGATGTCGGCCTCGCCGCTGCCCGACGCCACCTGGCCCGAGTTCGCGGCAGCATGTTCCAGCGCCCTGACGGTTGTGGTCCCGATAGCTACGATTCGCCTCCCGGCATGCAACGCATGATTAATCGCTGAAGCCGCTTGCGTAGAAATGGAGTAGGCCTCGCGATGCAATCTGTGATCTTCCACCCGCTCTTCCCGCACCGGCTGGAAAGTTCCCAGCCCCACATGCAGCGTGATTTCCGCGGTCGCGATGCCCCGGGCTTTCATCCGAGCCAGAATTTCCTGCGTGAAGTGCAGGCCTGCCGTGGGCGCAGCTACGGAGCCCTTTTCCCGGGCATAGATGGTCTGATAGCGCTCCCGGTCAGCAGAATTGTCGGGCCGGTCAATATAAGGCGGAAGGGGTACGTGGCCAATGCGTTCAACTTCGGCAAAGAAATCTGGACCGGGAGCAAACCGGATGTGGCGCTGTCCGAAGCTGCCGCGGGCGATGACTTCCGCCTGCAACTGGTCTTCCTCTCCGAAAAACAGGCGCTCTCCCACGCCGATCTTTCGACCGGGGCGGACCAGGCACTCCCATTCATTCGGTTCGCGCGAAAGCTGGCGGGTCAGGAGAACTTCGATGCGTCCGCGCAGAAAATCGCGCGAGGCGGGATTTCCCGGGCTGAGTTGCTGCGCCTTTACCCCGCTCCTCCGGCCATAGAGCCGGGCGGGAAAGACGCGGGTGTTGTTGAACACCACCAGGTCATCGGCTCTCAACAGGTCGGGAAAATCGCGGAACTGCAAGTCACGCAGCTCCGGTTGGCTGCGGCTCAGGCGCAGCAGCCGCGCCCCTGCCCGGTCGGACGGGGGCTGCTGAGCGATGAGTTCTTCGGGAAGTGGATAGTTGAAATCGGCAACCCGCACGCCGGTCAATTATAGGATTTCTTTGCGGGTTGCACTGGAAAGTGGCTTGGCGACCCGTTGAGCAGAATGTAATTGTGTGTAAACCACGTTGTAACTGCCAATCGCTTCAGTTACCATACGCGGAAACAGCCGGGGCTTTCAGTTTTACCTCTCCGAAACGATGCCCAGCGAACGTCAATATCGGCGCGAAATTGCCCTCTTTGGCAGGGCCCTGCACGAGCGCGGTTACGTGGCCGCCATGGATGGCAATCTTTCGGTACGCCTCGACGAGCGCCGCATTCTTGCCACTCCGACCTCGATGTGCAAGGGCATGATGAAGCCCTCGGACATGGTCATCGTGGATATGGAAGGCCGCCGGGTAGAAGGGCGTCGCGATGTGTCGAGCGAAATCGCGATGCATCTGCTGATTTACAGACTGCGTCCGGATGTGCAAGGAGTGGTGCATGCGCATCCCCCGACCGCTACCGGGTTCGCAGCGGCCGGTATGCCGCTCAACCAGCCGTTGGTGTGCGAGGTGGTGATTGGACTGGGCTCGATTCCGCTGGCCAAATACGGCACGCCGGGTACACCGGAACTTACGGCCGCGCTCGAACCACTGGTGCCGCAGTATGACGCCATTCTGATGTCGAACCACGGCGTGGTGGCGTATGGCGCCGATCTGCATCATGCGTATATGAAGATGGAAACGGTTGAGCATTTTGCCCAGATTGCGCTGGTCACGCATCTGCTGGGACGGCAGCAACCTTTGGGCAGCGAGGAGCTGGGAAAATTGATGGCGGCGCGAAGTAAGTATCAGGGCTCGAGGTCCGCGGCGCCACTGCCTCTCGCCGTCCCCTTCGCCGGCGAGGCGGAGGACCGCCCCGAGGCCGCGCCCCGGCCCCGACGCGTGCGTCATCGGTGAGTTCGGCGGCCCAGGCCTGTGTGGTCGCGGGCGACCGCCCGCGTGACAGTTTCCAGCGAAGAGAATCCAGCCACGTCCAGGAATCAGTCGGTCAAAAGGGTTCATAGCTCCCACCGGCCCAACATCAGGTGAAGCGCTGCCGGCTTAAGAGCCGCGGGCGAGCCTCCCGCGACCACATAGGAGAATTGACCACCCGGGAGAATTACTCTCCGCCGATTCGGAAGCGCAGTCCTGCCCGGACGTTGGCCCCTAGCGCCGGATAGCCCACCACTTCCTGATAGGCCTTGTCGAGGGCGTTCTCGAGGTTCAAGTAGGCCGTCATCCGCGGAGATATCGCATACCATCCACCGAGGTCTACGCGAGCATAGCCGGCCGCGTGGTTGATGTTGTAGCCCAGGAAATCCGAATCGGTGCGCCTCCCGATGAAACTGCCGCCCAGGTTTGCGCCCCACCGGCCGCTCAGATAGGTCAGCAACAAATTTCCTGAATGTTTGGGACGCCGGAGCAACGGCTGGCCAGGTTCGAGCAGGGGATCGAAGGCGAACGGCTGCTCCAGGATCTGAGTCGAAGTGTAGGTGTAAGACCCATCGAGCGACAGATTCGCCAGCGGCCGTCCGTGAAACTCGACTTCTGCGCCATGCGCGATCGCCTCATTGACATTGATATTCTGTCCGCAGGACACGGCGGGCGGAGGGCAGGCTGCGCCAGTCAGGAAATTGAAATCGATCTTGTCGCGAAATAGTCCGTTAAAGTAAGTGGCGGTCAAGGAGTAGTTCCGGGAAAACTTCTGCTCAAAGCCCGCTTCGAAGGAGCGCACCTGCTCCGGTTTGAGATCAGGGTTCGGTATCACGGGAAAACCGCCGCCATTTCCGAACGACTGCGCGAAACTAGGTTCCTTGATGCCGGTGGCATAACTGAAGTGGAAGCGCGTGCCGGAAAAGAAATTTCCTCCACGCAACGCCGTGAATCCCAGCGCAACCCGGGGCACGACTTTATTTCCGAAACTTTCGTTGTGCACGAAACGGGCCCCCGCCACGACGGAGAGCCGCCCCAGGGTCAGAACCTGCTGCCCGTATACCGCATGATTCAGGCGGACGCCGTGACTGAGCGAATCGGGCAGAGTGCCGGTGGTCCCGTTCTCGTCTTCGAATTCGTATCCGATCGTCGTCTGGGCCCAACTTCGTTCGGTGTAGTCGCCCTGATAGTCGAAGCCGGCGCGATTGATATCGGTGATGGCATGGAAGGGAGTATCGATCTGGTCGCCGAACGGGTCCACCCGGCCGGGCTGATTCACGGGCTGAATGTTGGTGCGATGCAACGCGTACTCGAAGCCGGTGAAGCGATGCTGCCAGCGAGATGGTTCGGTTACGTCGAGCTCCGCGCTGGTCAGCAGATTGTTCTGCCGCGCGCGCTGGTCGAAGTCCGGCGGCAGGATAGGATCTCCGTTGAAATTCCAGTAGCTTTGCACGCCGGTGGCGCTGTTGGAGTGGCGGGCACGCAGGCGGAGCGCTGCCCAGTCGGTGAGCTTTACGCCCACGTTGCCGCCTTCCAGCGAGTTTGAGTAATCGTCGTTCGGGCCCTGACCCATGGTGTTGAACTGGTCTCCGAACAGGTTGTAATCGAAGCGGCCGCTGGCGCCGGCGAGCGATGCATATCCATTCGCCGTCCCCATATTTCCGCCGTCCGCGCCGAATCGCAGTTCAGGGACGGGCGTGCTTCCGGTGCGAGTGAAGACCTGCACCACGCTGGTCATGGCGTCGGAGCCGTAGAGCGTGCTTTGAGAGCCGCGAACGAACTCCATGCGGTCCGCTCCCGCCAGAGGCAGTACGCCGAAATCGAATATTCCACCCGGATCATTGGCGGGGACACCGTCCACAATCACTTTGTTGTAGGTGGACTCGCCTCCGCGCACGAATAACGAGGAGAGGCCGCCGCGTTGTCCCTGGGTGCTCACCACCGCGCCGGGAACAAAGTGCAAAGCGTCATCGGCTGCCACTGGCCGCATGACTTCCAGTTGCCCGGCGTTGAGGATTTCGACGTCCGCCCCGGCCACGTTGCCCGGAACCAGGGTGCGAGTGGCGCTGACATTCACTGTCTCATTTGCTGGAGCCAGCCGAAGGCTTACTGTGATTGCCTCCGAGCCAATCGAGGGAATGTCGGTTACCTGCTCGGCAAAGCCGGCGGCCAGAATGCGAGCGCGGTAGGATGCCGCGTCCAACGAGCGAAATACCGCCAGCCCTTCGGCCGAAGTAGTCCGGATGGCGGCTGGGGTCGACGAGTCACCGCGGAACAATTCCACTTGCGCTCCGGCAACCGCGGCCGACTGGGGATCGACAACTTTAATTCTGAGATCGGCAGCTGATGCTGCCGCCAGCAGGGACATCATGGAGACGAAAATTCCGAAGAACCGCATGCACTCCTCCTTTGTCACGCGAAAGGGGTTGGTGGGGACGGTTCACGCCGGTCTCCTGGCTTGCGAGTAAGGACGAAATGTGAACGGGCAAATCTTCCCAGTCCACGTAGGAGCAGGTGTCTCACCTGCCCGGCCGAGCGCAGCTCGGCTTTCCCATCGTCCGACGAAATACAACCGGCCTTCCCGGGCTTCCCCAGTGACCGGCTGCGATTTCCTCGCTTACAGTTGCGCGGCAGCGCGGGATTTTCACCCGCTTCCCTCCTCGTCAGAATGAACGAGGGTGCGCGAACCAAAGAAGTTGTGAAAGAACAGACTGCTGCAGTTGGGAAAATCTACTCGCTCACCGGGATGAAGTCAAACTGTGGTGCGAACTTGTCATTTGAGCGCCACGGCGGCCTCGCTTCGCGAAGCCGCTACGCAGTCGAAGGACTCCTCTACGCTCTCGAGACGCGGAAGAACTGGTAACGCGAAACTTCCTTGAACAGCCCACGATTGGCGAATTCGCGTTGCGGTCATAGGGGTCCTTCGACTCCGTCAGCCCATTCGTTAACGAGTGGCTGACTACGCTTAGGATGACAGTTTGCGCGGTCGGGTGTGATTTACAGGGTGTGCAGGTAGGCCAGCAGATCCTGCACCTGGGATTGCGAGAGTGCCTGGCCGAAAGCCGGCATCATGTTGCGGCCGGTCACGATCATCTCGCCCACGCGCTCGTCATTGGCCGGCATTCCGCTTTCCGAAAGAAACTTCTTCTTGAAGACTCCCTGCAAGCTGCGCCCTTTTTTGTCGCGGGACGAGTAAGGCTCATGGCAGCGATCGCAATATTGATCATAAATTCGTCGTCCCGCTGCCTGCTGCGGGTTCAATCCCAGTTCCGAATCGCTCTTGCGGCGCTGCACATCGCAGCCGCTGCACGCGACCAGGACCATCGCGCCGAGTGCGAGAACAAGCCACGTTGCAAAAGCCGAGCCACCAGCAGCCGGAGAGCGAGATGATCCCATTGGTCCCTCAAGAGCACGGAGCAATTGGCACTAAGCCACGGCCAGTGGTATTGGCTAAGTGCCAATTGCTAATTGCCAAGTGCCAACCACCAACTGCGCCGCCGAAGTACAATAGCAGAGGACGATCCATGGCCGCCGGCGGCAAACGCGTTACCGTCAAACGAGTCTACGACAAGCCCGCGCGCGGCGATGGCTATCGCGTTCTGGTCGACCGCCTGTGGCCGCGCGGACTCCGTAAGGCCCAGGCCGCGCTCCACGTCTGGTTGCGCGACCTCGCGCCTTCGGACGAACTGCGCCAGTGGTTTCACGCCCGGCCCGATAGCTGGCTAACCTTCCGCAAGCGTTACCTCAAGGAATTGGGATTACCCGAGGCGGCGGAGGCTCTCGATGAACTTTACCGTCTGGCCCACCGGAAAAAGAATCTTACGCTTCTGTTCGCCTCTAAAAACGAGCAGCACAACAATGCCGTGGTCTTAAAAGACCTGCTGGAAGGGATGCGCAAGCCCCCCACCGGCACCGGCCCCGGCGCCGCCCGCAGCCTGCGCGGCAGACAAACCAAGCGCATGGCCCGCTGAGTGGCTTGTGGGCTTCTGTGGGATCGTGTGGCCGCGGGCGACTCGCCCGCGACTTTTTGCGATCGCAAATCTCCAGCGAGGGAAAGTAGTTGCTGGGGGACACTTTTCGCGGGCGGGTCGCCCGCTGCCACACAACCCACACCAGCCACTCCCGCGTATTCACTTCTTGGGTTTGTCGTCGTTGAGAATTTCAGCGACGAGGTTGTCGATGGTCTCGTTGATGCGCTTGTCGGGCAGGTTGAAATTGTTGGACAAGATAGAAAATGCGATCCGGTTGCCGTGATTGGTGGTGGCATATCCGGACAGCGTCTTGACCCCGCCCAGCGAGCCGGTTTTGGCGTGGATGCGTCCTTGCGCATCCGCATCCTTGAAACGATTGGAGAGAGAGCCGTCAGTGCCGGACAGGGGCAGGGTATCGCGGAAACTGGGCCCCCAGGGCTGGGAGTCGGCGTAGCGCAGCAACTGGACCACGGCCTGCGGCGTCACCAGGTTTTGCCGCGACAGTCCGGAGCCATCGTAAAACGCATACTGATCACCCGTGATCCCGGCCTGGTTCAGGAATCCCCGTAGCACTTCGAGGCCACCCTCGACCGTGCCCGCCGTTCCTTTTTCGCGGCCCAGCAGGCGGAGCAGAATTTCCGCATGCAGATTCTGGCTGACTTTGTTGATGACCCGCACATCCTCAATCAGGGGTTTGGACTGATAGCTGGCCAGCACCAGGGGCTGATTCTGAAAAGCGCGCGAGGGTTCGTCGCCGCCGCGCGCAGCGGCGGAAGCCGTGACCGTCAAAGTAGAGAGACTGGAGAGTTCGGTATGCCGCGTTTTCTGCTTGCCATACACCGCGATGCCGCGCACTTCTAAAAGCTGACGGAATAGTTCCGCCGCGAACTCCGCCGGGTCTTCGATGGCGAGGGCTTCGTTGGCGCCGGCGTCGTCCAGCGGCATGTTGCCCCAAAGCGTCAGCACGGTGGCGCCGGGTTCACGATTGATGAATATCTTCCGGCCCGTGCCCGCGGGCGTGGTCATGATGCGATTGTCGATGCGATAGTAGCCGGCGAAAGGCGCGATGCTGACGAAGGCACGGTCGCCGGCGCGATCGGCGGGCAGGATGTTCACGAAAATCACGTTGTCATTGATGGTGAGCGCGGAAACCGGCGCGCCGTCGGCCCACACCAGATCGTCCTGCGTCCAACCTTCGCCGTAGCGCTCGAAAGCGAAGTAGGAGTCGTCGGCGATGATGTCCCCGTCCACGTACTTCACGCCCTTTTGCGCCAGCGTGTCGGCCAGTTGCTCGAGCACCCGAATGGGATGATCGTTGCGCTCGGTGTGCAGAGCGTAGGGCAGCTCGCGGCCCGAGAGATTAGGATCGCCGCGACCCACCAGCACCAGGTCTCCGGTGAGGCGGCCGTGGGTGTCGAGGGTGCCGTTGGTTTCGACCGTGGTCTGGAAGGTGTAGTCCGGGCCGATCAGCGCCAACGCCGCTGCCGTGGTGAATAGCTTGGTGTTGGAGGCGGGCGTGAACAATTTGTCCGTGTCGCGGGCGTAGAGCTCTTTCCCAGTGGAGAGCGAAACAACCTCGATGCCCCAGAAGCCGCGCGCCAGATCGCTCGATTCGAGAATCGCACCAATCCGCTTGTCGAGCGGCTTGCGCGACGCGGCGTGCAGTTGCGTGAGCAGCAACAGGCACAAGGCGAACCGCGAAAACAGGCGCGTGCGGCGCATCGTGAATGAATTGTACAACGGAGACCGCGCTGCTTCGATATGGGTATGTGTGGCGCGGGCGCCCGCCCCCCCACCTTCGCAGGGTTTAGAATCGCTGGCATGCGTCCTGTGTTCGAGTGGCAGATCGGGTCCCGCGCCTTACAGCTGGGGAAACGGACCCTGATCATGGGCGTGGTCAACGTCACTCCCGACTCATTTTCCGACGGCGGCGTCAATTTCGATCGCGATCGCGCCGTGGAGTTTGCGCTCAAACTTCTGCAGGACGGCGCCGACATCATCGACGTGGGCGGAGAGTCCACGCGGCCGGGGGCGAAGGTGATTTCCGGAAACGAACCCGGCGACGCGGTTAGCGAGAAGGAAGAGCTGGAGCGTGTGGTCCCGGTAATTTCGGGGGTAAAGCAGAAGAATCCCAAGGCGATTGTCTCGGTGGATACCTACAAAGCGGCGGTCGCGCGGGCCGCCGTGAAAGCAGGAGCGGAAATCGTCAACGACGTCAGCGGTTTTCTCTGGGACCCACAAATGCGGAAGACGCTGGCGGAACTGAAGTGTGGGGCGGTGCTGATGCACATGCGCGGGCGTCCCGCGGAATGGCGGACGCTGCCGCCTCTGTCCGACGTGGTGACGTCGGTCAAGCGCGAATTGCGGGAACGCGCCGACGCCGCCGTGATTGCAGGCATGAAACGCGAGCGCATGGTGATCGATCCCGGTTTCGGTTTTGGCAAGAATCGCGAGGAGAACTATCCCCTGCTCAGGCGCTTCGAGGAATTTCATCAGCTGCGCTTTCCGCTGCTGGCTGGGGTATCGCGAAAATCCTTCATCGGCCGCGCCCTGGCGCACAATGGAACCGATGCCGGAGTCGCGGAGCGGCAGTTCGGAACTCTGGCGGCGGAAACGGTGGCCATCATGAAAGGCGCCCACATTATCCGCACCCACGATGTGCGGGCGTGCGCGGATGCGGTGCGGATCGCGGACCTGGCGACCAGCTAGGATGGTGAATCGATCCAGGCCTGCTCAGACCGACAATGCGTCCGCGAACCTGCGAATAATTTCCGACTCCAGTTTCTTGTTCCACGCCATTCCAATGTCCCACTCCGCGTAACTGCTGTGCACGGGCGCGAACTTGACGCCGCTTACATGCATCGCGCGCGCCGCTCGGGGCACCAGCGAAACGCCAATCCCGGCGCTCACCAGATTGAGAATCGTGAACATGTCATTCGGCTCATAAACGATTCTCGGAGTGAATCCGGAGCGGTCGCACAGGCTGATGCAGTGGTCGTGATAGGTCGCGGACACGCTGCGATCGATCAGAATGAAAGGCTGTTCCTGAATGCCCTTCATGGTCAGTGGGCCGGCGAACTTTTCCGCAGTGGCGATAGTCAGGCGCTCAGTCAGTACCTTCCGCACCGCGACCAGGAGATGTTTCACCGGCAGGCGTACGAAGCCGACGTCGAGACGGCCGGCGATCAGGGCCTCGACCTGGCTGAGCGTGGGCATGTCCGCGATTTCGATTTCAACGCCGGGAGAGCTCTCGCGGAACTTGAGCAGGGCGCGGGGAACCAGACTGTGCACGGTGGACATCCCTACTCCAAGACGCAGCTTTCCCAGTTCGCCGCGGGTGGCTCCACGCGCCGCCTCGAACGCAACTTCGACATCGCGGACGATTCTGCGGGCCTCTCTGTAGAACATGGTGCCGGCGGGAGTCAGCGCAACCCCGCGCCGGTTGCGGGCCAGCAGCGGCCCGCCCACCTTGTCTTCCAGGCTCCGGATGCGCTTGCTCAACGCCGGCTGAGAAATATGGAGACGCGCGGCCGCCCGGCCGAAATGCAGTTGTTCGGCGAGCACGGTGAAAGAGACCAATTCTTCGGTTTCCAGTGCCATAAAAGAAAGTTATCACAAGGTTCCAAACATTTCATTGGACGAATCAGTGGTTACGGCCATCTACTATAGGAGAGAGCGAGGTATGAGCATGTCCGTAACGGCCTATTTGGGGATCGTGGCTGCCATTTGCACCACCGGGGCGTTTGTCCCGCAAATCGTGAAGTTGCGAAAGCAGGGCGGCGAAGACCTGTCCTATTTCATGCTGTTTCTTTATCTGACGGGAGTGCTGCTTTGGCTGGTCTATGGAGTCCGGGTGCAAGCCGCGGCGGTGGTGTGGGCGAACGCGCTGGCGGCGGTGCTGGTGCTGGGGTCCATTGCCCTGAAGGCGAACCCTCCGGCCAGGAAGCTGGATGCGGGCCGGCGACGATTGCGCATCGCGGTGGATATGGATGAAGTTATCGCCGACGCCTTTGGCAAGCACCTGCGCCACTACAACCAGCGGGTGGGAGCAAATCTTACCCCGGACCTGGTTGCTGAAAAGGGGCTGGGCGCGGTGATTCCGGCCGAACGACGGGCAGATTTCAATGCGATTCCCCACACCGACGGGTTCTTTGCCGACATTGAACTCGTGGC
The DNA here is from genome assembly GCA_963816025.1 of Terriglobia bacterium. GTDB lineage: Bacteria > Acidobacteriota > Terriglobia > Terriglobales > Acidobacteriaceae > JAIQFF01. The sequence goes on from CAWFJA010000023.1 coordinate 446,901, forward strand.
CGGCAGCCGGGAAGCGCTGCTGGAGCTGTCACGCAACCATGACATCTTTATCACCAGCGCCGCCATGGAAGTCCCGGGCTCGTTCGCCGACAAGTTCCTGTGGCTGGAGAGGCATTTCCCCTTCATCCCGCCCAGCCGGATCGTCTTTTGCGGGGACAAGAACATCGTGAATGCCGACGTTCTGATCGACGACCGGTCGCGCCATTTCAAGGGCTTCCGGGGCACGGGAATTCTGTTTACCGCCCCGCACAATGTGAATGAAGCGGCGGACCTGCGCGCCGACAATTGGAATGACGTGCTGGAAATCCTGGAAGGTGTAGAGCCGGCAAAAGCCGGCGCGGAAGCATTCTCTAGAAAGCTTTCGATGAATCCAGCAGGATAGTCACCGGACCGTCGTTGACCAGCTCGACCTGCATCATCTCCTGGAACCTGCCAGTTTCGCAGCGCAGACCGGCGGCGCGGATGCGCTCCACAAAGTAATCGTAAAGCGCGCGCGCTTTTTCCGGCGGAGCCGCCCCATCGAACGACGGCCGCCTGCCGTGCCGCACATCGCCATAGAGCGTGAATTGGGAGACCGCGAGCACGCTGCCGCGGACGTCGGCCAAACTCAGGTTCATCTTTCCCTGCTCATCTTCGAAAATACGGAGGCCGGCAATCTTGTCGGCCAGGTAGTCAGCGCCGGATTCGGTGTCGGCGCTGCCTATGCCGATCAGCACCAGCAGTCCGCGGTCGATTTCTCCCGCGACTTTGCCCTGTACTGTAACTCTCGCTTGGCTTACGCGTTGGACAACGGCACGCATGCAGGCAGTTTCAAGTTTCCGGTTTCAAGTTTCAAGTGGCTGGGCGGAGTGCGGGACTTCGTCCGTACCCGCCGAGGTGTGCTCGGCGGGCAACCGGGGCGGCTGTCCCATGTGGCTCGTGGTTGCGGCGTTGACCCCTTCCAGCGCCCGCAGTAGGATTCTTGTGGGCGATTCGCGGGGCTGCCGGGGCCGCTACTCTCGTCATTTACATCAAAGCGGCTTTACATCAATTCGCACAGGCCAGTACACTACTCGTTCCGTTTTAAACTTTCAGGAGGTGGGATTTATATGGCTGCCGAAGAGAAAAAAGAGATTGTGGAGAAGGTGAAACAGATCATCTCCGAACAGTTGGGCGTGGATGAAAACGAAGTCACCCCCAGCGCTTCTTTCGTGGATGATTTGGGCGCAGACTCACTCGACCAGGTCGAACTGGTCATGGCCCTGGAGGAGCACTTCGGAGTGGAAATTCCGGACGAGGATGCCGAGAAACTCCGCACCGTACAGGATGCCATCGCCTACATCGATAAGCACGCGAAAGTAAGCAAGTAAGGGCGGCCGACGGGCTCCGGTTCGTGCTGCGGCGATTGCAGCCGCGAGCCCGGGGAGAGTTGCCACCGGTGCGGCAGCAAGCAGCTTCAGCGAACATTCCAGGCGAGGAAAACCCAATGGCAGCCGTTGACGACAAAGTGAAACAGATCATCGTGGAACAGCTGGGCGTGGACGAGGGCGAAGTCACATCGAACGCGTCTTTCGTGGACGACCTCGGCGCCGACTCGCTCGACACGGTGGAACTGGTGATGGCCTTCGAAGAAGCCTTTGAGATCGAAATCCCCGACGAAGCAGCGGAGAAAATCCGCACCGTGCAGGACGCCATCGATTACATCGGCAAGCAGTCGAAAGGCGGGAAGTAGTTGGGACGTAGGGTCGTAGTCACCGGAATCGGCCTGATCTGTGGGGTGGGGAATGCCGCGGAAGAGGTGTGGAAGAACCTGCTCGCGGGCAAAAGCGGCGTAGCCCGCATCACCGAGGCGGTCAGGCAGGGTTCGTTCAAAGAAGAAGACCTGCCGAAGTTTGCCTGCCAGATCGCCGCTGAAGTCAAGAATTTCGATCCGCTGCAATTCATCGAAAAAAAAGAGCTGAAAAAGATGGGACGCTTCATCCACCTGGCCCTGGCGGCGGCGGATGAGGCCATGAAAGCTTCAGGCCTGGAAGTGACGCCCGAGATTTCCGAGCGGGTGGGAGTGCACATCGGATCTGGAATCGGCGGATTCGACGTGATCGAGCGCGAGCATATCAGCCTGTTGAGCGGCGGCCCCCGTAAGATTTCTCCGTTTTTCATTCCGGCGGCGATCGTCAACCTGGCAGCCGGGCACGTCAGCATTCGGTATCACGCCCGCGGTCCCAACGAGGCCACCTGCACCGCCTGCACCTCGAGCGCCCATTCCATTGGCGATGCTTTTAAGATCATCGCCCGCTGCGACGCTGACGTGATGATCGCCGGCGGCACCGAAGCCGCCATCACTCCCATGGGCGTAGGCGGGTTTGCCGCCATGCGCGCGCTCTCCACCAGGAATGACGATCCCGAGAAGGCCAGCCGGCCCTGGGATTCGGGGCGCGACGGCTTTGTGATTGGCGAGGGCGCCGGCATTCTGGTGCTGGAGGAATTGGAGTTCGCCCGCCGCAGGGGGGCCCGCATCATGGCCGAGATCATGGGATATGGCATGAGCGGCGACGCCTTCCACATCACTCAGCCCGCCGAAAATGGTGACGGCGCCTACCGCGTCATGCTCAACACACTGAGAGACGCCAAAGTGCGGCCGGAGCAGGTCCAGTACATCAACGCCCACGGGACTTCGACCGACATTGGCGACAAGCTCGAAACCGTCGCCATCAAGCGGGCTTTCGGCGAGCACGCCTACAAGCTGGCGGTAAGTTCGACCAAGTCCATGACCGGACATCTGCTGGGCGGGGCGGGTGGACTGGAAGCCGGGATAACTCTGCTGGCGCTGCGCGACCAGATTCTGCCTCCCACCATCAATCTGGAAAATCCCGGGCCCGACTGCGATCTGGATTACGTTCCCAACACCGCGCGCAAAGCCGATGTGGAATACGCCATGTCGAATTCATTTGGATTCGGCGGGACCAATGGCGCGCTACTGTTCCGGCGCTGGAGCGAGTAGGGCAGTCGTCAGTTGTCAGTGCTCGGTCGTCAGGCGCCGGCAAGTCCGACAGCCGCGAAGCGGCGCAAGAGTGTAGCCCAGGGCGCAAGCCCGGGGTTCTGGCGCGGCAACGAACAAGTCCCAACGGGGCGTAAGAATGGGCCGCCGGCGGCCCGCCTCCTTCCGAAACTGGGCGGTTTTCCTGGCCCTGCACGAGCGGGACGCTCGCGCCTACATTCTCCTGATCCGTCTGTTCTCCGTCCGCCTAACTTCCTCAAAAATGTGGCTTGGCAAGGCCCTTATTGGTGCCGTCAGTCCATTTTGGGTAATGGCACCTTGGTACCTGCGTATTGGCCTTCTATCCCTTTGCCAAGCCGCGCCAGGCAGGCCAGAATAGGGTTCTAGGCATTCTCCAAAAGCCATGCAAAAATCGTCTGGAATAGTTCTCGCGCCGCCTCCTCGCAGCAGAAAAGCTTCCGCCAGAGTCGCCCTGGTCGATATCAAGGAGCCCGCCCGCGCTTTGCTGGCGGACTGTTTCAAGCAGTTTGGAATCGAAGCCGTGGTGATGACGGGGAATGTACGGGAACGGCTGCAACGGGAAAAGCTTGAAGCTTGCGTAGTGCAGCTGGCGCCCGAAGCCGTCCCGATGATGGAATCGGTGCGGACTTCGCCTTCGAACCATCGCATGGTGATCTATGGACTCGGAGGCAGCGCCCAGGAGGCGATGAAGTTTTCCAAGTATGGCGTCAATGCCGTTTTCCATGAACCGCTCGAACGTCAAGCGGCCCTCAAGCTGGTGCGGGCCACGCAGATGCTGGTGCTGCACGAATTCCGCCGTTACATACGCATCCCGATCATCACCGAAATCGCGATGGTAACGTCCGACAACCGGCGCTTCACGGCCACAAGCAAGGAGATCAGCACGGGCGGGATGTCGGTCAAGAGCCCCGAGGAAGTCTCGATCGGAATGGATCTCGAGGTTTCGTTCGCGTTGTTGACGTTGCCGCGCATCTGGGTAAGGGCACAGGTCAGCTGGCGCAAGCCGGACAAGACTTTTGGGGTTCGTTTCGACGCCAAGGACCAGCGTCGCCTGCGGATTAAAGAGTGGATCGAAGCCTATCTGGAGAATTAGGGCGCCGCGGTGGCAAGGATTTGGATCGACAGAATCTGGTATTTTACCCGGCCTCGATTTCCCCCCTTTTCTTTCGCTCCTTCAGAGCTGGGCCGTGCTAAACGACTCTACCCACGACTTGCGCCGTGGGCTGCATTCTGGCGCCGCTTCGCGGCTGGCGCGTGACGAGTTCTTGGCGGCTGTCCGTAGGAAGCTCTCAAGGGCGGCGGCGCGTTTTGGGGAATCGCTGCCGCGGCATGTAAAATTGAAAGCGAAAGATGGCAGCCAGCTCCCAACTCGTACAGATCGAGATCGGTCCACCTGTCCGGCAGCCCAAGCCGGAATGGCTGCGGGCCAAGGCTCCGGTCGGCGAAAACTTTCACAATCTCAAGAAACTGGCCCGCGGCCTGGGGTTGCATACGGTTTGCGAGTCGGCGCAGTGTCCGAATATCGGCGAGTGCTGGAACCACCGCACCGCTACTTTCATGTTGCTGGGCGACATCTGCACCCGGCGTTGCGGATTTTGCGCCGTGCCCAAGGGCAAACCAGGGCCGATCGAGTGGGACGAGCCACGTCGCGTGGCGGAGGCTGTCGCTACCCTGGGCCTGAAGCACGCCGTCGTCACCAGCGTGAATCGCGATGACGACAACCTGGGCGGCGCGCGCGTTTTCGCCGAGACCATCCGAGAGATTCGCCAGCTGGTGCCGGATTGCCGGGTGGAAGTCCTGATCCCGGATTTTCAGGGTCTGGACGAAGCTTTAAAGATCGTCCTCGACGCGCAGCCCGACGTCCTGAACCACAACACGGAAACCGTGCCGCGGCTCTATCGCTCGGTGCGCTCGGGCGCGCGCTACGAGCGCACGCTGCGTCTGCTGGAGAACGCGAAAGCATTCTCGCCCGCGACCGTGACCAAGTCCGGGGTGATGGTCGGCCTCGGCGAAGCCACGGACGAACTGGTGGAAGTCTTCCGCGACCTGGGGTCGCGCGGCGTGGATATTCTTACGGTCGGGCAGTACTTGCGGCCTTCCCGCGATCATCTTCCTATTTCCCGCTTCTACACGCCGGCTGAATTCGAGTATCTGAAAGAGGAAGCGTTGCGCTTTGGCTTCCGTCACGTCGAATCTGGACCGCTGGTCCGTTCCAGTTACCACGCTCACGAACAAGCAGAATCCACACATTAGAAAACTTTGAAACGGATGGTCAGATACTTCTTCGGATCTTCCCGGATCGATTTGACCAAGCTGCGGGTCTCGACCAGCATCTGGTCCGCGTTGTTGTAGAGCGAGGGATCGCGCAGCAGCTTGCCGGCTGAGCCTTCGCCGGCCTCCAGGCGATCGGAGATGGCGGAGAGTTTGTCCATCGTATCCCGCAGCTTGCGGGCAAATTCTTCGTCTTTCGCCAGCATACCGATGGGGCCCTTGCCGGCATTCACGTCGTCGGTAAGCTTCTTCACGTTCGCGACGGTGGCGTTGGCGTTGTCGTAGAGTACCGGATCCTTGAGAAACTTCCCGGCACTGCCTTTGCCGGCATTGAGGTCGTCGATGACCACGTTCAATTTGTCCACCGTGGCGTTGGCCTTCTGATACAGCTCGTCGTTGGAAAACAGCTTGCCCAGCGTGCCCTTGCCCTGGGCCACCTGGTTCACCAGTCCCTGGAACTGATTCACCGTCGCGTTCAGCCGGTCGTAGAGAGTGGGATCGTATAACAGCTTGCCGACCGAGCCCTGGCCGCTTTCGACGAAGGCGACGATACGGTCCAGCCGCTTCAACAACGCATCCATGTTCTGCAGCGTGCCCTGGCCGGAGCGCACCATGTCTCCGAAGTCCGGCACTTCGCGGCTGGGCAGCACATCTCCGTCCTGCACCTGCGGAGCCTTGGACTGTGAGCTGTCAATGTCGATGTAAGTTTCCCCGAGTACGCCCGCGGTGGAAAGCAAAGTCAGCGAATCCTTGCGCAGATTAAAGAGGTAGCGGGTATTCACTTTCATCGTGACTTCGACGGGCGTGAGTTGCTTGGTGCGGTCGCGCACCACCAGGATCTTGGTTACGTTGCCGATGTCCACTCCCGCCAGGCGCACCGGCGCGCCCTCGCGCAAACCGTTGGCGTTGTCAAAATAAGATTTCAGCTCGATTTTGGAAGTGAACAGGCCGCCCGTACCACTCATGAGGAAAATCAGCAGGCCGAGCGTGACCGAGGCCGCCAGTACCGTGAGCCCCACCTTCAGTTGAGACCACTTCAACTGCTTCTGGCTAGGCACGCATTCTCCCGAGCGTTAAGGTTATTCCGCCGTTAGCCCAGAATCATAGCAGACCACAAGTTCTTTTCGTCGTATCCGGTGTCGCAGGGGTAAATGCAGGCGCGAGCGTGGGCGCTGGCGCCTACACTTGGCGCGGGCGCAGGGTTGTCGCTAGTCCGAGCGCGACCAGATAAGCAGCCGCCCCAGCTGCCAATGTGACATTCAATCCAAACTGAATGGCGATGATGATGGCCAGGACGGAGCCCAGGACGCTCGATGCCGCATTCATCGCCCAGGCCCATTCCACGAGGTTTCCGCTGGTTTCATCCGGCGGCGCGGGGAGTTCACCCGGGCCGCGGCCCGCCAGGGCCCGCAGACCGGTGGGAAAGGGCATGCCCATGGCGAAGCCCAACGGGACCAGCAGCCCCGCACTCACCAGCAGTTTCGCCATGAAGGGCAAGCCCACCAGCCGGCCCAGCAAACCGGGTAGGACGCCTACACAGAGCAGCAGGGCGGCGGCAATGAGCAGCAGCGGCAGCCACATCCGGCTGGTTTCGGCCAGCCACCATTTGGAAACCATGCTGCCCGCTCCGCTCGACAGCAGAAGCAGGAACACCACCACGGTCAATGCGTAAACCGGGTGGCCCAGGAAAAGGACGAAGCGCTGGATGAAAGCGATCTCGACCAGGATGTATCCCAGGCCGACCGCGATGAAGTAGAGCAGGCGCACCGGGCGCGGTTGCTGGCCTCGAGCGCCCTTCGCCAGCGGAAGAATGAGGAACACCAGTACGGCCAGGAGTGAAATGGCCAGCACCATCCCCAGCACGGCCACGCCCAGATTGACCTTCCAATCCATGCCCTGGCGCAGCGATTGCGGATGCAGGAGCTGTCCGAGTTTCAGGGTGAAGAAGAAAAACGGCGCATTGTCGGTTACCGGAGACACGTCGTAGGGATAACGTGCCGCGAAAAGCTTCGGATCGTTCGACTGGATCAGCTGGGTAAAAGAATCGGCGCTGGCGGAATAATGCTCGGCCAGGGCACTCACCGCGGTCGAGGCTGGATCGGATGGGGCGTACAGCAGAAACAGTTTGGGATGCGCCGCCATGTGTTCCCGCACCCGGCTGATTTCCTCCGCGGTAAATGCCGTGCGTTTGGCCAGGACGACGACCGGAATTCCGTCGGCGTCCAGGTGTCCCTCGGAAACCACGATGAAGTTGGCGGCGGGGTTCGCCACTCCCATCTCATGCAGGGCTTGCATCGCGACCGAAACCACGCGCAGGGCTTCCCGCGGCTGTTGAAACTCCCAGCGCGTGATGGCGATGATTCCGTCCGGCTTCAGGTGCTCGAAATACTCGCGGAAAGCTTCGACGGTGTAGAGGCTGTTTTCGCTCAGGGCGAAGGCGCCCGCCGCGGTGGACGCCCAGGTGTCCACCAGCGTCATTTGCACCACGTCGAACTGCTGACTCGCGTTGCGCACAAATGACCGGCCATCGGTCACGTGGATGTGCACTTCGGGCTGCTGGTAGAGATGAAACGTGTAGTCCGCGTAACGCCCGCGCATGATGGTGTTGGCAATGATGGGATTGATCTCGATGCCGGTCACGCTGGGACTGCCGTTGCCCAGAGCGCGCAATACGTCCACCCCGCCGCCGGGGCCGATGATGGCGTAATCCCCGCGCGGGCGCAGCACATTGGCCAGGGCCGGCGGCGCCGACATCAGATTTGTCTCCCAGGGACCCTCCCAATGCTGCGGATCTACGTTCATCAGGTAGGTAGACGCATCGGCATCGATCACGATCGCTTTGGCCTTGCCCTGGGTATCCACTTCGACGCGCGAGATGGCATTCCAGCGCGCGAACTCCACCCATGCGGAATCGCGAAACCCTCCCTTGGCGTAAACAATATCGAACAGTTTGCCGGAGTAATTCAGGGCGATCAGGAACAGCACGAAGAGCGCCCGTGCCGCGCCCGATCTCCACGCCTTGCGGTCGACCGCCCACACCATCGCCGCCAGGGCCATGCACATCCCGGTGAAGAGCACGGTGTTAGGCCCGCCCAGCCAGTTAAGCAGCGGGACGATGGCCAGGCACGCCAGCGCGCCTCCCGTCAGGTCGGCGGCATAAAGCGGGGAAACGTGGCGGGCCTGGCGCGCAAATACGATGGAGAATTCCAGTCCGGTGATAAAGAAGGGAACGGCTGAAGCCAGGTAGATCGCGGTGAGCCGGAGGAAATTCGTGGTCGAAATATTCAGCGAGACCGGAATGCGCAGCACGATCACCAGCACCACCGGCACAATCAGGGCGTTGATTGAGCACAGGCGGGAGACCAGGGCCCGAGTCTCGAACCGAGCCAACTGGTTCTTCCGCAGGTGGGCGAACACGCCCCCGGCGCCGAGCCCGAGCAGGGCAATCGAAATGGCCAGAAAGGCGAAATGGTAAAACAGCACCACGGAAAACAGCCGGGTCAGCGCCAGTTCGAGAAGCAGCGCGGCAAAGCTGCTGAGCGCCATGCCGAACAGCATCGAGCGATTCGGGGTTTGTGCCTGGGGTCAGGAGGGAAGTGTCACTCATCACGAGAGGTTTGCCGGGAACGCGGCCAGTCTAACAGAAGCAAGAGTGCGACTCTGGGTTTCAATTATCGAGGGCGTGCGGCGTTTGCGCGAAACAACCCAATCCCTTGTCATTCCGAAGCCAGGTTTATCGGCGAGGAATCTGCTTGCTGCCAGCAGCGCAACAGCAGATTCCTCGCGCGACAATACCGCGCTTCGGAATGACAATCTTTTAGGGGATTTTCAAACCGCACCGCCGCCATTTTCCAGAATCACTTGCGCAATTGCCTGCTCGGCGGTGTGCGAAAGCGAAAGCGCCACATGGACCGCGCCCAGTTGCGCGGCAAACTCGGCCGCCTTGCCGTGGAAGGTGATGGTGGGCCGGCCTCCGGGCTGACGCGAGACTTCAATGTCACGCCAGCGCACGCCGTGGTTCCAGCCGGTGCCGAGAGCTTTCATGCCGGCTTCCTTGGCGGCGAAGCGGGCGGCAAAACGTTCCACGCGATTGGCCTTGGAATCGCAATAGCGAATCTCGCCTTCGGTGAACACGCGATGAAGAAAGCGGTCGCCATGGCGGGCCAGGGCGCGCGCGATGCGCGGGACTTCCGCGATGTCGATCCCGGTGCCGACGATCATGAGCACATACGTTAGCACGGAGCCATGTGGGCGCGGGCGCCCCGCCGGACGGCCGCCGAGACGGCAGCGCTACTGGCGCGAATTCTTATCACGCAACATTCTTACCAGGCGCCTGCGCGAGCGCGGGCGCTCGCGCCTACATTAATCGCTGCCGGCGACCGTGCCGGACCTCGAGGACAATTGCCGACACCAGAGCCGCCGCTCCCGCCAGAACGGCCGCGGGAAACGCGACCTGGCGGTACGCGATCGTCATGTTGGGATGGACGCCCCGCACCCCGGCGCTGATCACCAGCCCGACGATTCCCAGCAATAAACACACCGCGAACGCAAGCAACGCCAGCAGAAACGCCACCAGCAACACGCGCGACAGTATGAGCATCCATCGAAGCAAGAAAGAAGGCGATTTGGCGCGAGACATTTGTTCTCGATTGTAACGGCTCGGAGTTCCGGTAGTGGGCAGGCACTGATAGGGAGAGCTGACAGCTGATAGCTTAGCCGTAGGGCGCTGTGCGCTAGAATACAACTCATGCCGCAAGCTGCGCCGCCGATTACGCGTCCCCCGGCGGAGGTCGTTCGCCTGACCCCCGTCTCGCAAGCTCCGAATGGAATCTGCTACGCCGCCTCGGGAGAGATCACGGTGCCAGAGGCCGACCTGGAGCGCATGGTGTCCGCCGTGCCCGACGCTGCCGCGGCCGCGCTGCGGCGCAAGGCCTACTACTTTGTCCCGTTGACCGTAAACCAGGGCGACGAGACCGTGATCGCCGATCGCTACGACGTGGCGCTGAGCGACAACGCCGTCTGCCATCGCAATCTCGAACTGGGCGACTCACAGTGCGTTTTTATTTCCACCCGCCTGATGGACGACAAGTTCTCGGTGGCCTTTGAGTTCTACATCAATGTGGGCCACGCCGTGGTGGAGCGGGCCGGCGTCTCGCAAGCCTTCGCCGACCTGGTGTGGAAGCAGGTTCAGGCCAAGGCTCGCGGCGAGACTTCGCTGGATGCCTGGGAGTCGCGCAAGCTGGCGACCGAAGGCGGTCCGGACGCGGAGAAGTTTAAGAACGAATATTTCGCCGCCAGTTTTTCCGACGCCATCTCCATTTATCTGCTGTCGCTGTTCATCGATGTCGATTACTACGATCTGCGGGAGCGCGACTACCCGCTGCTGGCGCCGGCGCAGATGGCAGAGCGGTTGAAGAAAGTGGCGGAATTGTTTCCGGCGAATCCCGGGTTTGAGTTCGCGATTCACTACAAAAGAAGGACGTAAACCTCGCCAAGGATTTCACGGATACGGATAAAACTTCCTAAAACGTCAAACCTCTGTGTCCCGGTGTCCTCTGTGGTTAAAATCATCGCTCCATGACCGCCACCGTCCGATCCTTCGCCAAGATCAATCTCGGCCTCTGCATTGGTGCATCGCGGCCGGACGGCTTTCACCATCTGCGCACCGTCTATCAGACGATTGCCTTGCATGACGTCATTCGCGTGCAAGTCGGGCGCGGTGCCGGAATCGAGATTCGTTGTGACAATCCGCGTGTTCCCAAGGATCAGACCAATACTTGTTATCGCATCGCGGAGCGAGTCATGGCTGCGCTTCGGGCCCGCGGCCGCGTGACTATCACTATCGATAAACGATTGCCGGTGCAGGGCGGCCTGGGGGCTGGGTCCGGAAATGCGGTGGCTACGCTTTTGGCGCTCGAATGCGCGCTGAAGAAGAAATTGCCGGGCGTGGAGAGGCTGCGCATTGCGACCGAAGTCGGCTCTGACCTGCCTCTCTTCCTCGTGGGCGGGACTGTGCTGGGAGTGGGGCGCGGGGAAGAGGTTTATCCCTTGCCGGATTTGCCTTCTGTTTGCTGCGTGGTGGCAACTCCTGAAATTGGGGTTTCGACGCCCAAAGCGTTCGCAGATTGGGATGCGATGATGTCGCGGTCTTTTTCTGGAGCGAACAAGACAACGGGCGGGAAAAAGGAATGGGAAGGGCACGACTTCAGTCGTGCCACAAATGCTCCAGGAAAGATGGCGGCTTTAGCCGCTGAGGGCGCTGCCGAGCTTCGCTCGGCTAGGACGGCCGGGGGCGGCCGTCCCCACGTGGATCTTGCCGATGCCAGCCGAAAATTGACGCCTTCTCTCCCCTCCGATAGAATGAGTGAGTTCGGTCGCGCGGTTTGTGCGTGGCTGAATGGTCAACTTTTATCCGGTGTCCCTGTGAGTAAAGGCAGGGGCCGGGCCGAGACCTCGCTTCTCGACCTTGTCCGTACCGGGATCGAAAACGACTTTGAACAGGTCGTCTTTCCTAAGTATCCCGAATTGCGCGAGGTCAAGGGTGTGCTTGAACGGGCTGGGGCGATCTATGCCTCGCTCTCCGGCTCCGGGTCCGCTCTGTATGGGTTGTTTCGGTCGCGGGCGGTGGGCCAGAAGGCAGCGGCCAGGTTGCAGCGCGACGGCGTACCGGCGGTGGTCACCACTACCCTGACGCGACGGCAGTACTGGAAGAAGATTTCAGACTGAAGATTTTAGATTGCAGATTGGTGATTTGTGGTTCGAATCCTGGCATTTCAATCTACAATTTGAAATCGCAAATCTGCAATCAACACTGGGCCGTCGACTAATGGTAGGTCAAGTGCCTTTGGAGCACTTTGTCTAGGTTCGAATCCTAGCGGCCCAGCCAGAAACCGGCTTCTAGCTCCTGGCGTCTAGCCAGGACGTCGCGGCGGTTGACGGCTAGAAGCTAGTAGCTAGGAGCCAGAAGCGCCTATGGCAACTCTTGCGACAGCGACCGAAAAGAAGGCCCAGATGAACGCCGACGAGAAACCTGAGCGCAAGCCTCAGCGCAGCCGGGTGGACGACAAGTTCAAGATCTTCTGCGGCACGGCCAACGAACCGCTGTGCGACGAAGTCTGTGTGTTTCTTGGGTTGACGCGCGGGCAGGCGCAGGTCACGCGCTTCAGCGACGGCGAGGTTTACGTCCAGATTCAGGAGAACGTGCGGGGCGCGGACGTTTTCGTGCTTCAGCCCACCTGCCATCCGGTGGACGAGAACCTGATGGAACTGCTGTTGATGATTGACGCGCTGAAGCGGGCCTCGGCCCGGCGCATCACGTCGGTGATTCCGTATTTTGGCTATGCCCGGCAGGACCGCAAGGACAAGCCGCGGGTGCCGATTTCGTCCAAACTGGTGGCCGATCTGCTGACCACGGCGGGCGCCGATCGGGCCTTGATCGTGGACTTGCACGCGCCGCAGTTGCAGGGATTTTTCAACATTCCGGTCGACCATCTGTTCGCGTCGCCCGTGCTGGTGGACTACTTCAAGCGGCTGAACTTGCCCAATTTGACGGTGGTTTCGCCCGACGCGGGCGGAGTGGAGCGGGCCCGGTTTTTTGCCAAGAAAATGGATTCCGCCCTGGCCATCGTCGATAAACGCCGTTCGGAGATGAACGTGGCCGAAGTCATGAACGTGATCGGCGACGTCAAAGGCCGCACTTGCCTGATCATCGACGACTTGATCGACACCGCGGGGACCCTGGTAAAGACCGCGACTGCGCTGATGGAAAACGGCGCCAGCCAGGTTTATGCCTGCGCCTCGCACCCGGTGCTCTCGGGTCCGGCGGTCAAGAACATTTCGCAGTCCTGTATCACCGAGGTGGTCGTAACCAACACTATCCCGTTGAGTGAAGCTGCCCGGCAGGAACCGAAAATCAAGGTGCTAACCATCGCTGGTTTGATCGGACGCGCGATCCAGTCGATTCACGAAGAGACGTCCGTCAGCAGACTGTTCTTATAGGAATCAAAATTTATGGCAACCGCAACTGAAAGCAACGTTCTAGAAGCGCAACTGCGCACCCCGGGCAACAAGAATGTCGCCCGCCGGGTGCGCATGGGCGGCAAGATTCCCGGCGTACTCTACGGAGCCGGCAAAGAGTCGATGCCGGTGACCCTCGATCCCCGCCAGGTCACGCGCATTCTGCATTCCGCGACCGGGCACAACACGATCTTCGATCTGGCGGTCGAAGGCGGCGAGCGCACCAAGGCCATGATCGTGGATTGGCAGTATGAGCCGATCAAGAGCCATCTCCTGCATATCGATCTCAAGCGCATTGCCATGGACCAGAAGCTGACGGTCAGCGTGCCCATCGTGCTTAAGGGGGAAGCCGCTGGAGTGAAGCAGCAGGGCGGCATCCTGGAGCAGATCCTGCGCGAGGTGGAAGTCGAGTGCCTGCCCGGCGACATTCCAAGTGCGATCGAAGCCGACGTCAGTGAACTGGTGTTCGGCAAAGTTCTGCGGGTCTCCGACCTGACGCACGACGAGAAGAAGATCCATTTCGTCACCGACGCCAACCAGCCCGTGGCTCACATCACCACGGTGAAGGAGGAAGTGGCGGCCACTCCGGAAGCCGTTGCTGCCGAAGCCGGCGCCGCTCCTGCCGAGCCCGAAGTCATCAAGAAGGGCAAGCAGGAAGTCGAAGGCGAAGAGGGCGCAGAAGCTGCCGAGAAGCCGGAGAAGGCGGAAAAGAAAGAGAAGAAGTAGGCGGGCAGTGGCAAGGACTGCGTGGGGACGGGTCTCCGACCCGTCCGGTCGAGCGCAGCTCGACAAGTTTGGGTTCGAGTTAGAGTTTGGGCCGGGGAATCTGTCGAGCTTTGCTCGACTGGACAGCCGAGGGCGGCTGTCCCCACGTGGTCCGTTATGGTGCGGAGCGGATTGATCAGGCGTGAAACTGATTGTCGGGTTGGGCAATCCGGGAATTGAGTACCAGTTCACGCCGCACAACCTGGGCTTCCTCGACCATCGACCGCATCGCAAACGACCGCGGCGTGGAAGTGAGAAATCGTCAGTGTCATGCGCTCACGGCCCGGACGGCCATAAGCGACGAGCCGGTCCTGCTGGCCAAGCCAGAGACCTTCATGAACCTGAGCGGCATGGCGGTTCGTGAACTGGTGGCCAAACATGAAATCAGGCCGGAGACGGACCTGATCGTGATTTACGACGAACTGGATTTGCCGCTGGGCGCGATTCGTATCCGGCAGCGGGGCAGTTCGGCGGGCCACAATGGCATGAAGTCGATCATTGCGGCGCTGGGCACGCAGGAGTTTCTGCGCATCCGGCTGGGAATTTCGCCGGAGCGGAAAATTGCGGATGGCGTCAAGTTCGTCCTGACTCCCTTTCGCAAGTCGCAACTGAAGAAAGTGGACGAAGTGCTGGACAACGCCGCCGAAGCGGTAAACGTGATTTTGAAAGAAGGTCCGGCGGTCGCGATGAACCGCTTCAACCGGAAGGCAAGCAAGTAGTCGAGTAGTAGGACCGCGAGGCGACGCGAGAGTCATACGGACCGCGGCGAGTCGCCCGCGACCGGACACAGTGAAATTCGAACGTGGAGGATGGAGAGAAAATGAATCGTACTTATGAGTTGATGTTTATCGTCCGCCCCGACATGGTGGAAGAAGAACAGGACAAACTAATTTCCACGCTGGAGACCGCGGTCACTTCGTCCGGCGGAAGCGTCAAGAGCGTGGAGAAGATGGGCAAGCGCCGCCTGGCCTACATGGTCCGCAGATTTCACGACGGCATCTACGTGCTGCTCACGGTGGAAGGCGGAGGCGGGTTGATTCACGAACTGGAACGCCGCCTGCGCGTCACCGAACCGGTGATCAAGTTCATCACCGTGCGCATCGACGAGGAGCAAAAGCGTCTGGACAAGATCAAGGCGATCCGCGACGCCAAGCGCAAGACCCCGCCCCCCGCCCCGGTTGCAGAAGCCGGCGGAGAAACGGCAGGGGTCACGGCGTAGAACTAGTCGTTGGCCATGGTCGTCGGTCGTTGGCTCTACAGAACGAACGATGCCATGAAAACGGCATCGGAGACTAGGGGCCAAAGGCCAACGACCCAGGACTAACGACGATTTTTAAGGAGCATCATGGCTGAAGAAATTCGAGCGACACCAGCAGCAAGTTCTAGTGGGGAACGTCCGGCGGGCGGGGACCGCCCTTCCGGAGACCGGCCATCTGGCGACCGGCCTTCGTTCGGCGATCGCGAACGCCGTCCTCCGCGTCCCGGCGGCCCGGGCGGCGGCCGCGAAGGTGGGCGCAAATATTTCCGCCGCAAGAAGGTTTGCAAATTCTGCGTGGAGAAAATTGAGGCCATCAACTACAAAGACGTTCGGCTGCTCGCCCAGTTCGTGGCGGAGAGCGGCAAGATCGTCCCGCGGCGCCTGACCGGGGTCTGCACGCCGCACCAGCGGCGTCTGTCGCTGGCCATCAAGCAGGCGCGAAACATCGCGCTGCTGCCGTTTGCCGGGCGAGCCTCGTAAAAAAATCGGCCACGGATTCACGCGGATTTTCACGGATCAATCAAGGAATAAAAAATCCGTGAAGATCCGCGTGAATCCGTGGCAAAAGAATTTCTAAGGGAGTCATCATGGAAGTCATCCTGAAAGAAGATGTGCCGAAACTGGGCTCACGCGGCGACGTGGTCAAAGTCGCCGAGGGTTTCGGACGCAACTATCTGCTGCCGCACAAGCTCGCCATCGAGGCCTCGAAAGGCAACAAGGCCGTCATCGAGCAGATGAAGGCTGCCGCCGTGCGGCGTTCCGCCAAGGAAAAGACCAGCGCGGAAGCTCTGGCCAAGCAGTTCGAAGGCGTGTCGGTTTCATTCACCCGGCGCTCCGGCGAACACGACCAGCTCTTTGGCTCAGTGACCTCCGGCGATATCGCGGACGCGCTGGCCAAGAAGGGCTTTGACGTGGACCGCCGCAAGATTCAGATCCACGAACCGCTCAAGACCGTGGGCGAATTTACTGTCCCCATCAAGCTGCACAAGGATGTGACCACTCACTTGAAAGTGGTCATCGAGAAAGAAGCGGCGGAATAGATACGCGTGCGGGAGCTTGGTCTGTAACCTAGGGGACCATCTCCAGTTCCGGTTTCAACCCGCCGTTTGCGCCGTGAGCTGTGCCCGTGATTCATTGATGTTGGTTTTCTGTGCGACCTTTGCGCGCTTGGGGGTTAGCGCTGTTGATGCTGCCGCCAACCGGTAATATCTATAACCGCAAAGGTCGCGAAGCACCGCCGCAAAGAACGCAAAGACTGCCTCCCGAGGCCCCTTGATGGGTTGGTTTTTCCTATTTTTCTTCGTCTCCGGGTTCTGCAGCATCCTTTACGAAATCGTCTGGCTCCGGCTGTCCATGGCGCAGTTCGGCGTTACCAGCGCCTTGGTCTCCATTGTGCTTTCCATGTTCATGGCCGGGCTCGGGTTGGGTTCGTGGGGGGCAGGTTACGCCATCCGGAAATACGGTGACCGGTTCCGGACTCCCGCGCTGCGGATTTATGCCTTTGCCGAACTGCTGATCGGAATTTCCGCGCTGGTCGTACCGGTTGAGCTTTGGATGGGGCGAAACTTGCTGGAGCGGGTTTCAATTTCTTCCTCCTCGGCTTATTACCTTTTCTCCGGAACCTGGGTCGCCCTGACATTGGTTCCGTGGTGTGCTTGTATGGGGGCCACCATTCCGCTGGCCATGCTGGCCATCCAGAGGAGCTTCCAGCGGGAAGCCCACCGGTCCTTCAGTTTTCTTTACCTGGCGAATGTCCTGGGCGCCGTGGCGGGTGCGACCGTGCCGCTGTTTCTGATCGAGATGTACGGATTTCGCGGCACGCTCAGAGCCGGCGCGATGCTGAATGGTCTGCTGTTTGTGTTGGCCATGGGCTTGACGCTGATTTCTCCTGCAGGACAAAGTCAGCCGTCGCCCGAAAGTCCGATAGCTCGAGTCTCAGCCCAATCACCCGCCGGCAACAAACCTCTGATCTTGCTGTTCCTCACCGGGCTCACGAGCATGGGCGCGGAGGTGGTCTGGATCCGTCAGTTCACCCCCTACCTCAGCACCGTGGTGTATGCGTTCGCGGCTATTCTGGGCGTTTATTTGGCTGCAACTTTTGCCGGATCGCGGGTGTACCGTTACTGGAGCCGCAGCCACGATCTGGAAGGTGGATTGGTCTGGGGAGCGCTCGGGTTCGTTTGCCTGCTGCCATTGCTTACAACCAGCCCTCAATTCCTGGTCCCGGATTTCCATTCTTCGCTGCTGCGACTGGTGCTTGGCATCGGCCCCTTTTCAGCCATTTTGGGATTCGTGACTCCGATGCTGGTGGATCGATGGTCGGGCGGCGATCCCGATCAGGCCGGCAAGGCTTATGCGGTCAACGTTGTGGGCTGCATTCTCGGGCCTCTGGTCGCGGGATTCATTCTCCTGCCTCTGATGAGCGAACGCTGGGTGCTGTTCGTATTTGCCGCCCCGTGGCTGATTATCGGCCTTGCGCCACGCTGGTCAGTGGGTCGGGAAAGAGCAGCGGCCCAGACCTTGCAGCGCAAACTTGCCTACGCCCTGGCTGCCCTGGCGCTGGCCGGAGTATTTACCCTCAGAACTTTCGAGGACCAGTTTGCCCACTACCAGGTGCTGCGCGACAACACGGCGACCGTCATTGCTACCGGGGACTTGATGACCAAGCGCCTGCTGGTGAATGGGATCGGAATCACCTTCCTGACTCCCATGACTAAAATGATGGCGCACCTGCCGCTGGCCTTCCTCGACCACGCTCCCCGGAATGCCTTGGTGGTGTGTTTCGGCATGGGCACGACCTATCGCTCGCTCATGTCGTGGGGCATCCAGACCACCGCCGTGGAGTTGGTGCCCAGCGTTCCCCGGCTTTTCTCGTACTACCATCCCGATGGCCCGGAGTTGTTCAGATCGCCGCTGTCCCGCGTGGTGGTGGACGACGGCCGGCGCTATCTTGAACGCTCTTCGGAGAAATACGACGTCATCACGATCGACCCGCCACCACCGGTAGAAGCGGCGGGCACAAGCATGCTTTATTCCAAGGAGTTTTATTCGATCATAAGACGGCGCCTGTCGCCCGGCGGTATTCTGCAGCAATGGCTACCCACCGGAGACGCGGTGGTCAAGGCCGCAGTTGCTCGAGCATTGCAGGAATCTTTCCCTTACGTTCGCCTTTTTCGTTCGCTGGATGGCAGAGGGTTTCACTTTCTGGCGAGCAATCAACCCATTGCCTTACGCACACCTGTCGAACTGGCGGCGCGCATGCCGGCAAAAGCCGCTCAGGATTTGGTCGAATGGGGACCGGAGCCCACTCCGGAACGCCAGTTCGCTATCATCTTGAGCCGCGAGTTATCGCTCGATCAGATGACCTCCGGATCCCCCAACGCCCCCGCCCTGCAGGATGACCGACCGGAGAACGAATACTACGTCCTGCGCCAGCATCTGTCCGAACGGTGGCTGTCTCGCCTGGGCGTACCCCACTAACTCCATGCACGGACAGGGCCAAACTCCTATAATTTGTGCTCACGGTTCTTTTGCTGCCACGTCCATAGCTATGCAACCGGGAAGAACGGCAAAGCACCCGGCCTAGTCGAGGACAACTAGACATGCCGGCCGATGCATGGGCAGTAGATCTAGCGGTTGGCGGGTGTTCGCATCCGGACGCGAGTCGCGGGGTGGAACGAATCAGCGGATCCCAGGACCCCCTCGCTCGGGGCCAAATGGCTGGGCACAGTTTAGGCCGTATCGATGACACGTTGCTGGTCCGCGAAGCGCAACGCGGTAACCGCGCTGCCTTTGAGGAGTTGGTGCGTCACTACGACCAGGCTGTCCTCCGGCTGGCCATGCACCTGACCGGGTCGGAGCACGAAGCCCAGGACATTTATCAGGATGCCTTTCTGAAGGCCTACAAGAGCGTGGGCAACTTCCGCTTCGAATGCTCTTTCTATACCTGGATTTACCGCATCGTGACCAATCTTTGCCTGGATCACCTGCGGAAGAAGCAGGTGCGGAAGGAAGACGCTCCGGTCGGAGTGGATGCGCAGGGCGAAGCTTACGACGTCCTGGCTCAGGTCCCCGACGGAAGGGCGGGCGCCAACCCGGAGCGCGACCTGATGCGCCGCGAGCTGGGAACGCGCATCAACCATGCTCTGGACAAGCTTACGCCCCGCGAGCGCATGGTTTTTGAGCTGAAGCATTACCAGGGGCTGAAATTGAGGACCGTGGGCGAGATTTTGAATACCACGGAAGAAACGGCAAAAAATACTTTATTCCGGGCCACACAGAAGTTGCGCGGCTCTCTGGCGGACATGCGATGAAGAACGTTGACGGAGGGACAGGCGGCCCGCCCGTTCAGGCCGCCCGCAGGGCGGGAGATATTACGGGTCAAAAACGTCAAAGGCGACGGACAAGAGTGTCCGTCCCACACCTCCCCTGCGAAGGGGTGAAACTATGAAATGCGAATGGGTCCACGAAAACATTCTGCTGCATATCTACAACGAGCTGCCGGACGACGCTCGTTACGAACTGGAGCAGCACGTGGCGCGCTGCACCGATTGCGCGGTCGAGCTGAAAGCGGCCCGCCAGCTTCATGCCACGCTCTCCCAGTTCCCGGTGCAGGAGCCTTCTCCCAATCTGGTTACCGCTTCCCGCATGCGCCTGCAGGAGGCGCTTGAAACCACGGAACAGGGAGGCTTCTGGCAGCGCCTGGTGTTCGACCCGGGCGCCTGGCTTCGCCCCATCAAGCTGGCTCCGGCACTGGCGGCGGCGATCTTCATTCTGGGTTTTGCCGGTGGAATCGGCGCCACCTATCAAATGATGAATGGCCGCAACCCGGTCGATCTCTCCGCTGCCAACGCTCCCTCGGAATCGTCCATCACCGGAATCCAATCCATCTCGCAGGAACCAGGGTCCTCCCAGATCAGCATTCGCTACAACACAGTTTCCACCCAGGAAGCGCAGGGCTCGCTCCAGGACCAGCGCATCCAGCAGTTGCTGCTGTTCGCCACGCGGAACAACTACAACTCGGGCGTGAGGATGGATTCCGTCGACCTGCTGACCCAGACGCCGAACGATACCCGGGTGCGCGAGGCGCTCCTGTATGCCTTGCGTTATGACTCGAATCCCGGAGTGCGGCTGAAGGCGATCGAGGGACTTGGTTCTTACGTGAAGAACGACGTCCGCGTGCGCAATGCCGTGCTCGAAGCCCTGGTGAACGATTCCAATCCCGGCTTGCGGGCGCAGGCGCTGCATCTGCTCGAACCGGTGCGGGCCGACAGCAGCGTGCGCGTGGTGCTGCAAAAACTGGCGGAGAGCGATCAGAATCTTTACATCCGCACCCAGGCCCGGAATGTGCTTTCCCAGATGTCGGAGATCGACTAGGCAAGACCAAGATTGGAAGGTGACAGGTGAAACAATCCCAAAAAATCGCAGCGGTGATGATGTTACTGCTGCCCTTGGCCGTGGCCCAGGAAGTGCGCCCGGACGAACACGTCCGCGTTTATCAGGAAAACGGGAAATGGTCGCGCCAGATCACCGGCTCGTTGGCAGCGGCGAAGAACCTGCGGGTGAAAGTGGATTCGGGCGTGGTGCGGGTGGTGGGTGGTCCGCAGCAGACCATCGACTACGTCATCAGCAATCGTTCGTATGCGTCGTCGGAAGAGAAGGCCCGCCGCGAATTCGAGTCCTACAAGATCAGCGTTTCAGTGCGTGGAGACACGGCTTGGGTGCTGGGCGAATGGCAGGGCAGCCGGCCGCGGCGGACGTCCAGCGAATTCGTGATCAACATTCCGCGCAATACCGATCTGGTGAAAGTCGAAACTGAAGGAGGCGATCTGACCGCCACCGGCATCGGCGGCCGGGTCGAGGGTGAAACCGGTGGTGGCAGCATTCGTCTTGATGACATCGGAGGGGCGGTCAACGCCGAAACCGGCGGCGGCAGCATCGACGTAGGGACCGTCGGCGGAGAACTGGCGCTGCGCACCGGCGGCGGAAGCATCAAGGTGGGTTCTGCGAAAGGAAAGATCAACGCCGAAACCGGTGGCGGCAGTGTGGTGGTAGTCTCCTGCACCCAGGGTGCGGTGCTTGAAACCGGGGGGGGCAGCATCGAAGTGCAGCATTGCTCCGGACCGCTGAAAGTCACAACCGGCGGGGGCAGCATCGAATTGGGCGAGATTGCCGGCCCGGCGGAAATTGAAACCGGTGGAGGCAGTATCCGTCTCAGCTCAGCCACGGGAGCGGTGCGGGCCGAGACCGGCGGGGGCAGCATTACGCTCAACGGGGTGACTGCGGCCAAGGCCGAGACCGGGGCCGGCGGCATCGTGGCCAAATTCGTTTCCGGAGGCGACCGCACGGACTCAGTGTTGGAGACTTCCGCCGGTGACATTACCGTGTATCTGGCGCCTACGCTGAACATTACTATTCAGGCGTCCATTGATCTGGCGAACGGACATCGCATACGCTCCGATTTTTCCGAGATTCGAGTTACCACCGAAGGCGGCGAGTGGGGTCCGGGCACCGCCACCGCCGAGGGTAGTTTGAACGGAGGCGGTCCGAAGCTGAAGGTGCGCACCACCACCGGAGATATCACCTTCCTCGCCAGCCGCTGAGTAGGGGCTTGGTGGAGGACGGGCGTCTCGCCCGTCCCGCCGGGCAAGGACGTCCGGCCTCCACCAGCCAGAAAAGAGGAACGAACATGCGTACATCAATCCGCGCCGCACTGATTCTGCCGCTGTTCGCCGCTGTCGCCAGTGGCGGGCAGCTATGTTCACAAGAGCCCTTCAGCGAGGCTTTCGGATACTCCAGCGAGGACTTCGGCGGCGGATCGTATCTGGGCGTCGACACTCGCGACGTCACGCCCGACCGCCTGGCCGATCTGAAGTTGAAAGAAGAGCATGGCGTCGAAGTCACCCTGGTCGATCAGGACGCTCCCGCCGGCAAGGCCGGAATCAAAGAGCACGACGTGATTCTCAGCATCAACGGCAACCAGGTGGAAAGCGTGGAACAGTTGCGCCGCATGATTCGCGAAATCCCTCCGGGACGTCTGGTGACGCTCGGAATCAGCCGCGACGGCCAGCCACTGACTCTCAAGACGCAACTGGCGGACCGGAAAAAGACCTTCGCCATGGCGGGGCCGGGCAAGGCGTTCAGCTTCACCATGCCGGCAATTCCTCCCATACCTGCCATGCCTGCCATACCCGCGACTCCGTTTGTCCCTGAGATGGATATGCCGGTCTCCATCGTAGTCGTGCACTCTTCGGCGCGCAGCGGGCTGATGGTCGAAAACCTCACCCCGCAGCTGGGAGACTTCTTCGGCGCGAAAAACGGCAAGGGAGTGTTGGTGCGGTCGGTGGAGAAAGGCAGCCGCGCCGAACAAGCCGGGTTCCGGGCCGGCGACGTGATTGTGAAAGTCAACGGAGAATCCATCAGCGACAGCGGCGATTTCACTCATGCCATGCACGGCCGCAAGGGCAGCGCAGTCACGGTCAGCATCATTCGGGAAAAGAAGGAACAAAACCTTACGTTGACCGTACCCGAACGCAACCAGTCGGAAATCCTCGATACCGACCAGACCCTCGAGGTCCCGGACGCGGATGCTGAAACTGTGATTGACCTGAGCGACGTACAATCCGAGATGGCGCGGGTGAAGCCGGAAATCGAGCGCGCGGTCCGCGAGTCCCGGAAGGCCAGGCCCAGCATGGAGGAAGCCACGCGGGAAATTCGCAGCCAACAGGAAGAAATCCAGCGGGAAATGCGAAACCAGCAGGAAGAGCTCAAGCAGAAGATGCGCGAACTGGAACAAGAACTGAAGGACCAGCAGCTCGAAATGCAGGGGAACCAGAAAGTGTCTCCCTGGCAGCCTGAAGCCGATATCTAGATTTATTTGTCTCCGTAGTATCCGTCGCGGGCCTGGACGACGAGATCTTTTTTGGTCGCGACCACCTGGATTTTGTGATATCCCGGCTCGACGGGGTTGGGCGTGTAGCCCAGGCTGTATTGATTGCGCAACTCTTCCTGAATCTGGGAATAGATCTGGCTGACCGGCTCCTTCTTGGATACCTCAAACATGCGTCCGCCAGTCTCCCTGGAGATGCGCTCCAGGATCTTCTTGCCGTCGGCGTGTTCCTGCGGGTAGCCCCGCCCGCCTCGTCCTCCCGGTCCTCCCATCCCGCCGCGGCCCATGCCGGGCACTCCCATTCCGGGGATACTGATGCCAGTCCTGCCGAATCCCCCGCCATTTCCGTAGGCTTCGTCATCCTTGAACAGAATGGAATAGACGATGGTGTTGGCTCGTTGGGCCGACTCAATCGCAGCCTCAAGACTTTCCCTGCTGCCCATGTCCACGCCGTCCGAGAGCACGATCACGGCTTTACGGCCGGGCTGCTTCTTCATCAGCTCGTCAGATGCCAGGAAGACGGCGTCATACAGAAGGGTGCCGCCGCCATGGCGGCCGGAACCACGTCCCGAGCCTGATCCGGGATCGTTGCTCCCTCCTCCTCCTCCTCCTCCCGCACTGGTGCGGGTGAACTGCGGGGTTTGCAAAGACTCGAGAGCGGCCCGCAATTGTTCATGCGATGAGGTAAGGTCTTGTGAGAGCTCTACTTCGCGGTCGAAGTGGATGACGAAAGCCTTGTCCTGGTCTTCGCGCAACACCTGGGCCAGGAAGCTCTCACTGGCGTCGCGCTCTTCGTTGAGCACCCGCCTTTGGCTCATGCTGGTGTCCACCAGCAGGCCGAGCGTGAGCGGGAGATCGGTTTCGCGGGCGAAGTATTTCAGGGTTTGCGGGCGGCCATCTTCCGTCAGGCTGAAATCATCCTTGGTGAGGCCGTTCACGATCTTTCCGTGCTTGTCCCGCACCGTGGCCAGCACGTTCACCACCTTGACCTGTACCGACATGGTGGTGACCGGCTGGTCGGCAGGGTTGGCGGCGGCCGCGGGACGGTTGTTCGCCTGAGCCTGGCCCGCGGACTGTGCGGATGCCGTACCGAATGCCAGGACGGCGACCGCAGTCAACGTCGCAAGACGGTTGAAACTAATCTTCACTGATGGGCCTTTTCCAAGAGACCGGCAGAATGGGAGGCCGGATGCTCGACCTGCCGCGAAGCGATTCACTCCGCAGTGGTGAGAACGCCGGGACCCAGAATTGGTTGTGAGCTCGATCGTAAAAGTTTGTAAAGGCGTTGTGAGTCGGCGCATGGTGACCGTAAATAGCGGCGGATCGTCGGAATGGTGCACTATATAGTGCCAAGCGGGCCGCATCACTTGCCCGCCCCTGGCCGGGTCAAATAATGGAAGATGAAACGCACTAAGCAAGGACGGGCCTCAACATGGATGATGCCGTATCTGAAGCGAACTCTGAAGTGGCAATGCCGATAGGCCCGCGGGTGGACGGTCCCCCGGCCCGACGCCCGGGGCGGACCACGCTGTCAGGCCGAGTGGCTGCGCTGGCGCCTCTCGACCCTCGCTCCCACAGTGACGCGCTTTATGAAGGAATAGGTGGCGAGGCGGGAAACCGGTTGTGGCAGTACCTGTTCGAAGGGCCCTTTGCCGACCGCGCCGCCTTCGACCTCCACCTGCAACGCATCGCGGCCTCGGAAGATCCGCTGTTCTTCGCGATTTTGAACAAGGCTTCGGGAGGCGCCGTGGGATACGCTTCCTACCTGCGAATCGAGCCCACTCACCGGGTGATTGAAGTCGGCAACATCCTGTACACCCCGCGCCTGCAACAGACCACGCAGGCCACCGAAGCCATGTATCTCATGGCGCGGCACGTCTTCGAAGACCTGGGGTACCGACGCTACGAGTGGAAGTGCAATGCTCTCAACGCGCCTTCGCGACGGGCGGCGCTGCGCTTCGGTTTCACATTCGAAGGGATTTTCCGGCAACACATGATCGTCAAGGGGAGAAATCGGGATACCGCATGGTTCTCCATGCTTGATTCCGAATGGCCGGTCCGAAAAGCGAACTTCGAGCGCTGGCTTGATCCATCAAATTTTGGCCGGGATGGACGGCAAAAGGTGGCGCTCTCCCGGTTGAACGCCGGACCTCCGACCTAGGACCTCTGACCCCGGACTTCGGACCTCAGCCATCGGACCCTCAGCCCTCCGGCCATAGGCTTCCCGAGTCGGTCTAACAGACAGACTTGAAAAGCCTCGTCCCAGTCACAGCCTGGCATCCGAGGATCTGAGGTCCGATGTTCGACGCCCGGAGTCCGAGTCCGATGCCCGACGTCCGGCCTCACATACAACCTTTCCCGATCGCCGAAGCTCAAAGGATCCTCGTTTTTCCGCGAAAGTCACAGCTCTGGAATGCATATATTTCCGCGAAATTTTGTACACTTGCCAAGTCGCGCAATTTGGCGGTGGTTTTGCGAATTTATATCGGAACGGTTGCGCAGCGGGGCCGACGCGCTGGCCGATAAATCAATAGCACGGGCCCCGGAAAATTACCCCCATGCCCTCCCTTATCTACATCACTCGGATTCGACCTCTTTCGGCGGAATTGGCCCAGGCTCTGGAATCGTCCGGTTCCCACGTCAAATCTTTCGGACCGGGCGAGATCACTGCCGATGAATGCATATTGGTGATGACTTCGGAGGCCGTTCTCGCTGGCCTTCGCGTTCCCGGACTGGCGCCGGGGCATGCGAGAGTCGGCGCCCAGAGCCCGCAGTATCAGGCCATACCTCCGCTGCCTGACCTCCAGCGACACCTCGGAACGGAAGCTGCCGTATGGAACAGCATCAAGGCAGCCGAGTTAGGCGAATCCGCCGTGGGGAAAACGGCAGCAGGTTCTGGGCCAGGCCCCTCGGTCCCGGCGGTTGTGCGTGCGGATGACGAACTCGGCTTTGTCCCCAGCCAGGCCGGATTGCGCGGGCTCACCTCAGCTCAGCACGAGGCAAGCGCGGCTCCGCAGGTTTTGCCAGCGGCGAAAGAAAAAGCCCAGGGGAGCGAGCGCAACCCAGGCGTACCCCTTTTGCCCGTTCCATCCACCGCCAAAGCAGCCACGGCGCCCGGTCAAGTTTCTACCCTCTTATTAAAGCGAACTGGTCTTGCCGATCGAATTCGCTCGGCGAATGGGCAACGCCATAGGCGGTTCTGGCAGCCAGCGGCTGTGGCTGCGGCATTGGTGGTTCTTGCCTTGGTCTTGCTGGAAGGGCGCGCTTCGATGCTTCCTTCGAAGGCCGAGGTGGCCGCGACCGGGCCCACCCCTGAGGCATCGATTCGGCCGGGAACCTCGAGCAACCCGCCGAACCTGCCAGAAGCGCAGCGGCCCAAATCAGGCGATGACTTTGTTGCGGAAGACTACACCACTCGTTTTGACCGTCAGGGGCATCCCCGGACAACCCTGCGAACTCCCGACCTGCGGCCCGGAGCGCAGAGCCGGGCGATACCGAAGAGGATAGTGGTTGACTGACCAGGCTGGAATCCCGACCTGACCAACCCTTCACGCTTCCGCGACCGGACTTACCCCGCGCATTGGAGAACAAGGTTCGATGCGCCTGCGAATTCCGGGGCAAGTTACCGTCGTTCCGGCTTTACGACGGTCCGAATATCCCATTCCGGTTTTCCGACGAAGTGCATTTTAATCCGCAAATGTCTCATTTCAGGGGACAATCTGCCTACGGGTCGCGACAACAGCGGGAGAGACGGGCGGATGAGTTCTCCGGGGACTAGCGCTTCGATGGGTCGGGTGCTTCTGGTGTGCGACGATTCGGCCGCCATTCAGCAACTTGCCGAGGGGATGCAGCACCTTGCCATCGCGACTGAAGTTTGTGTTGACGTCAGCATGGCTCTGCGGCTGCTTAACCGCAAGAAATTCGAGGCGGTTATTGTTGACTTCGGGCTGGAGCAGGCCAAGGAAATGCTGGCCCAAATTCGTATTTCGCCATCCAATCGGACGGCTGTGACCTTTGCGATTACAGATCCTGGGAAACCGCCAAAGTTCGAAATCCAGCCGAACTTTCTGATTGAAAAGCCTCTCTCCACCAGTTCGGTCGGGCGCACCTTGAAAGCCGCTTTCGGATTGATTGTGCGGGAGCGCCGGCGTTCCTTTCGTTGTCCAATCGAAATTCCAGCCGCCATCCAGTCCAACGGCGAGGAGATCAGCTGCCGGGTGGTGAATATCAGCGAGGGCGGAACCGCCATCGCGGAATCGCCCTCATTGAAACCCGGAGCGCAGGTCAGAGTTCTGTTCACACTGCCCGGCGAACTGCTTCCCTTCAAGATTGAGTCCGAAGTTTGCTGGTACGACGAAAAAGGCCGCGCCGGGCTGCGGTCGCTGATGATTCCCTCGGAGCAGAAATCCCTGCTGCAGCAATGGCTGGCCGCCAAATTGGAAGAAGATTTGCCGGAATCGGTGGCGCGACAGTTCCGGAAGGAATAGACGTTCGCTCGGTCCGACTTCGCAAGCCTTGCGAAAGCCGTGCTGGTTCGGTGTTTTCACCGGGTTTTGCCCGCTTTCATCGGGCCCCCAGCGCGCCCGAGTTGCCGTCTGTGCCTGGGCACAAGTCTGCGTTACCGTGGGCACTTGTCCTTCGGGACAGGTAACCGTCTTCGCAGTTACGTGGCCGGCAGTGGCCGTGTGGCGGGCACTTCGTAACTTGTCGCTTCAACCCGGCCAAACTAGTCTCATTAGTATGTGGCCACACTCTCTGCTGTTCTCCTCCGATGAGGAGGCCTCACGCGCCCTGAGTCGCGCTTTCAGAGATCTCGAATTCGAAGTTGAAACTTGTCCGGAAATCTTCAGCGCGGTGGAAAAGATCACCAGCCGCAGTTTCGACGTGGTGGTCTCGGACTGGAACGAAGGTCTGGAAGCCGTTTTCCTGCTGAAGACGGTGCGCGAACTGAAGGCCAACCACTCCGCCTTTACCCTGGCGATCGCCGATGCTGAAGGCGCCGCCGCCGCTCGTGAAGCGGGCGCCGACCTGGTCTTGAGCCGCCCGCTGGTTCCGGATGAAATCAAGTATGCGTTGCTGACCTGCGATTCATTTCTTTCCCAAATGAAGTCATGGTTGCCCCGGCTGGGCCCGTCGCCGGCGGAAAACGCGACCGCAACGCAGGCGGTGGCCCAGCCAAGAAGCCACGCCGAGAGCGAGCGTTCAGAAGAAAAAGATTGGGAAAACGGAGCTTTCGATTCCTTGCCGCGTCTTCGTGCCTGGCCCACCCCGCCTCCCCCACGCCGTGTGGAATCCACTTCGCCCGTGGTTGCCGCGGAGTCCATTTTTGACGACGACCTGCTGTACCGATCCCGGGTGCAGACCTTATTCCATTCGCCGGAGCCCAGTTTTTCTTCGTCCGCGACCCTAAAGAAAAAAAGGCGAAGCCGGGCCCTGCCCGGGCTGGCGATCGCGGTCGCCTTTCTTTCCGTGGGATATGTATTCAGCGAGCCGCTCCGGGGACAGGGTACGACGAACTCGGTAGTCAAGATGTGCGGACGCGTGCTGGAGCGCACCGAAGGGTGGCTGCGCCGGCCCAACGGGGACGGAACTGCCGCGCCTGAGGGTCAGGTGGCCCAGAATGAGGGCCCGCGGTTTGCCCGTTCCGGACGGACGGTTTCGCGAATCACAATCACTCCGGTGAGAGATCCATTTCAAAATAACGCTGGTGCAGTGGCCGCGCAGCCGATGCAAACGGATCCCGCCGAAGCTCAACCGCCAAGCCCCCAACCGACGGCC
The DNA here is from genome assembly GCA_963816025.1 of Terriglobia bacterium. Taxonomy (GTDB): domain Bacteria; phylum Acidobacteriota; class Terriglobia; order Terriglobales; family Acidobacteriaceae; genus JAIQFF01. Next base: position 475,875 of record CAWFJA010000023.1, read on the forward strand.
GCCGCTAACGCCGTCCGGATCCCGGAGAGCCTGAAGATGCAAGTGCAGAGCGCGAGCATGCGCAGCGTGGCGGAACGCATCACACCCTCGCTTCTTGCTGCCCTTGAGCCAGTGTCGCTCTCTGAGGACCTTTCGCGCCGCTTGCTGCTGCAGAAGGTTCTGCCCAACTATCCCGAACAGGCGGTCAAGGCGCGCTTGCAGGGACCGGTCGTGCTGCAGGCATGGATCGGCCGGGACGGCAGCATTCAGGACCTCAAGCTGGTGCGCGGCTCATTGCTCCTCGGCGAGGCTGCGTATAGGGCGGTGAAGCAATGGCGGTACCAGCCCTACCTGGTCAACGGCCGCGCGGTCGAGGCAGAGACGTTTGTGACCGTCGATTTCAGATTGCCATAGCCCCGTCAGCCGGAAACCCCTGAACCGGCCACGAATCTACACTGATCTTCACGGATCAAGATCTTTTTCTTCATTTCTCTTAACCGGGTGAATCCGCGTAGATCCGTGGCCGCTTTCGTTTGAACCTTCCTGATCAACCAGTTCACAACTTTTTACGTATTTTTACCCCCGATTGACACCGGCCATGCCTCACTTGACTATGTTGGTTGTGGGCCGACAGGACCCTGGCCTGGATCTGGGACCTTCTAAGATGAAAACGAACCGGCGGAATGAGAAGACCCGATTGCTCCTGACCCTGGAGCTCGCGGTCATATTGCCCGCCGCGGCCCTGGTGATCCTCAGCGCGTGGCACGTGTTGCACATTCAGCGCGACCGTGCCGTCGAAGCCGCCATCCAGCGCGACTTCAGCCAGGTGCTGGCGATTTCCGAAAAGCAGATCAACCATAAAGCCTACGAACTGGTGGACGACGTAAGGGCCGACCTGCCCACGCCCAGCCAGGCGTGCGGGCCGAGTCTGGACAAGACCCTGGCGGCCCATCCCTACGCCGCCCACATCTTCATTTATTCCCCAGAAACCGGAATGGTATTTCGTTCTCAATCGGACCGGTTGGCAAAGGATGCCGGGTTTCGCGAAGAGGCCGACTACCTGAGCAAGATGTTTGAGGGCTGGCTGAAGATGGATTTCCACGAGATGTCCGAAAAGCTGGTGAAACTCCATCAGAAAGGGTCGCCCTATATTTTCGAGGGGGAGTGGGTGCCGCGTGGTGACAAGCGTGTCTATCAGGCCACCGCGCTGTTTGTCATCAACGGAGAAGAAGGGGTCGTCTGCGATCGCGGGCGTAGCGCTCGACGCCGACTATCTGAAAGACCAGTTTTTTCCCGCGATGCTGGATGACGTGATTAGCCGCAACGTGAGCGACGCGCAGACCGACAAGAACCACGCGGTCATGATGCTGCACGGCAAGTATGAATCCACGGCGCTTGCTCAATCGAGTGGATGGGACGGCGGCACGCCTGAAGTGGAGCGGAACCTGGAAGGCGCTTTCCCGGGACTGGCCCTGGCCATCAAGCTGCGGGGAACCACGCTGGCGGCCATCGGCGAGCGCTTCGCGCGCATCAGCTTCCTCACTTTGGCTGCACTCTCCCTTGTACTGGCCGGCGGAATTGCGCTGACTTATCGCAACGTCACCAAGGAAATGGCGCTGGCGCGGCTGAAGTCGGATTTCGTCTCCAACGTTTCGCACGAGTTGCGCACGCCGCTCTCGCTTATCCGCCTGTATGCCGAGACGCTGGAGATGGGGCGGCTCACCAGCCCGGAGAAGTATCAGGAGTACTACCGCATCATCCGCAAAGAGAGTGAACGCCTGACCGCGCTGATCAACAACATCCTTGATTTTTCCCGCATCGAGGCGGGACGCAAGGAGTATGACTTCCGCGAAACCGACATGAGCGAACTGGTGCACAACACGCTCGACTCTTATCGCTACCAGCTGGAGCAGAGCGGTTTCCAGTTTGAAGAAAAGATCGACGAAGTGCCGCCCATGCGGGTGGACCGCGAAGCCATGGCGCGCTCGTTATTAAACCTGGTGAACAACGCGCTCAAGTATTCGCAGGACAGGAAATATATTGGCGTGAACCTGTATCGTGACAACGGCTCGGTAAAACTGGAAGTGGTGGACCAGGGCATCGGCATCCCGCATCAGGAGCAGCAGAAGATTTTTGAGAAGTTCTATCGCGTGGGGGACCCGCTGGTGCACAACACCAAGGGCAGCGGCCTGGGTCTTTCGCTGGTGCGCCACATCGTGCAGGCCCACGGGGGCGAAGTCTCGGTGGATAGCGCGCCCGGCCAGGGCAGCAAATTCACCATTGTGTTGCCGGTCAAGCCGGGGCTGAACAACGGTACCGCAGCAACGGCCTAGCAAGAACCAGGTGGGGACAGCCGCCCTCGGCTGTACAGTCGAGCGAAGTCGACAGAGCGACAAGGTTTACGACATGACCAGAATCCTGATTGTCGAAGACGAACCCAACATGGTGGCGGGCTTGCGCGACAACTTCGAATTCGAGGGGTACGACGTCATCACGGCCCCGGATGGCGTGGCTGGCCTGGAACGCGCGTTGAAGGAGGCCCCGGACCTGGTCATCCTCGACGTGATGATGCCGCGCATGAGCGGGCTCGACGTGTGCAAGCAGCTCAAAGCCAAGCGGCCGTCGGTGCCGATCATCATGCTTACGGCGCGCGGCCAGGAAGTGGACAAAGTGGTCGGACTCGAATTGGGCGCGGATGACTACGTGACCAAGCCGTTTTCCATCCGTGAGCTGCTGGCCCGGGTGAAAGCGGTGCTGCGCCGCGCCAAGACGGTCCCCAAGGAACAAGAGCGCTATTCGTTTGGCGAGGTCGAGGTCAATCTGAAGAGTTGCCAGGTTTCACGCAGCGGCAAGGCGATGGATTTCTCGTCCAAGGAATTCGAGCTGCTGAAATATTTTCTGTGCCATCCCGGCGAGACTCTGAGCCGCGATCGCCTGCTGGAGGATGTGTGGGGCTATGACCGCTTTCCCACCACGCGCACCGTGGACGCGCACATTGTCCGCTTGCGGCAGAAGGTTGAGCCGAAGCCGGATGAGCCTCGCTTCATCCTGACGGTGCACGGCACGGGTTACAAGTTCGTCGGGTAAACCGATATGAGTATGTCTGAGAGCGGCAAAATTCGTTTGACGCCATACCTGAACCGCCCGGTGCTGGGTCCGGTTAAGCAGGCCACCGGCACGCCGGTCCGCGTGGATGATTCCGCACTCATTCGCCAGGCTCAGCAGGGCGATACCGCCGCTTTCGAAGAACTGGTGCGGCAGTATGATCGCGCCGTGCTGCGGCTGGCCGTCCACCTCACCGGCTCTCCGGAGGATGGCCAGGACATTTATCAGGAAGCGTTTCTCCGGGCTTATATTAATCTGGCGCGCTTCCGTTTCGAGTGTTCGTTCTACACCTGGATCTATCGCATCGTGACCAACCTCTGTCTGGATCACTTGCGCAAGAAAAGTTCTCGCGGGCGGGACTTGAATACGACGATGTCACCCGATGGCGAGCCGGAAGATCTGCTCGACCGCATGCCCGATCACAGCCCGTTGGCCAGTCCGGAGCGAAGTTTCGCCGGACGCGAGCTGCAGCAAACGATCGTGCGCGCCCTGGGCCGGCTCTCGCCTCGCGAACGGATGGTCTTCGAGCTCAAGCACTACCACGGCATGAGGCTGCGCACGGTGGCCGGAATGCTGAACACGACCGAGGGCACCATCAAGAACACGCTCTTCCGCGCCACTCACAAACTGCGCACGCAACTCGCCGAAATGCGCTGACTTCTCGGTAACCCGCGGCCGAATGCCGCCCGACCCGTGACTGCAATCACCGCGGTGCGTGTCCGCGGTCACTGCTTTTCTATGGTCCCGAAGCTAACGTAGTGGAGATGATACTGGCTCGCCAAATACTCCGCTGCCCAAAGCGGAGCAGCTTCCGGGCCTCCCATCAATCTCAGCGGTAAAGGAGAATTCCCATGTTTGCTCGTATTATTGAATTCATCCCGAAGTTCGAAAAGAAAGAGGAGTTTGTAAAGGTAATCCGCAACGAAGTTCTGCCCATTCTGAAGAAGCAGACCGGATTCATGGAACTCCTGCCCTTCTTCCCGGAGACCAAGAATGAAAAGGTGATCGCGGTCACCCTCTGGACGGAGAAAGGGAATGCGGAGCGGTATGGGCGCGAGGTCTTTCCGAAGGTCGAGGAGATCCTGAAGCCCTATCTGACCACTCCCGTCACGTACAAGCTGTACAACGTCGAGACCACCCTGTGTGAGCACTTCGTGCAAGCTCTGACTGCATAAGCAGCAGTCACGAGCAGCACCAGGGCAGCCGGAGCAGAAGTTACCCTGCTCCGGCTTTTGTTTGAGGTGCTCCCAGCCGGTGCAGTCGGGGAAAGGTAGAGATCGGGCGCGCGGGCTCAACCCTCTACGCAGGAGATCACCGATTGGCGTGATTGAGATCACAGCCAGGGCCGGCCGTGAGGTCGTATCTAAGGTATGGCCTTCGCCATACCCGTCAAGGAGGAGCAAGATGCAAATCTCTCAGTCGCCCGCGCTCACCATGGATCCGCGACGTTACGACTTTGCACGGAATCCCATGCTGGTGTATTGGGAAATGACCCAGGCATGCATGCTGGCATGCCGGCACTGTCGCGCCGAGGCTATGCCGACTCCACATCGGCTGGAACTAACCCCAATCGAGAGCCTGGGCCTGCTGTCCCAGATCGCAGCATTTGGCGATCCCTTGCCGCACCTCATCCTTACCGGAGGGGACCCACTCAGGCGCGAAGATCTATTCGGGGTGATCGATAATGCCCGTGCGTTGGGCCTTGAGGTCTCTATAACACCGAGTGCCACCCCGGCCCTGACCGCAGAGGTGCTTGACCAGCTGCAGTCGCACGGCATCCAGAGCCTGGGTTTGAGCCTCGATGGCTCCTCTGCCGCTCGGCATGACGATGTACGCGCGGTCCCGGGATGTTTCGACCGGACGGTAGAGGTTGCCGCTGAGGCGGGACGGCTGGGCCTGCCCATTCAAATCAATACCCTGGTGGCACAGGAAACCGCCGATGATTTGCCGGCGATTTACGAACTCCTGAAGACTTTTCCGGTAATGCGCTGGAGCCTGTTCTTCCTGATCTCGGTCGGCCGCGGCCGGGCATTGCAGGAGGTCTCGCCCGAGCATGCGGAAAGGATCATGAACTGGGTTCTCGATCTGGTGCCGCAAGCGCCCTTTGCGGTTAAGACGACGGAAGCGCCATCCTACCGGCGCCTTGCTCTGAACCGGATGCACGGCTCCGGTAAGACCGCTGCCGAGATCAAGGGAAGTTCGGTTTACCGCGGCTTCCAGATTCGCGACGGCCATGGAATCGTCTTCGTTTCCCACCAGGGAGATGTTTATCCGTCGGGGTTCCTGCCCCTGAGCGCCGGCAATGTTCGAAGCGATTCGTTGGTGAATGTGTACCGGCACGCGCCTCTTTTTGAGGCTCTGCACTCGCCGCAATACTTCCGGGGAAAATGTGGAGAGTGTGAGTTCAACTGCGTTTGCGGCGGATCGCGCGCACGGGCCTTTGCTCACACTGGGGATGCGCTGGGAAGCGATCCGCTGTGTCTCTACCAACCGACCCCGGTTTGAAACCGGGCGTTGACAGCAGGTACGTAACGACTGCGCCTCCCGTATACCCTCGCAAGATGCGGAACGCGTCAGACCATCTCTACGATTCGTCTTACTTTTTACTCTTTCCGAGCCCCAGAGGTTCGGGATCAAATGTCTGGTCCAAATAGATCCAGAGGACGCGCGCGAAGAGCGAGATGGTGGGAGCGAGGGGCAAGAACAGTACCACGGCCCAGACTACGTCTTTGGTAATCCACCAGCCGGTGACGGCCCACAACAATGCCGCGATCAGCGCGATGATCGCAAGCGCCAGGCCAAAACTGATGTACATGGCTCCCAGAAAATATCCTTCCTCCCGCTGAAACTTGAGGTCGCAGACAGAACAGCGCTCGCGCATCCGGGGAAAACCTAAAAAGATAGAGTGCTGGAAGATCCCTCCCCGGCGGCAACGCGGACAGCGCTGGCGAAGAATGGCTCCCAGCGTCGCCGAATTTGTCGAGTTCGCCATGGGGTAAAAGTGTCGCGTCTGAAGACAGTGTATCCACTATTGTCGTTGGCATTCGCCACAGGCCACGCCGCCCTCGGCTGTCCGGGCGAGCGCGGCTGCCCCCCACAGGGTTCGAGATGGATTTAGTCGAGAGGTTGGCTTGGGCGGCTTTTACTTACGGGATGAAGCCTTTTTACTTTTGGGGTGGCGCGTCGTCCGCGAGCACCACTTGCGCTTTCTGGGCCGCGGCGTGGGCGGCGCGCGCCTGGCGCGCAATCTCTCCCAACGATGGATTCAACCGCGGCAAAGCCTTCGGCGGCACCATAGGCGCAGGTCGCTCTGTCGAGCCCGTGCTAATCATTTGCGTTGTGGACGCTCCACGCTGTGTGACCGGTTCCTGCGCAACCACGGCATGTTTGGGTTCCTGCGCGAATGCGGTAGTCAGAAGCACCACGCCACCAATGAGCACCTTTAGCAGTAGCCTCATAAAATCCATCCCGCTGGAATCAGGGTTCCTTGATTTTTAGTGCCTTGCTAGCCTTACCAGAAGCAAGTTGAGGCCCGTTGAGGGCGTAGTCTATATACATGAAAATAAGACAGATAGGCTCATGCGGCGGGCCTCGAAAAGAGCCGTGGAAGATGTTTTCCACTTCCTTGTGGAAGCGGTTTTCCCTCGGCTAAATATCGGCGATCGGCGAACGCTCTAGAATAGTGGACTCATGTCCTCCTTCCCTCTTCCGTCCGCGCCGTTCTCATCGGTTGATCCGCAACTGGTGCGCATTCCAGAAGGCTGGTTCGGGATGGGGTCGGAGAGCGGGCAGGACAACGAACGTCCGGTACATCGCGTGTGGGTGGATGAATTTCTGCTGGCCCCGTGCGCGGTCACGAATGCGGGTTACGCCCAGTTCGTGAGCGCCACGGGAAATTCGCCCGCGCCGTTTTGTGAGAATCCCGATTTCAACCATCCCCAACAGCCGGTGGTCGCGGTTTCCTGGTTTGAAGCGGTCAAATATTGCGAATGGCTGAGCCTGAGCAGTGGCCTGGGTTATCGCTTGCCAACGGAGGCGGAGTGGGAGCGGGCAGCACGCGGCGGCGTCGAAGGCCGGCTTTATCCCTGGGGGGACGATCCGCCGCAGTCCTTGCCCAACTACGAAAGCCGTTGGAAGCAGGGCCCCGAAACGGTGGCGCAGTACGCGCCCAACCCATTCGGGCTTTATGATATCTGCGAGAACGTGCACGAGTGGTGCAGCGACTGGTATCAGGCGGGCTACTATGCCGAATCACCCGAGCGCAACCCAACCGGACCGGACCGCGGGGAACGCCGGGCATCGCGCGGCGGCTCCTGGCGCCATCACATCAAAGCCAGCCGGTGCGCGGCCCGCTCCAGCATCCCGCCTGAGTTTCACTACGCCGATTACGGATTCCGCGTGGCGTGCAACCGGTAGCGCCGGGCTTATAAGAATGTGTGGGGGCGGATCTCCGACCTGCCCTGGCCGAGCGCAGCTCGGCAGTTCTGCATGGCGTCCCTGTCCGTCGAAAGTCTAACCGCGGTCTCTGCCGCTTCCCGCCAGCCAGCGGAAGAACATATTGACCAGCGCGAGCACGATCGCTCCCACAAAGGCGGCGCCGAATGTATCCACGTGGAAGCCGGGAACAACCGCCGAAGCCAGTTCGATCATGGCAGCATTAATGACCAGCCAGAATAGTCCCAGAGTGAGCAGGACGAGCGGGAAGGTAACAATTTTCAGAAACACGCCGAGAGTGGCGTTTACAAAGCCGATGACCAGGGCCGCGATCAACGCCGCCAGCGGTCCGCTGACGTGAAAGCCCGGCACCAGGTGGGCCACGATCCACACCGCCAGCGCGCTTAACGCCCAGTTGAGGAGATGTCTCATGGCACTCTCCAAAACGGTGACTATAGACTGCCTTTCGACGGTGCGCAACTTGCGGGACGCAGGCTGCGTTCTTCGCGGTTCAAGGGCAGGTCAAGGGCATTTACGCAAAGGCCGCAAAGGAAGTCGCCTACGGACGTTCCCTGCGCCGGAACAGGGCAGCGCCGATGGCTCCTCCTAGTCCGGAGAAAATCACGAAAGCCAGCAAGGTCCCGATCAGGGCGCTGGCCAGCAGCAGGACGACGCCCTCCGGAGATTTGAAGAATTCCAGGGCCTGTTGGGCCTGCGGGTCGGGATTGCGGGCTGCGGTCTGGTCGACGACTTCGATCAGCTTGCCGCGGATCGTGTCCCAGGCGTGAAACAGCACGGTCCCGATCGAGAGCAGCGCGGCGAAGATGCCGCCACCCAGAATGCCGCTCACCATGCCCAGGCGAGCCCCCATTCCGGGCGTGACGTTGGCCACCGGGATACGCCGCCGGTAGAAAACCACCGACAGGGTCCCGCCGATCAGCATGCCCAATCCAAAACCGGCCAGAGGCGTCATCATGAGCACAGCTGCGATTAATCCGGCCAGCGCGGTGGCGGGCAAACCCTGCGACCATTCAATCCGCGTGGTCAGAGGTGACTCGAAATAAGCCGGCAGGGAGGAAACCGCCCGATCGGAGCCGATTTCAGCGGAGGTTAAGCTCTCAGGGACGGCGACCCGAATCTGCGGCGCGCGGCACTGCGGGCAGAAGGCAGTCCCTTGTTCCACGGCCGCACCACACTGATGACAGGGATACTCCACTGAGTTTCAAGTTACAGCAGGCCGGCAAGGAGAGGCAAGGAAGGCGCGGGGATTTCAGATCTCAGATTGAAGATTTCAGATTAAAGACCGCATCGCCTAAACACTGCACCGCTCGAGATCAAGGGTAATGGGCGCGGGTCCTCAATCTGAGATCTTCAATCTGAACTCTAATCTGAACTCACTCTGAACTCTTCCATCTGAAGTCTCTTCAGATTGTGTCCTTGCCGCCCCGCATTTGTATATACACCAAACCAAAATCTGACCCTTTGCCGCCGTCGGCGGGTTTGATGGAGACGATATGCTGGTTCTGCTCGGTGCCCACTTTCAGTTCGACCGTCTTGCCGTTCTGGTCTTCTTCGCATTTCAGTTTCCTGGAGTCGCCCGAAGTGTCGACCCCATTCATGTTTGTGCCGGGATGACGCTCATTGGTGTGGCACTCCAGCACGTTCCCGTATTTCTTGAGTTGGTCTTTGTAGTAGGCGACGAGCTTTTCCGGCGGATCGTCGGACAAATACTCAATGGCCACGACTTTAATACCGAACAGGCTGGTGGAAATATTTACGTGGGCGCTGTTTGGATTGTTGTCGTCGCTGTGCTCCTTGCGGCGAGCGTTGGGGTAGACCGGGAGGCCGATGTCGCGGACGTCTGCTCCTTCCGTGACGTGCAGTCCACCCACGGGAGTTTCGATGTCCACATTTTTGTCTTTGCCCTCGCTGTCTTTCTTCACGTTGACGCTGCAGCCGGGCAGGGCGAGCACGGCGCCGAAAGCCAAAATCAAGGCCAGTCGCGAATTATGGTGTTGGAGCATGCGCATGTTGCGATCCTTCCTCTGCGATTTGTGCCGGGCGTTCGATCCCGGCGCCACGGGGAGCGATGGTGGGAATACTGACTGGAAGGTGGCCGCGAATAGCGACTTCGCCAAAAAGCGCTTTGACCGCGCCGATTTCCGAAATGCTGGCGTTGGAAAAAGTACAAAGATAATTCTGTATTGCGGGAAAATCCTGGGCCACGTATGGATTTCCCATGGCGAGGACCACGGTTTTTTGCGCCGCCCGGTCTAGGACCGCCTGTAGCAGCGTGCCGCTGGCGTCGTTGAGCGCAACCGAGTTGGTCAGACCGTTCGCGCTCTTCATGGCTTTACCGGCGGTGGGCACGACGTAGATTGCAGCAATCACGGCTTGTGCCTGGTCCACCGCGTTCATGATTCCCTCGGACATAGGGCCGGCGATGCGAGGATCCACGTAGATCACATTGGCATCCGGCACGCGAGCCTTGATCGCACGCTCCAGCGCGCGTCCGGATTCGGTGCGAACATCCTCTGAAAGCACCAGCGCCACCACCCGGTTGCTCACTTCTTCCAGGTGTTGATACGGAAGTCCATCCTTCACAGTTCCCGATTGTTTCAGCGGCAGCACTTTGCCGTTGTCCCGGACCAGGGTGACGGCGTCGTCGGCAATCTGTTGGCCCAGGGCCAGGTTCTCAGGCTTGCCCACGATTTCGGGAAGGGCATCTACATTTACCAGTCGAGCTTTGTCCAAACCCAGGGAGGCCTTTGCCTTCAACAGTTTGAGGACGGACGCGTCGAGCCGGGCGGTGGGGATTTCTCCGCTGCGAACGGCCTGAAGAACGGCTTTGTAGGAGGCATCGAGGTCGGCCGGGATGAGCAGCAGATCGCTCCCAGCCATGAAGGCTTCGACCGCGGCGCGACCGATGTTGTTGGCGTAAAGCCGGGTGAGGCCGGCCATGTCGAGGGCGTCGGTCACCACGATTCCCTGGAATCCCAGCTGCCGCTTGAGCAAATCGGTGACGATTGCCGGGGAAGTCGTCGCCACGCGATTGGGGTCGGGCTCAAGCGCGGGAACCGTGACGTGCGCCACCATGACAGAGTCGACGCCGACGGCGATGGCCCTGCGAAACGGCGCCAGCTCCACGGCATCCAGGCGCGCCCGATCGCCGGTGACCTGGGCTAGGCTGAGATGCGAATCGGTTGCGGTATCGCCGTGGCCGGGGAAATGTTTGGCCGTGGTCATCATTCCGTTGGCGCGCGATCCCTTGATGTAGGCGGCCACGAGATCCCCGACCTGTTGGGGATCTTCTCCGAAGGAGCGCGTGTTGATGATGGGGTTCGCGGGATTCGAGTTGACGTCGGCATCGGGAAAGAAATTCCAGTGCACACCGATGGCGCGAGACTCCTGGGCGGTGATGCGGCCGAAGGCTTCCGCATATTCTGTTTTTCCGGCAGCGCCGAAAGCCATGGCATGGGGGAACATGGTAGCGCCATGAAGGCGCATGGTGACGCCGCGCTCAAAATCGGCGGCGAAAAGCAGCGGCCATTTGGATTCCTGCTGTAAATGATTCAGCAGTTCCGCGGCCTCGTAAGGCTGATTGCGGTAAAGGAACGGAGGGTCCCAGCGCACCGTCATGGCGAACGAGCCAATGTGATACTTGCGCATGCTCTCTAGGAGATCGAGATACTCAGGGCTGTTGACGTTGAGGAACTCCGCCCGCACCCAGACCATGAAAAGCTGTCCGACTTTTTCTTCCAGAGAGAGCTTGCGCAGGGTCTTCTGCGCCCATTTTTCGCCGTCGCGATCGAGATGAATGGGGCCGGCGCGTTGGTATTTTTCCTTGGCCAGGCCGGGGACGCTGATGGACGAGAGCAGGAAGAAAACAGCCAGGGTTCGGATCATGAGAGGACAATAGCATGGCGGGGAAGGGGTGTCAGCGTTCGATATCAGCGCAGTTTGCGTAACCGCAACCCCCGCACCCTTGTCATTCCGAAGCCAGCTTTATCGGTGAGGAATCTGTTTTCTGCCGGCGTCGAAACAGCAGATTCCTCGCGCAATAAGGCCGCGCGCATCGGAATGACAAATTCCTTGGGAATTTTTAGATTGCACCACCAAGGGATCAATTCCCGCGGGCGCGGGCCTTGGCAAACTCTTCCACCCTCTCGTGCACACTGAGCACGTGCCTGGGCAACGTGAGGCGGCTGCCCGCTTCGAGGATAGGAATCAGTTTGTCGAATTCCGGCCCGGAGTGCGAACCCGTGATTACGATGCGAATGGGATGAAACAGTTCTTTCCCTTTTACGCCCGTCTCAGCTTTTACTTCGTTGACCAGCAGTTTGAAGCATTCGGAAGTGAGATTCCCGGCTTTCGCCGATTCGTCTTCAAGAATCTTGACCGTGAACCTGGCCAGCACCGCGTCGGTGTTCGTCCACGCCAGCACCTCGGCATTATCAGGCGCGGCCAGGGCGGCACCCGCATCGTAGTTAAAGATCAGCGATGCGCGCGCGGGCAGTTGGTCGAGGCGGTCGACGGAGGGGACTAATAATTCCGTGACCCGGGTGAGCCAGACTTGTAATGCGTCTTCCAGGTGAATGACGGGGGTGCTTTCCGCGCTCAACCACTTCGCATCTTTAAGCTCGATGTAGCCCGCCTGGGCGAGAAACCACGCGCCCAGCGCTACCAGGTTTCCCACCGGCCAGCTCTTGATGTAGTGCCGGTTCAGCCAGTAGAGCTTTTCCATGTCGAACATCGCCGCCGCAGGCGTCACCCGCTCCAGCGAAAATTCTTTCTTCAACTCAGCGGGGCTGAAGAGCTCACGGGTGCCGCCCGTCGGCGCCCAACCCAGCAGGGCCAGGTAATTTGCCAGCGCCTCGGGCAGAACTCCCATGTCGCGAAAATTGGCAATCGAAGTTGCTCCGTGCCGTTTAGAGAGCCGTTCGCGGTCACTGCCCAGAATCGTTGAAAGGTGGGCAAACTCGGGTACCGGCCAGCCCAGAGCCTCATATAGCGCAACTTGCTTCGGGGTATTCGAAAGATGATCGTCGCCGCGGATCACGTGCGTGATCTTCATCAGCGCGTCATCGATGACCACCACGTAGTTGTAAACCGGCATGCCGTTCGAGCGCAGGATGATGGGATCGCTCACTACTTCATTCGAGAACTCGACGTCGCCGTGCACAATGTCGTGAAAGCGGATGGGATGCTCCGGAATTCTCAGCCGGATGGCACAGGACTCTCCCGAAGTTCGCCGTCTACCGGCTTCCGCCGGATCGATGGCGCGGCATTTGCCGGAGTAGATCGGCTGGCGATGCTCGGCCTGGGCCCGCTCGCGCTCTTTCTGCAACTCGTCTTCGGTGCAGAAACACAAGTAGGCCTTGCCCTGATCGACGAGGCGCTCAGCGTGCTCGCGGTAAATGTCGAGGCGCTCGGACTGGCGATAGGGAGCGTACGGTCCGCCCAGGTCCGGCCCTTCGTCCCAGTCCAGGCCCAGCCACTTGAGGTCGGCAATCAGCTGATCTTCAAAGCGGGCCTCGCTGCGCTCGACGTCGGTATCTTCGATGCGCAGCACCATGGTGCCGCCCTTTTGCCGGGCGAAAAGCCAGTTGAAAAGCGCGGTGCGCGCGTTGCCAACGTGGAGCTGCCCGGTCGGAGACGGAGCAAAGCGAACGCGAACAGGAGAACTTGAAGTCACCAAAAGATGTTAGCAGACGCCCACGGCCCGCGTAGGGGCTGGTGTCCCACCTGCCCGCCGGAGCGCAGCTCCACAACGGTTTTTCTCGCCAGCGAACCTGACAAACTTCGGTGAGCTTCGCTCATCCGCCCAGACGAGGACGTCTGGGCCTGCGCGGCTGTCGGCGCTACCGTTTTTTGGGCGCCATGTAGGTTCTGGTGATGCGGTCGTGCCAGCAGAGCCTGTCTTCGTCGAGAAAGCACCAGGCGTAGCCCAGGCCCAGGGACAAGCCGGAAAGAACGGATGTAAGCACGCGCCAGCGCCGGACCCGGAGCGGAACCGGGCTGCCGTCGAAGCGGTGCAGTTCAAGCTTGGCCAGTTTCAAGCCCGGAGTGGTGCCGCTGTACACCAGCAGCAGAAATTGATACGCCGACCACAACAGGCCGATGAGGACAACTCCCGCCCCGGCTATTTTGCCGAGTGGCGGCAGCTCGGCGGTGATCCGGAAAAAAATATAGGCAAAAGCCGCGAATGCAGAGATTACCAAGGCGGCGTCGATTGCCGAGGCTACCATGCGCCGCGACATGGGCGCGGACTGCAACGGGATCTCGAATCCAGGCCGCCTCTCGTTCGCCGGCGCTTCGACGGGCTCAATCAGAATGCCCCCGAGGGCCGGCGGCGGGGGCGCCAGCTCAGGAGTGTCAATAATTCTGGGCCGGTCCAGCACCGGTTCGGCCAGTTCGTCCAGCGCTCTGGGCGCCGGGTTATAGCTGGCAAACTCGATCACCTTGGCCGTGGCCTCGGTCTCGACCGCGGGCAATATCCGCGGATAGTTCTGGGGATATTGCGTTGAGGATATTGCTGAGGCTGGTTCGCGGGCTCAGCCAGGGTTATGCGCGGAACCGAGCTTGTCGGCACATAGTCCACCGTTTCTCGCACGACGGGAGCAGGGAGTGGCGGCGGCTCGGCAGGAAGCGGCGGGCTTGGTTCGCTCTCAAACTTCAGTTGCAGCGAAGGATAGCGAGGCTCTCGCGTACGCCGGCGTGCCCGATAATGGCTCAAACGGGCCGCCACCTCACGCCGCCAGGCATCAGGATCTTGCGGCTGCGGAAGTTCGGCAGGCTCTGGAGAGGGCAGGGTTTCCCGACTTTCCGTTGCGCCCGAACTTGGCGGAGGCTCACTGACTGCCACTTCCTGTAGCGTGTCTTCTACGACAAACTTGGGCACGGCAAACCTCGGCGTCCCAGAGGCGGGCTCGGTCCGGGCGGAGGTTTGCTCGAGGCTGGCAGCAAATTGCTGTTCGCTGGCATCGTACGCTTCAGGATCAATCAGGCTGGCGGAAAGGTCTGGGTTCGCATCGCCTGGAACATCGGGTTCGAATCTTGGTCTCATGAAGGAGCGATCGGGTCGGGTAAACTTCCAGCGGCAAACCGGCTGCGTTCCGGTAAAGCGCGCACCCGTCCGCGGAAAAAAGCCAGCGTCGCAAGAATATTTCGCCGGGAAGCCTCACTGCTTTGCCACTCGGGCCGAGCCGTGCTAACGTCACCTTATCCCTGCGTGGATTTCCTCGCCAGGGGCTTCGTCCGCTCGCGATGACATCCCGCACTCGATTCCTTATCACGGCGGCGTTGGTTTGTCATCTGCTACTCGCTCCGTCCGTAGTTACCAGCCAGTGGCTTTTTGCCTCCGGACCGCCGGGCGAACAATCTTCGCTTCCGACTGCGCCGTCCGCGGTGCGAGAGCAGGACGTCACCATCCGCGCCCTGCAGCAGGAAAAGGACGGCGGGGTCTACAAGCTGCGCGGGCAGGCAGAGATCCACTATGGCACTTATATTCTGCATGCCGATTCAGTGGACTACAACTCCGACACGGGAGACTCGGTCGCGGACGGCCACGTGGTGCTCGACGGCGGTCCCAACGACGAGCATGTGGAAGCTACCCACGCCACCTACAACATCCGGACTGAATCCGGACGCTTCCAGCACGTAGTCGGAACCACGGGGATGCGATTGCGCGGCAAACGGATGGTCCTGACCACTGAAAATCCCTTCTCCTTTACCGGAGGAGTGGTGGAAAAGACTGGTCCCGACCATTACGTCGTCTACGACGGAACCATTACCACCTGCGAGTTGCCGCGTCCCAAGTGGCAGTTCAACGCGCACAAGATTGTGGTGGAGGTGGGCGGCAACGCCACCATTTACCACAGTACGTTCCGCATTCAAGGTGTGCCCGTGTTTTATTTTCCCTTCGCTACCCATCCGGTGGAACGAGAGCCCAGGCAGACCGGGATTCTGATTCCTAACGTCGGCAGTTCTTCAATCAAGGGAACGATTCTGGGAGACTCGATCTTCTGGGCCATCAATCGCAGCATGGACGTCACCGCGGGCGCCGAATATTTCACCCGGCGAGGTTGGGCGCCGCAAGTTACGTTTCGGGCCCAGCCCAGCGAAAAGTCCTATGTCTACCTGAACTATTTCGGGGTCTTTGACCGGGGCATCGGCCAGCCTCCCCTGGACCAGGGCGGTCACGAGGTCAATCTCGACGCAGAAGATACGTTTGGACACTTCCGCGGCGTGGCCAGCATCGACTACCTGAGCTCGTTCGTTTTTCGGCTCGCCTTTAACGACGTCTTCAGCCAGGCCGTGAACTCGGAGGTGAAGTCGGAGGCCTTTCTCTCCAGCGCCACGAACGGTTATTTCTACAACTCGTCCACCCAGCGTTACCAGAACTTCGAGAGCACGACTCCGGGGGACGTGGTCACGATTCTGCACGCTCCCAGCTTCGAGGCCTCGAGCGTAGAGCACGCGATCGGGCGCTCGCCTTTTTACTGGTCCTATGACGCCGCTGCGGAGGGCCTGTCGCGCAGCGAGCCCTCGTTTCGAACCGCGCCGCTGGTGGGGCGTTTTGATTTTCGCCCCACGCTGTCTCTTCCCCTGGTGCTGCGCGGCTGGTCGGTGCGTCCCGAGCTTGCCCTGCGCGAAACGTTCTATACCCAGCAACTCGTGCCCAGCAGCGGTGGAGTCGGAGTGGCAGAGAGCAACGCTATCAACCGCAAAGCGGTCGAAGGCTCGATCGAAATTCGCCCGCCCGCGCTGGAGCGGGTGTACGACCGCGAATTCTGGGGACGCAAGTGGAAGCACGTCATCGAACCGCGCGCCACCTATCGCTACGTAACCGGGGTGGACAACTTCGCGCAGATTCTGCGCTTCGACGAGCGCGACATCCTGAGCAACACCAGCGAAGTTGAATATGCGGTGGTAAATCGTTTGTACGCCAAGCGGACCTCGCAGAAACCGGCGGACTGCGATGCCACGGGCATGGCTTCGCTGATCATAGGACGTCCGGCCGTCGCCAGCCCCATCCCGTGGGAGCGGCCGCCGGAAAAAAGCGGAGTCCCCTGTACGCCTGAACCCCAGGTGCGGGAAGTCATCACCTGGGAACTGGCGCAGAAATACTTTCTCGATCCAACTTTCGGCGGGGCCCTGGTGCCCGGGCAGCGGAATGTATTTACCACGACCGCCGATTTCACCGGCATCGCGTTTCTCACGGAAGCGCGGCGATTGTCTCCTCTGATCTCCCGTTTGAAGTTCCAGGCCACCAGCCGGACCGAAGCGGAGTGGGACATTGACTACGATTTCAAACAAAGCCGGATCAATGCCAGCACGGCGTTCGTGAACTATCGCTTCGGTTCCTACACCATCGGCGGTGGAGATGCATATCTGCTGGCGCCTAGTTTCGCTGCCACACCCACCGGGCAGCAGGCTTTTAATCAGTTCCGGATTCTGTTTGGCTATGGACAACCCAACAAGCGCGGATTCAGTGGAGCCACCAATCTTGGGTTCGACGCCAATCTGGGTTTTCTGCAGTACGCGGCGGTGCAGACGGCCTACAACTGGGACTGCTGCGGATTAAGCGTCGAATACCGCCGCTTCGCCCTGGGTTCGGTGCGCAACGAAAATCAATTCCGATTCAACTTCGCCCTGGCCAATATAGGCTCCTTCGGAAATCTCCGCCGCCAGGAGAAGCTGTTCTGACCTTATGTGGGCGCGAGCGCCCTCGCTCGTGCCGGGAGTCGTCGGAAGCCACGTGGACTGCGGTGATTCCACTCGTGCTTGCATTTCTTACTGAACGTTTACTGTGACCGTGGCGGTGCTGCGTCCGAATTGGTTGGTGGCGTAGAGCGTGTAGGTAGTCGTTTGCGAAGGTTGCACCATCACGCTGGCGGCTCGCACCGCTCCCACCTGCGGCGAAACGATGACGTACGCAGCGTTGCTCACATTCCAGGACAAGGTCGCGCTGCCGCCCGAACTCACGCTGGCCGGCGCCGCGGTAAAGCTGGCGATGCCTGGAGCCGCGCCCTGCGGCAGGTTGGAAGCGGTGTAGACCGGATTCATCTGCACCACTTCAAAAGCTGATGCCGGCACCTGCCCGAGATTGTGCAGATCGTCGTTGTCCCAACGACTGTCAGGCGCGCCGCTGATGTACATCGCGCTGCCGTTGTCGGCCATGATCAAGCCGTACTTCTTCATCGCGGACAGGATGACTTGCACATTGGTCGAAAATCCGGAGATGTTGTAATTGGCTTTCAGGCGCAGCCGCATGCCCATGGGCGGAGCATTCGCGCTGGTCGAGTTGGCCGCCCAATGCGTGGCCGGCAATACCGCGGCCGCCCGGCTTTGCGGCAGGGTGAAGCGAATCGCGTGCTGAATCTGCCCGGCTGCAACTTCGTCGTAACGCACCAGGCCGGCAAAAATCGGCAGGCCCGCGGCATCCGCGGAAGTCCAGGTCCAGGGACGCTGCTCGTTACCCAGAAGGTCCCAGACCGCGGCCGAAGCCGCATTCCAACTCCCGTTGCCGTTGGGAAAAGCGCTGTACAACTCGTAGAGAAAGCAATTGCTGTTATCGAGCACCAGCACGTGGCGATCGCCATTGCCTGGATTCGGATCGCCCTCGATGGGTGCGTTGCCCGGCACCGGCATCGGCCCCGGATCGCTCTCCGAGCCATAAGCTGTGAAAGTGATGTTGACCGGCGTTTGTGACCCGCTCACGACCGAGTATGGAATCCCGATATT
Organism: Terriglobia bacterium; assembly: GCA_963816025.1. Lineage (GTDB taxonomy): Bacteria > Acidobacteriota > Terriglobia > Terriglobales > Acidobacteriaceae > JAIQFF01. The sequence continues at coordinate 494,139 of CAWFJA010000023.1, forward strand.
CGAACCCTGGTACTCTCCCGATCCAAAATCGGCGTGCATTCCGACGGTAGGCCCGATGAAGTTGATGATGGCGCCCGAGTTCGCATCCACGGGCGAGCCGGAAATATCCTGGTTCCAGAGGCTGGCGCTGCCAAAGGGAAGGAACCCGTTGAGGGTGGCGCCCTGTCCCGCGCTCATCGCGCTGCAAGCGCTCTGGTTGCCGCCGCCCGAGCCGCCAGATCCCCCACTTCCGCCCGAACCGCTACCGCCGCCGCCGGAGCCGCTACCGGTGCCCGATGACAGGCTGGAACCGGCTGCGCCTCCACCGCAATTCACGCACGCCAGCGCCAATACCAGCGCGCCGGTGGCGGACAGGAATCTCCTCCAGGGAAAATTCATGCCTCTATTGTTTCAGGAAATAGCGGGCAAACCATGTGATGTCAGGTCATGCCCTGCGGATATTCAGGACATGTACCCTTAGCATCTGGTTAGGTGCACGGCTGGATGCCCTACTTGGCGCAGAATTTGACTGCGCCAACCGGGGAACCGCACTGCGCGCAGAACGGCATGGATCCAGCTCCGATCCTCTTGTAGATCAGTGACTAGAGACTACAGGTGGTTGGCGATCTTGCTGGCCATCTTCTTGGCCGCGTCTGCGCTGACGCCGGATTCACGCAGGTCGATGTTGACCATTACGTCGCCCTTGCGCATCATGAGGGCCGAGTTCCCTGGCGCCAGGTAGGCCTCATCGCCGACGCCCTCCACCGTCGTGAAAGTCTCCATGCCCGAGATATGTTTCATGGCGCCGTGTGCCAGGCCCATGGTGATGCCGCCGCCCTGCCAGGTGTACTCGACATCGAAATGCTGGCCATTGGAACCGTAGGTGTACTCGCAAACCGAGGTGCCGCGCTGCTCCACCGACGCCACGGTTTGGCCCATGGCATCCGAAGCCTCGCTGGTGGATAACATGGCGCACGGCTGCCGCCGGCCGGTGTAGGGCTTGGCGTTGGTGTGCATCGATTCAGTGAACTCGTGGGTCTTTTGTCGGACGCGGTAGGCGAAATAAGCACAACCACCTGCCACCACCAGCATCAGGAAGACGAAAAAAGCCAGGATACCAATGATGATCTTTACCGCGGTGTTGCTGCCCTGGGCAGCCGGAGCCGCGGGCGTTGGCGACATCACAGTCCCGGCCGGAGCGGCCTGCGCGGCGGGCTGGGTGGCGCCGCATTTGTTACAGAATCTGGCTCCGTCCGCCAGCGGGTTTCCACAACTTACACAGAATGTAGCCATTTATGCCCCCTCCATCAAAGGGCGAATGTTACGAAGCCCGGAACCGCCCGTCAAGTGCATTCCGGGAGCAGTTTCCAGTTTCCGGAACTCTTCCTTCGCTCGCAGGGCGCCGCCACTGCTCACGTGGACTGTGGCGAAAACCCATCCAGTGCTAAACTATGCCATCGGTATGGCTGAAAACGGACGTTCGCGAACGTTTCTTTGGATCATGATCGGGGGCGGAGCCTTCTTCCTCTTTGTGCTGGCGGTATTTACGCTGGTCTATCTCTCCCTGCATGCCGGTGGGGATGAGACCTCGTTGCGCGCCAGTTTTGGGGACAAGATTGGCGTGGTCGAACTGGAAGGCGTCATCCTCGATCCCAGCACGGTGGTGCAGCAGATCAAGAAGTTTGGCGACGACGATTCCATCAAAGCCATCATTATCCACGTGAATTCGCCGGGTGGCGGAGTGGCCGCGTCGGAAGAAATCTACCGCGAAGTCAAACGGGTTCGCGACGAGAAGAAGAAGCGCATTGTAGCTTCGATCGAAACCGTCGGCGCCAGTGGCGCTTATTACGTTTCTTCGGCCACCAACAAGATCTACGCCGATAACGGCAGCGTGGTGGGATCGATCGGCGTCATCTCGGAGTGGGTCAATTACGGCGATCTCTTGCGCTGGGCCAAACTGAAGCCCGAGGTGCTGACCGTCGGCGAATACAAGAGCACGGGCGATCCCACGCGAGACATGACCCCCAAGGAGCGCGCTTACCTGCAGGCGCTGATCGACAACATGTACGGCCAGTTTGTGCAAGCCGTAGCCGACGGGCGCCATGCCAAGGTGGAGGACATCAAGTCCCTGGCCGATGGCCGGGTCTGGACGGGAGAGCAAGCCCTCTCCATGCACATGATCGATCAGATCGCCGACTTCGAAGCCGCGGTGGATGACACCGCCAAATCGGTCGGAATCACTGGCAAGCCCGTCCTGGTGCATCCCGACAAGGATCGCAAAACGGTGCTCGATCTGCTGTTCGGGGATGTCTCCCAGTGGCTGCCGACCCGGGAAAACCTGCTCGACCAGCACACCGGGTTCTACTATCTGTGGAAATAGGTCTGGCCAGCGGTTGCGTTGAAGTCTGGAGGACGTCTGAGAGAGAATCTGGCCTTCCGCTGGATCGGCAGTAAAACCGGCCCAGACAAGCCGCAACGCGGCGCCAGAATAGAGCCCAGGGCGTAAGCCCTGGCTAAGCAGCGAACCTGATCAAGCTCCGAAGGAGCGAAAGAAAGCAAGCCTGGCACCCGGCCAAAACCCGCCAGCGCGGAAATGCCGCTTGCATAGAACCCCTGAAATTTGAGAAGTTTATACAGGATTGCGACGCCCAAGAATGCCGCTATCCCGTATAATCCAGACGGATTGAGGAGCGTATGACAAAAGCCGATCTGATCGACGAAGTCTCCAAACTAGCGGAATTAACGCGCAAAGACAGTGAAGTCATCGTCGAGACTATCTTTGACAGCATCGTGCGCTCGCTCCGCGTGGGCGACAAAATCGAGATCCGCGGCTTTGGCAGCTTCCGCACCCGTCAGCGCAAACCGCGCGTCGGGCGCAATCCCAAGACCGGCGAGCGAGTCGAAGTTCCCGCCAAGAAAATTCCGTTCTTCAAGCCCAGCAAAGAGTTGAAAGATCTGGTCAACACCGGCGGCGGCCACGCTCCAGCGCCACCTGCGCCACCTGCTACTCCAACGCCCGCGTAGGGGCGGACGCCTCGTCCGCCCAGCCGAGCCAAGCTCGGCTACTCAGCCCCCGGCACAATCTCAATAACCTCGGCGGAGACTTTGCCGTCTTTCACATGCAGCCGACCGATCGTCACGGGTAACCGAAATCGCCTTGGCCCCGCGCTTCCCGGGTTGAAATAAAGCACGCCATTCTTCATCTCTTCTTTTGCCACGTGAGCGTGTCCGCTTACCACAATGCCAAATCCCGCCGCCTCAGGCTTCAAATCTAACTCCTTCAGATTGTGAAGAATATAGATTGAGACGCCACCTACTTCGAGCCCATTCGTGGCGGGAGTTTTCTTCGCCCAAGCGTCGCGATCCACGTTGCCGCGAATCGCGGTGAGAGGCGCTATCTCAGCGAGCGTTTTCAGAATGGCAGGATCGCCGATGTCCCCAGCGTGAATGATGTGGTCAGATCCGCGCAGAGCATTCAGAGCCTCGGGACGAAGCAGTCCATGCGTATCGGAAATAACGCCGATGACCAGCGCTTTGCCGGTTGACTTACGCATTGAACATTAGGACGGGACAGATTGTGTGGGGCGGGCGCCCTCGCCCGCCGCCTTTGAATTCGACCTTATGTCTTGGATCCTGCAGTGATCACGAATGCGTAGCCGGGAACACCCCTGACAAAGGTTAAAAGCGGCGGGCGAGTGCGTCGGCCCCGCGCTGGTCTGCTATAACCCCGGACTCTTCTCCGCAATCAGCTTCCTGATCTTCTCTACAAACTCCGGCGCCGGCATGTCTTCCGTCTTCTCTTTGCCGCGGGTGCGGACGTTCACTTTGCCGGCTTCCGCTTCTTTGTCGCCGACCACCAGCAGGAATGGCACTTTCTGCATGGCGTGCTCGCGGATTTTGGCATTCATCTTTTCGTTGCGCGCGTCAACATGCACGCGCACCCCAACCGCCTTCAATTGTGACGCGACTTTGTTGGCATATTCCGCGTGGCGCTCGCTGATGGGAATCATCACCGCCTGCACCGGCGACAGCCATACCGGGAACGCCCCGGCGTAGTGCTCGATGAGCACGCCGAAGAAGCGCTCGACCGACCCATACAACGCGCGGTGCACCATCACCGGCTGCTTGCGCGATCCGTCTTCGGCGACGTATTCGAGACCGAAGCGTTGCGGCAGGTTGAAATCGAACTGGACGGTAGAGAGCTGCCACAGGCGCCCGATAGCGTCCACCAGCTTGATGTCAATCTTGGGCCCGTAGAACGCCGCTTCTCCAGGAATGGTGGTGTATTCGATGTTGAGTTCCTTGAGAACTTTTTCGAGCGAATGCGTGGCCCCGTTCCACTGCTCGTCGCTGCCCACGAAATTCCTACGATCGGCGGGGTTCCAGGTGGAAAGCTCAGTCTGGAATTTGTCGAACCCAAAGTCTTTGAGCACGTCGCGGGCAAATTCGACGCAATCTGCGATTTCTTTTTCAATCTGCTCCGGCGTACAGAAAATGTGGGCGTCGTCCTGGGTGAAGCCGCGCACCCGCAGCAGGCCGTGCATCACGCCCGAACGCTCGTAGCGATAGACCGTGCCCAACTCGCCATACCGCACCGGCAGGTCGCGATACGACTTCAGCGAATCTTTATAAATCAGGATGTGAAACGGGCAATTCATCGGCTTCAGGCGGTATTCGGCGTCATCGAGTTCCATGACGTCGAACATGTTCTGCGCGTAGTAGCCTTCGTGCCCCGAAGTCTGCCACAACTGCCGCCGCGCCACGTGCGGCGTGTACACCAGCGAGTAACCGCGCTTCAGATACTCGGCGCGCATCCAGTCTTCCATCTCCTTACGGATGATCCCGCCCTTGGGATGCCAGAAAATCAGCCCCGGCCCCGCCAGCTCCTGAATGGAAAACAGATCAAGCTGCTGGCCCAGCACGCGATGGTCACGCTTCTTGGCCTCTTCCTGCTTGTTGAGAAAATCGTCGAGGTCTTTCTTGGAGAAAAACGACGTCCCGTAAATGCGCTGCAGCTGCGGATTCTTCTCATCGCCCAGCCAGTAAGCACCGGCAATATTCAGCAGCTTGAACGCCTTGATCTTCCCGGTCGAAGGAATGTGCGGGCCGCGGCAGAAATCCAGAAACTTGCCGGTCTTATAGATCGAAATCTTTTCATCGGGCTTGGTGAACTGCTCGATGAAATGACACTTCATGAAATCGCCTTCGCCCTTGAACTTCGCGAGGCCTTCGTTGCGAGGCAGAAATTCGCGCGCGTAGGGAATGTCCTGCTGCACCAGCTCCTGCATTTTCTTTTCAATCTTCAGAAGGTCGTCCGGCGTGAACGGAGTGGGACGATAGAAATCGTAGAAGAAGCCCGTGTCGGTGGGCGGCCCATGGCCGAGCTTCGTCTCAGGAAATAATTCCAGCACCGCAGCCGCCAGCAGGTGCGCGGACGAATGCCGGTAAACTTCCAGCGCCTCGGGATCGCGATCGGTCAGCAGGCGAAGGTCGGTATCTTTCTCCAGCGGACGGGTAACATCAATGAGGTCGCCATTAGTTTTGGCAACGAGCGTGGCATCGGCCAGACGCTGGCCAATTGATTTCGCGATATCGAGCGCCGTCGTCCCCTTGGGAACTTCTTTCACACTTCCGTCAGGAAGCTTGACGTGAATGCTGTCTGCCATAAGGTTAAGTTCAAGTGGAATGTTTTCAGTTTATTGGAGGGTGCGAGGTGGGTCAAACCGGGTTCGAGAATGGCAGCGCCTCAGTTTGGAATGATGACTCTCCCGGAGCAGTCATCCTGAGCGTAGTAGCTGCTTCGCGACGCGAAGCAACTTCGGAGTCGAAGGACCCCTACCATTCTTCCGTGCGGTAGCGTTCGTTGAGCGCAGTTCCGAGCCCAACGCCATGGCTCCCGACAGACGGGGTACCGGCAGGGGTCCTTCGACTCTCCCGTCTCTTCGCCAGCGAAGAGACCGGCTCGCTCAGGATGACTCGCGTGTTCAGGGGTGCAATCCAAACTGCATCACTAGGTAAGGAATCGGTTGGAGTTTGACCAAGTCGAAGCGCTGCTGATAACGAGTGAACATGACTCGAAAGATGGAAGGGCGTGGGGTAGAATATCGTCATGGAAATCCACCTCAAGCCCGAGTTGGAGGAACTGATCAAGCAGGACGTCCAGCGAGGCTCCTACCGAACGGTGGACGAATTTGTGGAGCGGGCTGTTTCCATGCTTCACGAACAAGAGGCTTGGCTAGCGCAGAATCGCGTGGAGATTGCAGCCAAGATTGACGAAGGCTACGCCGCCGGCCAGCGCGGAGAATTACTCGAAGCCGATGCCGTACGTTCCAGGCTTGCTGAGTTGAAGAGCGCACACTCCGATAAGCCGCGCCGGGGATGAGCAGTTATCGGTTCACGCCTCAAGCTCTAAGCGATCTCCTCGACACTTGGAGTTTCATAGCGCAAGACAATCCCGCGGCAGCCGACCGGGTAGAGGAAGCGATTTTTGGTGCTTGTGATTTCCTCTCCGATGCACCTCTCGCGGGACGAATCAGGAAAGAGTTAACTCCTCTTCCGGTCCGCTTCTGGGTGGTGCAGCCGTATTCAAACTACCTGATTGTGTACGACCCAGAAAAGAAGCCTCTGCAAATCATTCGCATCCTCCACGGCGCCCGCGACCTTCGGTCACTCGTTCCGTAGGGGGGTGGTGGAAAAACGTCCCGCTAGTCCCCGGTTCCTCCCGCGGCTCACCCGTCCGTTCCAGAGATACTTCGCCCGAGGGAGTTGGGGCCCAATGCCGCTCAGCCGGTTCGGCCTGACTGATAATCTAGACTCTTGGAGACTCTCACGTTCTTCTGAATCTTGTCTCGCTCCGAAGCCGGGTATATGGCCATGAGAGCACACTTTCGATGCCCCTCTACGCTTTCGGATGGTCCGTTCAACGTGAATCCTGATTCCTCAGAGAAGCCTATGCGGACATGACTGGCGAGAACGCCAATGAAGGTATCGGAATTCTCAAGGCGAATGACCTTAAGGTCTAATGCGGCTCCCGAGGCTTCGAACATTCCCACGCATAGCGATAGATTCATTGCAGGTGGCTTGCCGCGTACACCCGACCAGTATCTAGGTTCAAATAGGAAAGCTTCGACATGAGCCCCATTCTCCTTGCCGGGAACGCAGGCGCGATAGTACATCTCCTCCTGAGAAAAGCTCAGGACGCCCTCGCGGTCTGCTTCAAGTTCCTCAAATTCATGAAGTCCCCAAACTGATATTCCGAATGTCGGTCCTGATCTTATCGGGTTCGACAAAGGATTACTCATCAGCCCGAGTCCCTTTGCCTCGCCAGTCTGCGGGTCTCGTCCGGACACGATCTTCCTTGGGTTCTCCCCCGAGAACTGAACGAAGCCATCTGGATGAAATGACAACTTAACGCGATCATCAGCCGAATACCCGGCGCATTCCTCGAACGGAACGGCCGTCTCACCTTTGCCGTCGTAATCAACAGGGAATTTTAACAATAGGCCGCTCCGCGCTTTGTGATACGGAGCCAGCACGGCGAAGCCACCTCCACTGTGAGGGACGATTTTAGTGATCTTCCGAGTTGTGCCTGAGACGTCCTGAATCGCAATAGTTGTCGATCCTGCGATCCTTGTCATTGAGATCCCTCTTCGCACCCAAGAGTTTAGGTATCCTTGGCCAGAAGCCCTGGCGACCCAAAACAAAAATCGCGCGCCCGAGGGCGCGCGATCAGGACCGGCGATCAAAACTTTAATAGACCCGCGACTAACTCGTCTTGCTTTTCAGCACCTGAATCGCCTTGTGCAGCTGTTCATCCTGCTGCGGGGGCTGTTTCTTGTCTTCGTCGGCCGGCGCGGCGTTTTCGTCATCGTCGGGAAGGGCTGCATCGTCGTCGCTGTCCGCGATTATGATGTTTGGGGTTACCGCACTGTCCTGGATGGCCTTGCCGCTCGGGGAATAGTACTTGGCGACTGACAGAATCAGCGCCGAACCGTCCGGAAGCTGAATCGTCTTCTGGATCGAACCGTCGCCAAAAGTTTTGTCGCCAATAACGTCTCCGCGCGCATTCTCCAGCACCGCGGCCGCGACGATTTCGGCGGGACCAGCTGTGCCCTTGTTCACCAGCACGACCAGGGGCAGGGTGGTAACCGCCTTAGCGGCGTCGGCATTGAAGGCCTCGCGAGGATACTTCTGGCCTTGCAAATAAGTGATGGTGCCGTGGTTGAGGAACAAATTGGCAACCGCGATGCCTTCCGCTTCGTCACCCTCGGCGCAATTGCGCAGATCGAGAATCAGCTTTTTAGCTCCGGACTTTTGCAGCGCCCGGACTTTGGCGGCGACTTCCTGCGCCTTGCCCTTGTTAAGGGCATCGACCTGGATGTAGCCGATACCGTCGTCCACGATTTTGTCGGCGACCGGCGGGACGGTGACGATATCGCGGGTAATGACCATCTTCTGCGGCTCGGCGCGGCGCGCCCGAACCACCGACACGTTCAGGTTCGAGCCGGGTTGACCCAACAGCAGATTGTGGATTTCGGCGAGCGACATCTCGCGCGTGCTCTTGCCCTCGATGGCTTCGAAGATATCGCCGGCCTGGATGCCAGCCTTGTCCGCTGGACCGCCAGGGATCACCGCGATCACCGCCGCATAGCCAAAGCGCTTCGAGACTGCCGCCCCGATATCGCCTTTGGCCTCGGTCTGATTGGCTTTGTACTCTTTGAACTCGGCGGCCGTCAGGTAGCTGGAGTTTGAGTCCAGCGATTCGAGCAGGCCGTGCAGCGCGCCGTCAGTCACCAGCGGGATGTTGGGTTCTTCCACGTACTCGCTGCGCACCCGCGAAAGCACTTCGCTGTAAACCTGCAGTTGACGGTAAGAGCCATCGTTGTTGGAGGCGCGGACGCCGTCCAATCCGCCGATATACATGAACAGCAGCACGGCAGCGGAAGAAACCACAATCGCAATCTTTGTCTTCATGGACATCGGATTTATTCTTCTTTGGAAGAGAAATTATTCCCCGAGCGTTACCCCAAATATTATATCTGCTTTGATGCTGGTTTCCCGCTCTTTGCTGCGAGCCAAGATGATCGTCGGTAACTGGCGGGTTCGGAACCTCGACCCCGCAGGGTCGTTCCGGGCAGGCGCTCACACGAAAGGACTTACCTCGTATCTTTCACACAGCGGTTTGGTGTTATATTTCTCCCGCCTCGAAAGGGAGACTATGCGCTTTCGCCTGATATTGATCATCATGGTTACAGTTTCGCTCCTGGCGGGGGTTGTCCCCTGCTCGCGGGCGCAGTCGGGCGATTGGAAACAGTTGTTCGATGGCAAGGATCTGGTGGGATGGAAGCATGTCGGCCCCGGCGAGATGACTGTCGAGGATGGGCTGATCCGTACCCACGGCGGAATGGGGTTGCTCTACTGGACAGGCGGGAAACTGGGCGATTGCGTGATCCGCGTCGTATATAAGATGCGCGATGAGAACGATAATTCCGGAGTTTACATCCGTATTCCGATCGAACCCCGCGAGGCGTGGATGCCGGTGCACTACGGATATGAAGTGCAGATCGACAACCAGCCGGAAAAATCCCAAGAAGATGAATATCACGTGACCGGAACGCTGTATTCGATGACCAAGCCGTTGGCCCGTCCCGGCAAGCCCGGGCCGGAGTGGAACACCATGGAGATCACGCTGGACGGCCCGCACACGACGGTGGTGGTAAACGGAGTGAAAGTGACGGAGTTCACCGAGGGCGATCCGGTGCCGGCCAAGAAACTCGAGTTCGAGCCGGAACGCGGTCCGCGTCCGCAGGAAGGCTACATCGGCCTACAGAATCACAGCGATAACGACATCGTATTCTTTAAGGAAGTTGCGCTGAAGATGCTGAAGAAATAGCGGTCGTCGGTCGTCAGTCATCAGTCGTTGGCATTGGCTGACAAGACCGAAGACCGAGACTATTTTGGAGGCTTGATGATCAGAAACCGTTTCTCGCGTCGTGAATTTATTGGACTCAGCGCGGCCGCGGCTGGCGCGTCCCTGGGGATGAAGACGATTCTCCTCGATCCCGACCCGCTCTGGGCCTTGCCGCAAACCGTGGCGCCCAGCGACCGGGTGCGCTTTGGCATGATCGGCATCGGCATGCAGGGTTCGGGACTGCTGACCAACTCCATCGAATTGCCGGGAGTGGAGTGCGTTGCGGCCTGCGATCTTTATGACGGCCGCCATGCGCTGGCCAAAGAAATTGTCGGTCCCAATCTGCCCACCACGCGGCGCTATCACGAATTGCTGGAGAACAAAGAGATCGACTGCATCGTGGCCGCCGTTCCCGACCACTGGCACAAGCAGGTGGTGGTCGATGCCGTCAGCGCGGGCAAGGACATCTACATTGAAAAGCCCATGTCGCACACCGGGGCGGAAGGGCTGGAGATGGTGGCGGCAGCCAAAAAGAACGGGCGCATCGTCCAAGTGGGTTCGCAGCGGGTCAGTTCGGTGATTTGCGCCAAGGCCAAGGAACTGGTGGCGCAGGGCGTGCTCGGCGACCTGAACCTGGTCGAGGGTTCACTCGGCCGCAACGATCCTACCGGAGCCTGGGAGTATCCCCCGCCGACCGATCTTTCCCCGCAGACGCTCGACTGGGACACCTGGCAAGGAACCGTGCCCAAGCGGGACTTCGATCCCCTGATCTTTGCGCGCTGGCGTTGCTGGAAGGAATATGGCACCGGCGTGGCGGGCGATCTGCTGGTCCACCTGGTGAGCGGAATGCAATTCGTGCTGGGTATTAACGAGGCGCCCAAACAGGCCATGGCCATGGGAGGGATTCTGCGCTGGAAGGATGGCCGGAACATGCCGGACGTGCACTGCACACTCTTCAAGTACGGCGAAATTCCGGTCTATATGCGGCTTAATCTGGGAGCCGAGAGTCCTGAAACCTATCGCTTTCAGGGCTCGAAAGGCATTCTGGAATTGACCGAGTACAGCCTCACCTACACTCCGCAGGCGGGCGTGGATACCGGGCCCAGCTACTACGCATCGAGCTTTCCCCGCGCTATGAGGGAAGAATATTTCAGGAAATGGCACCAGGAGCACGATGCCACGCCGGGCAAGGAACCGGCGCTGGAAGGCACCACCTACCGCAGCGTCTCCTGGGATGAGGAGAAGCCGCATTTATGGAATTACTTCCAGGCGGTAAAGACGCGCAAACCGGTGGTGGAGGACGCCGTTTTCGGCCATCACGCAGCTTTGGCCTGCCACATGGCGAACCAGTCGTACTTCCGGAAAAGCGCCGTGACCTGGGACGAGGACTCGAAGACGATTAAGAGTTAGAAACGGACCTCGGACCTCGGGCTTCGGGCGTCAGCCTTGGCATGGGCTGAGGTCTGAAGCTGGGGGCCGACGTCCGATTTCACGCAGGGCCGCGACCACTCCACCCATTTCATTGTCCTGAAACAGCCGGATCGCTGCGATTCCGGCCGCGCCCGCCTGCAAACAGGATTCCGCGTTTCCCAACGTCACGCCGCCCAGTGCCAGCACCGGAATTTTTTCCTGGCAGGCTTCCCGCAGGGCATCGAGCCCCGTGGGGCGGGTGCGCGCTTTTTCGAAGACTGGACCGAAGACGGCGAAATCGGCGCCTGCCTGCACGGCTCGGGCAACCTCGATTTTAGTATGACAGGACGCGCCGATGGTCATGTGGGCTGGATTACAGTGACTCCAGATCTTTCTTACTTCGGACGGCGAAACATCGTTCGCGGGCAAATGAACGCCTCGGGCGCTACAGGCCAGGGCGATGTCGGTGCGGGAGTTCATGAGAAAAACAGTTTTTAGTTTCTGGTTCTCGGTTCTCAGTTGAGCCGCGCGGGCCAGGGTTTCGAGTTCGCGGGCGGAGAGGTTTTTCTCGCGTAACTGAATGTAGTCGACGCCGCAGCGGGCAGCCTGCGTAATCGTTTCGAGTAATCGAGAGCGGCGAGAGGTTTCGTCACCAGCGAACTGAGAACGATCGGTAATGTAGTAAAGAAGCACTGGTTACGGGTTGGTTTTTGCAATATCCGGCATGGCCTCCACGGGCGGTTTCGGCTGCTGGGGCCCGAGGTGATATTTGGTCAGGCCGTCGCGCAGAAACTCGAAGCCTTCTTCCGGTGAATCCGCCATGCGGAATAGGTCCAGGTCACCTGCCGAGATGGTGCCGGCATCGATCATGGCGTCGAAGTTGATCAGGCGCTTCCAGTACTCGCTGCCGTAAATTACCACCAGAATCTTCTTGGCCAGCTTCTGGGTCTGGGCCAGGGTCAGGATTTCAAAAAGCTCGTCCAGCGTGCCGAAGCCGCCGGGAAAGATCACCAGGGCCTTGGATAGATAGGCGAACCAGAACTTGCGCATGAAGAAGTAGTGGAACTGGAAATTAAGCGCCGGGGTGATGTACGGATTCGAACTTTGTTCGAAGGGCAGGTTGATGTTGAGGCCAACCGTTTTCCCACCCGCCTCCTGGGCGCCCAGGTTGGCGGCTTCCATGATGCCGGGGCCGCCTCCGGTGGTCACTACGAAACGCCGGCGGCGGGCCGGAATCTGGACTGACCATTGAGTGAGCAGGAAAGCCAGCCGACGCGCGTCCTCGTAGTAACGCGCCATATCCACCGCGGCCAGCGCCTTGCGCTCGGCCACAGGCTGCGCTCCCGGTCCTTTTTCCAGCTCAGTAAGATTCCGATTCGCGTCGGCATGGCTCTGAAAACGCGCCGATCCGAAGAACACCACCGTGTCCTGGATCTGCTCGCGCCGGAAGCGGGAGAGGGGTTCGGTGTATTCGGAGAGGATACGCAATATGCGCCCGTCCGGACTGTTCAGGAAGGCCGGATTTTCGTAGGCCAGGGGCGCAGACTTGAGTTTACTTTCACTCATGATCAGATGGTCTTTTCCTTACCGCTTCTTGTCGTCGTGGAAGTGAACCGCTTCCCAAAATCCGATCCAGATGTCGAGCAGTCCCAGGCCGCTGCACAGGCCGCGCACGAAACCGTTGGACACGAAGGCCCGCAGTCCGGGAGAACCGAGCAGGAAGAAGTTGTCCGTCCATTCCGGCCTCCAGGGCAGGATGACCAGAAGTACTCCCACGGTGGCGCAGAAAAAAACGAACGCCAGTATCAGAGCGCGGTGCAGCCAGAGCTGAAAGCTGGTCTGAGGCAGGGACTCAGGAGGCATTTTGTCGATGGAAGAATCCGGGCTGGCAGTCACATCGCGCTCCCACGGGTCGTGCACGCGACCGGCCGGTGATCTCCGGAGCCTGCTCCCAAGCAAAGAAAGAAACCCATTTTGCCATTCTACGACTTCAGAGCTTTAATGCGCTCGGCGACATCCCGATAGTCAATGTTGCTGCCGTACACCTCCATGAAATAACTCAGCGCCGAGGTTTTGTTTCCGGCGGCTTCATAAGAGGAGGCCAGCTCGTAGTTCAGGGCAGTTCGGGTTTCTTCGTCAATGTTGGGCAGCTTGAGGGCTCGTTCATACCAGCGGATTGCAGCCTCGGCCACGCCTTTATCCAGGAAGCACTGGGCCAGCCAGGTATAAGTCTGCATGAGTTGCGGGAAGTCGTGGCCGCGATCCACGGCCTGGCACACTTTCTGGAGTTCGCCGATGGCTTCATCCAGCAATCCCATTTCGCGGAAGGCTACGCCGAGGTTGTAATGGGTCTCGGGATCTTCCTGCGTGTTGGCGGAATCCTCTTCGAGCTCGTGCTTCAGCTCGCCGAACATGTCCGCCAGATCCACGCTGGCGGCGTTGGCTTGCGGCGTTGCCGGCGTGACTTCGGGAGCGAGCGTCCGCTTCTTGGTCGGCTGGTACGTGAAAGTCGGCGACGGAGCTCCCATCAGCGGAGCGGGAGAAGGAGCCGGGGCTGGAGCCGCCGCTGCCGCGGCGTGTCCGGAACTGGCTGTGATCGGTTCGCGCGCGGTGCGAGCTTGCACCTGCGGTGCGGGTGGCGCCGGCGGCGGGGGCGGCAAGAAGCCGTCGCCCAATGATGCTTCGAGGTCGGAGACAAACTCGCCCAATACACCCGCCGGAGCTGCCTCCGGGGTGGCCTCGGCGTACTCGGCTACCGCCGGCTCGGGCGCGGGCACAATCGGCCGGACCGGCAGCTTGAATTTCTCCGCTGGCGCCGGACTCGGGTCTGAAACAAATTCCCTCTCGGCCGCAGGTTTGGTTTTTGCGGCATACGGGATCTCGGTATCCGGCGCGGATGGAACCTCGTCCGTTTCTTCGACTGAGACTTCTTCTGCCGCTTCGGGCTGCTTCGAGCCGACTTGCGCTTCGGCCGCTTCAATTTCCTGCCACACGGCAGCCAGGTGGGCCGCTCCCGGTTTCAGCTTTTCCAGCTTGGCGAACACCACGCGAGCCTGTTCGGCCATGGAGTGCGCGAGATAGAAGCGGAGCTCTTCGATGGTTTCGGCGATGGTCTCGGCCTGGGCAGGTTCGGCCGCTTCCGGAACTGCGGCCTCCCCGGCGAACGAAGCTGCTTTGGGTTCATCCGAGGCCTGGCCATCCCATTCGGCTGAGATGTCAATTTCACTTTCCGTCGAGGGCGCTTCCGCGCGAATCTCAAATTCGCTAGCCTCAGGTACCGTGGAGGTCGCGGCCTTATGAAAGAAGAGTCCCGAAGTCGAAGGTTCGGGGATGGATGCGGGAGCGTCCTCGACTTCGGCCGCCGAATGACCAAAAGAGGGCGGGGCAGCGGATGCAGGCGCAAAGGGCATCGCCGGCACGTCTATGGCATCGCTCGCGATCACCGGCTTGGCGGAAGTTCGTTCTTCGTACTTGCTCGCCAGATCGCTGTAGCGGCTGGCTTCGTCGGGATGTCCGGCATCGTGATAAAGCTGTTCCAGATTGCGGCAGCAAACCGCGGCTTCGCCGAAGCGGCCTGCCCGGGTGTGCAATGCGGCCAGGCGCTGGTTGAGGCGCAAGTCGCGGGGAGCCTTGGGTAAAGCGGACATCAAAGGCCCCAGGGCCTTGGCCGGCATGTTGTAGGAAACGAATAATTCGGCATCGGTCAGAGCGGCCCGCACTGCCAGGGCAACATCGTCCGGATAGCGCTGGTCGACGAACGGCGCCGTAGCTTCGAGTTCTTCCACCAGCACCGCGCCTTCTTCGGGCGTGATCAGTCGCGAGCTCGAGGCGGCGCCGCCCAGTTTGGCCAGAACCTGCTCGTAATTTCGCGTGTGCAGCTGGTTCTGCGGTTCCATTTGAGTAAGCTTCAGATAATAGTCACGAGCTTTCTCAAGATTTCCTCCCTGCACACTGGCATGGGCGAGTAATTCATAGAGTTCGGTAATGTGAGTGGTGTCGCCGGCCTTTTGCGAGAGATCGAGCAGGATCTCCAGGGCGGGAACATCCTCGCGCATGTGCCCGATCAGCGCATGCAGGCTTTCGAGGACCTTGCCTGAATCCGTGGCCACCAGGCGATCAGCATATTGCTGGTAAACCTGCAGGACTTCGGCATAGTGTCCTGCAGCCGTAAGCGCGTCGGCGTAGCCGGTAATCGCGCCCGTGTCGTTGTGAACGGTGCACAATTTTGCTGCCAGGGTCCCCGCTTCCGGCAAGCGTCCGCTTTGCAGATAGGCTTGCATGAGCGCGCGCAGTCCATCGGGATGGCTGTCGAGATCAGCCACTTTCTCGAGATTCTTGATGGCGCCGGCCATGTCGCCGGAATCGAATGCGTTGCGGCCTCGCAACAGAAGAGCATGACTGTTGCTCGGATCCAGGGTCAGCATGCGGTTGAGGATCTCCTCTGCCGGACCCAGTTGGCCGCGAGCCCGCAGGCTGTCGGCGGCGGCGGCGAAAAGCTGCCAGGCCTCCGTCTTCTTATTGAGACGGATATAAACCTCGGCCAGGCGGGTGCGCATGGCGACGTTTTCCGGATCCATCTCCAGCGTTTTCTGGAAAATCCGCACTGCCTGCTCCAGTTCGCCGGAGCGCAGAAATTCTTCCGCTACCTGCAGATATTGTGCCCGCGCATCGTTGAAAAGTCCCTGTTGGGTATAGAGTTCCGCCAATCGAAGCACGCTCTCCAGGGTGGGCTTGAGCTTGGTGAGCTTCTTGTACATGGCAATGGCTTTGACGGTGAAGCCCTGGGTGGCGTAGGCGTCGCCGACACTCTTAAAGGATTCGACCGCCTTGTCGGCCTGACCGAGACGGGCGTAGAGGTCTCCGATGGTGTTGGAGACAGTGAGTTCCTTGGGATCGGCTTTGAGAACTTTTTCGTACTCAGCAATGGCATTGGGCAGCTTGCCCTGCTGGACGAATTTCTCCGCAGCACTGAGAGCCTTCTGTTTGTTGAAGCCAAAACCGAACGCCATAAGATTGCTGACTCCAGCTCCCGGTTTATTTCCCGCCAGAAAACATCTCCGTGAGAAGGTTCACCGACGGGTTGGCCATCCGATCGGCCATGTCTGCCGATCACACGAGGGATGGTCTTTCGGACAAGGGTCATTGTAAGACGTGTTACCAATATTCGTATGGTTACTAAGGGTTACCGAAAGGGAGTGTACGACCGAGTTACGTCCGGAACCACCCGTGATAATGGGGACGGACGTCCCGCCCGTCACTTCTCCGCGCATTGTCTGCGCCGATGTTACTGTGTATCCCGCCACAACCAACGATATTCCAGTGGATTCTTGGCGAGCCCGGCTCCCACTGGATTTCCCAAATATTTCGGACTGCCCCGGTCTCCTAAGGCGTCACTACTGCTGGCGGCTGGGTTCTTGTAAGATTGCGCCCAGCAACATTCAGCGTCCCGGGGGGGCACGCTGAGTGGGGGAGACCTCGCTTCAATAACATTCGCCGCTTTCCTGCCAGGAAGTAAAGAACGTGATCGGGCCCAGGTATTCTTTACCCCCTTGCGGCAACGAGGGAGAACTATGGGCAGATGGTTGACATGGGTATCGCACACGCGCCTTACTGGCTGGGCGTGTTCCCAGTGCGGTTGGACTTTTCCCGTCCCGTCGATGCTGACCGATAAGGAAGCTAAAAGTGCCTATGACCGGCTGGCTGCCAGCAAGTTTCAGGAGCACGATTGCGCGGCGCACGGCGAACCGGCGGTGCTGGCCGACTCGGAGAGTTTCGCGGCCCGCGCCCGCAAGCTGGTCACCCGAGGGTTCAAACCGAAAGACGCCGCCCAGATTACTTTGCAGGAAATCACCTTCGAAAACCGCAACGATCCCAGCGCCGCCAAGAAGGCCCAAGCCGATGCGGAAGACTTCCTGCGCCGGGTCAAAGACGGGCTGATCTGACCATGGCGCTCAAGCCCGTCCAGCGGTTCGGATAACGGATTTCAACTATGGGCAGCCTTTGTGCTTCCGGTATAGCCTCGAGCACGCAGCCGGTTTTTGACGGCACAACACTCCCGCAAGGCAAGTGATTCCTTTATGACATGGATCCGCACCATTCCGGTCTCTCAAGGGGACGAAAAGCTTCGCCAAGCCATGGAAGGCCAGAAGTCGCTTTATCCCAAGGAGTACGCCACGCCGGTCCATCCCACGGAAGGCGGCGGCGCGCTGATCACCGAGTCGCACAGCCTGATTCCCGACGCCCTCTACCACGCCTTCGCCACCTTCGGCGTGCTGATGTCTCCCGATCTGCCGCTTTCCCGGCGGCAGCACGAGATGATCACCACCGTGGTTTCAGTCACCAACCGGTGCGTTTATTGAATCGACTCCCACGCAGAGTTTCTGCGTCGCGTCACGTTGGATAAAGAACTGGTCGATGCGCTGGAAAAGGACTACACCACCGCTCCCGTCACTCCCCAGGAGCGAGTCATGCTGGACTACGTAGTGAAAATCACCAAGGATGCGACCAAGGTCTGGAAAGACGATCACGAACGCCTGCGTGCGGCCGGCTTCGAAGATAAGGCAATCCTGCAGATTACGCTGATCGCCGCCTGGTTCAACTACATCAATCGCGTGGCCGACGCGCTGGGCGTGGGCCGGGAGTGATGCCTGTCTCTCCAGGGGTGGGCAACCCTGTCATCCTTCTATGAAAACAGGCGTACTTGTCCACAGGTATTTTTTGCGGCGATGCGGACAGGCTTCTATTCGTGCTCGAGGCACATAAGGTATGTCCGGACTCCGCCGCTCCATCTGAGCGTCGTTCTCGAAGGAACAAGGATGACTTCGAGCTGACGGATTCCCCTTACACCGCCGCAAACTTGTCTTCGTCAAACCCCACGCCGTCGTGCAGCAGGGCGTAGACCGCGATCAGCAACTTGCGGGCCAGCGCGACCCGCGCCACGTGCTTGTGCTTCTTGCGCAGCAAGCGTTCGTAGTAGCGCCGGGCGGCCGGCGAACTGCGGGTCGCCACCTGGGCCGCTTCCACCATGATCCAGCGCAGCCAGGGCGAGCCTTGCCGCGTGATGCCGCCGCGCGCCGCCTTGCCCGCCGACTCCCGCACCCGCGGCACCAGGCCGGCGTAACTGCACAACCCTTCGGGGTGGCGGAAGCGTCCGATCTCTCCGATCTCGGCCAACAGCATCATCGCCGAACATTCCCCGATCCCGGGAATCGTCATCAGCCATTCCGCCCGTTTGTCTTGCTTCGCGGTTTCACTGAGTTGAAGGTTTTGCTTTTGAATTTCTTCGCTGTAGCCGTCCAGCAGCCGCAAGCACACCTTCACCGATTCCCGCGCCTGCGTCGGCAGCTCCACCTGCGCCAGCCACAACCGTCCCCGTTTGCCGAACAAGTCCGACACCGGCGCATGCAGTCCCTGCTGATGCAGCACCGCGTGCACCTGGTTCTTCAGCCGCGTGCGATGCCGCACCAGCGTGGCCCGCAACCGCACCTGCTGCCGCCGCGCCTGCGTCTCCCGGTCCGCTTTCCACGACTCCGGCAACAGATCGCAGCGCAGCAAATGGGCCAGCGTCTCCGAGTCCACCCGGTCGTTTTTCAACTTGGCCGAGGCAATCGCCTTCACCCGCTGCGGATGCACCAGCACCAGCCGCTTTACTTCCGGCTCCACCACTTCGCGAAATGCCGGCCAGAAGCCGCACGCCTCCACCGCCACCTGCACTTCCTTCCCCCGAAACTGTCGAAAGTATCGCCGCAATGCCAGCTTCTCGTTGGTCACCGACCCGCTCTGTATGATTTTCCCCCTTGCTTCCAGCACCGTCATGTAACAAAATCTCTGGTGAAGATCTACGCCAACGTGGATCATCTCGTGCCTCCTTCAGGGCTTGTGCTTCGAGCACGTACTCTACCCTTGGAGGCACGCTTTTTTTCGTTTTCATTACATCTGAGCGGAGAGTTTGTTTCGCGAAGCGAAGCAAACTCGGAGTCGAAGGACCCCTATCGCGACCCAGAACCGCACCGTTCGTGCCGGCAGTAGGGGTCCTTCGACTGCGTCGCTGCTTTGCTGCGCGAAGCAGCTACTTCGCTCAGGATGACAGCTAAAGCGATACCATCCTAGGCATGGAGCGACGCTCCGTTGTCGAATACCTTGCGGGCTTTCTGCGAAGAGGACGCGAATGCGCCTACATCCAGCATCGGGGATACCGCGCCGAACGCTGGAGCTACCGGCAAGTGGCCGAGACTGGGTTCCGTTTCGCCCGCGAACTGGAAAAACGTGGGATCGCAAAAGGCGAGCGCGTCCTACTGTGGGGCCCGAACTCGGCGGAGTGGGTGGCGGTCTTCTTTGGTTGTGCGCTGCGGGGCGCGATCGTGGTTCCGATCGACGACGCGGGCACCGCTGATTTTACCCAGCGCATATTCCAGCAAGTGGATGGAAAGCTGCTGGTGGGTTCGCGTGCGCATGTCCTGCCATCGATCCCGGTTCTGGCGCTCGAAGATTTACAGGAGATATTGTCAACCCACGCGTCTGCTCCTTATGACGCCGAGGCCCTCGGCCCTGCGGATGTCCTCGAAATTGTTTTCACTTCCGGGACCACCTCCGAACCCAAAGGCGTGGTGATCACGCACGGCAACGTGCTGGGCAACATCGCGCCGCTGGAAACGGAAATCCAGAAATATTTAAAGTATGAGCGCCTGGTCCATCCCGTTCGATTCCTGAACCTGCTGCCGTTGAGCCACGTCTTTGGGCAATTTCTGGGGATATTCCTGCCTCAACTGATGGGGGGCACGGTGATTTTCCAGGATGCGCTCAACCCGGGCGCGGTCATTCGCGCCATCCGGCGCGAGCGCGTGTCGGTGCTGGTGGCGGTGCCGCGCATGCTGCAAGCGCTGAAGGAGAAAGTCGAGCGCGATCTCGAAGATGAGGGCGAGCTGGAAGACTTCCGGCGGCGGTTTCAAGCGGCGGAAGGAAAGCATTTCCTCCTCCGCTGGTGGACCTTCCGGCGGGTCCATCGCCGGTTTGGCTGGAAGTTCTGGGCGTTCATTTCCGGCGGGGCCGCGCTCGACCCCGTGACCGAAGAGTTCTGGGGACGGCTGGGATACGCAGCCATCCAGGGCTACGGCCTGACCGAAACCACGTCGATCATCAGCGTGAACCATCCCTTTCGTCTGGGCAAAGGATCGATCGGGAAAGTTCTGGCGGGGCGTGAAGTCAAATTAGCGCCGGACGGCGAAATCCTGGTCCGTGGCAGCGGCATTGCCGCCGGATATTGGACTGGACACGAACTGCAACCGATCGCGGCAGACCAAGGCTGGTACGGGACGGGAGATATCGGCGCGCTCGATGCGGCAGGCAACCTGTATTTCAAAGGCCGCAAGAAAGATGTGATCGTCACCCCCGCCGGCATGAATGTTTATCCCGAGGACCTCGAGGGCGCGCTGCGCCGGCAGCCCGAAGTCAAGGACTGCGTGGTGATCGCGCTACCGCGAGAGGGGAATGCCGAACCATGCGCCGTGCTGATCCTGCGCGCTGGCACCGTCGATCCGGAGCAGGTGGTGAGCCGCGCGAATGAAACTCTGGCTGAATACCAGCGCATGCGGAGCTGGTTTTTGTGGCCCGACGATGACTTCCCGCGCACCTCTACGCAGAAGCCCCGAACCAATGTCGTACTGCAGGTTGTGCAGGCAGGGTTGGGAGCAACGCGGGGCGGGCAGGCCGGGTCGAGTCTGCTGGCCGAGTTGATTGCGCGCGTCAAAGACAAATCCGCGGGAGAGTCGGGTCAAGCGTCCAATCTCGAAACTGATTTGAATCTGAGTTCTCTGGATCGGGTGGAATTGCTGGGCGCGCTCGAAGACCGGTATCAGGTGGATTTGAGCGAGACCCGTTTCGCTGCGGTGAAGACGGTGGGCGATCTGGAGCGCATGCTGCACGGCAAGCTTCCGTCGCGGGTGCGCTATCACTATCCAGCGTGGGTGCAGCGCTGGCCTACAACCTGGGTGCGGCTGATCATTCATTATCTGCTGCTGCGTCCGGCGGTATTTCTACTGGGCTGGCCGCGCATCAGCGGGCGGGAAAATCTGCGCGGGCTTCGCGGTCCGGCGCTGGTGGTGTGCAATCACATTGACGATGTGGACGTGGGTTTTGTGCAGGCCGCACTTCCTGCCCGCTTTCGCCATCGGCTGGCGACGGCCACGGGCGGAGAAGCGCTGGAGGCGCTGCGCACTCCGCCACCCGGCCGAAGTTGGTTGGGCCGAGCCTTTGACCGCGTAGAGTGGACCCTGGGAGTGTCCCTGCTCAACTTATTTCCCTTGCCGCGTGAAGCAGGTTTCCGCGAGAGCTTTGCCTTCGCCGGAGAATCCGTGGACCGCGGCTACAGCATTCTGGTTTTTCCCGAAGGCCGCCACACCACCGACGGCAAGATGGGGCCGTTTCGCGCCGGCGTCGGACTCCTGGCAAACAACCTGGCAATACCGGTCGTCCCCATACGAATTGGTGGACTCTATGAATTGAAGAAGGCGAAGAAACGGTTTGCCCTGCCGGGGCAGATAACGGTGAAAATCGGGGCGCCGCTCCGGTTTCCTCAGAACAGCGCGCCGGAGTGGATTGCTGCCGAGCTGCACCGAGCTGTGGAAAACTTATAGATACCAACATTCCGCGGGCGCTTGTTTATTCATCTTGTTACCTTGAGGACAAACCCGCAGAACGGTCTCCGCATCCGAGTGTGAGCGTGTAGTATTTTTCCAGGGCTGCCGAGCTGCGCTCGGCCAGGACGGGTTAGAGACCCGTCCCCACACAAGCGGTCTGTAACCAGAAATCTCAGGAGATCAGCCACCATGCATTTCGATATGAAGCAGTTATCTCGAGTAGCGACTGCGTTCGTTCTGGCCGCGGTTTTCGCGCTTCCGCAGAACCTCCTGGCAGAAGGCGCCGCGCACGTTGTGAGCCCTTCTGACCTGCAGCAGGCAGCGGTGCAGGCCTCGACCGTGCGGCAGCACAACGTGGAGCAAGTCCGGCAATTCTTTTCCTCGGAAAAAGCCGAAAAAGCCTTGCGATCGGCGCATATGAATCCCGAGCAGGTGAAGAACGCGGTCTCGACGCTGGAGGACGCTGAGCTGGCGCAGCTGGCTTCGCGGGTGCAGAAAACGCAGGCCGATTTCGCCGCCGGCACGCTCAGTGATCGCGACCTGATCATTATTCTTGTGGCCGTGGCCGTGCTCATTCTGATCATCGTCGCGGTCCGATAGATCCTCAACATGTGGGTTCGCGGCCTCAGGATCGCGGTCGTGTCGCTCGCGCTCGGCGTGTCGCTCGGGGCCGCGGCCCTTCCCGGCGTCTGGCTCGACGTTCCTTTCGTGAAGCAGGAAAAAGACGGCTGCGGCGCGGCCAGCATTGCCATGGTGATGCAGTACTGGCAGGCGCAACAAGGCCAGCCGGCCAACGACACTTCAGACGCATCCCGGATCCAGCGCGCGCTCTACTCGGCCAAAGCCCACGGCATCTATGCTTCCGACATGGAGCGGTACTTTCAGGAGCAGGGTTTCCGCACGTTTACAATTCGCGGAGAGTGGGAAGATCTCAAACAACATCTGGACAAGGGACGCCCCTTGATCGTGGCTCTGAAGCCGGCGTCCGGCACGGCTTTGCACTACGTGGTCGTGACTGGCCTGGGGCCGGGGACGGTGATGGTCAACGATCCGGCCCAGCGCAAGCTGCTGCAAGAGGACCGTTCCAGCTTCGAACGGGAATGGAGCGCGGCCGGAAAATGGACTCTGCTGGTACTGCCTCTAACCCCGCCGCGCTGATCGTCGTCGTTCTTTTCGTATTCCTGCTCAGCTTTGCGACGGTTGCCAGCGCCCAAACATCGGACGCCCAATTGCTCGATCGCGCCACCCGGCTTTCTGTTGAGCAACGCTGGCAGGAAATTGTCAGCCTGGTCGAACCAGTAGCTCAGCCCTCGGCTGACCTCGATTTCTACTACGGGACGGCGTTGGCCCAGTTGGGACGCTGGGACGATGCCGGTCGAGCATTCGCGGCCGGGGAACGGCTCGAGCCTCGCGACAAACGGTTTCCCCTGGAACTGGCCGGAGTGGCATTCAAGCAGAAGCGGTATCCGGTTGCGGTGCGTCACCTGCGCCGCGCCTTGCGCCTCGATCCCGCCGATTCCTATGGCAACGACTTCCTCGGCACCGTCTATTTTCTGCAGGGAGACATTGAAGCCGCCCTCAAGTACTGGAACCGTGTGGGCAAGCCGCAAATTGTGGAGGTACGAAGCCAGCCCACACCGCAAGTGAATGCCGCGTTGCTCGACCGCGCCCTGGCTTTCGCGCCGGCCACTGTCTTGCGCCTGCCTGACCTGCTGACCACCGAGGTTCGCATCCGCGGGCTGGAAATTTTCCCCCGCTACCAGTTTGATTTGCAGGCCCGCGACGACGCCAAGTTCGACGTTCTTTTCCGCAACCGCGAGCGCGACGGGTGGGGCCAGGGCAAACTGGAGAAACTGTTTCTGCTGCTGCGAGGCCTGCCGTTTCAGGGCATTACCCCCGAGGTTTACAACCTGCGCGACCAGGCGATCAACTTCGTCTCCATGTATCGCTGGGATGCGGAGAAGAGGCGGGTTCGGGCAGAGCTGTCGGGTCCGTTTAAAAGAAATCCAAAATTTCGCTACGGACTAACGGCTGACCTGCGCAGCGAAAACTGGGACATCAGAAAGTCGTTTCACGGGCCTGCCCCGGTTCTGAGAAGCTTTAACCTGCGGCGGGAAGCCGTGGCCGCGGAGTTCGCTTCGATGGAGAGCGGACGCTGGCGGTGGTCGGCCGGAGCCGAAGTTTCGCATCGCGATTTCCGCAGCGTGGTTCCAGGAACAGCGCTAACTCCGGACTTGCTGGCCAAGGGCTACCAGCTCAAGCAACTTGCGCAGGTGGACGCCGCGCTCTGGCGTCTGCCGGAGCGAAGAATGACGCTCGAAGCAGGAGCGTCCTCGCAGGCGGGCCGCATCTGGTCGCAGCCCTCGCAGTCTTTCGAGAAGCTGCAAGGATCACTGCGCTTTCACTGGTTCCCGCAATCCCAGGGCGACGATTACGAAATACAGCACCAGCTCAGGGCCGGCAAGACGTTTGGAGACGTTCCGTTCGACGAGCTCTTCATCCTGGGCCTGGAGCGCGACAACGATCTGGAGATGCGCGGGCATATTGGGACCCGGGACGGCAGAAAGGGCAGCGCTCCCCTGGGGCGTAATTATTTTCTCTCCAATTGGGAGGCGGACAAGAACGTGTATCGCAACGGCATCTTCACGGTGAAGCTGGGGCCGTTTCTCGATACCGGCAAAATTACCGATGCCTCGGCAGGGCTGGGCTCGCAACAATGGCTCTGGGACCTGGGGGCGCAGGTGAAAGTTCGGGTCTTCGGAGTTGGCGTTGCTTTTTCCTACGGCAAGGACCTGCGGTCGGGGAACAACGCTTTTTATGTCTCGATGCGGTAAAAGGGCTTGCCGACTTGCCGAGGGAGTCGCGTTATAATGAGGCGCCATGAAAACCACAAGATTATTTTCCGTCGCCATCGTAATGGTTCTCGCCCTGTCGATCACAACCGTGGCCAAGACCACGGTCGAACTGAAGGACGCGCAGGGCAAAAGCGTAGGAACGGCGGTGCTATGGAGCAAGGGAGCATCGTCGGGCGTGTCCATGGAGCTCAAGCTTCATGATCTTCCGCCCGGGGTGCACGCTTTACACTTCCATCAGAAGGCGCAGTGCGACCCACCGGCCTTCACGTCAGCCGGACCGCATTTTAATCCGGAGGGCAAGAAGCATGGCCTGGAAAATCCCGAAGGCCACCATGCCGGCGACATGAACAACTTCACTGTAAACGCCAAAGGCCGAGCCAGGTTCAAGGTGGTGAACAAGGGCGTGACCCTCGGCGACGACAGCCACTCTTTATTCAGCAACGGCGGAACGGCCCTGGTGATTCATGCCAAAGCGGATGACATGAAGACCGACCCGGCGGGAAACGCGGGAGACCGCATCGCCTGCGGCGTGATCACGAAATAGGCCGTATCACACAGGTTGAACAGGTTATGCACAGTTAATCGGCCTCGAAATACAGTGAAGACCCTATAGACCATGTAGTCCCACGGCCATCTCTGGAGAGGGATGGCGGCTGTCCCGAGTCTCAGCGCTTTTTGAGGGTGATTTCTACTCGCCGGTTTTTCTGCCTTCCGTCGGGATCGTCGCTGCCGTCGGGCTTGGTGTTTGGCGCCACGGGTTTGGTATCGCCGAAACCCTGCGTATTCATCTGATTGGACGCTCCGTGTCCCATCAGCCATGCTTTCACGGAATTAGCGCGCCGTTCAGAGAGCTTCTGGTTGTATTCCTTGCCCCCCTTGCCGTCGGTGTGGCCGCCAATCGTGCACAGGTATGCAGGATAGGACTGCATCACGGTCACGGTTATTTCAAGGGGCTCCAACAAGCTTGCCGTCGGACGTCAAACCTCGGACTCCAAACCATCGGGCCTCAAATCTTTAAGGTCCGACGTCCGATTGCAAGACGGCTCTTAGTCATAGTTTCCCTCCAGCAGCCACTGTCCGCTGCACAAATCCCGGACCAGGCGATAGAGCGCGATGCCGCCCGTTTCCTGCAAGGCAATATCCCACTCGTCGCGCGCCCATCCTTCCTGCTCCCACCAGTCTCCGGAAGTACGCCACGGACCGGCAGCCCAAAGGATTTCCCCGCATATTTCCTTTCGCCTGGGACAAGCAATGCGCACCGGCCTGCCTTCGCGCAGAGTCACGGTGGCGCGTAAGGGTGGGCGGAAAATACGCATGGCGGTGACCGCGGCTTCGTTTTGCTTTTTAAGTTCCCCGGACTTGTCATTCCGGGATGCCTTTGGCTTGGGTGCAGCCGGCTCCTCTATTTGAGGATCGAAGTGACGCATGCGGAATGCTTCCGGACGATGAGTGTCCAGCAGTTGCAAAGACCCCACTTTATTTTGGCCGACAATGCCCGCAATTCGCGCCAGGGTGAGTTCGAGCTTTTCCGGCTCCGGGGACGGAGGCAGGAACAATCCGCCCTGCGCCGCCCGCGGCCGCACCGGTTCTACCGACAGATGGATCTTCACGATGGGGGCGCCGGGCGGGTTCGCATTCAAATCAAGTTGCAGGAGCTTGAGAAAAACTTTGGCGTCGAGCAAGGGGACGGGCAGGCGCAGAGTGCGGTGGAAAATCTGTCGAGCTTGCGCTCGACCAGGACGGGCGGGGGCGCCCGTCCCCACGTGGTCTGGGTTCGTTCCTGTGTGGTCTGGGGCGCTGCACTCCAGGGTCAGGTCCAGGTTCAGCTCCTGCGTGGCTAACGCGCGCGCGCCCAGGCGGGCGCATAACTGATCCAGTAACCGGGCCAGCAGAAAGGCCAGCGGTTCGAGCAGCACCAGGGGATATTCCAGTTCGATCGCCTCTTCAAAAACCAGCGGCATTTCAATCGGAACCAGCGACCGGGAACTGCAGCCCCGCGCCAACTGTTGCAGGCGAATGCCGTTCTGTCCCAGGCGCTCGCTCAGTGCGACTTCGGGCAACGCTGCCAGGGCGCGAAGATTTCGAATGCCCCAGCGCTCCAGCACTTCAAGGGTTGAGAGATCGTGTCCTCCACTGAACAAAACTTCCAGAGGAAGACTGCCCAGCTGCTCAGCTTCCCTTCCCGGGGGAATCACGATCACTCCGGAAAAGCCGAGAGCGGCCAGCGCGGCCGTGTCCGGACTGGAGGCCACGGCAACGTTGGCTTCGAGGCCGAGATCGGAAGCGCGGCGCGCCACATCCCGCGCGATTTTCGGCAGCGCGCCGAAAAGTGGTTCCATGCCGGCCAGATCCAGGAGCACAGTGTCACAGCCCGCATCTTCCACACGCGGCGAAAATGACTGGGCGCAATCGAGCAGCGCGGCGTGGGCGGCGGCCTCCTGTAATAAGGAGCGCGGACGCAATATCAGGCCAGGGCAGGCTTCCACCTGAAGTTTCGTCATTCCCGTCGATGCTCCGGCGCGGCGGGCCTTTTCGTTCAAGGCAAAAATCGTTTGCAGCGGCGCTTTGCCTTCGAGCACGGCCAGAGCCCGTTCACGCAGGTCGGGCTCGGCCCGCAGCAGAGCCTCCACGGGAAAGTCAGGAACGAAGATGCAGGCGAAGGCAGGCATGGGTCGTCAGTCGTCAGAGAAAAGCTGTTAATTTGTAGCGCCGGCGTCCCGCCGGCTGTCGCGAGGGCGTCCCGCCCTCGCAACCGGGAAACCTACGCCATCCGCACCGCTTTGGTGGCGAACGCCGTAATAATGGATTGCGCCGGCTTCCGCTGCAGGCGCGAACGCAACAGCTCGCCTTCAACCTGCAGTCCATCTAAAAGTTGCGCGTGCGCCGGCCGAGTTTTTTCTTCGTCTGAAAGCTGAGAGCTGACAGCTGAAAGCTTTTTCCCCGCCTGCAGCCTGATCAGCAGAGAAGCGCAAGTCTGAGCGCAGGGCGCCTGGGCCACGACCAATAGCACCGTGGCAGTAGGTTCGACGGCGCGCTGAAAACGAAACCAGGAAGCCAGCGGAATACGCCGTGCCGCCGCGTCTGGCACATCGCCAAGATCAATCGCCACCAGCCCAAAGCCCCCGCTTTGCAGGAGCAGATCGGTGACTCGCAAAGCCTGCTCGAGCCGGACGTCGAACCTCGGAGCTCGGACCTCGGACTTTGGGGATGAGGCCCGAGGTCGGAGGTCGGAGGTCGGAGGTCCGGAGTCCCAGGTCGGAGGTCCGAAGCCCGACGCCTGACTGCAGCGAATCCACAGCAATCTTTCCAGTTCAACTCCGGTGGCCGCCGCCGAGACAGTATCGAGCGCATCCGTGACGTCCACCAGGGCGCAGGCTTCCTGGCGCCGGGTGGCCGCCGCCAGCGCGGACAGCAGCACGCTGGTGCGTCCGGAAGAGGCGGGCCCACAAATTTCGCTCAGACCTCCCCGCGGCAGCCCGCCGGCCAGTTCATCGATCTCGCGAATTCCGCTGGTGACCATTTCGGGCGCAGGCCGCGCCTCAAGCCGCGATGCCGCAGTCACCCCCCCCAGCTTGGGCAACGCCGCCAGGCGTTGTAAAACCAGCGCCGGCTCCTTCTTTGCAGTAAAGACAACGGCACCGCCCGAGGGGGCGGAAAAAGCCAAAGAAGACATTCAGGGACCTCTATATTTCAGGGAACGCCGAGGCGGCTGGCCGGGGCTGCGAATCGCAGTTTCGCTTTTTATTCGCTAACGGATATTTAGCTCCGGGAGGGAGAGATTGTCAAGAGCGAAGATACAACTGGCGGGCAGAAGTACGAGGGCTCACCCGTCGGGGGAACTTGACAGCCCACTATATTTCTGCAATTATCGAAATATGCGAACGGCCCAATCTAAGAAATCCATAGAGAAGATCGCCAAGTACGCCGATATGTTTTCGGCGATGGGAACGGAACCGCGACTCCGGATCATGCAGTTGCTCCTGTCCGCGCATCCCGATGGCCTCGTTGTCGGTGAGATTCAGGAAGAACTCGACATTCCCAACTCGACTCTGTCGCACCACCTAGACAAACTGAAAGCGGAAGACCTCGTCCGCGTAGAGCGTGAGAGCACTTTTCTGCACTACACCGCTAACACCGAAGCACTTCAGGAGTTGCTGCAGTTCTTGTACTCGGAGTGCTGCACGCGAAACAAAGCAGTCAAGCCAGAGCAAATCACTCAAATTTGTAGGTAAAAGGGGGCCGAATGAGCACCACCAACATCAAGGAAGTGGTTAAGGAAAAGTATGGGGAAGCTGCCTTGCGCGTTACCAGTGGCGGCAGCTCTTGTTGTGGGGCGACAACTGGCACCGGGTCTTGCGACCCGATTACTTCCAACCTTTACGATGCCTTGCAGACAGGACAGATTCCCGAAGAAGCTCTTCTCGCGTCGTTAGGCTGCGGTAATCCCACGGCGCTGGCGAAGCTTAGTCCGGGTGACGTAGTCCTCGATCTCGGTTCCGGTGGCGGCATCGATGTCCTGCTCTCTGCGAAGCGGGTCGGCCCTACTGGCAAAGCCTACGGCCTCGACATGACCGATGAAATGCTGGCTCTGGCGAAAGAGAACAAGCGCAAAGCTGGAGTAGAGAACGTCGAGTTCTTGAAGGGCGAGATTGAGCACATCCCGCTGCCAGACAATTCTGTCGATGTCATCATTTCCAACTGCGTCATCAATCTATCCGCCGACAAGGATGCCGTGTTGCGGGAAGCTTTCCGAGTTCTCAAACCAGGGGGACGCTTTGCCGTGTCCGACGTCGTGACTCGCGGGGAGATGCTCCCGGAGATTCGCAAGAATGTGCTGCTGTGGGTCGGTTGCGTGGCGGGAGCACTGGAAGAGAACGAGTACCGGAACAAACTGGCGTCCGCTGGCTTCGAGCAAATTGACCTTGAGCCGACCAGGATCTATCGCATCGAAGATGCCCGCGAATTCCTGTCTGGCCAGAACATCGATGTGGATGCGATTGCACCACAGGTGGACGGCAAATTCATGAGCGCCTTTGTCCGAGCGGTCAAGCCCCAACCATCATGCTGCGGGCCAACCTGCTGCCACTGAGGAGATGCCAATGCCGCAACACTTCAACGTGTTGTTTCTGTGCACGGGAAATTCGGCCCGGTCAATCATGGCCGAGGCGATCTTAAATCGTAAAGGGCGAGGGAACTTTACGGCCTACAGCGCAGGAAGCCATCCCTCCGGCGCGGTCCGGCCAGAAGCCATCCAACAGCTGGAGAGTGCCCGTTTACCAACCGAGGGTCTCCGCAGCAAGAGTTGGGACGAGTTCACCAAGCCGGATGCTCCTAAGCTGGATTTTGTCTTCACCGTTTGTGACAACGCTGCGAAAGAAGTTTGTCCTTTCTGGCCGGGTCAGCCGATGACCGCACATTGGGGTGTCCCCGACCCAGCTGCGGTGCGGGGAACCCCTGAGGAAGTCGCTAGGGCTTTTCGCGATGCCTTCTTCATGCTGGATCGCAGAATCAGTTTGTTCTCCTCTCTACCTCTCGCCAGTCTGGACAGCCTTGCCATCAAAAAAGAAATTGACAGGATTGGACACCAATGAAATTCCATTTTCGAGCCGGTTTTGCGGCCACATCGGGAGATAGCGCCAGATGAGTACAGAATTAAGTTCACCCGGCAATTCTGATCTGTGCGCGCCGGGACGACGCCAACGGCTCGGATTTCTTGACCGTTATCTCACCCTATGGATTTTCCTGGCAATGATTCTGGGGGTTGGGCTCGGACACTTTCTCCCAGGCGCAACGTCTTTCATTGGGCGATTGCAGAGCGGCACGACGAACATTCCGATTGCGTTGGGTTTGATTCTGATGATGTACCCGCCCCTCGCCAAAGTGCAGTATGAAAAACTGGGAGAAGTCTTTCGCAATCGAAAAGTCCTTGGCTTGTCCCTCCTGCAGAATTGGGTGATCGGCCCAATCCTGATGTTTCTCTTGGCGGTCACGTTTCTGCGTGGCTATCCCGAGTACATGACAGGCCTGATACTCATCGGCCTGGCACGCTGCATTGCTATGGTCATCGTCTGGAACGAATTGGCCAAAGGCGACTCAGACTACGCTGCGGGCCTTGTAGCCTTCAATAGCGTTTTCCAGGTCCTTTTCTATAGCGTGTATTCATGGCTGTTCATCACTGTTCTTCCGCCCCTGATGGGCTTGAGGGGCAGCGTTGTAGAAGTCAGCATTGGACAAATTGCTCAGAGCGTTTTCATTTATCTGGGAATTCCTTTTTTCGCCGGTATGCTAACCCGCTTTGTCCTCTTGAGAGCCAAAGGTCGCGACTGGTACGCCACTCGTTTCATTCCCCTGATAAGTCCTCTAACTCTGGCAGCGCTTCTGTTCACCATCGTCGTAATGTTCAGCCTGAAGGGTAATCTGATCGTCCAGTTGCCCTTTGACGTGGTCCGAATCGCGATTCCTTTACTGATTTACTTTGTCGTCATGTTCCTGGTGAGCTTTTGGATGGGCCGCAAAGTCGGAGCTGATTACAGCAAGACAACCACTCTTGCGTTTACCGCTGCCAGCAACAATTTTGAGCTTGCCATCGCCGTAGCCGTTGCGGTATTTGGAATGAACTCGGGCGTTGCTTTTGCCGCCGTCATCGGGCCGCTCGTTGAGGTCCCCGTAATGATCGGGCTGGTTAACGTCGCTCTTTGGCTCCAGCGCCGTTACTATTCGCCGGACGCCGTCACCGTGGCGCAGGCCGCCCGATAGGAGCAATGCTAATGATCTGCTACGACTGTTCTCCCGACTCCGTGAGGAATGAAGCCGTAGGAGTTTGCAATTCCTGTTCTGCTGGAATCTGTCGCAAGCACGCTGTGGAGGTTGAAAAGCCCATAACCGTCTTGCACCCGATCGATCAGGAGGTGACGCTCCCGATATCGGCCCGAAGGCTTTTGTGCCATCGCTGCAATCAGGCTGCCCAGCAGAAGAGCTAGTTCACGCTTTCCACGTCTCCGACATGTTGTCGTCCTCTGGTCGCTCTCTCACGTCGATCGAACGATTCGAGTATTTGTTACGCCGATGCGCGGCAGAGTATTCGATGGGACGAATCTGCGAAAAGAGCGGACGAAGGCTTGCGCCTCAATTGGGCTGGAAGTATCATCCAAGTCGAAGGGAAACCTTACGATCCCAGGTATGACGGGCTGATCGTTCACGATCTTCGCCGGTCAGCTGTGCTCAACCTGGTGAACTCACTGGTTCCCGAAACCGTCGCAATGAAAATCAGCGGCCATAAGACGAGCTCGGTATTCGATAGATACGCAATCGCATCCGAGGGCCCACGGCGATGCGGCCGGTCGAACTAAACGGGCAATCTGGTGAAAGTTAGCCAGGCGGGCCACAGTCGAAAACGTCTAAAACGCTGATTAATAAAAGTGTGGCGCTATCGTCTAGGGGTTAGGACGGAAGATTCTCAATCTTCAAACACGGGTTCGATTCCCGTTAGCGCTACCAACTCTCTCCCGCTATCTCGTGTTATTTCCTGCGGTTGCCGCTTGCGCCCGCGAAGTGCTCGAAACAGTTCATATCACTCTGTGTGGCACAGTAGCAGCACGTACCTTTTTCGAGCGACCCTGGAGAAATAGTGGCAAACATCTTCCACCGGGACA
Source organism: Terriglobia bacterium (assembly GCA_963816025.1). Classification (GTDB taxonomy): domain Bacteria; phylum Acidobacteriota; class Terriglobia; order Terriglobales; family Acidobacteriaceae; genus JAIQFF01. The sequence continues at coordinate 526,579 of CAWFJA010000023.1, forward strand.
AACTCCTTCCCGCTCAGTTACCGCTAACTGACTGCTGCGCTGGGACTTAGCGATGGCATTTCCCTTGCACTCAGTCTTGCGGAGGTGGTTTCGTGAAGGGTTCGGTGGGAGGCATCATCCTGGCGCTGGCTTGTTTACTGGTGTGCGGCGCCTGCGGCGGGGGCAGCATGTCGTCTACTCCAGTCCATACCTCTTCCACGACTTCACCTGGATCAGATCCGATGACGGTTGTATTCTCGGCGCACGCTGGATATTCCTGCACCGCCATCTCCGGCGCCGATTTTTGTCCTGGGGAAGAGTTCGACAAACTGACCGCCATTCCAGTTAATCACGGCGGTATCACGATCACTAGAGTCACGTTCCTCTACACCGTTGGTCGTCCCATGCTGAATGCGGAAAATTATCCGCCGGGACCGCAGCCGCAGGTGGCGTTGTCCTGTACCACTGCGCCCTCGGTCAACATCGGGCAACCTGGAAGTCCGGCGTACAGCCTGAATTTGAAGACGGGGGGCGACGCAAACTATCCCCTGGATGCGAACCCCGCATTGAACGACAGTGGACCGATCGCGGTCCATCTGGCGGGGGCAACCGAGGTGTATTACGGCTACGGAAATCCGCTGGACACAGTTAACCTACCGAACTACGGCTGCTGGTACGGCGAGTCCGATGGCGCGGTCCAGGGCAAGCTCACGATTCAGTACACGACGCCCTAAGCCGACCGCAAACCAATTGTCATTCGCGCCCGCCGAAAGGGGACAAAGTACTTCTTCCTCGGCACTTACCTCTTGGGATTCCTAGTCTGTGAAACCAAGTGCTATTCGCTCGTCCGGCGCTTGGGCCTATGATTCCGGAGTGGAAGTTTGGTGCAATAACAGCCTTCCTTTTTGTGCAAATCTCTTCACATGCTCCTTCTCTGGGAGCACTGGGTCCATGATTCCATGATGGTCCTGGTTTGGCAGCCGGCGTGCACTCTAGTAGGTCTCCAATGCCGTTTTCCTCCCCCCGAGTTTGAATCACAGATTCATTGAGGAACACTTGAAAGATTCCAGCGTCAGCATGGTTCGCCATCGTCATCGCCGGCACAGCCGAAAGATCGCCGGAGCCAGGTTTCTGGTGGTGCTTCTGTTTGCGGCGACGGCAGCGATAACCTGGCAGTTTTCCCGGCAACAGCCGGCTTCGAGCATGGCGTACGCGTCCCCGGAAGTGGACGGGACGAAGCTGAGCGCGGCTGACTCGACGACACCGCCCAGCCCTTCCTATTCATCGCTTATCCAGTCGCGCCCAGGCCGCCCGGCGTACCTGTATTCCGTGATCCCCGGCGGGATCGCGAGCGCCGAAGAACTGCGGCAGGCCATGGAAAATGATCCCGTGGTGGCGCAACAATTCGCGGGTTTTGATTTTCAGAAGGCGCACCTGGTGCAGGTTTCCGGGAACCAGTCGATGCATGTCGCCTATCGCATGGGGCAGAAGGTTTACTGGACACGGAAGAAGCTGCCGCTGCATCCCGGCGAGACCCTGATCAGTGATGGAAAAATTGTGGCGCGCACGCGCTGCGGAAATCGGATCGCGATGGCCCCGCTGGGTCCGCCGGCGATCGCCGAACCCTCGGAGTCAGACCTCAATCAACCGCTTTTCTCCAACGATATGGTGACACGCGACGTCGAGCCGCAGCCTGAGACCTATGCGGCGGCCATTCCAATGGATCCGCCGGCCGTAGCGAATGCCCTGCAGCCGTCGAAGCGCAAGCGCATGATTCCATTTTTTATCCTGCCCTTTTTCGGCTTGCCCGGCGGTTCTTCCCACACGCCCCTGGCGGTCACTCCCGAACCTGGCATGCTGCTGCTGTTTTCAAGCGGTCTGGTTGGAGTGTATTGGAAGACGCGCAAGTCGAGGCGCAAGCCATAGATGCATAGTCTCGCCTCGTTCAGGGCCAGTTTCCCCAAACGCCGGGCCCTAGTTTACGGTCAAGCCGCAATCATTTTTGTGTTAGCGGCGTGGCTGTATGCGCCATTTGTTCTGGGCCTGGTGCGTCAGTGGTGGCAGGACCCGAACTACACCCACGGTTTCTTTGTGCCGGTGTTTGCGCTCTTCTTGCTTTGGGAGAGGCGCGCGAAACTGGCCGCGCTTCCTCTCAAGCCGGCCTGGTCGGGCCTGGTCATGCTTTTGTTTGCCCTCAGGGCGCTGATACTGGGCACCAACAAATCTGAGTTTATCTTCTACCGCATCTCAGTCCTGCTCTTCATTGCAGGCGTGGTGGTCTTTCTGGCGGGATGGAAACACCTGGCGGCCATTTCCTTCCCCCTGGCGTTTTTGGTCTTGATGATTCCTTCCTCGACCTTGCTGGATCAAATCACTTTTCCGCTGCAGATTATTGCGTCCAAGAGCGCCAGTTTCCTGCTCATGCTGGCAGGAGTGCCGGCGATCCGGGAAGGCAATATCATTCTCTTGCCCTCGGCGCGGCTGGAGGTGGCGGAAGCCTGCAGCGGGATCCGCTCGCTCTTTTCTCTGCTTACGTTGACCATGGTTTACGGGTATCTGGCAGAAACGAAAATTGGGGTGCGGGTACTGCTGGCGTTGATGGCAGTCCCAATTTCGATTTTGGCCAACGCCCTGCGAATCGCTTTCACCGGCCTGCTGGTGGAAAATTGGGGTGTGGAGCGTGCCCAGGGGACGATCCACATGCTTTCGGGATGGTTGGTCTTTGCCGCTTCTCTGGCGCTGGTTTTCCTGCTGCACCGGTTGATACAGATACTGTGGCCGGTTCACGAGGAAGTCGGCCACGGCGAAACCGGAGTGCGCGAGGAGTACGCATGATCTCCGGCAACGCGCGCTTCGCAATCGTGGTGCTGCTGCTCTCCGGAACGGCGTTGTTCCTGCATGCTCTCGACCACCATGATTCGGTTTTACCGCGGACCGCGCTGGCGTCGTTCCCGCTTGAATTGGAAAGTTGGACTGGGACGGACATCCCTATTCCGGATGAGACGCGAAAGCGTCTTGGCGCCGGTGAATTCCTGCAGCGGACGTATAAAGACCCGACGAACAGATCCGCTTACGTTGATCTATATGTCGCATACATCCCAGGCCAGCGCGCGTTGTTTCGTCACCTGCCGGAAGGCTGTATGGAAGGTTCGGGCTGGTCGCCGGTGGAGTCGGGCACGACCACGCTGGCCTTTCCCGGCGATGCTCCTTTTTCCGCCAACCGTTACCTGATATCCAAGGGGGACGATCGGCAACTCGTCCTGTTCTGGTATTCGGCCCGCGGCCGGCGTGTAGCCAGCGAAGACTGGATCAGCGTTTACCTGGCGCTCGATTCGCTTCGCCTGAACCGAAGCGACAATGCGCTGGTCCGGATGAATACTCAGTTATTGCCCGGGGAAAAACCGGCGGACGCCGAGCGGCGGCTGCTTTCATTTGCCGGGATCGCAAGTCCTCTGCTGCAGAATTACATTCCGCGCTGACATCTAAAATGCTCTTTGCGGGCCGCGTCACTTAGCCTTGGCGGGTTGGACAATCCCGCTGCCTTCGCGGATGGTGAGTATCTGGTTGGCCTTCACCTGGGTGAAGCGCTCAATCTTCTGCGTGGTCGGCCACTTCACTTCGATGACATCCACGGTTTGCGCCTTGCCCAGGCCGAAGTGGAGGCGCAGGTCGCATTGCGACATTACGCTGGCGCCGCTGTGCACTTCATCAATCTGCGAATGGGCGCCGGTCACCACGCGCACCCGGGCGCCGATGGCGGTGCGATTGCATTTGGTGCCGATCAGCTTGATCTTGATCCAGTTCTGCAGGTTGCCGCCGTCGTTGCGCAGCAGCGACGGCAAGTCGTTCATGTTCAAAATAAGCACGTCAATGTCGCCATCATTGTCGTAGTCTCCGAAGGCAGCGCCACGACTGGAAAAGCGTTCGTTGATGCCGGGCCCGGCCTCGGAGGAGACGTCTTTGAACCGGCCATTGCCCAGATTTTTATAGAGCAGGCGCGGGTTCTTGAAAGTCTGTCCAATGTCGTGGCCTTCAATTTCCGGATAGACGTGTCCGTTGATCTGCATGAGGTCGGGCCAGCCGTCGTTATCGTAATCCAGAAAGCCGCAGCCCCAAGCGACGTAGCGGTTGTTGATTCCGATGCCGGATGAAAAGGTTACGTCGGTGAAGGTGCCGTCGCCGTTGTTGTGGTAGAGGTTGCAGGTGTCGTCGGCGAAATTGGTTTTGAAAATGTCGAGCCAGCCGTCGCAATCGTAATCCCCGACGGCCACGCCCATGCCGGCCTGTTCGTGGCCGTTGTCGCTGTACGCGCATCCGGCGAGGACGGCTATATCCGTGAAGGTGCCGTCGTGATTGTTGTGGAACAGGATGCTGGGCTGCGAATCCACCGCGACATAAATATCCGGCCAGCCGTCATTATCGAAATCGTACGAGACTGCGGTAATCGAATAACGCGGACCGGGCTTCCGGATGCCCGCCTTTTCAGAGACATCGGTAAAAGTTCCGTCGCCGTTGTTGTGATAAAGCACGTTGGTGTCGCCGGGGAGCCCGCGCGGCCCGCACATGACGGGAATGCCCTTCCACTGGCATAGAGGATCGTTGGCGGAAGGCGCTTTTGCGGGATCGAGTTTTATGTAGTTGCAGACGAAGAGATCGAGATGGCCGTCGCGGTCGTAGTCGAGCCAGGTGCAGCCCGCTCCCCAGCGGTATTGCTCGTCATAAACGCCGGCCTTGCGGGTGACATCGGTGAAGGTGCCGTCGCCGTTGTTGTGAAACAGGATGTTGTGTCCCCAGAAGCAACAGAACAGGTCGTCCCATCCGTCGTTGTCGTAGTCGCCGACGCAGATTCCGGTTTGCCAGCCGGTGCGCCCCAGGCCGGATTTTTCCGTGACGTCGGTAAAAGTGCCGTCGCGATTATTTTTGTAGAGATGCGAGGTGGGAGCCTTGCCGGGCGGCCAATTGGCGTCGAGGCGTGTGCCGTTGGTTAAATAAATGTCCAGCCAGCCGTCGTTGTCATAATCGAAAAAAGCCAGGCCGCTGCCTTTGGCTTCGATGATGTAGCGCTTGTGATCGACCGCGCCCCAGACGTTGGGAGCATTCAGGCCGGATTCGCGGGCCACGTCAACGAACGTGACTGGCGATGCGGCCGCGGGAGTTGCGGCGGCGCCTTGCAGGGAATTCCGCCACTTCCAGAGCGGAGTGGTGAGCGCGTCCATGAGCGTGCTGCCGAGGACGATGAGGGAGGAGCCCAGGAAATGGCGTCGCGGAAGATTCATGGATTATCAGTTGCCAGTCTGCAGTTGTCAGTTGTCAGAAAAACCAGTCGCGATGACGACTGAAGACCGACGACTGACGACCTTTTCATTTGGTCGGCACCTTGGGAAATTTGTGAGGCACGATTCCTGTGCCCTCTTTGACCGCGATGATCTGGTCGATGGGGACGTTCGTCAGGCGATCGACTTGTCCGCTGGGCCAGGTGATTTCGAGTGAGTCGATTTTAGTGCGTTTGCCCAGGCCGAACTGAATTCGCGGGTCGCTGGCCGACATGTAACTCATACCGCCTTTGGCCTGCTCCACGTGCACGAAGCCTTCGGAAGTCAGTTTCAACGAAGCGCCAATGCCGTCGCGGTTGGAACGGGTCCCGATCAACAGAACTTCGAGCCAGTGGTTGGCGTTGCCGCCCTCGTTGCGCAGAAGCGAAGGATAGTCGCCGCGGTTGTTGATGGCGATGTCGATATCGCCATCGTTGTCGTAATCTGCGGTGGCGAGTCCTCGTCCGGCGATGGGGCGCATGAAGTCGGGACCCAGCGACTCCGACGTTTTTTCGAACTGCCCTTTTCCCAGGTTACGGAACATCAGCAGCGGTTCCTTGTAAGTGACTTCGCCGTGGTAGAGCTGGATATTGTCCAGCATGGCGCCGTTCAATTGCAGGATATCGGGCCAGCCGTCGTTGTCGTAATCCAGAAATTTCATGGCTACGCCGCTCAGGAGAACAGCCTTGTTTCCGATGCCGGAGCGGAAGGTTTCGTCGTTGAAGGTGCCGTCGTGGTTGTTGTGATAGAGGCGATTCAGTTCGAAATCGAGATGGGTGATATAGACGTCCTGCCAGCCGTCGCCGTCAACGTCGGCGGCGTCGATGCCCATGCCGGCTTCGTAGCGTCCGTCCTCGCTGGCCGCCATGCCGGAGACGAACGACACGTCTTCAAAAGTTCCGTTGTGTTTATTGATAAATAGAAAATTGGGCCAAGTGTCGTTGGCGATGGCGATGTCGGTCCAGCCGTCGTTGTTGAAATCGGCGAGGACCACGCCCATGCCCTTCGATTCGGGTTTGCCCACGCCGGACGCGTCGCTCACGTCAGTGAAAGTGCCGTCATGGTTGTTGTGGTAGAGCTTGGTCTTCTGTCCCTTGTAGTTGCCGGGATGGCAGTAGGAGCGGTAACCGGGGCGGCGTTCGCCGCACCACAGGTTGTTCTTGGGCGACCACTCGATGTAGTTGGTGACCAGCAGGTCGAGCCATCCATCTTTGTCGTAGTCAAACCATCCCGCGCTGGCGGACCATCCGTCTTTGTCTGCTACTCCTGCTTTGGCGGTGACGTCGGTAAAAGTTCCGTCGCCGTTGTTGTGATAAAGGATGGCGCTGCCGTAGCCGGTCACGTAGAGATCGGGATAGCCATCGTTGTCGAAATCTCCGACAGCAACCCCCTGGCCGTAGTGTCCCGCACCGCCGAGGCCGGCTTTTTCCGTGACGTCAGTAAAAGTTCCGTCACCGTTGTTGTGATAAAGCGCGCTGCGCAGCGGCTGGGGCGGTTTGTAAATATCGGTGGCAGCCGACTGGACGAAATACAGGTCCATCAACCCGTCCTGATCGTAGTCGAGCCAGGCCACGCCGGTGCCCATGGTTTCGAGATAATACTTTTCGTCGGTGGCGGTGGCATCCTGAAGAAAAGTGATTCCGGCGGCTTGTGCGAACGTCGGTATAGCGGACGGGAATGCGGACGTCTTTGGCCTTCGGGGCCTGCGCGAAGGCCAGCATGGTAGCGGCCAGTCCGATCACGGCGCTCAGCGCCAGAGTTACGCCGGCTCCGACATTCGTTTTAGGTTTCTTCCGCATTCTCGGTTGATTTCTCTTGGGCCTCAGAGGGTCCGGTCAGCCAGCGATAGCGCCAGCTGAAGCAACTGCTGCCGGGCCGCCATCGACATGGGTTCCTGAGCGGAAGAAGGTTTTGCCGGGGTACGGGACAGAACTTCTTCAATGCGATTCACATCCAGGCCGCCGGCGCTGCTGCCTTTGAAACGATTCAGCACTTCGCGGGCTTTGGCGATCTGTCCCGTCTGAAAGTAAAAGACGCCGAGCGTGGAGTAACTTCCGGGCCATTCGGGTAATAGCTCCACGGCGCGCTCCAGGCGCTCCGCGGCTTGCGCGGTGTTGCCTTCGAGCACCGAGACAATTCCCAGGCCCCAGAGAATTTTCCCCGAGCCGGGAATTCGGGCCAGGCCTTTCTGCAGGGTCTGCTTCGCGCCGGCGACATCTTTTTCGCGGAGCTGGACCAGGGTGAGCGAGAGGTAGTACTGGTCGTTGTCGGGATTTTTGGCAATCGCATCGCGGAAGATTTCGGCCGCCCGGGCGGTCTCGCCAAGATGCGCGTGGATGTCGCCGAGCAACGCCAGAAAAGCGGCGTCCTGCTGGCCTGGCGCGGACACTTGCTGGGCAGCTTCGAGCGCCTCGGCATAGAGGCCTTTGCGGAAGTATGCGTCGGCCAGGTCGAACTTCACATCGTCGGAGTCGGGACTGGCGCGCAGCGCGGCCTGAAAATGCGAGATGGCATCGTCGTACAAGCGGAATCGGGCGAGCAGCACGCCCACTCCGGTCTGGGTGCGATAGTCGCCTGCGCTTATCTGGTCAAGCTGGGCGATGGTCTGGCGAGCCTCCTCGAGCTTCCCCAGCTTCAGATATGCCTCAGCCAGCAAATACAAGTCTTGGGGACGGTCCGGATGTTTCTGAATCTGCGCCGTCAGTTCGGCCAGGTCCAGTTGGGTTTGCTGCTGGGGAGCGAGGTTGGAGCGAGTATCGAGATAATCGAAAAGATGCTGATAAGGGATAGGGACCCGACGACGAGTCTTTGGAAAGGGTTTGAAAAACATTCAAGTCGCGTTGCGCGGCCTCCATCTGATGGAGGCTTCTTTCGACCATGGCCAGCTTGTAGTATCCGGAAGCGGGATCGCGGCTTACCTTGACATATCTTCGGAGCAGGGTCGCGGCTTCCTCAAATTTCTTGTCGGCGATGCGCAGCGTTGCCAGCTCCAGCAGCGCGTCGGAGAAATCGGGATTCGAGCGCAGGGCCGCCTGGAAGAGTTGTTCGGCGGCCGCCTGATTTCCCTGCCGTCCTTCGATGTAACCCATGTTGAACAGGCAGGAAGCGTTGTGAGGGTCGAGCTTAAGCCCCTGCTGGAAATATTTTTTGGCTTCATCGAATCGCCCCAGATGGCGGTAGGAGAGACCCATAAAGACATAGGAGCGCGCCGACGGTTCGAGCTCGATCAGAGATTTAAATTCCTCGATCGCCTTTTCGGCTTTTCCCGACATGAAGTAGCTCTCGCCCAGCGCGGCATGGAGATCGGCCCGCTTGGGGCGCGATTTTCATGCCGGACTCCAGCAGCGGGATCGCATCCTCGAAATAATTCTGCGACATGCTGACCCGGGCCAGCAGAAAGATGACGTCCGTATTTTCCGGGGCAAGCTTGTGGGCGCGCGCCAGCAGATCCAGAGCATCCACCACCCGGGTCTGCTCGGAATAGACCCGCGCCATCAGGTACAGGGTTTCGGGTGAATCGGGTTTCAGCTTCAGCGCCCGGTTTAAGGTTACTTCGGCTTTCTTGTATTCGCCGCCCTGCAGATATACCTGGCCCAGGTTGTAGAGAATTTCGAACGTCTCGGGCTGCAGCGCGCTGGCCTTCTCCAGTTCGAGCTGGGCTGTCGGGTACTGCTTTTCCCCAGCTAACAGCACGCCCAGAGTGAAGTGCAGCTGTACGTTATCTTTATTCTGGGTCGAGAGTTCCCGGGCCGCCTTCAGACCTTCCGCGGTCCGTCCCGCCTGCAGGTAGGCGCGAATGAGGTTGAAGCGAGTGGCGATGTCCGCGGGGCGAACCCTTTGAAAATGGACAATGGCTTCGGCCGGGGAGCCTTTGGCCATCAGCACCAGGCCCAGATTGTAGTTGGCCTCGCGGTTGGCGGGATCGGCGCGCAGTACTTTGCCAAACTCTTTCTCCGCGAGATCGAACTTGTTGCTGGGCGACGTAAACATTTCCCAGGTTGTTATGAGTCCGGGTGGAACTGGGATCGAGCGTCAGGGCATGCTGGAATGCTTCGAGGGCGTGGTCGTAGTCTTTTTCGCTGCTGTACACAATGCCGAGCAGGTTGTAACCCTCAACGCTCGAGGGATTCAGCTTGAGCTGTTCCTGTATTTTCTGTTTGGCTTCTTCAATCGAACCCTGGCGCAGCAGGGTTTCGGCTTCAAGAAAAGGTGATGCGGCCGGGGCAGCGGCCCGCGGCTTGGTCCGCGCTGGAGCGGATTGCTGCGCCGACAGACGCTGCGGCAGAGATCGAGATAAAGATGGAAATGGCCGCCAGCGCGAGCATTCGGCGCAAGACCCGCCCGCGGCCCGCGTTCCTGGATGGATGCTGAAGTGGGGTACCGAAGGCCATCTCCCGGTATATCTCCGCGGGCACTTTGATTACAGGTGTCAAAGGGTCAATGTAGCATTTCCAGCGCCTGCTGGGCCATCTTGTGGTCGGGCTGCTGGCGCAGCAACGCGAGCAATACTTCTCGCGCCTTTTCCTTGTCGTCCAAGATGACGTAAAGGCGGGCCAGATTGAGATAGGCCTGGTCGAAGTTGGGCGCCACCTGGATGCAGTCCTGGAACCGCTGTTCCGCTTCCGGATAACGCTGTTCCTGGACCAAGAGTACACCCAGATTGTTCAGCGCGTCGGGATAATCCGGACGCAGGCTCACCGCCTTTTCAAGATACGGCAGAGCAGTCTGGGTCTGGCCTTGCCGCGCGTAGAGCATTCCCAGGTTGTAGTTGACTTCGGGATCGTCCGGGTCAATATCGTGGGCGCGGTTGAGCAGTTTTTCCGCTTCGGCAACGTTGCCCTGCCGGCGATAGAGGTTCCCCAGATTCAGCAGCGCGATGGTGTAGGCCGGACGCTGTTGCAGCGGCCTGCTGAAAGTTGCGCACGGCTTCGTCCAGCTGATTGTCATGGGCGGCGACCATGCCGAGATTGTTCCAGGCCTCGGGATAATCGGGGCGCAGCTTCACCGTCTGCTCGAGATACTGGCGGGCATCCTGAAAGTCGTTTCTTCGCAGATAGAGTGTTCCGAGGTTGTAATGGGCTTCGGGATTGTCAGGCTTGGCGGCGATGACCTGCTTGAACGAGGCCTCTGCGTGCTCCAGATAGCCGTGCTGGAAGAAGGAAACGCCATAAGTGAAATCGTTGCGCTGGAACGCGCTCAGGAAGAGCGTTCCGGGGAAGGGCAGCGCGCTCCGCACGCGATCGGCCGGAGTGGTCGGGACCGATTTCACGTCCTCCATCAGCCGTTCGGGATTCACCGGCCCCTGGTAGACCTTTACGATCAGGCCCTCCTTATTAAGGAGGAACGATGTCGGAAGCGGAAGGTCGCGGCGGCGGTCGAACAGGTAGCGATAAACAATGTTATAGACGCCGGCTACGTCCGGGGTGGCGAGCAATGTGGGAAAGAAGACTCCCTCTTTGGCCACGAAGGTCGGCACCGTTTGCGGATTGCGTGGATCGTCCACATTGATGCCAATCAAGCGAAGGCTGCTGGAGGCGAAGGATCGCTGCGAGTCGCGCAGTAGCCGCATTTGTTCCGCGCAAGATGGCGATGCCGTGGACCAGAAATTAAGCAGGGAGAAGCTGCCGCGGAGCGATTGCAGCGTCCACAACTTCCCCGCGAGGTCGGGCAACGAAAAGTCCGGGGCGCTCAAAGGTTCGATGAGCCAGGTCTCGACCGAAGTTGGCAAAGGCTCCAGTTTCGGGGGATCGCCGGGGCGCGAATAAGAAGGAGGCGGCACGGCGAAGGGCTGGGCCAGAAAATCGTTCGCGCCTTCCTGAATTTCAATGCGGCGGTCTACCGGCAGGTTCTCGAAGGTCTGAGTGAGGCCGCTGGGCCAGCGCACGGTGGCGCGGACCGTGTCCTCTACGGTTCCCAGTCCAAAGAAGAGTTCCTTGCTGTGCTGCGCCAGAAAACCGGAGCCCGCCTGCAGATATCTGGTCTGACGATGACTTCCGGCTTCGACCGTCACCGCAGAGCCGATCGCATCGCGATTACTTTTCTGGCCGCGCAGGCGGAATACGATGCCGTGGCCAAGACCTTGCATGGCGTTGCGCAACACGCGCAATTGCGGCGCGTTCGCGGTTTTTGAGGATGACTTCGAGTCGCCCGTCGTGGTCGAGGTCGGCCAGGACGAAAGTGCGGCTGTCGTCTGGAAAATCCAGGCCCACCACGCCGGAGACCTCAGAGAATGTGCCATCGCGATTGTTGGCGTAGAAAACATTTCTCTCGGGCGCAGCCCAGGAAGAGTCCGAGCGGATCAGTTCGTTGATGGCGTTCCATCCCTGTTCGTAGTTGGCCGACGGGTTGGAATTCTGCGGGGACTTTCCCACTACCTGGCGCCAGAAAAAGCTGGAGACATCGCGCGGGTCGGGCCCAGAAATATATCCGTTGGCGATGTACAGGTCGGGATAGCCGTCGTGGTCGAAGTCCCAGGCGTCGGAAGACCAGGCCCAGCGGCCCATCTCAACTCCCGCCGGTTCGCTTACGTTTTGAAACTTCCCGTTTCCCTGATTTCGATAGAGCGAATTGCCGCGAGCGTGTCCGCGGTACAGGGCGCGGATATTCTCCGGATCGTCCGGGTGGAAGATCTTCTGCTCTGAAACCCGCAGGCCGGCCGCAGACCACATGTTGGCCACGTAGATGTCCTGATTTCCGTCGTTATCGAAATCCAACCAGGTCGCGCTCATGCCGGCGCCCGCATCTTCAACTCCCGCCTCGGAGGAGATGGCAGTGAAGGTTCCGTTACCGTTATTGCGATAGAGATTGCTGCGCCCGAAGTCGTTGGCCACATAGAGGTCGGGCGATCCGTCGGCGTTGAGATCGCCCCAGGCGCAGGCGAAGCTGTAGCGATCGTTTTCGGCATTCAGCCCGGCGGCTTCCGTCTGGTCGCTGAAGGTAGCGTTGCCGTCGTTGTGCAGCAGGAAGTTTGGAGGCCCATTGCGCGCGTCAAAATAAGGAACGGGATAGTGATACTGGTCCAGGCCGACGTAATAACTATAGAGACAGAAATAAATATCGAGACGCCCGTCGCGGTCATAGTCGGCGATGGCGGCATGGGTGAAGGTCCCCAGCGGAGGCCGGGCAAATTTGAAGGCATCGGACTTGCGCGAGAATTTCCCGTTGCCCTGATTCAGAAACAGCAGCGGGCCGCCGCCGCAAACCACCAGCAGATCCTGCACTCCCTTGTTTTCAAAGTCGGCGAACAGGGCGCAGGCGGTGTCATCGAGCACCCCGACGCCGGATGCTTCGGTCACATCCTCGAAGGTTCCATCGCCGCGATTGCGATAGAGGCGGTTGGGCAGTCCCGCGGGCTGGCACACGTAAAGATCGTCGAGTCCGTCGTTGTCGAAATCTCCCACGGCCAGCCCCGCGTTACCGTACACGTCGATCCCGGAGGCTCCATCGAGGACAGTTCGCCAGTGATCCACGCCGCGCAGCATCTGGTTCTTATACGAAGCCGTCTGGCCAAGCGCGTGCGCAGTAACGTCAATGAAAATTGGCGGGCGGGCGCGAGCCAGAGTTTCTTCGGTTGCCAGCCATCGCAGGGCGCGCCAGCCGCGGGTTTCGTCGCGCGACCAGCGAGTCAGCCAATGCCCCCCGCGCTGCTCGCGTCCCTGATCTTGGCGCGTGCCCACCAGGTCGTAACGAATTTTGATATCGAATTCCGCCGGAGAACTTGCAGTTTCTTCGATCGCGACAATTTCGAATTCAGCGGTTTCCACGCGCGTCAGAGGGGACAGATAGCTTTCGATTTCGCGGAGAAATTTGTCGCGACCCGATATCAGGTCCCGCGGAAATTGTCTGCGGAAGACTTCAATCCCATTTTCCGAACATTGCGCGATTTCACGAGTCGGATGCAGTGCAGCGGACTGGATGGACGCGTCGAGGAATTTCGTCAGACTCGCGAGCGCGGGCGGCGCAGCCTTAAGCGCCATGCTCCATTCGCCGAGAAGCTGAGCGATTTCAAATGCGTACTTTTCCGTGATGTACTCGTCCGCTCCGGGAACCACTTTGAGCAGAACATTGTCCAGCGGAGACTTTGCCGGATAGTGAGGAGTCAGGCGAAGATCAGCGAAGGGAAACGACGATGTCCCAGCCTTGGGCGTTGCTGGAAGCCACCGAGGGAAGGGCGATGCATGGAAGGGCGCGGGAAGAAAGAGCACAGGCGCCCAGCGGATTCCTCTTAAGAAGGTTCGACGTGAAAACGTTCGACGTGAAAACAATGTGGTTTTCGTCTTTGTCTGGGCAACGTGCCATCCTCAAAAGTTCCCCGCCCTGATGGCCCAATGAAGCGCATGTTAGCACCGGGGATGACGTTAATCCAAACCGCGGGACTTGCGGACGCCAAGACTCGGCTCGGTAGTGGCCGAATTTGGAATGCAATCTCGAAGTGGCGTCATCCTGAGGGACTTAAGTCCCGAAGAGCCTGCCCTGAGCGAAGTCGAAGGGATCTAGCGCGCAGCGCACATTTGGCGCCTTTTCTTTCCTACTGAGCTCCACGCCAGATGCTTCGCCAGCTCAGCATGACGCCCTCGCTCCCAGGCTCAGCGCTCTCGACGCCAGGAGAAAAGGCCGCCAAAGGGGTCGCGGGTGAGTCCCGGTCCAGAGTAATCACGCTGGTTACTGGGGATAAAGCTTCTGGATCCAGGTAGATTCCAGCTTTGGGAAGGGCTAATTCATCGGAAGCGGTTCACTAATACAAAGGTACTAGTTTTATTCTTGACAAGTTCTGAAGACCTGTTCTAAGGTTGTCCCGGTTTCGCTAATGTACACGTTTACATTAATAAAAACTCTGTTGGGCGGGCCAGAAAACGATTGCTTGAGTAAGCGACTCACTCTGAGAGCAGCGACCGGCAAGGGTTTTGCGCTTGGGCCGATCAACAATTCAACGAGATTCACGAATGAGAGGACTTAGGTCATGACTGGAAATCAGAATTTCCCTCTGCCGCGACGCTTAGGATTACTCTGGGTAGCGCTTATTTGCCTGGGCTTGGTCCAGCTCACTAGCCAGCTGGCGTTCGGCCAGATTGACCAAGGTTCAATTACCGGAACCATTCAGGATAGCAGTGGTGCGGTCGTCCCCAACGCGAGCATCACCCTGACCAACACGGACAACGGTCTGGTTCTCCAGACTCACAGCGATGCCAGCGGCGGATACACCTTCTCCCCGGTGAGGATCGGAAACTACCAGGTCTCCGCGACCGCGAGCGGGTTTTCCACGACCCAGCAGGCCTTGACGGTTGCCGTGCAACAACACGTGGTGGCCAACCTCCAGCTCAAGCCGGGCGCCGCGACCGAAACCGTCGAAGTAACGTCAACCGTGCCGTTGATGCAGACCGAGGACGCTTCCGTCGGACAGGTCATAGGCAGTCACCAGATCGAAAATCAAGCCCTGAACGGCCGGAATTTCACCTTCCTGGCGCAACTCGCCGCCGGCGTGAACTCTCCCCAGGCGGACACTCGCGGTAACGCGGCCACCGGCGCTTTCGCGGCCAACGGCAACCGTCCAGCGCAGAACAACTACATGCTGGATGGTATTGACAACAATTCCGACACCGTGGACTTCCTGAACGGAACCAACTACGTCGTGCTTCCTCCACTGGAAGCGATTCAGGAGTTCAAGGTGCAGACTTCCGGCTTCAGCGCCGAGTTCGGCCGCTCCGGCGCCGCCGTGCTGAACGCCACCATCAAGTCGGGCACCAACAGCTTCCACGGCGCGGCCTGGGAGTATTTGCGGAACGACAAACTGGATGCCGCCGACTGGTTTGAAAATTTCCACAACGTGCCCAAGGGCGAACTTCGACAGAATCAGTTCGGAGCATCGCTCGGCGGACCGATCATCAAGAACAAGGTCTTCATCTTCGGCGACTACGAAGGATTGCGCCGGCTTCAGGGCACGATTCTGAGCGGCTCCGTACCCACCGCGTTGGAACGAAACGGCATCAATGGCCTTGGCGCTAATCCTGCTATTGCGGACTTCTCGGACTTGATCACCGGTCAAAACGGCAGCCTTGAAACGGATGCGTTAGGCCGCACCGTTCCCCTGGGGACGATCCTTGATCCTGCCACCACCCGGCCCGTCACGGCCGGCGTGGTCGATCCGGTTTCAGGCCGGCTCGCCACCGCCACAGGCTTTGCTCGCGACCCCATTAACACCAATTGCGCGCCCAGCACTGCGGCTTACAGTCTCGCCACCTGCAGTCTGAATCAGTTGCCGCTCAACCGGCTGGATCCAAACGCCATTAAATTGTTGAATCTGTATCCCACGCCCACCAGCGGCACTCTCTTTAACAACTTCGGAAACTCTCCCAAGCTGAATGAGCGCCGCAACTCGTTCGATACCCGGTTGGACCTGAACTTCAGCACCAAGAACCAGTTGTTCTACCGCTTCAGCCTGGTGGACGACCCCCAGTTCATCCCCGGAATTTTCGGAGGCATAGCTGACGGTGGCGGCTTCCAACAGGGCAACCAGACCGCGAACGCGCAACAGAGCGCCCTGGCCTGGACCCATGTATTCTCCCCGAGCATGGTCAATGTGGCTCGCGCCGGCCTCAATTATCTCCACACTACGCGCGTGTCACCTTCGGCCAATGACCTTACCGACATACCCGGACAATTCGGCATCCAGGGTATTCCGCAGTTGAACGAAAACGGCGGACTTCCCGCTTTCGGAATCAATGGACTGTCAACTCTGGGCAGCAACGCCTTCCTGCCCTCTGACGAAGTCACTTCTACTTTCCAGGCCACCGACGACTTCACCAAGATCTATGGCAAGCACACTTTCAAAATGGGTTTTGAGTGGCAGCATGTGAAGTTCTCGACCCTGCAGCCACCGTGGTCGCGCGGTGAATTTGACTACGGCAGCGTTTACACCGACGTCCCCAACGTGCGCAACGGCAATACCGGACGCGCGCAGTTCCTGCTGTCGCCGACACTGCACGACCCGACCATCGCCAATGCAATTGATAATGTAGGGGGTGCTTCGACGGGCGCGGGCAACAACAGCGTGTTCGTCTCCAACATCTCGCTCACCGATAACGGAAAGAATTACTACGGCAGCTACTTCAATGACGATTGGAAGGTCACGCCCAAACTGACTGTAAACCTCGGCTTGCGCTGGGATTTCTTCGGTCTCGTATTTGAGCACCACGGGGCCCAGGCCAACTTCGTTCCCAGCGGCCCGCCCAGCAATACTCCGCTGTACCTGCTTCCGTCGGGAACCAATGCTGCGAACTTCTCTCCCAGCTTCAACACCTTGACTGCGCAGGATGGCATTGGAGTTGTGATCGGCGATAAGTTCGGTAAGGGACTGGGGAAATCGCAAAAATATAATTTTGCGCCCCGGTTCGGCTTCGCCTACGAAGTTACGCCCAAACTGGTTGCCCGCGGCGGGTTCGGACTCTTTTACAACGGGTTTGAGAACCGCGGATTTTCACCCAACCTGGGAGAAAACTATCCCTTCCAGTTCAACTTCCAATACGCGGCCCCGGACGACGGTCACTCCGATCTCATTCCCCGGATGCGCCGCCGCGCAGCCACCTTTGAAGTTGGCTTCACCTGCACACCCCTCGACCCAACTTTGGTCAATGCCAGCGGCTTAGCGTTGCGCGGCATCCAGTTCGACTACAAAACTCCCTACTCCATGAGCGGTAACTTCACGTTCCAATATCAAATAACGCCCACGCTGACCTTCCAGATGGGCTACGTGACTTCACTGGGGCGGCATTTGGAGACGTTCCCCAACTCCAACCATCCGACTCAAGTCCTGCCCGTGGACGCTAACCTTGGCACCCTGCCCGCTTCGCAAGGCGGGCTGCCCTTCCCGGATTTCGGGCAAGGCGGAAGTTACGCGACCACCAACGGCAACAGCCACTATCATTCCCTCCAGACCAAGGTGGAGAAGCAATTCGCCAGTGGGCTGAGCTTTCTGGCGACCTACACCTGGTCGCAGGCGCGCACCGATGCCGGCGATCTGCTGAACGGCGGGAGCACGGCGGGCTTCCGCGCCCCGGATGTTCCAGGCGCCGGAATTCAGTACGACTACGGCCTGGCTTCGTTCGATATTCGGAACGTCGTACACATCAGCGGCAGTTACGAGCTTCCTTTCGGTCACAGCAAGGCTTACATGTCGAATGCGGGTGGGGTTGCAAATGCCTTGCTCGGAGGCTGGAGTCTGAGTTGGGGTGTGGTCTTGCAGGGCGGACAACCGATCACACTCAGCTGTCCTTCTGGCACCGGCAACGGTACGGGATGCTACGATATCGTGGTCCCGGGCCAGGACTTGAAGAGAGGGATGCACATCGACTCCAACGGCCAGCCCAGCTTCCTCGGCAACCCGGCGGCATTCACCCAGCCCTGCGTGTTTCGGTCCACTGGACCCGATCCGACTTCGGTTCCGGGATGCATTCCGATTAATGGTGGC
Source organism: Terriglobia bacterium (assembly GCA_963816025.1). Lineage (GTDB taxonomy): Bacteria > Acidobacteriota > Terriglobia > Terriglobales > Acidobacteriaceae > JAIQFF01. The sequence continues at coordinate 544,333 of CAWFJA010000023.1, forward strand.
CTTGGCCTGTTGGGCGGCTCTCCCACCCAGCTTGCTGGCCCGCCCTTTAAGCGGATGGACTTCTCCACCTTCAAGGACTTCAAGCTCGGCGAACGGTTTTCCTTGCAGTTCCGGGCTGAGTTCTTCAATATTCTCAATCACCCGAACTTCAACGCTCCTGAATTCGGTGGCAACGGAGTCGTCGCCATCGGCGGATCGGGCAATTTCACCAGCTCGAACTTTGGCGAAGTGGGTTCAACTCGCGATGCTCCCTACGATCCGAGGCAGATCCAGTTTGCTTTGAAATTGCGGTTCTAGAAGGGTTGAGCTAAGCGAGGCAATCACGGGCGGAAGGCACTGGGTAGCAAAGCCTTCCGCCCTTTATACGATGGGTCAGACTATCCCGCCCGTTCGGGTGCGGTGTTAGCATGGGAAGACCGTGATCATCCGGCATCGGTCGCTTTGGTTCATTCCTCTCGTCTCCCTGGTCGTGTTGGCGTGGGTCCCGCCGTTGCTGGCAATCGAGGCTCAGGGACAGCGCCTGGAGCGTGAATTTCAGGCCGCCGTTGCGCAATACGAGTCAGGCCATTTTGCCGAAGCCGCCCAACGGCTGGAGAGCCTGGTGCATGAGGTTCCCGAAAGCTTCGAAGTCCATGAACTCCTGGGCCTGGTCTATTCCGCGCAATCGCAGGACGCGAAGGCCAGCCCGCACCTGCAGAGTGCGGTACGCCTGAAACCGGATTCCGCGTCCGCCAGAACCAACCTGGCGGCCAACCTGATGCGCCTGGGAAAGGTGGAGCTGGCGGGAGTGGAATTCAGGAAGGCGGTTGAGCTCGATCCTAAAAACTTCGACACCAACCACAACCTGGGTGAGTTTTACGTCCACTCCGGAAAAGTCGCCGCCGCTGTTCCTTTTCTCGGCCAGGCCCAGCAGATCGATCCTTCTTCCTACGATAATGGCTACGATTTGTCCCTGGCTTACGTTTTGACCGGGCGGCTCGCGGATGCCCGGCAATTGGTGCAGGATCTGTTGAAAAAGAAGAACACAGCGGAACTGCACAACCTGCTGGGCGAGATCGAAGAGAAGGACGGGAAATTCGTTGAGGCGGCCAATGAATACGAAACCGCCGCCCACATGGATCCGAGCGAGAGCAACCTGTTCGACTGGGGAAGCGAGTTGCTCATTCACCGCACGCTCGGGCCCGCCATTGAAGTGTTTCAGCACGCCACCGAGCGCTATCCCAAATCGCCCCGGCTGATCATCGGCTTGGGCATGGCCCTGTACTCACGCGGCAACTACGACGAGGCCGTGAAGGCCCTGCTGCAGGGGGCCGATCTCGACCCGTCCGATCCCAGCTGCTACCTTTTTCTGTCCAAGGCCTACGACAGCTCGCCGAGCCAGGCCGACGAGGTCATCCAGCGCTTCCGCCGCTTCGCCGAACTTCAGCCGCAAAATGCTCGCGCGCTCTACTACTATGCGATGAGCTTATGGAAAGGGAAGCGGGCGCAGGACCCGGATTTGGATCTACAGCAGATTGAAGCCCTGCTGAAGAAGTCGATCGCGCTCGATGAGAAGCTGGCCGAGGCGCACCTGCAACTGGGGAATCTTTACTCTGACCAGAGCAAGTATGCCGAAGTCTATTCCGGAATATGACGGGCGCTGCAACTGAGTCCGGATCTGGCGGATGCTCACTACCGGCTGGGCCAGGCGTACGTGCGCACCGAAACAAAAGGAACTTGCGCAGCAGGAGTTGCAGGTGTATCAGCAGCTCCGCGCGGAGCACCTGGCGGAGGTCGACAAGCAGAGGGCGGACATTCGGCAGTTTGTATATTCGGCGAAGGATGGGCCGTCGGCGAAGTAGTGATTTAGCGGGTTTAATGGAGGACGGGCGTCCTCCCTCGCGCTGCTGCGTACAGGATTCGGACTGGGAGTTGTGATGGCATAGAACTTTTCATTGCTGACCGCTAGAGGCCGGGCCGCTGCGGCGGCGTCCGCCCTCGAGAACTGTCCCGGCAGCTGGCCTGCAATCGCCGCGAATTCCTGCGGACGGCGGCCGGACTGGCGCTGGGGAGCGCATTGCTGGCCCCGAGCGCGATGGCCCGAGCGCTGGCCACCCGTAAGAAGAGAAAAGTAGTGGTGATCACGTTTGGCGGCGGAGCGCGGGACCAGGAAACATTTGCGCCGGAAGGGCAGGAGAACATTCCGCACCTGATGCGCGAACTCATCCCGCAGTCGGCTTTCTTTACCCAGGTGGTCAATCGGGGAATCCTGGGCCACTACGTGGCGACCGCCAGCCTGGTCACCGGAGTTTACGAGACCTTCAATAACTTTGCCGCGGTCCCGCCGGCAACACCCAACCGTATTCGAATACTTCCGCAAAGACCTGAGGCGTCCCAGCTCGGATGCATGGGTCGTGGCTCCCAGCAACGGTTTCAACCGCATTGGCGAGAGCAGCCATCCTTCCTATGGCGCCGGGATCGGGAGCGACCGTGATTCTGCCGAAGCATCTGTTGACGGCGGCCATGTCGGGCGCCAGCGGCGACTTCGATCATCTGCTGCGGGACAACTACGAGACGCCCTTTTACGCTCCTGAACTCGGAGGCCGCGAGTTTGAATTGCAGCAGCTGGAGAATGTTGCTGAAGCTCTCGGTGGATGATTTCAAGGCCCATGCGCGGACGCTTTCGAGTCCGGACGAACTCTCGGTGTATATCGCGCGTCAATTGATGCGGCAGGTGGCGCCCAGCCTGCTGTGGATCACCATGCACGATATCGATATCGCCCATGCCGGAGCTTATTCGCTCTACATCGATGGCATCCGGCGCACCGATCGCCTGTGCGCCGAACTATGGCAAGGCGATCCAAACCGAGCCGGAATACGCCGGCAACACGACCCTGTTCATCCTGCCGGACTTTGGGCGCGATGCGGACGAGGATTCCGGCGGCAACGGATTCCAGCATCATCGCACCGGCGACGCGCTCTCCCGGACCACCTGGATGATGGCTCTGGGCGCGGGTGTGCGCCCGGGTGTGGTTTACGACCGCGCCATGGAATCGACGGATCTGGTGCCGACCCTAGGGTCGATGCTGGATTTTTCCGCCGCCCTCGCGCAGGGCAAGCCGATTCCGGAGCTGTTGTAGCGCTTATGCTTCCACAGCGATCTCAAGCCGGAGCAGTTCAATGGCTATCCGCCCGAGGCCAGAAAGCTGGTCACGGACTACGTTGCGGCCCTGCAACAGCTGCCGCTGACCTTTGTGCCGAGCCTGCTGCGCGAGGTCATCGACTACGATTTCAAGTTTCCTCCCGAGCGCACGGCCATCGAGAAGGAACTGGCGAATCTGAATTCTCTGTCCGCGCAACAGCTGAAAGAATGGTTTCAGGGATTCGCCCAGATCAGCCAGTCCTCGAAGCTCGAAGAATTTCGATTGGGTCAACTCACCGGCCCATTTTCGTTGAACAGTTATCGGCGCATCTCTGGAGCCACCCATCAACTGGATGCCTTTCGCAAGGCGGCGATGGAATACGCGGGCCGTCTGCAGGTCGGCGGCGCCGCCGGAACCTGCCTGCGTCCCCCGGCTTGGATCGCCGTCATCGGCCAGGGCGTGACTGCGCCCGAGGAACCCCTCTTTCGCAAACTGCGCGCCCATGGCGGATATTTCAGCCGCGTGAATCCCGAAAATGGGCTTGGAGACGCTGCTGAATGCGGTTGCCGCCAGGGCCAAAGCGCATCCCGCTCCTTATGCCCACTGGTACATTGACGGAGGTGAGGAAGCGGACCACGATCCTGCGCTCACCTGTGTCTCCTACAGCGCCCTGGCACCCGCGCGCGCGATGCTGCTGCGCAAGATGCATGGGGAAATCGAAAAACCCGGCATGGGCCCGGAGACACTGCGCACGCTGCTGGCGCAGATGCGTCCCGCGGACCTTGGAATGGGCAAAACAGGCATGGGCGAAATCGGGCGCGGGCAAAGAGATGAAGTGCTGGATCGCTTTCAGGTCAAGCTGCTGACAGAGGGTTCGGGAACGCAGATTTTCAGCACCACCTTCGCGCAATGGGCGGCGCGCGAAACCCTGCGCCGGGCCCAGCCTCTCACTTTGCTGGTGCGCTTTGCCCCGCGACAGCGGCAGAAACCGATGAACGAGTTGCTGTCTGGCAATCCGGCCCAATGCCGATCTCGATCCCGCGGGATCGCTGGTGGATGCGGACATGGGTTCCTACTACACCTATTTGAATCAGCAGCGCCTGACCGGAGCGGAGAAATCTTCGTTCCTGGTGTGGTTCGAAGGCCACAACGAAGCGCTGGCGATTGGCCCGGCGATGCCGCGCGGCACCGCAATCGTCGAGTCCAACCGATCTCAAGCAGTTGCTCACCTGGGTCAGCTAGTCGTTGTGGGTCGGACAGTGTAGGGCGGACGCCCTTGCCCGCCGCTTTTGGTTTTGACCTTGTTGTCTCCAACAGGTCGAAATCGAAGTCAAGTGTCAAAAGCGGCGGACAAGGGCGCCCGCCCCACACAGACACAATTATTTCGACAGCACCGCTACCCCATAAACGGGAAGCTTGACCGACTGCTTCGATCCGCCTTGGAGCACGTCATTCATGGCGGACGGCAGCGCAACGGTCTGCTCAGCTTTCGACAAGTTGACCAGAATGTACACGACGCCCGTGGTCGCCGTAGCGCGGATAGACTTCGACCCCTTCGGGACCTTGCCCAGCGCGGGTTTCACGCCGCTCACGTCCGTCATCCATTTCGCCGCCGCGGTCATGGCGGAGCCGTCGAGCCAGGCTCCGATGTAGGTGATGCGGCCGTTGCCGACTTTTCGAGTGATGGCTGCGGGCTTGCCATCGAGCCAACCGTTGCTCTTGCCGTAGGTTTCGAGGACTTCGGTGTCTTTTTCTGTTGGCACTCAGCAACTCAGCCCAGAGCTTGCTTTGTCCCGAGCCGAACTTTCCTTCGATCGCAACCGGATCGACCAGCGCGTAGTATTGCTCAACCCGGCCACCCAGCAGATCCGTCAGCGGGCCGGGCTGGCGTTCAGGCTGCAGCCCGTTGTCTTCATCTTTCATGGCAGAGCGCTGGCCCAGCACCAGGTGTCCGCCCTGGCGGACATATTCAATAAGATTCTTGGCGGCTGCGTCTGAGAGCACGTTCAGTCCCGGGTGCCACAACCAGCTTGTATTGACTCAGCGGCGCGACCGGTTCAACTACGTCGATAGACTGGCTGACTGCGCGCAGCGGTCCGTAATAGGTAACCAGCTCTGCGGCAGGATCGTAGTTTTTGTTGTGGCGCTGCCAATCGATGGCCCAGCGGCTGTCATAGGAGTGCAGCATCGCAACTTCGGATTTGACTGAGGTTCCCGCCAGCGCCGGACCGGCCTTGGCAAACTCCTGGCCGATCTGCTGCGCTTCGGTATAAAAGGGCACGGGCGTGCCGTCCGCTCCCACCAGCGTTCCGTGGTATTCCTCCTGGCCATTCAACGCGCTGCGCCATTGCCAGTAGCTGACGACATCGGCGCCATGTCCCACGGCGTGCCAGGCCATCGCCCGGACTTCTCCTTTATCGAGGGAGTTGTTGACCGGGGCCCAGTTTACCGAGCCTGGCTGGGTCTCCATGACCCAGAAATTCTTGCCTTTAAATCCGCGCGTCAGGTCGTGGGCAAAGCCGTTCCTGGCGGGATCGAGGTGTCCCTGTCCGACGTAGTCGTCCCAGGAGGCGAGGTCGAGATCTTTCTCGACGACGTAGTGATCGAAGCCGTCATACCAACCCATCGTGTTCGTGGTGATGAACTGTTTGGGATCGGAATTGGCGCGAATGACCTCCAGTTGGTTCTTCTGATAGCTGCGCCAGGTATCGCTGACAAAGCGTTTCCAGGCCAGCAACAGGCCGGGATTGCCGTATTGCGTCTGAATCGGAATCTGGCTCCATTCAAAAATGGTTTCGCTCCAGTAGGAGGTGGTCCAGCGCGCGTTCAGATTGTCCAGAGTGCCATATCGCGCCTTGAGCCACTGCTGGAATTGCGTCTTGGTATCGGGATCGAACGAGATGTCCTGGAATACTCGTTATCGATTTGCCAGCCCAGCACGTAAGGATTGTGTCCGAAACGCTTGGCCATCTGCTCGGCGATCTTGCGTGCCAGTTCGCGATACTTGGGATTGGCGAAGTTGAACTGCTGCCGGTTTCCATGTTCGAGCGCGGTGGCCCTGCTTCATCGATGCGCAGGGTCTCGGGATATTTCTGCGTCAGCCATGCCGGCGGAGCGGCGGTTGGAGTGCCTACTACGGTGTAGATGCCGTGCTTTGCGGCGGCGGCGACGGCGCGATCCAGCCAGTCCAGATCGTAGTGGCCTTCGCTGGGCTCCATTCGGCTCCAGGCAAATTCGCCGACGCGCACCATGTGGATTCCGGCTTGCTGCATCAGCGTGAGGTCGGCGTCCCATCGCGACTCTGGCCATTGTTCCGGATACCAGGCGGTCCCCAGCATGATGGGCGGAGGTGGCGGCGTCTGCGCCTGTAGTGCGGTTGCCAAAGAAAGAGGCAGCAACAGCGAACCAGAAGCTGCGAGGTTCAATCCGGTGATGATCGAATTTTGTCCATGGCGTGCTCCTGATTTTTGCGAAAATGAGTCTGGTGCTCTCGAGGTCTGAAGTTCGTGGCAGGTCCGGTCGCTCAGATTTTGGTTCCGCGCCGGCCCAGGAAGAGCATGAGCCGCCCCAAACAACAGCATGACGATTCCCCACTCGAGGTTGATATTGATGCCCAGCGAGCGCTCATAAATAGCTTTTGTCGCTCAGCGCCCCGAAGGCGATCAGCAACACTCCAAAGATGGAGAACAGGAAACCAATTGGCAGTCGAATATCGAGTCCCATCTTTTCTCCTATCGGAAAACAATATTCAGCAAAGCAGTGGCCGCCAGTACCACCACGGCCAGCACCGCGGGCCGTTGATACCAGTGCAGACCTTGCTGCGTCGGGCGTTCGGTGAGCGAGTACACCAGGCCTGCGAGTTCCTTCTCGTCATGCGCGCGGGTCAGCAGGCTGACCACGATTGTGATCACAAAGCAGGTGGTCCAGGCATAAATGGCGGTCCAGAAATTCTGCGCCATTTCGCTGGGGTAAACGTGCAGGGTGGCGATCCATCCGCCCTTCACGCCGGGGACGGCGCCCTGGGGCAGGGTCAGCACGTGGTGCAGCGCGGCGGCCATCGTGCCTCCCAGCAATCCGGTGAAGGCTCCGTGGCCGGTGGTCCGCTTCCAGAACATGCCCAGCAGGAAGGTAGCGAACAGCGGGGCATTCACGAAGGCGAACACCAACTGCAGCATGTCCATGATGTTGTTGAACCGGGTTGCCATGTAGGCGGCCGCCACGGACAGCGCGATGCCGAAGATGGTGGCCATGTGGCCCATCCAGAGGTAGTGCTCATCGCTCGCTGTCTTGTTGATGTACGACTGGTAGATGTCATACGTCCACACGGTGTTGAACGCGGTTACGTTTCCCGCCATGCCGGACATGAAACTGGCCAGCAGCGCGGTCAGACCGAGGCCCAGGATCCCGGTGGGAAAGTAGTGCAAGAGCATGTTGGGAGTGGCCAGGTCGTAATCGAGCTCGATGGTCCCGTCCTTGTCGCGGATGGCTGGCCGGAGGCATCCATCTTGGCCGGAATCAAGCCTCGTCCTTCGCTCTGGCCCTGGTGGTGGCGGCATGAGTGCCCGCCAGATTGGCGAGATTCTGCGTGGGCAGAGCAATCGCAATCAATCCCGGCAGGATGACCAGGAACGGGAAAAGCATCTTGGGGAAGGCCGCGATGAGTGGAGTACAGCGTGCGGAATTCATGGAGTTGGCCGCCATGGCCCGCTGGATCACCAGAAAATCCGTGCACCAGTATCCAAACGACAGCACGAAGCCCAATCCCATGGTCAGGCCGAACCATTCCACGCCCAGGCGGTTGGTGTGCGGATTACTCATGCCCAGCCAGGAATGAGTGTACGAGGGATCAAGATTGGCCTTCAGCCCGTGCCAGCCTCCGATATTCTTCAAGCCCAGCCAGACCAGCGGAAGAAATCCGGCGACGATCAGGAAAAACTGGACTACCTCGTTGTAGATCGCGCTGGTCAGCCCGCCGAGCAGGATGTATCCCAGAACCACCAGCGCCGAGATGACCAGCGACAAGTGAAATATCCAGGCTTGCGGCAGTCCCAGCCAGGCAAAGGGCGAGTCGAAGATGTGCAGGATCTGGATCAGCTTCGCCATGGCATACATGGAAATGCCAGAAGAAAACAGAGTCATGACGGCGAACGAAACGGCGTTGAGCCCGCGAGTCTTCTCATCAAAGCGCAGGCGGAGATATTCGGGCACAGAACGCGCCCGCGAGCCGTAATAGAAGGGCATCATGAACACGCCGACGAACACCATGGCCGGGATAGCGCCAATCCAGTAAAAATGGCTGGTGGCGATGCCATACTTCGCCCCGGAAGCGCCCATGCCGATCACTTCCTGGGCCCCCAGGTTCGCGGAAAGAAAGGCCAGGCCGGCAACCCATGCGGGAATGGAGCGTCCGGCGAGAAAGAAGTCCGTACTGGTTTTCACGTAGCGCTTGAGGACAGCTCCGATTCCGAGCACGAAGACGAAATACACGATCATGATGGTCCAATCGATGGTCCTCAACATGAATAGTTCTCCCTCGTGAATCGTGAGCTGGACTGAAAACCCGCATTTCCGGCAAACGGTGTAAACGATTGCAGGCTTGCTGCGCCTTTGTCAACGAGTTTTCGTTTTGCCATCAAGACCAGCTGTCATCCTGAGCGCAGTTAGTCCGTTCGCAAGCGAACGGACTAACGGAGTCGAACGAGCCCTACCTCTGGCAATCACCATTGCCGCGCACTGAGAGTTGCCGCCCTCCGCGGCCGTGTCCGACAGCGATTGCGCTCATAGGGGTCCTTCGACTGCGCGCCTGCTTCGGCTAAAGCGAAGCAGCCACTCCGCTCAGGATGACACTTCTTGAGTAGTCATCAGCGCCTTCAAATGCGCCGCGGCGCTTTCCGGAGTGATGTCGCGTTGCGGCATGCCCAGCATTTCAAATCCCACCATGAATTTTCGAATGGTCGCAGAGCGCAGAAGCGGAGGATAGAAGTGCGCGTGGAAATGCGCATTCATGATGCGGGTTGCCGTCGGTGGGCGATTGATGAAAGCCCATGGAATACGGGAAGGGGACGTCAAAAACCTTGTCGTAAGTTGAAGTCACCTGCTGCAGGATCTGGGCCAGCAGGCGAAGCTTCTTTATCCGTAAACTCCGGGAAACGTTCCCAGGTGGCGGCGGCTGCAAACCAGGATTTCGAAAGGCCAGACCGCCCAGAAGGGCACCAGGGCAACGAAGCCCTCGTTCTGGCAAACCACGCGAACCTTCTGCTGGTCCTCCAGTTCGACGTAATCACACAGTAAACAATTGTTATGTCTTTCGAAGTAGCCAGCCTGGCAGGCCAGTTCTTTTCCGGGGATGTCCGGAACCGAATGGGTGGCCCAGATCTGGCAGTGGGGATGAGGATTGCTGGCTCCCATCATCGACGCCGCGATTCTCGAAGATCTGCACGTGGTTGATCTGCGGCATTGCGCCCAGTTCGCGGAATTGGGCGGTCCAGGTATGGATCACGCCTTCGATGTCCTTCGGCGACATGGTGGCCAGGGTAAGGTCATGGCGCGGGGAGAAGCAGATTACCCGGCAGAGGCCGGGCTCGCCTTCCGCGACCAGCAATCCCCGGTTTTCGATGTCCATGCGGTCGTCTCGAACCGCGGGTTTGAGGGCGGCAAAGTCATTGTCGAAAACGAAGGTGCCGGTGTAGCGCGGATTAAGCACGCCCCCCGCCCGGGCATTGCCCGGACAAAGGTAGCAGGTGGGGTCATATTCGGGTTCAGTGTTTGGTGGCGACTTTCTCCAGCTGTCCCTGCCACGGCCGGCCGGCGCGGTGCGGGGATACCAGCACCCATTCGTCGGTGAGAGGGTTAAATCGGCGATGTGGGTCTTCGGTAAGCTTCAATCCCGTGCCTCCGACCCTTGAGTTACAATGTACCCGAAAGCCTTGCAGGTCCGAGATATCAATAAATCAGACGTCATTTGACAGGGAGCTGGGTAGCCGCTTATTGTGGCAGACTGTAAGCGATTACATATGCAGTATTTCATACTCCCAACTCGGATTTCACGTCCCGTTTCTGCGCTTTGTCCCGCGTTACTTTTTGGACCCTATGAAGTCGACAGAATTGGCTCAACATTTTGAGAGCTTGTTCGGGTCGCAGCCCCGCATCTTTTGCGCCCCGGGGCGGGTCAATTTGTTGGGCGAGCACACCGATTACAACGATGGTTTCGTGATGCCCTGCGCCATCGGCTTTTCCACCCGGGTCGCCGTCTCTCCGCGGCCGGACCGGAAACTGGTTATTCGATCGGAAGAGTTTTCCGAACAGCTTGAATTCGATCTGGAAAACCTGCCCAGCCGCGGCAAGGGCGTGTGGTCGGACTACGTTCTGGGGATTGCGGTCATGCTGCAGGAGATCGGGCATCCCACGCCGGGCGCCAGCTTGCTGGTTCGGGGTGAAGTGCCCATCGGTGCCGGGCTGAGTTCTTCGGCCGCCATCGAGGTGGCGAGCGCGCTCGCCTTGATGAGCCTTAACGGCGCGCGCCTTTCCTTGCCCGAAGTCGCCAAGTTGTGCCAAAGAGCGGAAAACGTATTTATCGGCGCGCGGGTCGGCATCATGGACCAGTTCGTTTCGTGTCTGGGCAAAGCCGGGCACGCCTTGCTGCTGGATTGCCGTTCGCTTGAGTTCAAGTTGATTCCCATTCCGGAGAACGTTCGCCTGGTGATCTGCAACACCATGGTGAAGCATGAGCACGCCAGCGGCGCCTACAATCGCCGCCGTGACGAATGCGATGAAGGAGTGCGGATCTTGAGCGAGTGGTATCCGAACGCGCGTGCCTTGCGAGACATTTCTGTGGAGCAACTGGAGCAGCACATCGCTGGGATTCCCGCCGACCATCTATAAGCGCTGCCTGCATGTGGTGACGGAAAACCAGCGCGTGCTGGAAGGCGCCAAATACCTGGCTGCGGGGGATGTGGACCGATTCGGCAGCCTGATGCGGGAATCGCACCGCAGTCTGCGCGATCTTTTTGAAGTCAGTTGCCGGGAACTGGACATCATGGTTGAAATCGCGGAGTCGCTGGATGGCTACTACGGCGGGCGCATGACGGGCGGAGGCTTTGGCGGCTGCACGGTGAACCTGGTGAAGGCCGCCGACGCGTCCAGGTTTGCGGCGCAGATCTCGGAGCGATATCAGGCTGCTACCGGGATCAAGCCCGACGTATACGTCTGCTCCGCCGCCAACGGCGCAAGCGCGGATTTGAACGAATACGACCTTGGAAGCTGCGCAGCGGCGCAAGAATGCAGCTCCGGGCGCCAGCCCTGGGTAACGTGGCAGAAATGGCGCAGCCCTGAAAAGGGCGAAAGAAATTCGGCTGCGCCCGATTCAGCTTATAGGGGTCCTTCGACTACGCGACTGCTTCGCGAAGCGAAGCAGTTACTCCGCTCAGGATGACACAGAGCTCGATTGTGCGGCGCTGGATGACAGAGCGCTGGTGACGGAGCGCTCGATCGCAGAACGCTAGATCGCGCGGGTCGAACCTCGCATCACCAGGTGGGTCGGGATCGAGTAGTCGAGGTGGGGGTCCTCTTCTTTTCGAATCAGCGCCTCGAGCGCGGCAAAAGCGGTAACCGCGAGCTGGGTGCGCGACAGGATTATGGTGGTCAGAGGTGGCTGGGTAAGATGGGCGAACGAAATATCGTCAAAACCAATCAGCGATATGTCTTCCGGAACTTTCAATCCGGCGTGGAGAATCGCACCCAGGGCTCCAATCGCGGTCAGATCATTCGAGGCGATGACGGCGGTTGGAGCGATGCGGCAATTTCAGCAAGCTCCTCATGGCCATGGCGCCGCCTTCAATCCGGTGGTCCCCTTTTTCGATCATGGACTTGTCGGAGAGTCCCATCGACTTGAGGCCGGAGAGGTAAGCATCGCGCCGGGTGCGTGCCGACTCCAGGTTCATGGGACCTGCGATAAAGGCGATGCGTCGATGATTGAGCGAAAAAAGATGCTGCATCGCCTCGTGAATGCCCTGGGCGTAATCGATGCGAATGTTAGCGCTGTGCAGGCCAGTTTTGCCGGTATCCATGAACACGGTGGGAATGTTGCGGCGGGTGAGTTCGGTGACCAGCGCGGGATCCGCTTCAGAGGTCATGATGGCGACGCCATCGACTTTGCGTTCGACCATGCGCCGAATGCATCCCGCCATCCGCTTGGGATTGTAGTCCGTGTTCCCGATGATGACTTCCTGGCCGCGCTCTACCGCCTGATCTTCAAAGCTTTTTACCAGTTCAGGGAAAAACGGGTTGGTGATATCCGAGATGATGAGCCCCAGCATCCGGCTTCTGCCCGACACCAGGGTGCGAGCGTGGGTGTTGGGATAGAAGTTCAGCTCTTCGATGGCCTTGCGCACCCGCGCCGCGGTTCCCGGCTTCACCTTCTCGGAATCGTTGATGGTGCGCGATACCGTGGCGGTTGAGACTTTCGCTCGCTTCGCAACTTCTTTAATGTTCATGCAAGTCCACGAGGAAGGCTCGGGAGGAAGCTCTATTTTAGCAACGATTGGCGGGCAAAAGGAATGCGAGTGCGTAGTGTGGGGCGGACACTCTTGTCCGCCGCCTTTGAATTTGATGCCCGATGCCAAGAGCTGTCTTCTCTCTCGTTGACCCCCGGGAACCCGGGAAAAAGTCAAAGAAACTGAAGAGTCAACTTCAAAGGCGGCGGACAGGAGTGTCCGCCCCACACCCTCCACTGTAAGCGTTTACAGCAATGGCCCCGATGTTAGATAATGCAGCCCGCAACCATCCACGACAGCGCATCGCCCGAGGGGACCTATGGACCGACGCAATTTTCTCAAAACTACCGGCACGTTCATCGCGGGCGCGACCATCGCCCGCTCGGCATTAGCCAACGGCGCGGCCGAAGCCCAGCGCTGCTTCAGGGACGGTTGGTTCTGCCCTTGAATCGGAACTGGCGCTATAGCCGCACGGTCGTCGAAGGGGCGCACGCCCGTGATTTCGACGACTCCGGATACGAGCGCGTCGTGATTCCCCACACCAACGTCCGCCTGCCCTGGCACAGCTTTGACGAGAAGAGTTATGAGTTCGTCTCCAGCTACCGCCGCCGGTTCAAGCTTCCGGCCGGAGGCCCGGGGCAAGCGCGTCTTCGTGGACTTTGAAGGGGCCATGACCGCTTCCACCGTATGGATCAACGGCGAGCGGCTGGGCGAGTACAAGGGCGGCTACACGCCTTTCTCCTTCGACCTTACCCCGCACCTCGATTTCGACGGGGAGAACGTGCTGGCGGTGGATCTTGATTCCACCGAGCGGCCAGACATTCCTCCTTTCGGCTATCAGATTGATTACCTGACCTTCGGCGGCATTTACCGTGAAGTCTCGCTGCGCATTGTTCCGGCGACATTTATCGAGAACGTCTTTGCCAAGCCCAAAGACGTGCTGACCGACCATCCCAGCCTGGATGTCGATTGCTACATTCAGTTCGCATGGAGGCGTCGCGAGAAGCGCTGACTCTCGAAGTCAGTCTGCGCGAGGGCGATCGTGTACTGGCCAAGGGCACGCAGCGCGTTCCCGCCGCTCCGGCCGCGACCGATCCCGTTGCGTACACCGTCCATGTCGACAAGCTTGGCGCCATAAAACTATGGGACCTGTCGCACCCTAATCTTTACAGCGTGCAGGTTCGCCTGCTGCGCGGGACGCAGCCGGTGGATGAAGTCTCGCGCACGATCGGATTCCGCGAGGCGCAATTCACCGATCATGGTTTCGAACTCAACGGCAAAGTGATCAAGCTGCGCGGGCTGGACCGTCATCAGACCTTTCCCTTTGTCGGCCAGGCCATGCCCGCCCGCGTCCAGCGCCGGGACGCGCAAGATTCTGCGCAACAAGCTGAAGTGCAATATCGTGCGGACCTCGCACTATCCGCAGTCGCGCCACTTCCTCGATGCCTGCGACGAAATTGGACTGCTGGTGCTGGAGGAAATTCCCGGCTGGCAGCACATCGGGGACGAACCCTGGAAACTGATTTCGATTGACAACGTCAGCCGCATGATCCGCCGCGACTGGAACCATCCCTCCATCATCCTGTGGGGCGTGCGTATCAACGAGTCGAAAGACGACCACAGCTTCTACGTTCGCACCAACGCACTGGCCCACAAGCTGGATCCGACCCGTCAGACCGGGGGAATCCGCTATTTTCAGGAATCGGAATTTCTCGAAGACGTTTTCACCATGAACGATTTCGGTTTTCCGTTGAAGCCGCCCAATCATTCGCGTTACCTGAACACCGAATTCGTCGGGCACACCTATCCCACCAAGACCATCGACCAGGTGGAACGGCTCACCGAACACACCATGCGCCACGCCCGCATCCACGACCAGTTGGCGTCCAATCCGCAATATGCCGGAGGCATTGGCTGGTGCGCCTTCGACTACAACACGCACGGCGATTTTGGCTCCGGCGATCGCATCTGCTATCACGGTGTCACCGACATGTTCCGCGAGCCCAAACCGGCGGCTGGCTTCTACAAGTCGCAGTGCGATCCCGCGGAAGAAGTTGTTCTCGAGCCGGCGTTCCACTGGGCGCGGGGCGATGCATCCGTGGGATTCTCGAAGGCAGTGATGTGTTCCAACTGCGACCAGACTTAAGCTCTACATCGCCGACGAGACTGGTCGCCGAGGTAGATCCCGACCGGAAGCAATTTGCACATCTTCAATATGCCCCATTCGTCGTGGAACTGGGCGAGCTCTTTCACAAATGGGGCGACTTGCGAATCGAGGGCTACATTCAGGGAAAACAGGTCATCGTTAAGAAATATTCCGGCAAAGGCATCGACCAGAAGTTCACGCTTTTGCCGGACGACACCAGCCTGATTGCGGACGGAGCCGACACCACTCGCGTGGTGCTGCGCGTGACCGATGAATTTGACGCCATCCGGCCATTTGCCAACGACGCCATCAAGTTTGAACTGGAAGGCCCGGCGGAGCTTATCGGAGACAATCCGTTTTCCGTGGTCGGCGGAACCGGCGCGGTCTGGATTCGAGCCAAAGAGCAGGCCGGAACCGTGCGGCTCACAGCGACGCATCCGGTCCTGGGGAAGCAGCAGGTGGAGTTTGTAGATGGCTGCGGCCGCTCCGGAGCCCGTCTAGCTGGTCCGCGGAGCGAAGAGTGGCTCGCCGCCGGTCTCAGCCGCGGAGCGGCGTAAGAATGCAGCCCCAGGCGCAAGCCCGGGGTCAACTAGCAGAATGATTCGAGCCCCAACGGGGCGAAAGAAAAGTCGCCCGCGGCGTGAAACCGCGGAGCTTCGCTCCGCCGGACGGACGAGGGCGTCCATCCCCATGTGGTTCGTGGTGGCTCTACAGGTTCTTGCGTAACAAATCCTCAACATCGCCGATCTTCTCTCCCAGCAAATTCAGCTTACGGGCAAGGCCCTGAATCTCGGACTCGGCGCGGCGGTTAACGTCGTAATCGAGTTCGCCGCGCAGGCGGTCTTTGGTGTCCTGCCGGTTCTGACTCATCATAATGACCGGCGCCTGGATGGCGGCCAGCATGGAGAGAAACAGGTTGAGCAGGATGAACGGATATGGGTCCCAGGCTTGTCCGCGCAGGACGACGTTGATCGCCGTGTAGACGGTAATCGCAAGCGCGAAGGTGATGATGAATGTCCACGAACCGCCAAAGCTGGCGACCCGGTCGGCGATGCGTTCGCCGAAGGTCATATCCTCTTCGATGACGTCGTTGGGATTGCGGCTGGCGCGGATCCGCACCAGCTGCTGCGAGGCATGAAACTGGCGGCCCAGCACGGTCAGCATGTCCATCCCGGCGTGAGGCTTGCGTTGCAGCAGAGTGGCGATATCGTTGCGGTCCACTTCCAGGCAAACGCTCTCTTCAATCGCGACAGCCTCGGTTTGGTGGGCGGTCTGGTCAAGCATCGAGGCAAAACCGAAAAACTCGCCTTCCGCCGGTTGGTCCACGATGACTTCCTGGTGGTCCTCATCAACCGTTGTGACCCGAACCGCGCCGGAGACCAGAACGTAAGCTTGGCCGCCCGGATCGCCCATCTTCCATATGCGCTGGCGCGGGGTAAAGGTCCTGACCTCGACCTGGCCCGCCAGAACCGCCGTCTCTTCGTCGTCGAGTAGGGCAAACAGGGGAACACGTTTCAACATTTCTGGGCTGCACGCCATCGATCACCTCGTCGGGTAAAGTGGGCCGGGGCCGATCCGTTCAGAAGGATGGCATAAAGTGCGAAAGGCAACAACTGGCGGGGTGAATTCTAAAATTCATGAACCACAAAGGGCACGAAGGATCACGAAGGCTTCCATCTCAGGTTTCCTTCGTGTACCTTCGTGCCCTTTGTGGTTAAAGGTTAGCGCCTACTTCTTCCCGGCGAAAACGCGGGAGTGAAACTCCATCACTTCGCCCATGTGGGACAGGAAGTAGGTCAGGCTGTGGTCGCCGGGATACGAGTGATACTCGTGCTTTACACCTTCCGCCCGGAGTTGCTGGTCCAAGGCGGCCGCGCCATCTTCAAACCCGAAGTCATCCTGCTGGCCGCAGTTGAAATAGATCGCCAGATTTCGCAGGCGCGGCTGGTTTTTTTTGGCCAGAACGAAAACACTGTTTTGTTGCCAGTGCGCCACGTTGATCGGTTCCCCGAAGGCGGGTCCCATCAGGCGGCCCAGAGGCGTGCCGGAGTGTCCGGCGGCGGAGAGTTCTTTCGGAGTTTGTGTGATCAAGGCAGCGCTTTGTGCGCTGACGGCGGAAAATAACTCGGGATGGGCAAAGGCAAAACGCAGCGCTCCGTAGCCGCCCATGGAGACGCCGGTAATGGCTCTTCCTTTCCGTCCCGGGCGCACGCGATATTTCTTTTCGATATAGGGGATGAATTCTTCGAGAAAGAAATCGCTGTAGCGGAACGAATCGCCGGGCGAGTTGATGTAGAAACTGCGCTTGCCGTCCGGCGCCACTACCAGAAAGTCGTCGATCTTGTGCTGGCGGCGCAGGTCTTCGATCACGCTCCATCCGCCGGTGCTGAAGAGCGTCTGCTCGTTCTGGCCCAGACCGTGCAGGAAGTACAGCACGGGATAGCGCCGCGGCGGCGAAGCTTTTGTGTCGTAGTCCGGCGGCAGTTGGACGCAATAGTGAACCGCCTGTTTAAGAATGCGGCTGTTGACGACGTTACAGTCCGTGCGGCTTTGCGCAGGGGCCAACTGGGGAAGGAAGATGACGAGGAGGAACGACAGTCCGCGAAATCGGTGGAAGCGCAGTTTCATTTGGGGGACAGCATTTCTTGCTTCGGTCGGCGCGTCAAAAAGCTTGAACCGCAAAGGCGCAAAGGGGCGCACGGTTGCGGCGGAGCTTTGAACCCAAATCGCTTACTCATAGCGCAGAGCCTGCACGGGGTCCAGACGGGCCGCGCGCGCCGCCGGGTACAAGCCCGAAACCAGGCTGACGATGAAGGCAAAGACGATGGCCGCGCCTACCAGCCACCAGGGCACTGCCCAGAAGCTTTCGGGCGGAAGCGACTGGCGCTTCAGATAGATATTTGTCCCCAGGTTGATGATGTGGCCGATGGTCCAGCCCAGTGCTACTCCTACCACTCCGCCCAGCAGACCCATGGCTCCGGCTTCGGCGAAGAAGAGCTTTTTTACGTCGCCGTCGCTGGCGCCGATGGCTTTCATGATCCCAATTTCGCGGCGCCTCTCGAGGATGGCCATGACCAGCGTGTTCACGATGCCGATCGAAGCCACGGCCAGCGCCAGGCTGCCGAAAATTCCCAGGAAGAGATCGAGCACGGCAAAGAATTGCCGCAGGCTGCGGGTGGCGTCCAGAATGGAAAACGTGTTGAACCCTAACTTTTTGATGGCCTGCTCGACCTGTTCGACCTGTTTGGGATTCTTCACGCGCACGCTGATGGTGGAATAGCTGGGCTGTTTGCTGAAGCCGCGCATGCTGTCACGCACGTCCGAAGGCTGCATGACGCGAAGATCCTGGGCCAGTTTCAGGGGCAGGAATACACGCGCCCGGGCGGCGCCGCGCATGCTGTCCGGGTCGAGATCGGAGACGCCGACAATTTTCAGTTTCTGCTCGCGCGAGATCACGGAATAGGCAGCGTCAGACTCGGATTGAGCCGGGTCAGGCGATGCGGAGGATTTCGCGGGAGCGCTTTCTCCTGTAGACGATGGCGCCTCAACCCGCTGCGCATAGCGCATGATCAGCTCCTGGCCTAAAAGCGGCTTGGCCAAATCATTCACGGGGATATCGTCTTCCTGTCCCGGCGGCGGGGTTTTGCCCAGCAATTCCATGGCGAAAGATTTTTGCAGAATGACTTCAGGCGCGGTTTCAGAAGAGAAAAAGCTGCCGGGAATTCCCGCGAAAGCGTCGTTCGAGCGGGCTGAGTCGGGAATACCGGAGACCATGGTGAGGTGAGGCTTGTCCTGGTAGCTGAGTTCCGTAATGAAGCGGATATCAGGATAGGCCTCCAGCACGTCGGGTAGATGTTCGATCTCCTGGCGGGCAGGTTCATCCAGGGTTCGGCTTTCGGCGGCCGAGGCGGTGCTTCTTTCGTCCTCCCGGCTGAAGCCGCGCAGCTCGCGGCGCGAAGTCACAACCACGGTGTCGAAAAGGCCTGACTTTGCCAGATGCCTCGTGGCCAGCTTTTGCAGGCCGATACCAAGCGAGAGCATGGCAACCAGCGAAGCCACCCCGACCGAGATGCCAACGGTGGTCAGAGAATTACGCAACGATGACTCGCGCAGGTTGCGCAGAGCAAGCTCGGAAAGATCGTAAGTTTTCATTCTTGAACCCGGGTGCTCCGTCCAAGCTCCGCTTGGGCGGGGATGTTCGCGCGCCAAGAATTCGACAGAATCGTGAAATCCCCGTCCAAGCCAAGCTGGGACGGGGCACCCTCGAGACTATCCTCTGGGTCACGCATTGTCGTTAGTCCGATCGTCAATCACTTGGCCATCCGCCAGAAAGATCATTCGTCGGGCGTAGCGCTCGGCCAGGGCCCGCTCGTGGGTCACCATCACGATCGTCATTCCCAGAGACTGGTTGAACTCGCGAATGAATTTCATGATCTCGGTGCCGGTACGGCTGTCGAGATTGCCCGTCGGCTCATCGGCCAGAAGAAGCTTGGGCTGATTGATCAGAGCTCGCGCCAGTGCCGCCCGTTGTTGCTCGCCGCCTGAAAGTTCACTGGGCCTGTGGGTCATGCGGGTGCCCAGGCCGACGCGTTCCAGCGCTTGCCGGGTGAGCGCCTGGCGCTGGCCGCGGTCCACTTCGGCAAAGCGCAGCGGCAGGTCAACATTCTCGGCCACAGTCATCCGGGAAACCAGGTTGAAGGATTGAAAAACCATGCCTACCGTGCGCAGGCGATGCTTGGCTAGTTCTTCACGCGACAGCTGAGCCAGGTCGCGGCCTTCGACGATGACCGCTCCCGAAGTCGGGCGGTCAAGGCCGGCGATGAGATTCAGCAGAGACGACTTTCCGGATCCCGAGCTCCCCAGCAGCGCCACAAATTCTCCGGGCTGAATTTGAAGCGAGACCCCGTCGACGGCGCGTATAAGCGCTTCGCCCATCTGGTAGTGACGGCAGAGGTCGGCGATGCGGATTGCGGAGGCGCCGTTCTGGTTACTGGACTGGCTGGAGTTCAGGTTCATTTATGGAGTGGTCTATCTCCGTGTCCATTGTGGTTCAAGCCTTGCGTGTCGGGAGCTACCCGAAACACAAGGTCCCTCCATTGCGCTCGCTGCGCTTCGCTCCGGTCGGGATGAAAGATCATTAACGGACCTCTCCTCTTATTAGACGCAAAGCATCGGCCGAACTTACGTCGCGGTCGCCATTTTTTGCGGGCACGCCATCTTCGGCAAGTACGGCGGCGTCTCCCTCGCCAGGCGCCAGGAACAGATTATTCTGCAGTCCCTGTTGCTTGGTGTAGAGATCGAAATAGCGGCCCTGCACGGCGTACAGCTCTTCGTGGGTGCCGCGCTCGACGATCTGCCCCTGCTCGACCACCAGAATCTGGTCGGCGCGGCGGATGGTGGAAAGCCGGTGGGCGATCACAAAGGTGGTGCGGCCCTGCATCAGGTACGACAGCCCGTGCTGGATCATCTCTTCCGATTCGGAGTCGAGGCTGGAGGTAGCCTCGTCGAGAATTAAGATGCGCGGCTCGGCCAGGATGGCCCGGGCAATCGATATTCTCTGCCGCTGCCCTCCGGAAAGCTTGACCCCGCGTTCGCCGACGATGGTGTCGTATTTTTCCGGAAAGCTCTCGGCAAACTCATCCACGCGGGCGATGTGGCAGGCCCGCATGATCTCTTCCTCGCTCGATTGCGGGCGGGAAAAAGCGACATTCTCGCGGATCGAGCCGTCAAACAGGAACGACTCCTGCAGCACCACTCCCAGGCGTGTGCGATAGGAGTCGAGGCGCACCATGCTGAGATCCACTCCATCGACCAATACTTTTCCTTCAGTGGGAACGTAGAAAGCTGAAATCAGGCCGATGATCGTCGACTTGCCTGAACCCGATGAACCCACCAGCGCGGTCACCGTTCCCGGCTCGGCCTGGAAACTGACGTCGTGCAGTACCGTCCGGCTGCCATCGTAGCTGAAGTTGACGTGGTCGAATTCCACTTTGCCGTAAATGTCATCCAGCGTGACCGTGCGTTTGGGGTCCTGGTCCTCCGGCCGCTCATGCAGAATTTCCTGAGTGCGTTCAAGCCCCGCAAGGGCTTCCGTAATTTGCGTCCCGATGTTGACGATCTGCACGATGGGGGCGACCAGGAACCCCAGAAAAAGTGTATAGGTAAAGAAACTGCCGATGGTGAGCGTGCCGGCCATGATCTGGTGCGCGCCCATATACATGATGATGGCGCCTACCACCCCCATGAGGAGGCTGGCGGAAAGGCTCATCACGGAGGTGGCGGTCAGGGTTTTCATCACGTTGTCGAGCAGTCGCCGCACCCCACCGGCGAAAACAGCTTCCTCACGTTCCTCCGCGTGATATCCCTTGATCACGCGAACGCCCCCCAGCGACTCCGCGAGCCGGCCGGTCACTTCGGCGTTAATTTTTCCGCGTTGCCGGAAAATAGGCCGAATCGTCGTGAAGGCTTTGTTCAACGCGACAGCGAAACAAAGCAGAAAGCTGAAGGCCAGCAGGGTCATCACCGGGCTGATGCGAAAGAGCACGACCATGGCGATGCCGGAAGTGAGCAGCCCGCCGACCAGGTCGACCAGTCCGGTTCCGAGCAGGTTCCGCACGCCTTCGACGTCCGTCATGATGCGTGAGACCAGCGTGCCGGTCTTGTTGGAATCGTAGAATGCGACCGGAAGATGAGAGATGTGGGCTTGCACTTTCTGCCGAAGTTCTGCGATCAGGCGCTGGGCCGCTTTCGACAATAGTTGGGTCAACGCAAAGGATGTGATGCCCTGGATGATGGTTGCAGCCAGCACGACCGTCACCAGGCGCCGCAACAATTCGACGTGATGTTTGGCGATGACGCTGTCAATCAGGAATTTGGTGGAGTAAGGCAGCACCAGTCCCGATACGCGGTTGATCACCATTAGCAGGAAGCCCAGAGCCAGCAGGCCGCGGCGCGGACGCATCAGTTCCCAGACGGCGGGGAGGACGGTGCGCAGCCGCTGGGCAGTCATGGCGGGCTTGGGTTGGGCTGGGGAAGAAGGGCTCACTCCTGTGTTTAGACTTCGACGGCCGCCGGAAGGGTTCATTTTTGCGGGCCCGCCGAATGTTCCGGAGAATGAAAAAGCGCGGCTCAAAGCCGCGCTTTCGATGCTATCGAGTCGAAGTTTGTCCGGCTACTCTTCCAGGTGTGAATTCGGAAGTGCCATTTGTGCGGCCGCAGCTGCGAAATCTTCTTCCGAGAGTTCAAAAGAATCGGATCCGGTTGCCGGTTTCTCCAGCTTTCGCTGGACCTTGCGCTCAGCTTTCTCTTTCTGTTTTTCCTGCCGTGAGCGCTCTTTCTGACGCTTGGTGAAGCTGGAACGGCCTCGACCAGACATAGACACCTCCAAGGGACATTTTTTTGGCAGATCAGTGTTCGTAAAACTCTGCAATGCACTATTAAGTGTTGCTCCTTACCAGCGCGGCTCTCGAGGCTGACGCGCATGGCCCTGATAATCGTCACGCCCACCCCCACCTCCGGAACGCCCGCCACCACCGGGGCGTCCACCACCGCCGCCCGGACGTCCACCACCCCCGCCGCGGGGCGGGCCGCCGCGATCGGTCTTGGGACGCGCTTCGTTAATGTTCAACGCGCGCCCGCCCAGTTCTTTGCCGTTGAGCGCGGCGATGGCTTTCTCCGCTTCGGCGGAATCGGTCATTTCGACGAACGCAAATCCGCGCGAACGGCCGGTGTCGCGATCGGTCACGATGCTGACTTGCTCGATGGCCCCGTGGGGTTCGAACAGCGCCCGCAACTCTGCTTCAGTGGTGCTGTGGGGGATGTTGCCAACAAACAGCTTCTTCATGATGGTTCCTCGTGCTGCCAGCTAAAGTGTATCTCAAATTTCAAGATGCGGGTTTTTCGGCCACGCCGCGGGGCTTCCTGGCCGGCTCGAGCGGGCTGACCTTGAGTCCAGCCGCGGCGAGCAGCACGCGGGTGCGCAGCCGTTTCGCAGCATTTTGCTTCCGCTCGCGGTTAAATCTGGCCTTGTCTCCGTTGAATTGCGACATCGCTGCGCCCCTCCATGGGCATAGGGTCGTGAGCGTACATTACAGATCCGCAAAGCGCTCGGCTTGCAAGGACTGGACTTGGACAGCTTGTTGCGCCTGCAGGGCAGCTGGTTCTCTCAATCGCGAAGGCGCAGGATGGTGGTGCGATGTGTCTTCGTGGTCAAGTAACTTCTTGGTCTTAGGATTATACCTGCTGGATGCGGAACTGAAAGAAAATACTGAAGAATGGCCTGTTGTTTGCGTACTTTGTGGCGTCCCTTGCGTCCTTCAATCGGTCCAAAGCGCCGAACCGCAAAGCTCGCAAAGGACCGCAAAGTTCGCAAAGGTCCAAGCCGGGGGGATTACCGAAGTCTCGGTCGCTCTGGACCCGATGAGCATTTTCTCCACCTGAAACTGGCCTTTTCTGCTAAACTGATAGTGCGTTTGATTAGAATCGGTTGTTGAGCAGCTTCTTGCATACCAGCTAGAACCGCCCTTAGTACCTCCGATCTCACAGCGTAAATCGATTAAAAAGGAAACAGTAACAAAATGGCAGAACAAGGAACAGTAAAGTGGTTTAACGACGCCAAAGGCTACGGCTTCATCAGCCGTCAGAGTGGCGAAGATGTATTTGTGCACTTCTCGGCGATCCAGGCAGGAGGCTTTCGCAGCCTGCAGGAGGGCCAGAGTGTGGAGTTCGATGTGACCAAGGGGCCAAAGGGCTGGCAAGCTGAGAACGTCCGTCCGCTGTAAGCAGAGCGGAAACTCTAGATAAAAAGATAGCGTGCCCGCAGCGGGAACCACCCTCCGGGCACGCTCTCCGACCAACCGAAAAACAAGTTTTCCACCAGCCAGAAGCGGGGTGTCTCTGACGCGCGACGAAACCAAAGCTTCATACGCCATCATCCGCCATAACATCCGGACTTACGAGTCGGGTGGGGTGGTGCTGGTGGTCAAAGGCAAGGAAAACGCCGAACTTAAAGTGAAGCACTTCGAAACCGGCCAGGGTTCGGAAGATCGTCACGCCGGCTGGCGCTACTTCGTTGAGAAATCCGACCTCAAGGCCGGAATGGATCCCGCCGAGGCCACCAATGCTCCGGCAGATGAAGCTGGAAATAAGAGAATCACAAGCGCAGCCCGATCCCATGTCGGCCGCCAACCCTCCGCGGCAAAACTAATAGACCACAACAGGCCACGTAGGCCCGGACGCTCGTCCGGGTGGACGAGCGAAGCTCGTCTGGTTTTGGTTTCTGGGATTGACGCGGACAAAACTCTGCCGAGCTGCGCTCGGCTGGGCGGACGAGGGCGCCCGCCCCTACGTGGTTTGTTTTAATGGCGGCGTTCGGTTTCTCTCAGAACCACGGCGAAGCTGCGGCCGCCGAAGCTGAATCCCTGCGAGATCGTCCCTCTGACCCCGACCCTGGCTCCGTTGCCGGGGACGCCGTATCTCTGGCTGTACACCCAAATCTGACCCGTGCCGTCGTCCACCTGGTACACGCCCGTGCCGAAAGCCCCGGCGGAACCGCTCACTCGTCCACCGATCGCAACTTCCCGGCCGGCGTACCGCCCCGGGTCACGAAGGATCTTTCCGATGTTGGTGCGCGTAGGACAAGCCGCCAGGACGAGCATGCCTGCCATGAGCAGCAGGGTAAGTGAGAGCTTGCTGAACAGTCTGACCACGCAAACCTCCGGAGACGAATAAAGTCTAAACTCAAAGACGGCAAAAGCCTGAACGTCGAATGATTCCATCCGACCGGAGCCATTCAATCGCCGATGCCCCGAATTGGAGGGCCAGGCTCATAGCTATGATGCACCCTGAAATTTTAATGATGGCCGCTATTTTCTGCAGTATATTCTGGGAGCGGATCTACACCCGAATTCGCAGTCCAGGGGAGCGCCCTAGCGTGGCGCTCTTTCGTTTTTTAAGGTTGGCTTAACATTCGTCTTATAGTCTGTCGCAGGGAGTAGAGCGATGCCCGAGACGCCCCAGCAATACACCGAGCGTATGCTCAGTCACAGTCGCGGAAAGGCTCCGGTGCGCCTACAGCAGGCCGCTCCGCGGAAGTTTGCCGCCCTCACCCGGAGGCTAAGCAAGAAACAGCTGTCCCGGCGCCCCGCACCAGGGAAATGGTCAATCGCTGAAATCCTCGCCCATTTAGCGGACGCGGAGCTGGCCATCGGCTTTCGCCTGCGTCTGATCCTGGCCTCGAATGGCATCGCGGTTCAAGCTTTCGATCAGGACGCATGGGCCGGCACTTTCAACTACCGCCGGCGCGATCCGAAAACTTCGCTGGAAACATTCCGCGCGCTCCGCGAAAACAATCTGCGGCTCCTGACTTCCGTGCCTCGGCGGTTATGGAAGAACTACGGCGAGCATCAGGAGCGCGGCAAGGAAACTGTGGACCACATCGTTCGGATGACTGCGGGCCACGACCTGAACCATCTGCTACAGGTGGAAAAAATCGCCAAACAGAGGTAACGCGCCGCGCCGTCCGCCGGCTGTCGGGTGGCGTGTCGCCACTCCATGGGAAAGCGCTCGTCGTCTTTTTGGTGGTCTACTGCGGTCGGGCCATTCATGTGCGGCGGGCGAGAACGCCCGCCGGACGGCCGGCGGGATGCTGGCGCTACCCTAGAGTTTCGGCGAATAACTGGGTCAGCTTTTCGAAAGCACGTTCGGCCTGGGGCTGGTTATAGACCGGGCTGTCGGGGACGGTCCAACTATGAAAGGCGCCTTCGTAGACTTCACTTTCGTATTTGCCTCCCCAGGCGTCGAGGGCCTGGTTGAGCCTCCCAATTGTGTCGGCCGGCATGCTCTTGTCGGCGGTCGCGTGTCCGAAGTAGAGCCGCGCCTTGAACGATGGACCCAGAATAAGGTGCGGGCTATTGGGCGCTGTGGTGGCGAGGCCACCGCCGTGGAACGAAGCTGCCGCGGCGATCCTGTCCGGCCGGGAGAGAGCGGTATACAGCGCCATCTTGCCGGTGAAGCAGTATCCCACCACGCCCATCGAGCCGGGTTTGACGGAATCGTGCCGCGCCAGAAAGTCCACGTAGTCCGAGGCGTCGCTCATGATGGCCTCGGGAGTGAGCGGCCCGGAAAGTTCCGCCAGCCGCCTGGTAGTGCGCTCGTCGCCAAACTTCCGCGGGAAGTCGAATAAAGGCAGAGCACTGGTGCGGTAAAAGATGTTAGGCATTAAGACGACATAGCCGGTATCCGACAGTCGCCGCGTCATCTGTTCCTGGGAAGCGCGAATGCCGCCGATGTCGGTGTAGAAAATGACGCCGGGCCAGCGGCCTTCTTTCTCCGGCACGTAAATGATGGCTTCGGTCGTTCCGTCGGCGGTGGAAACCTGAATTTTCTGTTCGATCATCGGTTCTCCCGAGGGCAGCTCGTACAGTGGGTTTGTTAGCTTATAGACATACGTTCCTTTACCATTATATCACATTTCTCCAGGTTTGCCAAGGGGCTTAACGGGGAGGGCTTCGAGGATAACCCTCCCCGTGAGCGGAGAATTTGGTCCGCGATTCCGAGCCATGCATGTTAGGGGGGCGAACGACCTACAACACGCTCTGTTTTACCCGAGGACGAAAATCCCCGCCCAAGCGGAGCTTGGACAGGGGCACCCTCGAGAGTAATGGTCCCTCAATGGCCTGACTTCTGCAGTCGCTGCGCCTGGGTCACACCAAGCTGCGCTTCCGCGCTCTGCGGCTGCAAGAGCAGCGCGGCTTCAAACTGGTCTTCAGCGTTCTTGGGATCTTTGAGGCTGAGATACACCTGGCCGAGCAGCAGCCGCGCCGGGAATTGTTCGGGAGCGATTTTGAGGCTGGCCTCCAACGCGTCGCGAGCTCCGGCGAAGTCGCCGATTTTTTCCCGGGCCTGGCCTTCGTAGAACGCGGCGGTAGCGTCTTCGGGGCGGACTTCCCGGGCCAGTCTCAGGTGTTCAGCCGCCCGGACGTAGTCTCCGGCGTGGATCTCCAGCTCTCCCAGTTGCCGCAACGCCGTGGGCGACTTGGGATCGAGTTGCAGGACTTTTTCCAGCGCCTGGCGCGCCTGCTCGGTGCGATTGTCATCCGACGCGATCATGGCAATGTGCAGCAGGTTCTGCTCTTCGATCTTGTCCTTGGGGTCGGGCAGCCGCGAGGTCTCAGCCGCGGTCGCGGAAACGGCCGCGCTGGACTGACCTTGATAACCCAACGCTTTGAGGGCGTCGCCGGAACTTTGGGAGTCTTGCGTTGCTACGGCGGGCGAAGACGCATTGGCTTTGACTGTGACCTGGGCCAGCATGCCGCGGAATTTCTGCACCGCGAGATCCGACGGCTGGTAGTGGTTTTCCAACTCTCCGGGATCGGCATGCAGATCGTACAACTCCGGCCGCGGCGCTTCGATGAATTTGAATCCCTCCGCGCGCACGGATCGCAAAGGGGCCCAGCCGAAGCGCAGCGGATAGTCGGTTTCGCCGAAGGCGGTGCGATCTTTGTCTTCCGCGCCCTCGACGTATGGCCTGAGGGATGCGCCATCCAGCCGCTCCGGCGGCGGGATTCGCAGCCAGTCGACCACCGTGGGCAGAATATCCGTGGTCCGAACCTGGGCCTTCACTACCTGATTGGGATGGCCCTGCGCAGGAAGCTTCAGGATCAGGGGCACGTGGGTAGTGGAGTCGTAGAGAAAAATTCCGTGGGTGTCTTCGTGATGCTCACCCAAGCCTTCGCCATGATCTCCGACCACGACGATGAGGGCATTGTCGTAGCGCCCGATCTTTTTCAGATACCCGACAAATCTCCCCAGCGCGGAATCGGCGTAAGCAATCTCGCCGTCGTACAGACGATCTTTGTAAGTTTGCGAGTAAGGCGGGGGCGGTTCATACGGATCGTGGGGGTCGTAGAGATGGATCCAGACAAAGCGCGGGCCGGTGGGATGCGCGATCATCCATGTTTCTGCATGCTGCACTACCTCCCCGCCGCGGCGTTCTACCCGTCCCCAGCGGGATTTGGTCTGCGCGTGCGCGGGAAAGTTGTCGTAGAAATCGAATCCGCGGTCGAGGCCGGGAGCCAGCGTCTTGCTGTCGAGAATGACCGCGCCGATGAAGGCGGCGGTGTGATATCCACTCCTCTTCAGCAACTCCGCCAGGGTGGGATGGCTCGGCGCGAGGGGCACGGCAAAATCGGTGACGCCATGGGTGCTGGGCAGCAAGCCAGTCAGGATGGTGGTGTGGGAAGTGTTGGTGATCGGGCTGGGAGTGAACGCCTCGGCGAAGCGAATGCCGTCTTTCGCCAGTCCGTCGAGCGCCGGCGTCTGAATGTTTTCGTCGCCATAGCAGTGAACGTGGTCGGCGCGAAGGGTATCGATGGTGATCAGGAAAACGTCGGGCTGGGGTGCCCTTTTCTGCGCCTCTCCGGCCTCGGGTGAGGCAACGACCAGCCACAAAACAAACAATATCCGAGCGGCCTTCACGCATTTCAGACTAGCACAGGCTCTCCTTCTATGCGTTCTCGAGGGGCACCCGCGGCCCGGATAAGGTCGAATAAATTTTAAGCGCTATCTACTCATGCCCCACCCGTTCTAGAATCTCCTCGATGAAAAAGTGCTTGGGGTTCATTCTCCTGATGCTTCTGGGTGGGTCCTTGTCTGCGGCTGACCAGCCTAAGTTTGAGCCGCTGCCGGTTCCGCTTTCCAACAATGCCGTCGCCAGCGTAAAGAGCCGCGGATCGCTGCTGCTGTACTCGCTGATGGGCATGGGTCCCAAGAAGACGTGGGATGCGATTTCCAACTCCGGATACATGATCGATTCCGAAACCGATACCGGCAAATGGTCTGAGGTGCGCTCGGTTCCGGGTACGGCCGGGCGCCTGGCGGCCACGGCGGTCGGCGCCCGCGAGCATATTTTTCTGCTTGGCGGCTATGTCGTGGATGCGCAAGGCAGAGAAACTACCTTGCCGGATGTCAACGCCTACGAACCGCTTACCGATCGCTGGTTTCGCGCCGAAGACATGCCGGTGGCTGTGGACGATGCGGTGGCCGGCGTCTATCGCGACCGCTACATCTACCTGGTGAGCGGGTGGTCGAAGACCGACGCGGTGCGCGATGTCCAGGTCTACGACGCCGAAAAGAACACCTGGTCGCAAGCCACGCCGATCCCCGGAACGCCCGTGTTTGGTCATGCTGGCGCGGTGGTGGGCGACACCATTGTGTACATCGACGGGGCGCGCAAGAACCCGGCGGGAAGCCAACCCAAGTACGTCGCCTCCGACGAATGCTGGATGGGCAAGATCGACCATCATGACCGATCGAAAATTCAATGGACCAAGTTGCCCAGCCATCCCGGGAGCGCGCGCTACCGCATTGCCGCGGGAGGATCGGAAAAAGACGAGAAAATCTATTTCTCCGGGGGGACGGACAATCCGTACGACTACAACGGTATCGGATACAACGGAGTGCCGGCAGAGCCGTCGCCGGTGACCTTTGCCTTTAACCTGCGCAGCGGCAAGTGGGAGACCCTCAACGAGCATACCCCCCAACCCACCATGGACCATCGCGGATTACTGGTCATGCCGGACGGGTTGGTGCTTATTGGAGGCATGGAGAAGGGGCAGCAGGTGACGTCCCGAGTGGTCGTCCTGCCCAAGCCCGGCAAGGCAAAATAGGGCCACTCTCGAAGGTTCCCAATTGACAGGCAGCAAATCGAGGAGTAATTCTTGGATCGGTACGAGTCGCGTTCCATGAAGCGTTGGCAGTTTTCCATCCTGATTTTTGAACTGGCGTTGTTCGCCATCATCCTGGTGCTGCCTCAGGTGGCGTTGCCCGACTTTACCTTCCACGAAGGGACGGCGCCGGTGGCAGCGCACGCGCGTATTTGTGGCCACGCGCCTGCAGCCGCAATTACGGTTGCGCCGCGGATTCTGCCTTCCGAACCGATGGCCCACTTGGGCGGCCAGATTCCAGATGCTCCTGCGCCACCCGCGGTCCACTCCCGGCTGTCACGGTTGTGCGTACTGATCTGCTAGCCCTGCCTGCTTTCCTGTTCACCCCAGTCCAAGTTCTGTAAAAGTTTGCTCCGCGAGGGGCGTGCCTGTGCTATTTCGCGGGTCCGCGGAGCTTCGGGGGAAGGCGGCGGCGGCCCGTGCCAGGACCATAGCGGAGGGCCCTGACGGGTCTGTTGCCGCCCGCTCCGAAAATGTTTGAGTCGGCTCTTTAGACTTCTTGCCCCTTTAGGATCGAACAGCACGAGCGGGGCGCTGGCGCCTGCATTGAGCCTCGCTATCGGCCCCGCGCCAGTACCAGGGTGATGTCGTCGGGCTGCTCGTTGGCGCCGATCCAGTCGGCAACCGCGGCGGTCACGATTTCGCTGATCCGGGCCAGGGGCTGGTCGCGATGCTCCCAAACCAGATCAATCAAGCGCTGTTCGCCGAATTCGCCGAAATCATTTTCCGGCTCGGTCACGCCATCGCTGTAAGCCACGAATAATTCTCCCCGACGCAAAGCGACCGACGCTTCCGGATACGTTCGATGAGGGAAGAGGCCGACCACCGTACCTCCCTGTTCCAGCCGGCGCACCGATCCGTCTTCCCCAAGAATGATGGGCGGCAGATGGCCGCCGTTGCTGTAGGTGAGCTGGCGCTCGTGGCCGTCGTAGATGCCCAGGAATAGCGTGGCGTATTTTTCCGTCGGAGTACTCTGGTAAAGCTGGTGATTGAGCAGCGAGAGCATGGCGCCGGCTGAGACCTCGCCCCCGTTCAGGCCGGAGGCGAGCAGGAGGCCGGCACCGCCTGCGGCGACCGGTTCCCGCGAACGCTCCTTCGTGGGCACGCTTTCCAGGCTGTAAGCTCGGACGGCAGAGTGAATCGTGGCCATCAGAAGCGCCGCCGAGATGCCTTTCCCGCTGACGTCACCCACCGCCAGAATAAGCCTGTCCGAGTTCAGGGTCAGAAAATCGTAGTAGTCGCCGCTCACCGTGCGCGCGGGAAGGCAGAAGCCGAAGACTTCGAGCGACGCCAGTTGCGACAGGTGTTGCGGGTAAAGCTGGGACTGCACTTCCTGCGCGATGGCCAGTTCGTTTTGCAGGCGCTGCTTCTCTTTTTGCTCCTCGATCAGGTTCTCGATGGACGCGGTCATGGAGTTGAACGAGTTGGCCAGAGTCGCCAGCTGGTCGTGCGACTGCACCGAAATGCGATGACTGAAATCCCGGCGATTGATGTGTTCGGTCGCGTTGTAGAGCTGGGCCACGGCGCCAGTCACGGTGCGCGTGAGGCGGGTCCCGATGAACAGCGCTAGCAGTTCGATGATGGCAAAAACCACGGCAGAGAACAGCAGCGTGTATTCCACGCCCATGGCGAAGTCGCCCAGGGCAGCGAAAAGCCGGGCATAGAGCACCGATGGCCGGGTCTCAACCCGGAGCACGGCGCCGGCCTGCCTCTGCTCGCCCGTGGCCCAGTCCACTACGGTCAGGGGCGTTCCGAAGGTGATCTGGTGGTCAAGGCTGTTGCCTGGCTCTGACAAGGTGCCCGCGGTGAAGACCAGGCGAAGGTCTTCGTGGTCGTAGCTGCTTGTGCCTTCCTTGTTTTGACGGAGCGCGATGTACTGTTCGTCCGGCGCCTGCAGGGCGACGAGGGGAGGGGAGGCGCCCGCGGGATTGACCTTCGCCTCGGACGCGTACAGCGTGATCTCGCCCAGATCTTTCGCCAGTTTCTCCAGCAAGTTTCGATCGAGGGCTTCACTGGAAATGACCGACAGCTTCTGGGGCCCGGTTCCGAGTTCGGTGCCCGCCCGTAAATATAACTGGCCCTGGTCTCGAACCAGCGCTCGAAAGCCGGGAGTCAGGAAAGACGGGAGCGCAAATGGAGTCTTTCCAGGGGTGGCGACGCTGCACACCGCGAGTGGGGTGCCACTCTTCCAGGCGCAAATCTGGCGGGACGCCCAGGCCGGGTCGGTCCGCTTCAATCCTTCTAAGGATTCCGCTATCGCCGGCTGCTTGTGTTCCAAGCGCGCCGCCAGTTCATGAGCGATGGCCGCGTTGACCGATTGCAGGCTGCGCAGCCGGGAATCCAGTTCGGAAGTGACCACGAAATTCGCGAACTGGCCGGCAAACAAATAGATGGTGATAAACGCCATGGCCATCAGCAGAACCACAGGGATCACGCCGATGAACACATAAGTCACGATCAGCCGGTTGCGCAAGCGCCAGAGCAGCCTGGCCTTGAGCCAGCGATAGGCCAGCAGGGCCAGCGCAACCATCGCGAGAACGCTAAGAATGCCTACCCATCCGCGGAGGGCCTGGCCGTAGGAAACTTTGAAGATTCCGAAGAACCTTTGCATCGCGAAGAGAAGCAGGTCCAGTCCGAGCAGATAACACGCGGCGCGGGCCAGCCGGGTGCGGGGCAACACGCCCGCCGCCAGAAGGCGAAAACGCATCGTGCGGGGAGAGAGGTCCATGCGCAGGAAAGATTATAGAGCGGACGGCGGACTTCGGGCGTCAGACTCCGGACCTCGGGCGTCGGGCCTCGGACCTCGGACCTCAGACCTCAGACCTCAGACCTCGGACCTCAGACCTCGGACGTTTGGCGTCGGCTTGCGACGGTCTGCAAGATTCTCCCGTTCAAGGGCGTTGCAAGGCATTCAATGTATGGCGCACGAGAGTGATGACCGAGGTCTGAAGCCCGAAGTCCGACGCCCGAGGTCCGAAGTCCGCCTCTAGATTTCAGGGTAGAAATCAAAGAAAGCCTCCAGGCTGGTCTTCAATTGCTTCTCGATGTCTTCCTTGCTGCCCTCGAGGACGTGCATGGTGACGTGGGCCTCGCGTCCATTCTTCAGCTTAAGAGTCGCGTCGCCGACTTCCGCGACTTCATCCGAGGGCAGCAGCCGCATCCCATAAACCAGTGTCAGGTTTGCCATAAACCTGATTCTAAGCTCAACCCGGGTGCGGGGCGTCAGGCAGCGGACGTCCCAGCCGGTGGTGGGTTGGTCTAAGTGTTTCCTTCCAGATGCAGGTGTCATCCTTCTATGAAAACAGGCGTACTTGTCCACAGGTATTTTTTGCGGCGATGCGGACAGGCTTCTATTCGTGCTCGAGGCACATAAGGTATGTCCGGACTCCGCCGCTCCATCTGAGCGTCGTTCTCGAAGGAACAAGGATGACTTCGAGCTGACGGATTCCCCTTACACCGCCGCAAACTTGTCTTCGTCAAACACCACGCCGTCGTGCAGCAGGGCGTAGACCGCGATCAGCAACTTGCGGGCCAGCGCGACCCGCGCCACGTGCTTGTGCTTCTTGCGCAGCAAGCGTTCGTAGTAGCGCCGGGCGGCCGGCGAACTGCGGGTCGCCACCTGGGCCGCTTCCACCATGATCCAGCGCAGCCAGGGCGAGCCTTGCCGCGTGATGCCGCCGCGCGCCGCCTTGCCCGCCGACTCCCGCACCCGCGGCACCAGGCCGGCGTAACTGCACAACCCTTCGGGGTGGCGGAAGCGTCCGATCTCTCCGATCTCGGCCAACAGCATCATCGCCGAACATTCCCCGATCCCGGGAATCGTCATCAGCCATTCCGCCCGTTTGTCTTGCTTCGCGGTTTCACTGAGTTGAAGGTTTTGCTTTTGAATTTCTTCGCTGTAGCCGTCCAGCAGCCGCAAGCACACCTTCACCGATTCCCGCGCCTGCGTCGGCAGCTCCACCTGCGCCAGCCACAACCGTCCCCGTTTGCCGAACAAGTCCGACACCGGCGCATGCAGTCCCTGCTGATGCAGCACCGCGTGCACCTGGTTCTTCAGCCGCGTGCGATGCCGCACCAGCGTGGCCCGCAACCGCACCTGCTGCCGCCGCGCCTGCGTCTCCCGGTCCGCTTTCCACGACTCCGGCAACAGATCGCAGCGCAGCAAATGGGCCAGCGTCTCCGAGTCCACCCGGTCGTTTTTCAACTTGGCCGAGGCAATCGCCTTCACCCGCTGCGGATGCACCAGCACCAGCCGCTTTACTTCCGGCTCCACCACTTCGCGAAATGCCGGCCAGAAGCCGCACGCCTCCACCGCCACCTGCACTTCCTTCCCCCGAAACTGTCGAAAGTATCGCCGCAATGCCAGCTTCTCGTTGGTCACCGGCCCGCTCTGTATGATTTTCCCCCTTGCTTCCAGCACCGTCATGTAACAAAATCTCTGGTGAAGATCTACTCCAACGTGGATCATCTCGTGCCTCCTTCAGGGCTTGTGCTTCGAGCACGTACTCTACCCTTGGAGGCACGCTTTTTTTCGTTTTCATTACATCTGAGCGCAGTAGGACTGTGAGCTTAACGGGTCGGAGGCAATGAGACACCCGTGCTGTTCTCGCGAGAATGGTCCGCCGGATCGGTGCAGTGGGAGGGTGGGGGTCCTCCGACTCCGTATTGCGTTTCGCGAGGGAAACGCAATACTCCGCTCAGGCTGACAGCGGCCTGGCAGGATTTGCTCAAATGCCTCTAGCCGGGTGGCGACGGCGGCGAAATGCTACAGTTAAAGAGTCAATGTCTGCTCCCGAATCCCGCTTCGTTAAGGCATGCAGGGCGCTCCCGGTGGATCGGACGCCGGTCTGGTTCATGCGCCAGGCGGGACGTTACATGCCGGAATACCGGGCGGTCCGCAAACAATACTCGCTGATCGAGATATGCAAGCGGCCGGAAGTAGCGGCCGAGGTGACCATTACGGCCGCTGAGGCCCTGGCCGTGGACGCGGCGATTATCTTTGCCGATCTCCTGCTTCCGCTCGAAGTCATGGGGTTGCCGTTCCATTTTTCGCCGGGCGAAGGCCCGGTGATCGAGAAGCCGGTGCGCGACCAGGCCGATATTTCTCGGCTGCGCACTGACCGTGCCGCCGACCTGGGCTACGTTTCCGAGGCTGTGCGGCTGGTCTGCAAACATTTTGGACCGCGTCTGCCCGTCATTGGTTTCTGCGGAGCGCCGTTTACGCTGGCCAGCTACATGATCGAAGGCGGCAGCTCGCGCCATTACGTGAACACCAAAAAGATGATGTACTCCTCGCCCGCGGCCTGGGATGAGCTTCTGGGCAAGCTGGTCGCGGTAGTTTCAGAATACGCGGCGGAACAGGTTCGCGCGGGCGCGGACGTGATCCAGGTATTCGACAGTTGGGTGGGATGCCTGAGCGTGGACGACTATCGCCGATACGTGCTGCCGAGAACTACCGAACTGGTGAAGGCCTTACAGCGGGCGGGAGTGCCGATCATTTATTTCGGCACCGACAGCGCCACGCTTCTATCTTCGATGAAAGAGACCGGCGCTGAGGTGATCGGCCTGGACTGGCGAATTCCGCTGGATGTGGGCTGGAAGGCAGTTGGGTCGGGAGCGGTGCAGGGGAACCTCGATCCGGTGCTGCTTTATGCCGGCTGGCAGGGAATAGAGGCGACCGCGAAGGAGATTTTGCGGCGTGCCGGCGGACGTCCTGGGCATATTTTCAATTTGGGGCACGGCATTCTGCCGGAGACGCCGGTGGAGAACGTGAAGGCGCTCGCCCGGTTCGTGCAGGAGTACCGGAACGGCCCGCAGTGATGGCCCCGGAACGTGGCGAAATCGGCCTTTCGCGGGCGAGTCGCCCGCGACCACACTTAGAATAGCGCCGGCGTCTTGCCGCCCCGGCGGAGGCACGATGCCCGCAGCCCCACGATTGGAGTTATGAATTTGTCAGCTGACGGAAAGAACGCGGTTTTGCTGTTGGCCCATGGCAGTCCCGATTCTGTGGACGAGATACCAGAATTTCTTAGCCAGATCACGCGCGGCCGGCCCGTCCCACCGGAAGTGATTGAGGAAGTAAAGCATCGCTACGGGCTCATCGGGCGGTCTCCGCTGACTGTGCTCACGTTGCGCCAGGGTGAGTTATTGGCCGAAGAGCTGAAGCTGCCGGTGTATGTTGGAATGCGTAACTGGAAGCCGTTTATCGCGGATACGATTGCCACCATGAAATCGGACGGCGTCCGGCGCGCTGTGGTCATCTGCCTGGCTCCGCAGAACTCGCGCACCAGCGTTGGGCTTTATCGCGCGGCGTTGAATGTTGAAGGCGGCACACCTTTTGCCGTCGAATTCGTCGAGTCGTGGCATGATCATCCGCTTCTGATCGCGGCCTTTGCGGAAAAGTTTCGTGCGGGATGGAATCGAGCCTGCGCCGAAATGGCGGGGCGGGTGCCGGTCATCTTTACGGCGCACAGCGTTCCTCAGCGCACCATTGCCGAAGGCGATCCCTACGAGACCCAGACCAAAGAAACCGCCAGGCTGGTGGCTCTTGAGGCAGGTCTGGCGGCGGGTGACTGGAACTTTGCCTTTCAAAGCCAGGGGATGTCGGGCGGCGCGTGGCTTGGACCCACAGTCGAAAACACGATTCTGGAATTGAAACAGCAAGGCCATCGCGGAATCTTCGTGCAGCCCATCGGATTTCTCTGCGATCACGTCGAGGTGTTGTACGACATCGACATCGGCTTCAAGGAGTTTGCCGGGAAAGAAGGCATGCGGTTGTGGCGGGCGGAATCGCTGAATGATTCGCGGTTGTTGACGGCCGCCCTGGCTGACGTGGCGCGGTCGCGCATGGCCAAATGACCGGGCACATCCCGAAGATGCTGAGGAGAGCCACAACTCACCGCGGCCGTTGAAAACCTATGAAACGCATCGCCATTGTCGGCGGCGGCATCTCCGGGCTGGCGGCGGCGTTTGCGCTTGAAGAACGCCGCCGGGACGGCGATGCGGTGGAGTACGCGGTGTACGAATCCGGTCCGCGTTTCGGCGGCGTGCTGGCGACCGAGCAGGTGGATGGCTGCCTGGTTGAGGCCGGCCCTGATTCCTTTCTCACCGAAAAACCCTGGGCTGCCGATCTCTGTCGCCGCCTCGGCATGGAAGACCAGCTCATCGGTTCGAGCGACGGCGATCGCAAAACTTACATTCTGGTGAAGGGCAAGCTGATCCCCTTGCCCGACGGACTGATGTTCATGGTTCCGACCAGGCTGGCTCCGTCGCTTTTGTCCGGGCTTTTTTCGTCGGCCACGAAGTTCCGCATGATGCGCGAATGGCGAATGGCTCCGCGCCAGTCCGAGAATGATGAAAGCGTTGCGGCGCTGGTGGAGCGCCACTACGGCGCGGAAATGGTTGATCGCCTGGCTGATCCCCTGCTTTCCGGCGTCTATGGCGGCGAAGCCTCGCAGCTCAGCGTGCGCGCGGTGCTGCCCCGGTTCGTCGACATGGAGTCGAAGTATGGCAGCCTGGGGCGCGGCATGCTGGCGGCGCGCAAGAACGTGAAATCCGCGCAACCCGGGGCGCCGATTTTTACCTCGCTCAAGAATGGAATGCAGGAACTGGCGGATGCTCTGGCCGCCAGGCTTGCACCGCAAGCCTTGCGGGCAAACACTCGCGTCGAGGCCGTGCAGCAACAAGAGCGAGGGTGGGTCATCTCTGCCGGCTACGCGTCCGACACCTTTGATGCTGTGATCGTGGCGACCTCGGCCGGGGCCGCCGGCCTTCTACTTGAAATAACCTGCGCCAATCTCGCCTCCGAACTCAAGGCCATTCCGTACAGTTCCTCGATGACGGTAGCCCTGGGCTTCGGTAAGGATGTGCGGGCTGCGCTGCCGCCCGGCTTTGGCTTTCTGGTGCCGCGCAGCGAAGGCAAACGCATGCTGGCCGCGACTTTTGTTCACAATAAATTTCCCCATCGCGCTCCGCCCGACCGCGCATTGCTTCGTTGCTTCCTTGGCGGCAGTCGCGACGGGCAGGTCCTGCAACTTCCAGACGATGAAATCCTGAGCATCATCCGCGAAGAACTTGGGCAAATTCTTGGGTTGACCGCGGAGCCGCTCTTCACTCGCGTATATCGCTGGAAGAAAGCGATGGCGCAATACACCGTGGGTCACCTCGACCGGTTGCGGCGAATCGAGGGCTGGCTGAAGCAGGCGCCGGGCCTGGCTTTGGCGGGCAACGCTTATCGCGGCATTGGCGTGCCCGACTGCGTCCGTTCCGGCGAGATCGCAGCGCAACAGGTGCTAGCGGGATAGGGGTGTGTAGCGCCGGCGTCCCGCCCTCGGTTTTTGATCTCGGCAGTGCGGGCGGGACGCCGGCGCTACGAAAAACGCCTGGCCCCGGAGCATCTGTTTCCAGCTGGGTTACGGCCGTAATACGCGCATCTTCATCTTCTGTTGCAGAAACATTCCAGCTCGGTCAGGGTTAGTAATCCCTATGAGCAGACGGATTCTGGCCCTGGTTTTCTCGCGCCGCTCGCGCTGCTGCCGCTGCGGGCGCAAGACCAGAAATCTCAGCCTGACGTTCCGAGCGCCGACCAGCCTGCGCCAACCTCTCCGGCCGAGATGTCACACGATGCCTCCGAGCCGTCTCCGGCCACGTCTCACGACGCACCCCATGACGCGCCGACTATGAGCAACATGCCCATGCCGGAGATGGCGGGCATGAACCACGACGGCAGCGCCCACGCCATGCTCTCCATGTCCGATCGCAAGATGGACATGGGGCCGCACATGAAGATGACGACGCTACGCGACCTGAAGCCCGGCGATCAGGAGAAGGCCGACCAGGTCGTCGCCGCCGCGCGCCAGGCCGCCGAAAAATATGTCGATTACAAAGTGGCGCTGGCCGACGGGTACAAGATTTTTCTGCCCAAGCTGCCGCAAAAGCAATATCACTTCACGAATTACCGCTATGCTTTTGAGGCTGCCATTCAGTTCGATCCTGATCATCCGACGTCGCTCCTCTATGAGAAGACCAGCGATGGCTACAAGCTGATTGGCGTGATGTACACCGCGCCCAAGAACGCCAACTGGAATGATCTGGACCAGCGCATTCCATTGAGCATTGCCCAGTGGCACGCCCACATCAATCTGTGCATGCCGCCTGCCGACAAAAGGAGCGAAGCCTGGGGGCCGAATGCGAAGTTCGGCCTGACCGGCTCAATCACCACCAAGGACGCCTGTGAGGCCGCCGAAGGGAAATTCATGCCGCAGATATTCGGCTGGATGGTTCACGTGTATCCCTTCGAGCAGAAGCCGGAAGATATCTGGTCGGTCGAGCGCCAGGCGAACCATCACATGGACTGAGTTTCTGTCCGGCCCGCTGCAAACACAAAACCATCGCTGACCAGGAAATTGATCACGGAGCATGCCGTGATGGTGATTCCGTTGGCCAGCAGGTAATTCATGTGTCCGAGACCGGCCAGCAGTTTCATGAGCGCCAGGTTTCCGGCGATGGAAAACAATCCCGTGCTCAGATTGAATTTGAGGAAGCGGGTGAATCCCGCAACGGCGCGGTCCGCCCAGGTGAAGCGTTCGTGCCACAGAAAATTGTGGACCACCGCGGTCTCGACCGCCAGCGCAGTGGCGATCAGATAGTTGAGATGCAACCCCGTGTTCAGCACAACCAGCATGAGCAGCTGCACCGCGATGCCCATGCCGCCAACCAGATTGAACTTGAGCCACCGGGTTGCCGTCATCGAATCCGCTCCTCGACGTAGAGACGGCGCGTATTGCGGACGGCGAAGAAAATCAGCATGGCGGCCATGCCGATCATGCCAACCGCGCCGCCGACGTCGAACAGGCGAAAGTGTCCATGGAACACCGTGGGGTGATACAAGAGCGCCACGTTGCCGATAGACAAAAGGATGCGCAACTCGGTGGGACCAAAGTTCCAGAACGAAAGTTGAAATTCTCCCAGCGTGTAAGTGGCCAAGTAGGACTGGATCGAAAGCAGCAGGAACGTGATCAGCAGTCCGATCGCGATGTAAGGATGCATGTATCCCGAAAGCGCCAGCCCGCCCATGAGGGCCAGGCCGCCGAAACTGTCTGCGATGTGGTCCACGTAGAAACCGTAGCGCGGGCGCTGCTGCTGCCGCACCCGGGCCAGCGTGCCATCGAGACTGTCTCCCAGCCAGTTGAGCCCCAGGAAGAAGATGCCAGCCAGGAGCCAATACCGGTTCCAGGCTGACAGAGCGTAGCTGACCCCTGCCATCACCTGGGCCGCGAACCCTAATGCGGTGAGATGGTCGGAAGTGATGCAGCGTGGGGTGCGTTCCGCCATCCAGATCAGGACCCGTTTTTCGGGATTGCTGGTCAGCGCGTTGTGGACTCGCGCCGCGCTTTCGAAGCGCTTGCCACGGCGCACCTCGGTCAGGACGTTCGGGTTCGCCTGTTCGCAGAAATCAATCATTGGACTTGCCATTTTCCTGCTCCTCGGGAGCCAGTTTGGGCGAGTGGCGACGGAGGCGCAATGCACTGGAGGTAAACTGCGAATCAATCGAGGGTAAATTCGTAGGTGGTTGATAACGCGCAGGATGGCGGTGCGCGGAACTTCATGTTATCCGGCGGAGCGGGGGCGAGACGCCCCCTGCGACAGCCGGCGGGACGCCGGCGCTACCTGGCGGCTGCTTCTTCGATGGATTCCTTCAGCTGCCGGACCGACCAGTCGATTTGCTCTTCGGTGATGACCGCCGGGGGTGCGATCAGCAGGTGGTCGCCGGAGGTTCCGTCGACGCAGCCTTGAATGGGATAGACCAGCAAACCGCGCTTCAGGGCGGCCGTGGTCACGCGTCCCGCGAAATTCAGTTCTGGCGCGAACGGTTTCTTGCTTCGTTTGTCGGAAACGAATTCCACGCCGCGCAGCAGTCCGACGCCGCGGACCTCGCCAACGGTCTTCAGCTCGAGAAGCGTTGACAGCGAGCGCTCCAGCCTGGCGGCGATAGTTCCTTCGCGTCCGGAGTTGGCTGCCTGCACCAGCTTCTGCTGCTGCAAACGGTGGAGCACAGCGCGTCCGGCTGCCATTGAGACGGGATGGGCGTTATAGGTAAAGCCGTGCAGGAATGCTCCGGACGCAATTCCATCCACCACTTTTTTCGTGGCGATGACCGCGCCCAGGGGGGCGTAGCCGCTGGAGAGACCCTTGGCCGCGATCAGAATATCGGGCGCGATGTCCCAGTGTTCGATGGCAAAGTTTTTTCCGGTACGGCCCATGCCGGTCATGACTTCATCGGCGATCAGCAGGACGCCGTGGCGCCGGCAAACTTCGGCAATCTTCTGCAGATATCCGGGCGGAGGAGCGACAGCGCCCAGCGTGGCTCCACTGACCGGCTCGAAAATGAAGGCCGCGGCTTCACCGTTTGCCGATTCAATCGCTTTCTCCAGCTCAGCTGCGTATTCCAGGCCACAGTTGCGGCAACCGTCCTTGCAGTCGTAGTCGCAGCGATAGCAATAGGGAATTCCCACGTGCGCGAACTCCCGCACCATGGGCAAATAGATTTCGCGGCGCCGCTTGTTTCCTGAAACCGAAAGCGCTCCCAGGGTCGAGCCATGGTAGCTCTGCGTCCGGCTGAGCACCTGGTAGCGTTCGGCTTGGCCGATCTCCACCTGATATTGCCGCGCCAGTTTCAGGGCGGTTTCGACCGACTCTGATCCACCGCAGGTAAAGTACACGGCGCCGCCACGAAAATTCTCGCCGGCAAAGTCGAGCAATTCGCGCGCATAATCCTCCGCGACCGGAGTGGTGAACTGGCTGGTGTGGACAAATTCCAGTTGCCGGGCCTGCTCCGTCATCGCGGAGGCAATCTCCGGCACGCCGTGCCCGATAAGATTCACCGCCGCCGAGCCCGAAAAATCGAGGTAGCGCTTGCCTTCCGTGTCCCAGATGTACACGCCTTCGCCGCGGACGGCAGACGGGAAAGTCTTGCGGAAGGAACGCCGGAAAACCGAGGAGCGAATGGTATTTTGCTCGGCTA
The DNA here is from genome assembly GCA_963816025.1 of Terriglobia bacterium. GTDB lineage: Bacteria > Acidobacteriota > Terriglobia > Terriglobales > Acidobacteriaceae > JAIQFF01. Next base: position 585,837 of record CAWFJA010000023.1, read on the forward strand.
TGGGATCGGACACAGTGGGATTATCCGGCGGCCTGCGCTGCAGTGTCAAAGCGCGCAGAAGGTTTGTGTGGGACCGGGTCTTTGACCCGGTCGGGCCGGGCAACGCCCGGCGACAGATTGCGGAAAGCTGGTTGTGCCCGCGTCTTACGTCCCAACGAGGCTCCCTCGTTTCTCGAGCCCACCCACGCCTCGCGCCGTGGGCTTTATTCTTGCGCCGCTTCGCGGCTGTTCTTGCGGGCGCCGCAACAGGCGCTTGGTAGTGTGGCGTCGGCGCGGCGCTTGACACTGACCAAGCCGAACCCTGAGACTTCTTTGTCCAATCCGAACCTGAACAATTCCCAACCAATCCCGAACCGAGGAGCGGCTCGTGAATCTTGCTAATTCTAGAAACAGACTCTTCTCTTTACTTGTTTGGCTAATACTTTCAACCATCGCTTTCGGGCAGGCGGCGGCCGAGAAGCCCGCTGCCAAAGTCAGCTACATCCTTGCCGGCCGCCTGTTTGATGCCACGGGCGACACCGTTCGTGAAAACGTGGTGATCGTGGTTGAGGATGAGCGCATCAAGAACGTCGCTTCAGCCGCCGATCTCAAGATTCCGGCGGGCGCCAAAGTGATCGATCTCTCGCATGCCACCGTTCTTCCGGGCCTGATCGATTGCCACACCCACCTGGGTTCGCGCGCCGACCGCTACAACGAAATCTACAACTTCAAGGACACGCCGTTTGATCATGCCTTCGCGGCGGTGGTCAACGCGCGCAAGACGCTGGAGGCCGGTTTCACCTCGGTGCGCGACGTGGGATCTGACCCATTTCTCGCGGTCGACCTGCGCAACTCGATCAATGAAGGCTTCCTGGTGGGTCCGCGGGTGGTGGCAAGCGGCCCTGCGATTTCGATTACCGGAGGCCACGGCGACCTGAACAACTTCTCGCCCCAGACCCGGGTCATGATGTTTCCGGAAGAGCGCGACTTCGCGCTCGCCGATAGCGTAGATCAGATTCGCCACGTCGTCCGCGCCCAGGAGAAATACGGAGTGGACGTGATCAAGATCCTGGCCACCGGCGGCGTGCTGTCGAAGGGAGACAGTCCTGGGTCGCCGCAGTTCACCTTTGAAGAACTCAAGGCGGCCGCGGAAACCGCGCACATGGGCGGCCGGAAAATCGCCGCGCACGCCCACGGCACCGAAGGCATCAAGAACGCGATCCGCGCGGGCATCGATTCGATTGAGCACGCCAGCCTGATTGATGACGAAGGCATCCGCCTGGCGAAAGAGCACGGAACGTATCTGGTGATGGATATCTACAACGACGATTACATCCTCAACGAGGCGCCCAAGTGGGGGCTGCCGACCGAAAATCTCGACAAAGAGAGAATGGTGGGACGTCTGCAGCGCGAGAATTTCCGCAAAGCGGTGCAGGCAGGCGTGAAGATGGCGTTTGGCACGGACGCAGGCGTCTATCCTCACGGCGACAACGCGCGGCAGTTCTTCTACATGGTGAAATTTGGCATGACGCCGGCGCAGGCCATCCGCGCTGCCACTTCGAGTGCCGCCGATCTCATCGGACGGTCCCAGAACGTCGGAACCATTGAGGCGGGCAAGTATGCGGACATCATTGCGGTGAATGCCGATCCCCTGGCCGACGTGCGCGCGCTGGAGCACGTTGATTTCGTGATGAAGGGTGGCGTGGTCTACAAAGACACGCGGGTCCCGCATCCGGCGGCAGATTGAACTGCTGGTGTGGCCGCGGGCGACTCGCCCGCGTGAGGAGGGTGCCAGGATCCGCGACCCATAGCCAGGCGTCTTGCAATCCTCCGCGAGGACTGTGGATAAGGATAAACGCGGGCGAGTCGCCCGCGACCACACAAACCCCACATGACCACACGAACCATTTGGCGTATCAGGCCAGCTGAATGTTTGCGTGTAGAATCGCCCCTTGATGGGGAATTCTGCTGAGTCTCCGGAAACGCGCCCGGTTCGCGGCTTTGCCCGCCTGGTTCGCCTCTTTCGTCCTTCCCATCAGCACACTGCGTTTTCGGCCACGCTGCTGCTCATGACGGCGGTCATGCTGTCGCGCGTGATCGGGTATGTGCGCGAGGCCTATATCGCGTACGCCTTCGGCGCCGGACCGGCGACCGACGCCTACGTCGCCGGCTTTACCATTCCGGACTGGCTGAATTACCTGGTGGCCGGCGGGACCGCTTCCATCACCTTCGTTTCGATCTACACCCGATTTCTCGCGGAGAACAAAGAACACGAAGCGCAGAAGACTTTTTCGGTCATCATCACGGTGATGACCGCGGTGCTGGGCGTGGGCGTCCTGCTGGCGGAATTTTTTGCTCCGGAAATTTCACGCCATCTTTTCCCTGATTTCACCGCCCAGCAAATGGAGCTTTGCGTTCACCTGACGCGCATCCTGCTGCCGGCCCAGATCTTCTTTTATGTCGGTGGCGTGGTGTCGGCGGTTTTACTTTCGCGGCGGCTGTTTTTGTTTCCCGCTTTCTCGCCCCTGCTCTATAACGCGGCCATTATCCTAGGCGGCGTTTTGCTTTCGCACCGCTTTGGCATCGCATCGCTGGCCTACGGCGCGCTGGCGGGGAGTTTCCTGGGGCCATTCCTGATCAATGCCATTGGCGCTGCCCGCATTGGCACCGGCTACAGCATTTCGTTCGATGTGCGCAACCCGGCATTCCGCGAATGGGTGCGGCTTTCGATTCCGCTGATGTTAGGCGTATCGCTGGTGACCGCCGACGACTGGATCCTGCGCTACTTCGCTTCCGGCGCGGTGGGTGACATTACGCGGCTCAATTATGCGAAGCGATTGTTTGCGGTGCCGATCGCTGTCTTGGGACAGGCGACCAGCCAGGCCTCGCTGCCGTTTTTTGCCAAACTGTTCGGCGAAAAACGCCTGCGGGAGTTTGCCGACACGGTGAATGGCTCCATCTATCGGGTGGTGGCAACCTCGCTGCTGGCGACCAGCTTCATGATGGCGGCAGCGCTCCCGCTGATCGACCTGGTTTACCGTCGCGGACACTTCCGGTTTTCCGACTCCCAGGAAACCGCGATGTATTTCTTCTGGTTTGCGCTTTCGCTGTGCTTCTGGTCGGCGCAGGGGCTCTACTCGCGGGCGTTTTACGCTGCTGGAAACACGCTCGTTCCCATGGTGGCGAGCAGCCTGATCACGGTGGCGTCGATCCCCTTTTACTCGATGCTGTTCCACAGGTTTTCGACGGTTGGTCTGGCCATGGCGTCCGATCTGGGGATCGTGGCAAATACGCTGGCGCTGGCGCTGCTGCTCCATCAGCGTCGACTGATTCGGGTGAACCAATTGCGTTGGGGAGAAATCGGGAAGGCAGGAATCACATCGGTGGTGGCAGGTCTACTGAGCTATCAAGTCGCTCGGATCATCCTGGTCAACGATAGCCGGGTCGCGGACCTCAAAGCCCTTGCCCTTATTACCGTCACATGGGCGGGCACGGTGGCGGCGGGTCTGTGGCTAACGCGGTCGTCGCTGGCTGGCGACCTTCGCCGCCGGAAAACCACTTCTTATCCGCGGGTCGCGGAAGCGGAGGCCGAGGAATTGAGTAAGGGCATTGAGCCGTAGATCTGTTTCAGATCTCGGTTTCTAGTTCTCTGTTCTCAAGACGGAAAAACGGCGGATGCTCTGTATGAAACAAGAGCATCCGCCGTGATCTTCTCTGCGAAACTTATACCCGGGCTGCGGTCGCGGCTTCAGCCGAGGCCTTGACTTCTTCCCCGTTGGGCTTCTGGCCGGCTTTGCGGATATCGATGCCGCCCTTGAAGAAGGCGCCGTCTTCGATGGAGATGCGGGCGGCCACGACGTCGCCGGTGAGCGAGCCGTCGCTGCGGATGTCGACCCGATCGCTGGCCGTGAGGTTGCCGCGCACCTTGCCCAGGACCACGATTTCACGGGCATTGATGTTGGCCGAAACCACGCCATTGCGGCCCACGGTCACGCGGTTGCCCGACAGGTTGATGGAACCTTCCACTCGCCCATCGATGTAAAGCGACTCGGAACCCGTGACTTCACCTTTGATCACCAGAGATTTGCCGATCGTGGCCTGGTCCGCGGTGGTGGTGGTTGCCACCGGACGCGGAGCCGGAGCAGGCTCGCTCGCGGCTGAGAAAGTTGGGGCGGGAGCGGGCGCCGCCGGGCGCTCCGGCTCACCTGGCCGGCCTGGAGTCGTAGGCTGATTCGTGGGTTTCCACATGTGGCAAAAGTCCTTTCCTCGTATGGATTCTGGGTAAAGGCCGCACTTCGGTGACCAACTCGCATTTTACTCCAGCAAGTTGCAAACCCGGCCTGTGAAAAACGCCTTTTTGTTGACAGCGCAAGACATGCAAACACTGGAACGGGATGGCCATTGACGGTGCGCTGCTCTCGCCCGCAGCCATCCACCACTTCCAGACCATGCAAATTTCTCCCGGGGCGGCATTTTTTCCCCGGCGCCATCCCATTGACATCAATCATTGCATTTGAGCAGCAAAGGCGACACCGGAGGGAGATGCCGAGAGGTTACTAACGTAATGCGCCTTCCTCGAGACAGGAGGCCCCAAGCGGATTAAATTCCTTTAATCTTGAAAGACCTGAGAAGCGTGTTTTTCCGTCTCTCGTGGGGAGAGCCATGACTTTCATACGCAGTCATCGCCTGCTGTCGGTGTTGCTCCTGGCCTGCCTTGGCCCCGCCGGGCAAGCGCAGGACCAGCCGTCTCAGCAGCATGTTGGCCGCGTCCTGGACTGGAGTTATCGCCATGTGACTCTGAGCGGCGGATTGCCCGCCGCTGACCTGGCTCGGGCGAAGGTAGAGCCCCGCATTCTTTTTCGGCTCGCCGAGCGCAATCTCCAGGCTTCGCCGCGGTTCGGCACGAGGCGGTTCGGTTCCGGAGACGGCACTCCGGTGCATCCACCGAGCCCCCAGAGTCGGAGCATGAAAGTTGACTGGAGCGTTCCACTGGGCGCGGGCGTCGTGGCGTCCAACATGTTCCCGGCGAAGTACGGTTTCGACATTAACGCGACGCCGAGTTGTACCAAGGATTATGTGGTGTTTGGCTTGAACGTTGCCGGCGCAAACAATGGTCAGGCTAATCTGGTCGGCCTGACCAATCTATACAGCGGTTCCAGCCCCAGGTTGTGCAACGCCAACAACCCCACGGTGAACTGGGCCTACAACGGCAGCACGGCCGGCGGAAAAGTGCTCACTTCTCCGGTGATTTCACTGGACGGCAACAGAATCGCTTATGTGGAGAGCGCCGCCGGAGCCACTGTCTTCCACGTGCTTGCCTGGAAAGCTGGGGAAGGCACATCGGCCACCGCCGCCAAAACGCCCACTCTTAACGGCGCCTGCACGGGCACGGTGGCGGTGCCTACGAGTTCATGCCTCAAGTCCATCACGCTCTCGAATTCGGCTACGGACACATTCGCTTCTCCCTGGGTGGACTACCAGACCGACAAGGCCTTTATCGGCACCGACGATGGCAATATCTATCGCGTCAGTTGCGTCTTCAACTGCGCCCTCAATACCAATCCGACGATTGACTGGACCTATGCTCTGCCCGTGGCCGGCACCGGCGGCGCCGCGGCGAAGCCCAATGGGCCGGTTTACGATTACCCCAGCGGGCGTCTCTTCGTGGGGGATCAACTGGGCGAACTGTGGGTGATCAATGCTGGAACCGCCAGCCCGAGTCTTAACGCCGGCCCGGTAATGATCGGCGGCGGCGGCTGCACGGCTGCCCATCCGCCCGGCCGAACCGGCACCGGAGCGGACTGCACCGCCAGCGGCGGTTCATTCGGCATCCCCGATTCGATCATCATGGACAGCACCGGCGTCAGCCAGCGGATTTTTGCCTTCTCCGGCAACGACGGCACCGCCGGCGCGAGCGCGGTGGCGGCCCAGCTTAAGATGGACCTTAGCGGACTGGTGCGCGTCCACATTGGTCTCGGCAGCGTGGGCAACAACTCCTCGAACGTGGACATTCACAGCGGCGCCTTCGACGACAAGTATTTCGGCGCAACCCCTTCCTCGGGCCGCCTGTTTATCTGCGGGACCATTACCAGCGATACCAGCGCCGCTTTCTATTGGATTGGATTTACCGCTTACCCGGTCATGAATTCCACGGCCACGGGTTCCATCGCCCGCGGCACCACGGCGGGCAACCCGTGCACTCCGATCACAGAGATTTACAATCCCAACGTGAACTTTGGGGGCGGCGATCATGACATCGTCATCAGCGGCGTGGTGGGCGCGTCTCCGAACGGCGTGCTCCGCACCGACGACATCAGCACCGGCGTGATTACCGGCACCCTTAGCGGCGTTAACTATCCCGGCGGGGTCAGCGGCATTATCTGGGACAACGTCAGCACCAGCAGCCAGGCTTCGAGCGTGTACTTCAGCACGCTGACGACGTCCAACACCGGCAACTGCGGCGGGAATCGCTGCGCCGTCAAGCTGACCCAACTGGGATTGCAGTAGCGCGTCATTCCGCGGCGCGACAATGCCGGCGCTCTCAACTGCGGCCCTCCTTGAGGTGCGTCACATGCCCAACTCAGGTATCCTGACCGCAGGAATCCCTCCGGAGAGTTGGACATGAAATCAGGTATCGCACCCAGCGCCAGGCCGGAATCCGGCGAGTACGCGCCCTACTACGATAGATACGTTTCGCTGGTCGCAGAGGGAGATATTCTGGCCACGCTGGAACGGCAGGCGCGGGAAACGGTGGCGCTGCTCGCGCTGCATCAGGCCGACGGAGATTTCCGCTACGCTCCGGGGAAGTGGAGCGTGAAGGAAGCGCTTGGGCACGTCATCGACACGGAACGGGTTTTCGCCTACCGCGGGCTGCGCATAGCCCGCAATGACCGGACTCCGCTGGCAGGCTTCGAGCAGGATGACTACGTGAAGTATGGACCGTTCGGCCAATCCAGTCTGGCCGCGCTGCTGGAAGAGTTCACTTCAGTCCGCCAGGCCACGTTGTCGTTATTTCGCGCCCTCGATGAGGCGGCCTGGATTCGTCGTGGGGTGGCCAGCAATAACGAAGTCACGGTGCGCGCCCTCGCCTATATTATTGCCGGTCACGAGCTGCACCATCGCAGGATTTTCCAGGAAAGATACTTTCCGGCTTCTGTCTCCTGAAGGGCACAACTTGCCGGAGCGGGCTCAGGTATCCTTGGAGTGAAACCCGACAGTGACACCCGTCACCATGCTTTCCGATTCCGCCATCCTGAAGAAGATTGAGCTCCAGCCCAAACGCACCGCCGGCTTCAAGCAGATGGCGCACGAACTGGGCGTCCACGGAGATGCCCGCCGCGAATTGTTCGAACGCTTGAAGCACCTGGTGGCCAGCGGACAGCTTCAGCAGGTTGGCCCGGACCGCTATGCGATTCCGCAAGCCGCCGCCGGCAAGAACATGGCGGTGGGCCGGTTGAGCATGCACCGGGATGGCTTCGGCTTCGTAATTCCGGAGCTCAGCTCGCTCGACCCCCGCCTGAAAGAGCGGCTGGCCGGGGACATTTTCATTCCGCCTCCCGCCGTGGGATCGGCGATGCACGGCGATCGCGTGCTGGTGGAAATCGGCAACATTCGCCCCGACGGCCGCGCCGAAGGACGCATCCTGCGCCTGATCGGACGGGCGCACTCCACGGTCGTGGGCAAGTTCCATTACGGAAGCCGGCGCAACTACGTCACTCCGATCGACCAAAAAATCACGCAGGAGATCGTGATACCCGAGGGCATGGAGTATCCCACGTCCACCGCTGACGCGCCGGCGCTACCGGAGGGCAAAAAGAGTCCGCACCGAGTGTTGGGGATGGAAGCGGCGCGGCGGGCAGCCTGGGACGACCTGGAAAACGTCGTGGTGGACGTTGAAATTACCGATTGGCCCACGGCCACGCAGAATCCGCGCGGACGCGTGGTCGAGATTCTAGGCTACGAAGATGATTTCGGCGCCGACGTCGAGATCATGATCCGCAAGCATCACCTGCCGCATCGCTTCCCGCCGGCCGTGCTGGCCGAAGCGCAGGATGCCGAGCCCATCATTCCCGCGGCTGAAGTGCACAAACGGCGCGACTTCCGCGCCTTGCCCATTGTGACGATCGATGGAGAAACCGCGCGCGATTTCGACGACGCGGTGATCGTGCAGCACCTGGAGAACGGTAACTTTGAGCTGCAGGTGCACATCGCCGACGTGGCCCACTACGTTACGCCGGATTCGGCGCTCGACCAGGAAGCCCGCCTGCGCGGCACCAGCGTTTATTTTCCCGATCGCGCCGTGCCCATGCTTCCACTGGAACTCTCGACCGACATCTGCAGCCTGCGCCCCCAGCTCGACCGCCTGGTGATGTCGTGCGTCATGGAGATCGATCATCATGGCGAGATTCTTGGTTATGAATTGAGCGAAGGCCTGATTCGCTCGGCGGAGCGTATGACCTACACCGACGTGAATCTGGTGCTCGAAGGCGACGCCGGCGCGCGCGAGCGCTATCGCCCGCTGGTGGCCGGGTTCGAGCGGATGCGTGATCTGGCGTTGATCCTGAACCGCAAGCGCGAGCGCCGCGGTTCCATCGATTTCGATCTGCCCGAGCCGGTGATCGAATTCGACGAATTCGGATTAATGAAAAGCATCACCCGTTCGGAACGCAACATGGCGCATCGCCTGATCGAAGAGTTCATGCTTTCGGCCAACGAGTGCGTGGCCTCGTATCTGGAAAACAAGCGCATCGCTTCGCTCTACCGGATTCACGAGAAGCCCGACGCCAAACGGGTGTACGACTTTGAAGTGATCGCCGCGACTTTCGGTTACTCGCTGGGCGTGGGGCCGCTGCCCATCCAGCGGGTGCAACTCAAGACCGACCGCCGCGCGAACTATGGCACGGGCAAGCGCGCCCGCGAGATCGAGATTCCGAAAGAAGTGCACATCACGCCACGCATGTATCAGAAGCTGACGGAAAAAATTTCCGGCAAACCGGAAGAGCGCATTCTTTCCTTCCTCATGCTGCGCTCGCTGAAACAGGCGCGCTATTCCGAGGAGAACCACGGCCACTTTGCGCTGGCCGCGACCGCCTACACCCACTTCACGTCGCCCATCCGCCGCTATCCCGACCTGATCATTCACCGCATTCTGAAGGAAGTACTGCGCGACTCGAACTCCGCCCGTAGCGCCGGCAGTAGCGCCGGCAGTAGCGCCGGCGTCCCCTTGGCCCGAAGGCGGACGGAACGTCCGCGACAACAGACAGCCCCCGGAGCAACCGAAGGAGAAGGATCGAGCGCAGCGCACGGACGAGAAGCCGGCCTCGAATTCAAGCGGGCTTCCAGCCCGCCATCGGGCCGGCAGGATGCCGGCGCTACGGTTACGCCCTGGTCCAAGCGTCGTGACCACACCGCTCACCGCGAAGCCGTCCAGCCCGAAGGCGGCCCCATATCGCTTGAGGAGTTGCACAACATCGCCGAAGAGTCCAGCCAGTCGGAGCGCCGGGCGGATGAGGCCGAGCGGGAATTGATGGAGTGGAAGAAGGTCAAGTTCATGCAGGACCGGGTCGGCGAAGACTTCGACGGCCTGATCATCAGCGTCACCAAATATGGATTCTTCGTGGAGTTGACCGACCTCTTCGTCGAAGGCCTGGTGCCGCTCGATTCGCTGCCCGACGACCGCTATACCTATCACGAAAATACTCGCGAAATCATTGGCCTGCACAGCCGCAAGATCTACAGCCTGGGACAGCGCGTGCGGGTGCTGGTCGACCGCATCGATCCGGTCGAGAAGAAGATCCAGTTTGCGGTGCTCGAGGAAAAGCCGGCCCCGAAGCGCAAGAAACCCTGAGCCTGGTGTAAAATCCTTAAGTCAACCCTGCCGCCGCGTTCACGAGAATGCGGCCGGTTCCTTCCAGTCGGGACGTGGCTCAGCCTGGTAGAGCACTCGCTTGGGGTGCGAGGGGTCGGCAGTTCAAATCTGCCCGTCCCGACCAACAACTTCACTCTGGTGCTTCAGACATATGCAAGCGATTCGACGCCTCTTGCCTGGGCTCGAATTTCCCCATCATCGGATATTAAATGACCGGGTGGAGTCATGTTGCGGACGTGGGAAGTCAAGGAAGGTGGCATGTTAACACTCGCCACCTTAAGTTTTGCGCTCAGAGCGTGTTCAAAAACGCAATCAGATCAGTTTTCTCTTGGGATGTAAAACCAATTTTGAAACGCATGTCGTAAAAGACAATGACATCTGCCAGCGTCGCGGCAGAGCCATTGTGAAAGTAAGGCGCGCGGCTTGCAAGTCCGCGGAGAATGGGGCCTTTCACTTTTCCGATATCCGCCCACTTTCCGGTAATGAGGGCGCGACCAGGATCGGTTGTCTGGACGGTCATGTTCTTGGTAGTGTTCACCAAAGTGAACACCGGCAGATAGCTGACATCCAGGGGGCTCGTCACGTCCGATACACCGATATTTAATGGCGCAGAAACGGAATGGTTGCCCACGTTGGGAGAATCGTGGCAAGTTCCACATGTGCCGGAAAATGACGCAGGGAGTCCGAGCACATCGTTTATCCCGGCGACACCGGAAATCGTAATTGGTTTCGAATTGAATACGGCCTGACCCCGGGCAATGCTGGCTCGAGAGCTGGACCGCGAGTCTGTCCAAGGATTGAACAGGTTGAAAATATTGGGATTGAAGACCGCTCCGGTGGGATTGAACCCAAAGCTGGCAGGGAAGGAGTCGTTAATGCCGACAAAGAACTGTTGCGAAGCCAGCGCGACGGGGCCGCCGGATGCTCCGCTAGCGTTCAGAAAACCTGCCCGATAGTCAATCGCCTGCGCAGTCCGCAGGGCTGTCTCGAAGCTCACGATATCCTGTATTTGCGCGGGGGTAGGAGCCGCACCCTGCGCGTGCCCGGTGGTGGCGTCCATCGCCTGATGGGCTAAGTCTGCCAGTAGCGCTTGACTAGGATTGGGATAGGTAATCTTCGAAGTGCTCGGTGGCGTGGATTCACGCCCGTCCCACATCAAGGTACTGAGAAACTGCAGGTTTGTCGCCGGAAGCGGACGACGGTACATTGAAAGCGTGGAGGTATCACCGCACCCGTAAGGGTTGATGACGCTTTCGACTGTGAACTCAGCATTCGTAGGCACGGATAAGGCAATGCGAATCAAGCCCTTGCTAAGTAATAGGCTATAAGCCTGGCGCCGCCCTTGCACGGTTGAGGTATCGATGTTTTGGTCACAGTTGGAGCCATCGTTAGTGCGGAAGATCGGATCCAAACCTTGTGTCAGAAGGAAACGCAATTGCACTTCGGCGGCCGAAACAGTCCAGCCCTCCGTTGGCAGGTGGCAGGAGGCGCAAGACCTGCCGTTGGTTCCTAGCGACTGGAAAAAGGCTCCGGTCAAGTTAATTGGAGCATTGTTGACGTTGTATGTTTCCAGCAATCCGCTACGGTTTGGGAGGGGGAACAGGTTGGGCAGTGATTGGCCGCTTGCTGTAGTCGTCATTATGGCAACTGCCATCAGGAGAGAGATTTTTCTGAGTTCCATATATTCGACCTCTCTGAGCAGAACTGTTTTTAGTTACTAACCACATCGAAATTTGGCCACTTCGTTCTTGACGCGCAAACGGCAGCGATTGTACACGTCGCGACGTTGTGAATCGACTTATCATTTGAAGCCCTCCGAATCGGTATCCGATCCGTATCAGGTCTGCCGAAAATTGCTCCATTTGTGCCCTATTTGTGCAAAACTTTTCCAACCCTGTCGTGCACTTCGCGCCCACACAGACAAGTCCGGCCAAATACCCCCGGCGGGCACGGCGTCGGGTTTGCTGGTTGTGGCGGGGCAGTTACGACTTGGCCCGGGTTCGGAAATCGTCTGCCAGAGTGTAACCATTCGGCATAATTCAGTCTTAAACCGCTGAAAGGGTTAGTTCAAAAATATCGGGGTTAAGCAGAAAAGTTCGAAAATCGTCTGCTAGGGCCGACCAACACACGATTACTTCTGGTTCGCCCGTCATCCAGCCGGAGTCCGCGTGCTGAACAGGGTGGCGGAGCGAAACTTAACCGACTGGGCCTCTACTTAACGGGCGGGGGCGTGGCCAGGGTCATGCCATGACGGCGGAAGACGTCGATCATTTTCGCCCGATCGGGCGGGCCACCGCCAGCGGCGTCTATTACTTCGGCAGCTTCTCGGAAGTACGCGGGGCCCATTATCGCGGGGGATATGACGGCGAGCTGTTTCACATGCTCGCTGCCGAGATTATCGAAGCGGTGCACCGCGCCACGGGGAATGCACAGCGCCTGTCCGGGACCCACCTCGATGGGCGTTCCGTCAACCGTCCAGGTAAGGACGCCCTCGATACCGTAGAGGATCTCCTCGTAGGCATCGTTCTTGTGGGCCGGCGCCGCCAGCTTCTGCCCAACCGGGACGAGAATCTCGAACACTGAGACGCTTCCACTGGAATCATCGCCGGTGAGGAGAAATCGGATTCCAAGCGGACCAATCTTGATGGTCTCTTCCGAAGCATTGACCGTGATTCCACGCTGCCGCATAATCGTCCCCTCTGAGTCAGCTTATCCCACATTTCTTCCCTTTAGTCGAGGGGCAGTCCCAGAAGAGTTCGAAAACGTCTGCCCGTCCCGACCAATCTTTGGTTTTTTTCTTCGGTTTCCGGCTGTCTCTGATTCGCTTCCTCGTGTGGTTATCCAGCGACTCCTTTCTGGATCTTTGCGCAAGGTGTGACCGTGCTCACAGGCCAACGTGATTGATGTCCTTGAGGATTCTGCCGCCCCCAATAAACATGGAAATAGTGCCCGGTTTCTCCCCACCAGCGGTTGGGCACCATTGAGGGGTGTTTATGTCAAATCTCAGCTCAACCCACGTCAGATGGTTCGTTTTGCTACTCCTCCTCGTCCTCATCCCAGTCACCTACCTTTTGTCGGCATCCGGCAAGGTGCAGGTGAATGCGGAGGCATTGGGCCTCTTTGCCCCACTCCCGGCCGTGATGAGCACGCCCGACAATCCTGTAACTGACGCCAAAGTGACGCTGGGGAGAATCTTGTACTACGATCCTCGGCTCTCGGCCAGCCAGAAGATCTCCTGCAATACCTGCCATCCGCTCGACGCTTATGGCGCAGAATCCAAGCCCGTGTCGACCGGCCACAAGAACCAGAAGGGGACCCGCAACGCGCCTACCGTGTACAACGCTGCGGGGCACTTTGTACAGTTCTGGGATGGCAGGGCTCCCACCGTCGAGGAGCAGGCGAAAGGCCCGATCACCAACCCAGTTGAAATGGCGATGCCCTCCAATGCTGCGGCCGTGCAAGTGATCAAGTCCATGCCGGACTACGTTGCTCTGTTCCAGACAGCCTTTCCCCAAGACAAGGGTGATCCGATTACCTACAACAACATGGCGTTGGCGATTGGAGCGTTCGAGCGTGAACTGGTAACTCCGTCCCGTTGGGATGCATTCCTCCAGGGTGACCAGTCGGCGCTGACGGACGCCGAAAAATCGGGCTTCAACACATTTGCCGCAACCGGCTGCCAATGGTGCCACTACGGCCCGTATGTCGGTGGAGCGTCGTACCAGAAGCTCGGCGTTGTAAAACCGTGGCCCAACCAAACCGATCTGGGACTTTACCAGGTGACCAAGGAGGGGATGGACAAGATGGTATTCAAGGTCCCTTCGCTGCGGAACATCAAAAAGACGGGGCCATACTTCCATGATGGCTCGGTTCCGACGCTCGACCAGGCGATCCGCAACATGGCGGTTCACCAGCGTGGACTAACACTCACTGACGCCCAGGTAAAGTCGATTGAAACCTGGACGGAGTCGCTGACGGGACGGGTACCGATGAGCTACATCAAGCCTCCGGAGCTGCCGAAGAGCACATCGCAAACTCCACTCCCCAGCAGCGAGTAACACAGCAGGGAGGGAGAGCCGTTCGGGGAACTGTTGAAAGCGCTGGTTCAAGACTGCGCATGTCCAAAAGGAAAGTTCGAAAATTGTCTCCAGGGCCGACCAATCAACAACATACGCGGTTTGGTTTCCTTCGATTGACCCAAAGTCTTTGGGGGCAGATGAACCCGCGTTTTCCCGGTAGTCCATCAAGACCGCCCATACGTCCACCAGCCGTCCTCTGGCGAGTCCTCGAGTAGTACAGGCGCATCTCCGCATAGCGTCGCCCTCGCAAGATGACTTAAAGACGTGGCTAAGAACACAGACATCGCAAAAAGATGCTTCGGCCGGTGCTGGAAGTCACACGGTTGCGTGTCCCGAATCACCGAGTTTTGGCCGTCGCAAGCATAGCGTGTAGGCGAAGTAACTAAAGAGAGGATGCTCTATGAAAAAAGCAATGTTCTTACTTGCGATGTTAGGTCTCGGCACGCTGGGCTGGGCAGGGACGGCGCGGGAAGACGCAACCGACCGTCTGGATAACGCCACCAACGTGGTGCGCGAAATTATGAATGCGCCGGACAGTGGAATTCCGGAAGAAGTGTTGGAGCACGCCAAGTGCGTGGCTGTCGTGCCGCACATGGTCAAGGGCGGTTTCATCTTCGGAGGCAAAGGAGGCAAAGGCGTAGCCACTTGCCGCACCGCGAGTGGTTGGAGCGCGCCGGCATTCATCACGATTTCAGGTGGAAGCTGGGGCCTGCAGATCGGTGTGCAAGCTGTCGACCTGGTCATGATCATTCAGAATGAAAAAGGGATGCAGAAGCTGCTCGAGAGCAATTTCCAACTTGGAGCGGACGCTTCCGCAGCGGCCGGTCCCGTGGGACGGCATGCCTCGGCCGGCACGGATTGGAAGTTGGACACAGAGATCCTGACTTACTCCCGTGCCAAGGGCGCGTTCGCTGGGCTCACCTTGGAAGGCGCATCGATCCGCCAGGACAACGATTCCCGGCGTGCGATTTACGGACGCAAGGTCACAACCCGGGCTTTGCTGTTGGGCAAAGTGCCAGCGCCAGCCGTGGCCCAGCCGTTCCTGGCTGAAATTCGCAAGGCCAAAGCTCAAGCCGTAGCTGAAGAAGCGAAAGAGAAGGACAAGCAGTAGGTACTTTACGGGCACGTGACTCAGGATTTGCCCATGCAAAGTGGTTACGGGGAAAAAGGAGTGAACCATGCTTGGAACCTTATTAATCGTGATTCTGGTCTTGGCATTGTTAGGTGCGTTACCAAGGTGGCCGCACAGCAGAGACTGGGGCTATTACCCGACGGGAGGAGTGGGGCTTGTCCTCCTGATCGTCATCGTTCTTCTACTCTTAGGTCGCATTTAAACGGTTGAGCAGGAGGTGTGTGAACTCAGCTAAACGGAGGCACTCATGAAACCGACACTTAGATTTATCCGCACGGGAGTTCTTGTGTTTCTGGTCGGGACGGTTGCTCCCGCCTATGCACATCAGGAGCAACATCAACAAGAGGCCAATTCCCCGAAACAGGAGCATCAAGCTCCGCCCGAAAAACAACGCCGAGCCAACGACAAACAGCAGCAGAACCAGAACAAGCAGCAACAGCAGCGGGCTCAGCAACAGCAACAGAACCAGAACAAGAACAAACAGCAGCAGCAGCGGGCTCAACAACAGCAACAGAACCGGAACAAACAGCAGCAGCAACAGGCTCAGCAACAGGCGAATCGGTCGTCACAGCAAGGGCAACGTGTGCAGCGCGGCGAACAGCGGGCCGTGTGGCAGCAGCATCGCGCACGTAGCTGGGAAACCGAGCACCGCACCTGGCAGCAGCGGGGTGGCTACAACGGCTACCGGATTCCTCAGGATCGTTATCGGCGCTACTTTGGTCCACAACACCGGTTCCGCATCTACAGGTACCCCATGGTGCTGGTCGGCGGGTATCCCCGCTTTCAGTACGGCGGCTTTTGGTTCAGTCTCATGGATCCATGGCCAGAATATTGGTCAGACGACTGGTACGACAACGATGATGTATATGTCGATTACTACGAGGATGGCTATTATTTGTACAACCCCAGGTATCCCCGGGATCGAATCGCAATCACTGTCTACGTGCGATAACCGAGACCTGCCATGAAGAAGGAAAAGGGTAGGAATGTCCAGTTCGAGCGCGTCCGATTTTTGAGGAGGCATATATGATTACCGGAGTTGGCAGGCAGAATGTGGCAGCGACCGCTAATAATAGGAAGACCACCGAGACCCGGCGAGCTCTCGACCAGAAGACTCTGGAGGATCTCGCTACTGCAATGCACGGTGAAGCATTTGCTTATGCGAAGTATGTGCTCTATGCAGAACATGCCCGGAAGAGCGGCAACAAAGAGCTCGCAGACTTGTTCGAGAAAACGGCCCATACGGAGCGCTTCGAGCATTTTGCTGAAGAAGCGCAACTCGCGGGGTTGGTTGGCAGTGATACCGACAACTTGAGAGACGCGATCGAAGGCGAATCCTATGAGGTTGATGCCATGTACCTCGAGTTTGCGCAGAGAGCGAAGGCTGCCGGAGATTCGTCTGCCGCGGCTCGTTTTGAAGAGATTCGTCACGACGAGATGGGCCACCGGGATGCGTTCAAGATCGCGCTGGCAAAGTTGGCCTCCTGAGAAGAGAGTGCCCGCCGCGATAGACCCGCGCTACTTCCGCGAATCTGCCGGGATTCAGGCCGGCCCCTAAGTCCGCCCCGGTGAGAATCGCTTTTCCCGTTGCTTGCAAATGACCCGCAGCGAGTGGAGAATGGCGCGGGGATTTTCGGATGGAGTCAGCGGATGACAAGCCGCGAAAATTCGGCGCGGTAACACCCTGGCTGGCCCTGCTGGCCATTTCCCTTCTGATCAACTACATCGACCGCGGCAATCTGTCTCTGGCCGCGCCCCTGCTCAAAAATGAGTTGCAGCTTACCCCCTGGCAACTGGGGATTTTATTTTCCGCATTCTTCTGGACCTATACCGCCCTGCAGTTTGGCATGGGCTGGGTGGTGGACCGATTCGAAGTGAATCAGGTGATCGCGGCCGGGTTCCTGGTGTGGTCGCTGGCCACTGCGGCGACCGGCTTGGTGCAGGGATTCGCCATGCTGCTGCTAATGCGGCTGATCCTCGGCTTGGGTGAGTCCGTGGCCTTTCCCTCGTGCTCGAAAATTCTCGCGCTCCACGTGGCCGAACCGGATCGCGGATTTGCCAATGGCGTCCTCATCGCCGGGATGAAGGCGGGGCCCGCGGTGGGCGCGCTTGGGAGCCGGACTCCTGATGGAAAGGTACGGTTGGCGTCCGGTATTCATCGGAATTGGCCTGGGCAGTCTGGTGTGGCTGCCGGCCTGGAAGAAATGGATGCCGCGGGGCCGCTCGCTGGCTGAATCCGACGCGACGGCGGTTCGCACCATGTCCGGCATCCTGCGTCAGCGTTCTTTTTGGGGCGCCTGCGCGGGCCACTTTTGCGCCAACTACTTTATGTATTTCATGGTCACGTGGCTTCCGTTCTATCTGGTGCACGAACGCCAGCTATCCGTCCACTCCATGGCCGTAACCGCAAGCGTGTACTACGTAGTGGATGCGGCTTCAGCGATCGCGACCGGTTGGTTTTCGGACTTCTGGATACGCCGCGGCTTTACACCCACCTGGGTTCGCAAATCGGCCATGTTGATCGGCCACACCACCGCGGCGCTCGCCTTGGCGGGATGCGCCCTGGCCGGTCCGCACACCTACCTGGCGTGGCTTCTGGTGGCAGGAGTGGGATCCGGAATGTCGGGATCGGGCATCTATGCGTTTTGTCAGATACTCGCTGGCCCTAAGGCGGCGGGGAGGTGGACCGGATTTCAAAACGGATTCGCCAACCTCGCGGGCATCGTGGCACCGGCGCTCACCGGATTCATCGTGAATCGGACCGGGCATTTCCAAATGGCGCTGGCGATTACGGCGGCGGTATCGCTGGCGGGCGGATTCGCATGGGTCTTTGCCATCGGTCCTCTGCGGGAAGTGACTTGGGCGGGAGATCACCCAGGTCTTCCCGGCGCCGCAGCGCACTCCGACAAGCTGAATTATTGATCAAGTTCCCACGCTGCCGATCGGGCAAGCGGGTCCTCTTCACACCTCACACAGATCATTTATGGGCAGCTCGCCGCTCGGCCGGCGGCTTGAGATAGAATCGGTCGGCCGAACCCCCGGGAGAGAGATATGACATCGGTGCTCATTACAGGAACCAGTAAAGGAATCGGTTTGGAGTCGGCGCTGGCTTTTGGCCGCGCCGGCTACAAAGTTCACGCCACCATGCGCAACCCCGTGCAATATCCGGAGTTGGCTCAAGTGGCGGCGCGCGAAAAACTGCCGATAACGGTCTCGACCATGGACGTGGACTCCGACCAGTCGGTGAGCCGTGCGATCGCTGCGATCCACAAAGACCACGGCCCGATTGACGTGCTGGTCAACAACGCCGGCATAGAGCGGGCAGGCTCGATAGAAGAACTTCCCCTGGCTGATTTCCGCGCGGTCATGGAGACCAACTATTTTGGAGCCATCCGCTGCATTCAGGCTTTAGTCCCACACATGCGGCAACGCCGGAGCGGATGCATCATCAACGTGAGTTCGGTGGCGGGGAGAATTTCCAGTGCGCCCCTGGCGGCTTACATGTCTTCGAAGTGGGCGTTGGAAGCCTTGAGCGAGGCGCTGGCGGGCGAGATGAAGACGTTCAATGTCCGGGTCGCCATCGTCGAACCCGGCATCATCGATACCGCGATGGCCCGCCGCATTGGAGATCAGCCGGACCATTCGCCGTACCGGCAGCGGGCGCGGTTCGCTTTGCTTTTTGAGGCTTCGCTGAAAAATCCGGCCCCGCCCTCTCTGGTCGCACAGAAGATCGTGGAAATCGCGGAAGGTGGAACCTGGCAACTCCGTCATCCAGTCGGACCCGACGCAGCACCCTTCCTGCAGTGGCGCCGCGGAATGACCGATGAACAATGGGTCGAGCTAAACGGCAGCGACGACGAAACCTGGTACCGTCGGGTGCAGAGCGACTTCGGTCTGGATACGCGGCCGAAGAACTAGCTCTGGTTTCTGAACGTTCGAAAATCGTCTCCCCGTCCCCGAGATGCTCGACCCTGGGCGCCGCCGTACGAGCATTCGGAGAGCCGAGAGTTGGGCCCGTACCCTACGGATGGCGGTGCAGCACGTGGGTGGCGATATCGGGCCAGAATTCGCGGAAGACGTTGGTCAGTGCATCCCGCCCAATCGCGTATCCGTACCTCTCAGCCAGCGCCCCGCCCGTCCGGCTCGCGCTGGGGTAATACGCCGCCGAAATTCCTTGCGCCATCCCTCTGCCCAGCAGTTCGGAGATATTAAAGCTGTTGTGTCCGCTATAGTTGGGCGTTATGAGGATGCGAGAGGCCGAATAAGTCGCACGCTTCCAGAAACTGCCCTTACCCATGGCGAAATAACGCTCGTCCTGATGGAACACGGTGGGCAGGGCAAAGATAACCAGGTAGTTGCCGTCGGTCTTGTCGACCAACCCGCGCCAGTAGTATCTGCCAAACCCGGCGACCCCTTTCCCCAGCTCCTTGTGGGCATCTGATCCCTCAGCCATGAGGGAAGTGACGCCCACGAAGATGAACGACGAGTAATCAAAGCTGTTCTGGGTCGCGATGATGAAAGCCTGTTTCGGAGTGGGCGGCGGCGAGGCCTGCCCCGCGCTGACGGCGCGGAAATTGGGCATCACACCCAGGATTCGTTTCGGTTGCGGCGCGGGGTCAGGGGTTGGGGTGGCAGTCGCCGCACTCTGGCCCGCGGCTGCCGCATCGGATTGCTTCTTGTCGCTGCCCGAGGTTTCGGCCGGTGGAGCCGAAGTCGCAGGGCTCGATGGCGGCGTTTGCTGCGCTGCCGAGGGAGACGAAAGAGAAAGAAAGGTTACAAGCGCACAGGCAATACACAACCGGGCCAGGAAATTCATCGACAAGGATTCTCCAAAAAAGGGCCTTTTGGGACGAAGTGAGAGTACTGTCATCCCAACTTTATTTTATATTCAATTCCGAGTGCCTCCCCGCGCAGGAGACGGGAATTCCGTGAGTACTGGGGTGACTGGTGGGTGCCCAGCATTTGGGGTTCAAATCTTTCTTATTCGGCCAGAAACGTCACCGCTTTTTTGCCGACACATGGGCGACCCTGGCCTTCACCAGCTTCTTCACCAGGGTATTCGGCAGAGGCTTGTCGGTGGGGAACTGGATGGTCCCCTTCGATGTGGAAAAGCCTTTAAGTTCGTTCTGGAACGCCTCCATCACGGACGCAGTAGGGAACAAACTGCAATGGTCCGAAAACGCGGCGAACCACACCAGCGTTCCTTTGTACTTGAATGCCGGCATCCCGTAGCTGATGGCCTCGGTAGCCTCGGGCGGCACCGCGGACCGAATGGCCGCGCGAATCTTTTTCAAGGTACTGCGCGCAGGTTCCGGGACGCCAGCAAGGTATTCGGCGACGTTTTTAGGAGCGCCGCGGCCCTTTGCGGCAGCACTGCGATTGCCAGATTTCACTTTTTTCATGCGGGCGATGCTACAAGAAGCTCCCCGGCAAGTCCATGGCTCGTCCCGGCGCCGCTGAACATCTCTCTCGGTTTTGTAATGTGGCCGCCTTCGCAGTGAACGGCCTAAGCAGCGGGCTTCACATCCGCCGCAGCCGGTAATCTGCGCCGCAGGATTTCATAGACGGGTAGTCCTGCCAGCACGACCACGACTCCCATTAGCGCCCCCCGCGGAGTCCGCACCGCAACCAGAATCAGCATGGTCGCGACCAACAACAGAAATGCGAGAGGGGTTGCCGGATATCCTGGAGTGAGGATTACAGATTCGCCGGCCTGCTCCCGCGTGCGCAGGATAAACAAGCCCGATACCGTGAGTCCCAGAAAAAACACCACGATGAACAGAGCGTAGGAAATGATCTGTTCAAAGTTGCCCAGCAGCACCAGCAGGGAGGCAATGGAGCCCTGGATCGCAATGGCATTCGCCGGGGTGCGGAAGCGGGGATGGATCCGCGCCACCGCCTTAAGGAACAGGCCGTCGTTGGCCATCGCATAGTAGACGCGCGGCGCGAATATGATGAGCGCCGATAGACTTCCCACCAGGCAGATGATGACAATGGCCGCGAAGATCACACCACCCGGAGGACCGAACAGCACCTCACCCGCCTGGGCCACGAAGGTCTGGTCGGATGTCACTTTATCCAGGGGAATGAGATATAGAAATACCGCGCTGACAACAATGTAAACCACGGTCACGGCGAGCAGGCCGAGCAGTAAAGCGCGCGGTAGAGTGCGGCCCGGATCGCGCACCTCGCCCGCGAGTTTGCTGACATCCCACCATCCTCCGAAAGAAAAGAATGCGCCCACCACTCCGATGGCAAGCGCCGGCGCCAGCGGCAAGGAACCCGGGCGCTGCGCCACAAAGGGCACGAAGTTCGACCACGATCCCAGACGGAAGGCAAATGCCCAAACCGTCAGAAATCCGAGCAGACCAAGTTTCAGCCAAGTGGTCCACTGCAGGAATCCCGCGCTCATCCGGATACTGAAGATGTTCATGAGGCACAAGGCCCAGATGGTTCCGACCCCCACGAGCTTGATCCCCAGCAGAGGCAAAGGGACGATGTAACCGAAATACCCCGCCAGGCCGGTGGCCAACGAGGCAGTGATGGCTGGGTCCATGACCAGCAGGCACATCCATCCGAACAGGAATGCGATCCGGCGCCCGTAGCATTCCTTCAGATAGATGTAAGCGCCGCCGGCGCTGGGAAAACGGCCGGCAAGTTCTCCAAAGCAGAGCGCGCCGCTCAGAGTCATGGCGCCGATCACCAGCCAGACCAGCAGAAGCCAGAGCGGAGAACCGAGAGCCTTGGCCATGCCGGCGGGTGTAAGAAAAATGCCGACCGCGATAATTCCGCCGATCACGGCCGAAGTGGTCGAGGCCAGGCCCAATTCGCGTCGCAGGCCTGGAGTGGAAGCGGGAGTCGTCGGGATAGTGGTAGCCCTCGGTTGGATTTTCAACTTTATCCCAACTTGATGGATCGCGCGAATGAGAGATGGGCCAAGTTAGCGGGGGGCATGCGGTCAGACAATAATACAAAACCGCTAGATCCCGCCGCCATTGCCCAGTTTCACGCACCTGTCGAAAACCAATACTGCTTTCACACTATTGACCCTCAAATGTGAGTCCCTATAATCGCCCCACTTTCTGTGTGCATCGGTTTTTTTGGCGCCGTAAATTCCACGGCCCGAGTTCGCACTTCCAATCTGGGGAAACCGTTTCGAGAAGGAGAAGCGCTCCATGGTTCGTTTCAGAAGGCTGGCATGTCTGCTGGCAATATTGGTTGGGGGTTTGCAGGCCGGGGCGCAGCAGATCACCGGAAGCATTCGCGGGACCGTCCAGGACCCGAGCGGCGCCTTGGTGCAGGGCGCAACGGTGAGCGCCCGCCAAACCGAGACTGGCCTGACCCGTACTGCGACCACAGATCCGAGTGGCGCGTATGTCCTGTTGGAACTGCCGGTCGGTCATTACGAACTCCAGGTCGAAGCCAAAGGATTTCAGAAATACATGCAGCAGGGCATCACGTTGAACGTGAACGAGACGGCCACCATTCCGGTTCATCTCGCGGTGGGCGCCGAGAGCCAGATTTTGGAGGTTAATGCTGACGCGCAATTGATCCAGGGCACGGTGACCAGCCTGGGCAAAACAGTCTCGGAACGCGAAGTTCTTGATCTGCCCCTGAATGGCCGCAACTTTACGCAGTTGGGATTACTTCAGCCGGGAGTTGTTCCCCTTACTCCGGGTCTGGCCGAAGCCGGAGGATCGCTGCGCGCAGGACAAGCCTACGCAGTGAATGGCCAGCGTCCCGAGTCGAACAACTTTCTGATCGACGGAGCGAACAATTTCAACGGTGTGGATGGAGGCTTCGTTCTGAAACCGCCGGTGGACGCCATTACCGAGTTCAGAATTCTTACCCACAACGCCAGCGCCGAATTTGGACAAAGCCTGGGCTCGACCACCAATATCATTACTCGCTCCGGGACCAACCGATTTCACGGAGCGCTCTGGGAATTTTTGCGCAACGATATTTTTGACGCTACCAACTACTTCGCAGCCACCACCGAGCCCCTGAAGCAGAACCAGTTCGGCGGGACGTTCGGCGGACCGATCCGCAAAGACAAGACTTTCTTCTTCGCGTATTTCGAGGGCTTCCGAAACCGTCAAGGCGAAACTGACTCCTCAACCGTGCCTTCGTTGGCTGAGCGCCAGGGCGATTTCTCGGCTATCTGCACCGCGGGCTTCACCGCGGGCTTTTGCAACGATCAGAACCAGCAGCTTTTCAATGTATTTCTCAACCAACCGTATCCTAACAACCAGTATCCGGTGGCTACCCAAACCAATCCCGTGACTCAGAACCTCTTGCAATATATTCCGTTTCCTAACAATGGATTAAATGTGTTTACTTCGACACAAGTCGTTCGTCAGGATTCGAACCAAGGAGGGATAAAGATAGACCATTACCTTACAACGTCTGACATCCTCAACTTTCGCTATGGGATCATTGACGGAACGCAATTCAATCCCATCCCGACTTCTGGAGCGAGTGTGCCAGGTTTCCCCGTCGGGCAGGAGCAGCGAGCGCAAAACTTCGTTGCCCAGGAGACCCACACTTTCTCTCCCAGCGTGATCGGCGTCTTTCGCTTCTCCTACTTGAGAAATAAATTCCTCTTCGGCGAGCATATCAATAACACCACACCGCCCAGCCTCGGCTTCCAGTACACGCCCAGCCTGGCAGCGGCGGTAGGCCCGCCTTCGATCCAGATTTCTGGCTACACCACCATCGGCAATCCGATTACCGGGCCGCGCGATACGTTTGAGAATGCCTTCGACGAATCTGCCTCTCTGAGCTGGGTGCATGGCCGTCACGAACTCAAATTTGGAGGCGGATACCAGCACCTGCAGATCAACGCGTTGCAGGGTATCGCCACCAATGGTTTCTATGTTTTTGCCGGTTTTCCGGTCGTGCCCGACGCCTTCGCCAGCTTCCTGTTCGGCCAGCCGGTAGTCTTTCTCCAGGGTCTGGGTGATTTTGAACGCGGCATTCGGGGAAATGCCGTGAACTCTTATGTTCAGGACACATTCAAGGCCACATCGCGCCTGACCTTTAACCTGGGCTTGCGCTATGACCTGCCATTCCCCTACACCGAAATCAAGAACCGGCAAACTCTATGGATTCCGGGCCGCCAATCCACCGTGGTGCCCGATGCTCCTCCTGGTTTGCTCTATCCGGGAGACAAGGGCGTGCCCGCGGGCTTAATCCCCACTTTCAAGAAGGGCTTCGCGCCGCGCGTAGGCTTCGCCTGGGACCCGACGGGAAGCGCCAAGTGGCTGGTCACATCCGCATACGGAATTTTTTATGAGCCTTATTACACGGGGCAAGGTGGGCCGCTGCAGTCTCCGATCAGCGCGCCACCCTTCCTGCAGACCCCACAGGTGAGCACACCCAATTTTGCCGATCCGTTCAACGGCAATCCTCCAATCACCGGCGAGTTCTCCAAACCGCTCACCAACTTGACGCTGGCCGCGAACCTTCCCTTACCCTACTCGCAGGACTGGGACCTGAATATTCAGAGATCTTTCGGATCAGACTTGCTCTTTGAGATCGGCTACGTGGGAACCAAGGGGACCAAACTGCCGCGCATGATCGAAGCCAACCCGGCCATCTACATTCCGGGCTTTGACACGAGCACCAATCCGCCTTCGCCTATTTCCACCTCGAGCAACGCAGATCGGCGGCGCGAGTTTTCCGGATGCACGCTCGATCCGACGACGGTCTGCAATTACTCTTCGACGGGTCTGATCACCGGCATTGCTAATTCTGCGTACAACGCCTTGGAAGCCAGCCTGAGAAAGCGGTTCAGCCATGGAATTTCTTTCCTGGCCTCGTACACATACTCCAAGTCGATTGACGACTCTTCGTCGTTCAACCTGACCGGTTCAGCGTCGAAACCGCTGGCCGGGGAGAACGACCTGGCGCAGAATCCCTTCGACCTCGGGGCAGAGCGTGGCCGCTCCCTGTTCGATGCCCGTCACCGATTTGTGTTGAGCTACCAATGGAGCCTGCCGTGGTGGCGACAGCCGAAGGGATGGTATCAGCAGGTCCTGGGCAACTGGCAGGTTAACGGGATCGTGACCGCGATGACCGGCACGCCGTTTACCGTCTTCGATGGGAACGACTTTTCGGTGCAGGGATCGGCGCCGGAAATCAGTGGATTTTTCTCCAACCGGCCGAACCTGGTCGCGGGACAGAATCCCAACGACGGTCCGAAAACCGCCGGCGCATGGCTTAACCCCAATGCATTCCAGCGAATCACCCAGGACCCCAACTCTCCGGTACAGCAATTCGGCTCGGCCGGCCGCAATATCGCCCAGGGACCGGGATACGCGGATTGGGACTTCTCGTTATTCAAGAACATCCGCGTGGCGGAGTCGAAGGAACTGCAGTTCCGGGCGGAGTTCTTCAACCTCCTGAATCATACGAATTTCCATAATCCCGACAGCGACATGAACTCGCAAACTTTCAATCAGATTCTGGAAGCCCAGCCTCCTCGGCTGATCCAGTTTGCGTTGAAGTTTACCTTCTGACGGATCCACCTCAGTCCTCGTGGAGACAACTGGGGACCGCGGTCCCCACGTGGACTGAATCCCGCCGTGGTTGCGGCCGAACTCCTCCGCTTCTTCGGAGGAGTGGCCCACGCATAACAGCGCGAGGACCTAAAGTCGAGGTATTGCAGTCTGAACACCTGTCGTGCGGGTTCCGAATCCAACCAGTTCAGTACTCCGGCTATTGATCGGTGCCCACCAGTTGGACGGCGTCAATCTCATTCCACCCGGGAACGACGTTGGTGGCGAGCGTAATCTTGACCCGGTCGGTCTTGAATGTAGTCTTGGGGAATTTCACCATGAAGTAGTTCAGTTCTGTGGTTGGATCGGAGCCTTGCCAGACGGCATGGGCCATCCCCAGCTCATCGTAAATTTCAATTTTGATCACCGCGCCCGAGCCACACGACTCGCGAACCCGCACTTCAGTAGCGTGCACCGGTTTGGCAAACTTTAAATCCAGCCACTCGATGCCGCCATCCGGGGTTTTCGACGTCCAGGCCGCTCCGTCGTCTCCATACTTATCAACATTGGGAGCTCCGGTCGCCTGGCTGGCAGACCAACCGTCGGCATCTTTGGCGTCGTTGTAGGTTGAGGATGCGGCCGCCTGAATCGCCCACTGTCCATTCGGGTCCTTCTTAATCTCATCTTGTTTTATCGCCCAGTCGACGGCAGCCAGTTTGGCGGTGGTGTCAGCCGATGAGCCCGCGTCCGCGCTGCCGGGTGCGGCCGGAGCGTTCGCGGCCGGCGCTGTGGTCGCAGGGGCGGCGTTCGTGCTCGCCGGTTGACTGGGTGCGGAAGTTTCCTGCGCGGTGTCGCTCTTCTTGCAGCCGCTGAGGAGCGCAAGCGAAAGAAAACAGCAAATCAGACTGAGATGGATTTTCATTTGAGTCTCTCCGACGATCTGAATCTTACACGATATCTTGCGAGGTCTTCGTTCCAGCCCTCGATTAGGATCGGCCAGCGTAACCTCCTTATGCGGATCAGGGGATTGAAATTGCGAAACATGCAGCCCCGGCGCTACAGTGTGCAATGCTTGAAATCTGCCGGTCCCGGGAGTCGACAAGTTGATCCCCCTGCTGCGAGACCTGGTACGTCCGTACCGGGCCAGCCTCTTCTTTATATTGTCGGCCATGCTGGTGCAGACGGCGATGAGCCTGGCCGCGCCGTGGCCCCTCAAGGTTATCCTGGATAATGGCTTTCACCGGCGAAGCTTCGAACTGGGCGCGATAGAGTTCGGCATACACTCCCCCGAGAGCTAGCAACTGGTCGTGATTGCCTTCCTCCGCCACCACCCCGTCTTTGAGGACCAGAATCTTGTCGCAATTGCGGATCGATCAGGGAACGCGACATGCTGCCTCCAAGGGTCCGGGCGTGGGTCTAGCAGGCGATTTTATCCAGTTGCACGCCAAGATGCTTCTGGCCGACGGCGCCCGGGCCATTGTGGGATCGATCAACCTCACTCCGGGCAGCTTCGACAGCCGCCGCGAATTGGCGATTGAAGTCCACGAAGATGAAGTGGTTGACCGCCTGCACGACATCGTCCACCAGGATTGGGAGAACTCCCGGCCGCTCGATCTGACCGACGAAGGGCTGCTGGCCGATTTGCAGGACGAGAACGAAGCGGAAAGCCTCGGGCTCAGCGCCGGCCACGGAAAGCACTCGAAGAAAAGTTGAGAGCCCGAGAGACCCGCCGCTAGTTTCCCCAAACCCATTTGGATATCGCGATCCCCGCCTGGGATCAGTGGTTCGGCCTCGGAGGGGTTAGCTACCATGCACCGTGAGTGCCTCCATGCGGCCTTGCCGGCCTTCTTGGGCGAGGCTTGCTTCCTGCGCCGCTAGGGGCTGAATTTGAAAGCAATCTCGAAGTGCCGTTATCAGTTCCGAAGGATCTGTGCGCACCGCTGCACAACTGCCGGCTTTCTTTCCGATGAGCTCCACGCCAGATGCTTCGCACACTCAGCATGACGTCCTCGCTGATGGAAAACAGGCACAAATTCAGCCACTACTCCTGTGTCCGCCGTGTTGACTTGCTTTGCCGGGCGGCCTAAGATTCACCTTCCATAGAGGGCTACGCTGGTAGAATTCAGTGTTTTTGTCCAAATCTCGCCGGGCTTGGCTATAGGAGGCCGAGAAATGTTCCCTCCTCCGCGCCGTGTTCTCCCCTACCGCTTTTTGATCTCCGTTCTCCTTTTTTTGCTTGTGGTTGGCCTGGCGTGGGCGGGCCGAGCTAAAAGCAAAGCCGATCCGGCGGATGCCGTGGTCGCCGTCGGCGACGTGCATGGCGACTTTGATGATTTCGTAGCCATTCTGCAGCGGACCGGTGTGATCGACAAACAGAACCACTGGGCGGGCGGCAAAGCCACGTTCGTTCAGTTGGGAGACTTGCTAGACCGCGGGCCCAAGCCGCGCGAAGTGATGGACCTGATGATGGCGTTGGAGAAAGAAGCGCCGCAGGCGGGCGGACGAGTCGTGCCCCTGCTGGGCAACCACGAGATGATGAATCTCATGGGCGACCTGCGCTACGTTACGGTGCAGAACTATGCCAGTTTCGGGGACAGCAATTCCGAGCAGCGCCAGAAAGCCGCGTACCAGCTGTACGTGAAATGGCGGAATAACCATCCCCAGCTTTTAGCCGAACTGGCTCAGCCCATGGAAATAACCGAAGCAGAGTGGATGGCGCGGCATCCCGTCGGCTTCGTCGAGCACGCCGAAGCTTTCGGTCCCAAGGGGATCTATGGTAAATGGGTGCGTGAGCACGCCGCTCTGGCCGAAATCGGCCAGGTCATTTTCTTGCATGGCGGAATCGATCCCAGCCTAGCCCACTTGAAACTGGACACGATCAATGGCCACGTCCGGGACGAGATCAAAGCCTTCGATGAAGCCCGGCAGTACATGGTGGAGAGGAACATAATCCTGCCATTTTTTACCCTGCAGGAAACGACCGCCGTGGTTCAGGCCGAGATCACGGCCGAGCGCAAGTCCCAGGTGCAGTCGGATCCGCAGGAGCAGGCCAGGCTGGTGCAGTTCCTGGGTTACGGGGATTGGCTCAGCGTGAAGGTTGACGGCCCGCTGTGGTTTCGCGGCTACGACAAGTGGACCGACGAAGAGGGCATGGCGCAGATCGGCAAGGTATTGGAAGCTTACGACGCCACCCACATCGCGGTGGGACATACGGTGCAGAGGAGCGGGCGGATCCGTCCGCGTTTCGACAACAAGGTATTTCTGATTGACACCGGAATGCTCAGCAGCTATTACCCGGGCGGCCGACCCTCAGCCCTGGAAATCTGCGGCGATGCCAGGTTTACCGCGGAATATCTGGACCAAACCGTGGTGCTGATCGACCCGGCGGGTTCCGCGCAGCAAAGCGGCGCGACCACCGGGGCAGCGAATGCCGGGAATGTTTCGCCCGGGCCCGCAACCCCGCCGAGCGCCGGGGTCTGTGGCATGGCAGCGGCCGCGGGAAAGTAAAGCAGGAGTCTCGAGGAAGGCTTGGGGATGAAGAGCTGGATTGAACGCGCGCTGAACGTTCACCCCGGAGATCTGGGGCGCGGCTCCCTGCTATGCTCCTCGCTGTTCCTGATCATCACCGCCTACAAAATCGGCGGGGTGGCGGCGGCGGCTTTGTTCCTGTCGCGCTTCCAGGCGAGGCATCTGGCCTACGCCGACATTGCCAGCTCGGTGCTGGTGGCCATTGTCGTAGCCGGCTACGTCATGATTGCCCGGCGAGTTCACTTGCGCAATTTGCTGGT
Source organism: Terriglobia bacterium (assembly GCA_963816025.1). Lineage (GTDB taxonomy): Bacteria > Acidobacteriota > Terriglobia > Terriglobales > Acidobacteriaceae > JAIQFF01. The sequence goes on from CAWFJA010000023.1 coordinate 615,182, forward strand.
GGGCAGCATGTTGTTCTTCGCCAGCAATTGCGCGGTGTTCTGGGTCCTGGCCCATTACGATTCCCACCTGGTGTGGCTCTTTCCGGCGTTCTACATCTGGGTAAAGATTTTTGGAGTTCTGGTGCCGACCCAGATCTGGACCCTGGCGAACTATGTCCTGACCACGCGCGAGGCCAAGCGCGTCTTCGGGATGGTCGGAGGCGGAGGAGTTGCGGGGTGGATTTTTTCCGGCTACTTCTCCAAGTCCATGACCCGGACCTTCGGCACGGAAAGCCTGCTGTTGGGCATGGTGGTTTTCGTTTCCATTTGCGCCGGACTGGTGATCGTTATATGGCGCAGCGGGCAGGCGGCGGTTGGCGGAGGGCGCGAAATTGACGAAGGCAGCGGCCAAAACAGCCCGCGAAACCTGCATCAGAGCATGCGCCTGGTGTTCGCCACGCCGTACTTGCGAGCCATCGCCGCCGTGATCTGTGTTTCCTCGCTGGTCACTACGCTGACCGGCTGGCAGTTCCTGGCCATTGCCCAGCAGGCCCTGGTCAGCAAAGACAAGCTGGCGATCTTTCTGGGTAATTTCAATTTTTATGCCGGCATTCTTTCGCTGTTGTTCCAGTTGCTGTTCACCAGCAGGTTTCTGCGCCGGTTCGGTATCGGGACGGCTCTGTTCATGCTCCCCGCCACCGTTCTCATGGGTTCGGCCGGCCTGCTGGTTTTTGGCACCCTGGCGGCGGTGACCACGCTGAAAAGCTGCGACCAGGTACTGCGTTACTCGCTGGACCAGTCCACCCGGGAACTGCTCTATCTGCCCCTGGCGGCCCGGGTCAAGATACAGGTCAAGTGGTTTCTCGACACCGTGGTCTGGCGCCTGGGCGACGGCTTGTCCGGGCTGGCGGTTCTGGTTTGCGCCACCCTGCTGCACATGCCGGCACGCCAGATCAGCTGGGTGGTGCTGGTGCTGGTCAGCCTCTGGTTGTTGTCGGTTGCGATTGTGCGCCGGGAATATGTCGCCACCTTGAAGGAAAGCATCAGTCAACATCGGGTGGATGTGGAGCAGGCTTCCACTTCGGTCCTGGACCGCTCGACCGCGGAGTTGCTGGCGAGCAGCCTTACCGCTTCCGATCCCAAAGATATTCTCTACGCCCTCAGCCTGTTCGAAGTGGAGCGGCAAAGGGCGGCGCATCCCGTAATTCGGAGTCTGTTGAGCCATCCCGCTGCGGAGGTCCGCCAGAAGGCGATCCAGATTCTCTCCGATTCGGGAGACAAGACGGTGCGCCCGGACATCGAACGGCTGATCAGGGACCCGGATCTCAATGTGCGCACCGAAGCCCTGCTTTATCTTACGCACCATGCGCACATTGACCCGCTGGAGTTGATGCAGGACGAGGCTGACTTCGCCGACTTCTCGGTCAGTTCGGCGGTCGTGGCATATCTGGCCCGGCCCGGCGAGACTCAGATCCTGGAGGCCGCGCAGCAGATTCTCACCACCATGGTTGGCGAAGCTTCTCCGGACCGGCAGCGGCATCGGGTGGAGGCGGCGCGTCTGCTGGGCGAGTTGCCTGACTGCTTCGATCCGCTGCTCTCGAACCTGATCTCCGATCCTGACCCGGTGGTGGCCCGGGAAGCCATCCATTCCGTGGGCAAGCTGCGCAAGCGGCGGCTGGTCCCCGATCTGCTGGACCGGCTGGCCCATCGCGAGCTGCGGACCCAGTCGGCCAGCGCTCTGGGGGAGTTCGGCGACACCATCGTGGGAGCGCTGCGCGACCATCTCGGCGACGACTCGGTAGCGGTCGAGGCGCGGCGGGAAATCCCATTCATCATGGTGAAGATTGGGACGCCGGCGGCCGCCCAGGTGCTCATGGAGAATCTGCTGGAACGCGACACCACTCTGCGCTTCCGCATTATCAGCGCCCTGAACAAGCTGCAGCGCCTTCACCCGGGGATCGAGACCGACACCCAGACTCTGGAGACAGTGTTGGCAGCGGAAATTCTCGGACACTACCGCTCGTTCCAGATTCTCGACAAGCTGGGAACCGCGGCCGGCAGCGAAGACCCCGTGGCGCGCGCGTTGACGGAGTCGATGCAACAGGAGTTGGAGCGCATCTTTCGTTTGTTGGGCCTGCTCTATCCTCATCTTGATGTTCATAGCGCTTACGTGGGGCTGCAATCCAAGAGTATTTCGGTCCACGACAACGCCCTGGAATTCCTCGACAACGTATTAAAGCCCCAGCTCCGCGAAATGCTGGTGCCGCTGCTGGATGGCAAAATTACGGTGCACGAGCGGGCCCGCCTGGCCGGACGACTGGTACACACTACGATCGAAAACCAGGAACAGGCAGTGGCCGCGCTGATCGCCAGCGACGATCCCTGGCTCCGGTCTTGTGGCGCTTATGCCATAGGGCAGTTCGGCATAAAGTCGTTGGAAGATGAGCTCCATCGATGTCTGAGTGACGCCGATCCGCTGCTGCGCGAGACTGCCCGTGCGGCCAAAGCGCGCCTGGAGGCGGCCTCGAAGGGCGTGGAGACCAAATAATCAGGTCGAGAGTGGGGCTCCTTCCAGGCGGCCGGACCGGGTAGGGGATTTTATGTTGCCGAAACCTTGGCGAATAGAGTAGATTTGTGGGCGCAATTTGGCAGGAGGGTAGTCTGATGTACTTCCGTCATCAGCACGGGCGAAAGCTGCTCGTTCTCGCCTTGGTCTTTTTGATTTCCCCATCTGTGGTCAGAGCAGCGGATGACGCCGCTTTAACCAAAGAACAGATCGAGAACTTCCTTACTACTGCCAAGATTATTGGCAACAAGCAATTCGGCAAAGGCATTACCCACACCTATCGGCTTACCCTCTCGGACGGCACCACCACGCACGACGCATCGTTCCAGTCCATTAATGAGACCCATCCCACGATGCAGCTTTCGACCGGGACCGAACTGAATTTCGTCGATTCTTACCGGTACAACATCGCGGCCTTCCGGCTGGCGGAGTTGCTGGGCCTGGACGACATCGTTCCGGTCTACGTCGAGCGCAAATGGAAAGGCGATTCCGGTTCGCTGAGCTGGTGGCTGCCGGTGAAGATGGACGAAAAAGAGCGGGTCGCCCAGAAAATTGCGGTCCCTGATCCGGACGCGTGGAACAATCAGATGTACAAGGTTCGCGTGCTGGACCAGCTGGTTTACGACAGTGACCCCAATCTCACCAATGTTTTGATTACCGATGATTGGAAGATCTGGCGGGTCGATTTTTCCCGCGCATTCCGGCTAAAAAAAGATTTGCGGGCGGTCTCGGACTTAACGCGCTGCGATCGGCAGCTGTTTGCCAAACTGAAGGCGCTGAATCAGGACGAGCTGGCAGAAAAGACCAAGCATTATCTCGATAAGGATGAAGTCAAGGCGCTGATGGTGCGCCGGGACAAGATTGTGGATGCGTTCCAGAAGCTGATCACCGAAAAGGGCGAGAACGAAGTGCTGTACTGAAGTGGGGCGACTTGGCTGAAGCCGCTTTGCCGCCCTGGGCCGCTGTCGTACGAGCTTGCTCTTTTCAGTTTTCAGGTCTACTGTTCCGTGTTGAATTTTAAAGCTTTCCCGCAAAAGGAGAAGATCAAATGGCGAAGAAGTTAGTTGCTCTGATGTTTATGGCGGTACTGGCTTTCCCGTTGACCACGGCGATGTTCGCGCAGGATGCGCCGATGAAGATGGCAAAAGAGAAAGAGGCGAAATGGGAGGGCACCGTCGTCCGGCTCGATGCGGACAAGTCAACCTTGACCGTTCGCAAAACGGATGGCGCCGTCGAGATGACCGTCGTGTACGACAGTTCGACGCACTGGGTGAGTCAGTATCACGCCAGCAAAACGGTCAACGAAATTGATGCCAGCCAGGTTAAAGAGGGTGATCGGGTCATCGTCAAGGGTACTTGGGAGAAGAAGGGCGTGCTGCACGCCACTCTGATCTCCAAGCGGCTCTCCCACCCTGCTTAGTCTGTCGAGAAGAAGACCCGCGCGGGAACCAAGCCGTCACGCCCGGATAGCGATCGGCACTAACTTAGATCGCTTCGGGCGTGCATGTGCTTGTGCGCAAGCATTTAGCGATGCGGATTGAAGGCCCTTCCTCGCTGCGACCCCGCTGGTGGAGTCTGCCCCGTTGCCCAACCAATTCTGTCCGCGCCTTGGACCGTGAAACTTAACGCCCTTCCTGCCCCCACACTCTGGTTACTTGTCTGCGAGGCGGTTTCGCGGTGCAATTACGGCATGCGGAGGAATCTATGGGTCGCGCTTTTGGTTTCGTAGGCACCATCATCGTAATGGCTGTCGGTATGTATATCTATTCGCTACAGCTGAAAAATGCCGCTGCGCCCGGCGGGGGCGGCACTCCGGCCGGGACGGCGAACGTTGTAGGCGTGAAGAATGATCTGATCAGTATCGCCAACGCCGAACGGGGCTACTATGCCACCGAGCAGAAGTACGCCTCGCTCGATGACCTGATTTCCGGAAAGTACATCACCATCGAGAGGCAGCGGCCTCCTTATACTTACGATGTTGAAACCACGTCCAGCGGTTTTCGTGTGACCGCCACTCGTGACAGCGCCGGCGGTCCCGCCCAGTTCTGGATCGACGAAACCATGCAGGTGCAATCGTCGAACTGAGATTGTGATTCGACGCCGCGGTGCGCACGTCGCTGCCTCCGCGCCCAGCGCATCAGTTTAAGGCGCCCGCTAACATCTGCCCCTCACGGATTCCTTCCTTGTGCCTCTGCGTTCATCACAATAATTTCTGACTGCGATTTGAAGCGGGCTGTATTATCTACCGATTGCGATGGCGCGACCCACGAAACACATCCTCGTCACCGGAGCTGCCGGCAAGGTGGGCAGTCACTTCATCGGACGCATTCTGCAGTCGGATCAGGACGTAAGCATTCGTGCCCTATGTCACAACCGGCTTCTGGAGCCCAAAGAGCGGCTGGAGGTAGTCCAGGGCAGCATCTCGGACCGGGCGGCGGTACGCGCCGCCATGCGGGACGTTACCCACGTTCTGCATTGCGCCACCTGCAAGGAAACTCCCGATGACGTGATGGACGTTACGGTCAAGGGCTTGTTCTGGCTGCTGGAAGAGTGCCGCGTGAGCCCGGCTTTCGAACAGATCATCCTAATCGGCGGCGATGCTGCGCTGGGACACTTCTTTTATCCTCACGCCCTGCCCGTCACCGAGCAGCAAAAGCACAGCGCCTATCCCGGCTGCTACGCCCTTTCCAAGGTTCTCGAAGAAGTGATGTTGGAGCAATACTTCATTCAATATGACCTCTCGGGTTGTTGTCTGAGAGCGCCCTGGATCATGGAGAAGGACGACTTTAAGTATTCGCTGTCCTTTGGCGAAGATGTTTTCGGCGGGCCGCGATGGCGTGACCTGGTGGGCGCCGAGCGTGCCGATGAGTATGTGAAAAGCGGCGCGGTGCCGTTGATGCTCGATCCCAAAGGAGGCCCAGTGCAGCGCAATTTCGTCCATGTCAGCGACCTGGTGGATGCGATCCTGCTCGCACTCGATCATTCCAAGGCCCACCAGCAGACTTTCAACATTTGCATGAACGAGCCGGTGGATTACCGGCAGGTGGCGGACTACCTGAAAGCGACTCGAGGACTTCCCTCGGTTGAGGTCGAAACTCCATTCTGGTCAACCTGGCTCGACAATACCAAGGCGAAATTCCTGCTGGGCTGGCGGCCTGTTTTTGACTTGAAGCGGCTGATCGAAGATGCCTGGGCTTACCAGCGAAGTGAAGCCGAGCCGCGCCGGGTCTGGTATCCGGGATAGGGCGGCGTGTTCGACAACCATGCATATTGACGCTCATCAGCACTTCTGGGTCTATAATCCGCGCGAGTTTGACTGGATTGACGATGCGATGGCTTCGCTGCGCCGCGATTTCCTTCCGCCGGCGCTGAAACCGGAACTGGATCAGGCGGGATTTCAGGGATGCGTCGCGGTAGAGGCGAGGCAGACGCTCGAGGAGACCCGTTGGCTTCTGCAACTGGCTGCTTCGTCGCCATTTATCCGGGGAGTGGTGGGATGGGTTGACCTGCAGTCAACCCAGGTCCGGTCGCAGCTGCAAGCTTTCGCGGAGAATCCCAAGCTGGTTGGAGTTCGCCATGTGGTGCAGGGCGAGCCCGACGATCGATTCCTGTTGCGCCCCGAATTCCTGCGCGGCATTGCGGCGCTCGAAGAGTTTGATCTGGCCTACGACATTCTGATCTATCCCAAGCATCTTCCGGTGACGGCCGAGTTTGTGCGGCAATTTCCACGTCAGCGTTTCGTACTCGATCACCTGGCGAAGCCGCCGATCAAAAGCGGGAGCCTGCATCCCTGGACAGACGGAATCCGGCGGCTGGCGGCCTTTCCCAATGTCTTCTGCAAGTTGTCCGGAATGGTAACGGAAGCGGACTGGCAGCACTGGCAGCCTGGGGATATGACGCCCTATCTGGACGTCGCCTTCGAATGCTTTGGGCCGGAGCGACTCATGATCGGGTCCGATTGGCCGGTGTGCACCGTGGCCGCCTCTTACGCCCGCGCCATGCAGGGGGTGAAGGACTACCTCGGCTCGCACCCAGAACAGGTACGGGAGGCTGTCCTGGGAGGGAACGCGCAACGATTCTGGAAGTTGAAGCCGCCGCAGGGAGCTGACAGATAGCCTGTTCTACAATAGAAAAGATGGCTGACAAAGTTCTGCAACTCGATTCTCGGGACAACGTCCTGGTCGCGCTCGCCGACCTGAATCAGGGCGAACAGATCGAATTCTCGGGCAAAAGCTATACCTTGGTTTCGAGCGTACCGGCCAAACACAAGTTCGCGACCAATGACTTGGCGGTCGGCGCTGACGTGATCATGTACGGCGTCCTGGTGGGTAAAGCAGCCCGGCCAATCAGCCAGGGACAAGCCCTGACAACCAGCAACGTCCAACACCAGGCCTCCGATTTTCACGAGCAGTCAGGCGTGTACAGTTGGGAACCTCCCGATGTTTCGCGCTGGAAGGGCCGCACCTTCCTGGGTTACCAGCGGCCGGATGGCCAGGTTGGCACCCGCAATTATTGGCTGGTGGTTCCCCTGGTATTTTGCGAAAACAGAAACATCGGGGTCCTGAAACAGGCCTTCGAAGAGGAACTGGGTTTTGCCCCGCCACAAGTGTATCGGCGGCAAGTGGCCGAACTGGCAAAACTCTATCGGGAAGGCAAACTGGAAGACGCCGGCGGTCGCAGCTTACCCGGGAACGGCTCGGACCCGCAGCGGTCCCGCGTGTTTGAGAACATTGATGGCATCAAGTTCCTGCTCCATGAGGGCGGCTGCGGCGGGACGCGCGAAGATTCCAACAATTTGTGCGGCCTGATTGCGGGATACATAAACCATCCCAACGTGGCCGGGGCCACCGTGCTAAGCCTGGGTTGCCAGAATGCCCAGATCGGCATTTTGCGAAAACAGATCGAGCAGCGCAATCCGAATCTGGGCAAGCCGCTCATCATTCTGGAACAGCAGCAGAGCGGCTCCGAGTTCAATATGCTGTCGGACGCCATTCGCCAGACATTTCTCGGCCTGGTCGAGGCCAACAAAGCCAGGCGCGCGCCGGCGGCGCTTTCTCATCTGTGCCTGGGTTTGAAGTGCGGAGGGTCGGACGGATTCTCGGGCATCTCGGCCAATCCTGCCATCGGACACACCGCCGATCTTCTTGTGGCTCTCGGGGGCCGGGCGATTCTTTCGGAATTTCCGGAATTGTGTGGTGTGGAGCAGCAGCTCATCAATCGCAGTACGAGGAAAGAAGTCTCGAACCGGTTCGTGAAGCTGATGCGGGACTACCAGGCCCGCGCCCGCTCGGTTGGGTCCGGCTTCGAAATGAATCCGTCGCCGGGGAATATCCGCGATGGCTTGCTGACGGACGCCATGAAGTCGGCCGGGGCAGCGAAGAAGGGCGGGAAGTCTCCTGTCACCGCGGTTCTGGACTATCCGGAATATTCAACCCAACCGGGACTGAATCTGCAGTGCACTCCGGGGAATGACGTGGAATGCGTGACCGCGCAGGTGGGCGCGGGCGCCAATGTAATCTTGTTTACCACCGGCCTGGGCACGCCTACCGGAAATCCGATTGCTCCCGTGGTGAAGCTCTCAACCAACTCATCGCTGGCCCAGCGCATGCACGACATTATTGATATCGATACCGGGGGCGTCATTTCAGGCAAGACCACCATCGAGCTCATGGGCGAAGATATTCTTGAACAGGTCATCAAGGTGGCCAGCGGCGAGATTCCGACCAAGGCCGAGTTGAAGGCTCAAAATGATTTCATCCCGTGGAAGAGAGGCGTATCCCTCTGAGTCAACCGGAAGGCAGCACTAATCTCAGGCTGGACCGCAAAGTCGCGGTGATTACGGGCGGCGGAAGCGGTATTGGCCGGGCCATTGCGTTGAAGTTTGCCGCGCACGGGGCCGTCGTGCGAGTCCTCGATCTCAAACTTGCCGACGCGGAAGAAACCTGCCGACAAATCGTGTCGGCGGACGGAAATGCAGCCGCCTGTGCCTGTGATGTCACCGACCAGAAACAGGTCAAGGACACATTCAGTGGGGTGGCCGCACAGGGGCCGCTGTCGATTCTGGTGAACAACGCGGGAATCTCTCACATCGGCACGGTCGAAAGCACGACAGAAGAGGATTTCGATCGTGTTTTTCGGGTGAATGTGAAGGGATTCTACAACTGCATGGCGGCCGCGGTCCCGCCCATGAAAGCCAACGGCGGAGGCGTGATCCTGAATCTGGCTTCGATTGCGGGGTCGGTGGGACTCGCCGACCGCTTTGCTTATTCGATGAGCAAAGGCGCGGTGATCGCCATGACCTATTCCGTCGCCAGAGATTATCTGGGTTCCAAGATTCGCTGCAACTGTATTTCGCCGGCCCGGGTGCATACTCCCTTTGTGGATAACTATTTGCGCAAGGCTTATCCCGGGCGCGAGGCGGAAATGTTCGAAAAATTGTCGAAGACGCAGCCCATGGGAAGAATGGCGGAGCCGGGCGAAGTGGCCTCGCTGGCGCTCTTCCTGTGCTCGGATGAGGCCTCCTTTATTACAGGCGTGGACTATCCCATCGACGGAGGCTTTTTCAATCTTCACGGTTGACCGATAGACCTGCAACGGCATGGACCTCGAACTCAAAGACAAGGTAGTCATCGTGACCGGCGGGGCCAAGGGAATCGGCGCGGCCATCGTGCGAGCCTGCGCGAGCGAAGACGCCGTGCCGGTCATCGTCGACCGCGATGCGGAAGCAGGCAGGCAACTGCGAAATGAATTGTCGGGCAAAGGCATGGCCTGCGGCCTGGTCATGCTGGAACTTTCGACTTCAGAGGATTGTTCCGCTGCGGTTGACCAGACTCTCAAGACATTTGGACGGCTCGATGCGCTGGTCAACAATGCCGGGCGCAACGACAAAGTTGGGCTCGAGCACGGAAGTCCTGGCGAATACGTGGCCTCGCTGCAGCGCAATCTGGTGCATTACTACAGCATGGCCCACTACGCTCTACCGCATCTGAAGCGGTCGCAGGGGGCAATCGTCAACATCGGCTCGAAAACCGCGGTTACTGGACAGGGCAGTACCTCCGGCTATGCGTCGGCGAAGGGCGCCATCATGGCGCTTACCCGGGAATGGGCCGTAGAACTGTTGCCTTACAACATTCGGGTGAATACCATCCTGCCGGCGGAAGTGATGACCCCGCTCTACCGCGAGTGGCTGGATACATTCCCCAATCCCGAGGAAAAACTGAGCGCCATCCTCGCCAAAATTCCCTTGGGAAAACGAATGACCACCGTGGACGAGATCGCCGCCATGGCGATTTTCTTGCTTTCCGGCAAGTCCGCGCACACCACCGGCCAGCATATTTTCGTGGACGGCGGATACAGCCACCTGGACCGGGCCCTCACCTAGGCCGGTGGAGCGGGGCGCGCGTCGCGCGTCGCTCCGCTCATCTACTACCCCTGCCAGAGGGTGGGTTGGCCCGCAATGGCTCCTGCGATGACTTGTTTTGTTGTATAGTTTCGCCACTCGGGAAAGCCCTGTTGTAAAAAAACGCTTCAGGAGAATTTTTATGTGCCGCAATCTTTCGCCTCGAAATTTCGCAGGTCTGGCTTTCATGTCAATCTGCACGCTGGTCCTTGTCGTCACTGCCTTCTCCCCTGTTTGGGCGCAACAAACGATGGGGCAATATCCGCCCGGTCAGTATCCCTCGGGACGTCCACCGCAGGTTGCGATCCAGTGCCAGAACGCGCTGGCGGACCGGGTCAGCGCTGACGCCGGCCGGCGGGTGAATCTCAACCTGGATTCCCAAGTCCAATACTCAGCCTCGAATGGGCGAGTCGGTCTTCGCGGGAACCTGCGCTACGGCATTGGGGGTCGGAACAGTTGGAGAACCGCGAACTACGACTGCGTGGTCGATCCCCGTTCGAATCGTGTAGAACGCGTGAAGTACAGTCCGCGGGCCAGCAGTGGTAACTGGCCGGGCGGGCCCGGTTATCCCGGCGGCCCGGGTGGGCCCGGCTACCCTGGCTATCCTGGCGGCCCAGGGGGCCCGGTCGGCAACTACCCCAGAGTACGAGTAGACACACCGATGCAGGGTACCTACAACAGCCGGTCGGGGAGCTTCAACGTAGACCGCGGATATGTAGACAGCCGCGGATCGCGTCCTTCCATTTCACTGCGGGGCAGAAACTTCAGGATCACGTTCTACGGCGTGGTCGAGAACTCCGTCGGCGGGGGATTCACCATGCGAATTACAGGCTCCGACCGCGGCGATGCGCGTGGAACCGCGCAGGCCCGGTTCAATAATGATCTTAACGAGGTTGAACTGATCAATGTGAGTGGGAGGATCGGGAGGGACGACTTTTCCGGCAACTTCAACCGCCGGTAGGATCGCGGCAGGTTCTCAGCCTGGCGCCTAGCGCCGGGCTGAGAGCATGGTGAGAATGTCCTTCAGTCCCTGACGGATATATTTCAGGTCGGAGGTTGACCGCGCCGGGAAGGGCAGCGGATCCTGCTTCTTGTCGGTTTTGATTTCGGCGCGGAGGTGCTGGCGCGCGCCCGGGATGGTGAACCCTTCTTCGTAAAGCAGCTGCTTGATGCGCAGGACGTTCTCGACGTCCTTGCGGCGATACATGCGCTGGCCCGTGCTGCTCTTTATCGGCTTGAGCTGGGGGAACTCAGTTTCCCAGAACCGCAGCACGTAAGCCGGCAGATTGCACAGACGCGAAACTTCCCCGATCCGGAAATAAAGCTTTTCCGGAATCAGAACATCAGTGGCAGTGGACTTGGCGTTGGCTCGAGTTCGTGGGCTCATCTTAATTTCCAGAAGCCACATTCATGGCGGGGGACGTCTCCCCCATCCGCGTTTCTAGCATGACCGCGCCCTGAGGACAACCACATTCTAAAGGAATCCTTTAATTCTGGACGTGGCCTCGCGAGGAAGCCACCAAAAGACGAACTCGGAGCCTGTCCGAAAGTGACGGCTTCCCTGGAGGCGCTGTCGTACACTGGCAGAGGTTTTCCGAACCCGACATAGTTTGACGTTATGCGACGCGATCCCATCGAGCTCGAAATCTTCAAGAACATTTACCACTCCATCGCCGAGGAGATGGGGGCCGCTCTGCGGCGTACCGCGTTTTCTCCCAACATCAAGGAGCGGCGAGACTACTCCTGCGCGCTTTTTGATTCTCGCGGCGACGTCATTGCCATGGGCGATCACATGCCGGTGCATCTGGGCTCGATGCCGATGTCGGTGCGCGCCGCCATTGAGAGCTTTCCCCTCAACCCCGGCGACGTGGTGATGCTGAACGATCCCTTTCGCGGCGGGACCCACCTGCCGGATATCACGCTGGTGGCGCCGGTGCATATACGGCGCAAACGGCGAGGGCAGGATGCCCTCGCGACAGCCGACGCGGGCGCCGGCGCTACGGCAAGCCGGGCGCGTCCCGATTTCTATGTGGCTTCGCGTGCCCATCATGCGGATGTGGGCGGGACGTATCCCGGATCGATGGGCCTGTGCCGCGAGATTTACCAGGAAGGGTTGCGTATACCGCCGGTGCGAATCATGCGCTCAGGCGCCATGGAACACGACGTTCTGGCGTTGCTGCTGAACAACGTCCGTACGCCGAAAGAGCGTGAAGGCGACCTGGGGGCGCAGATCGCGGCTTGCCACACCGGGGCCGAGCGGCTGCGCGAGGTATGCGCGCGCTATGGGCTGGAGCGGGCGCGGTCCGCTTCGCGGGCATTGCTGGACTACTCGGAGCGGATGATGCGCGCGTTCTTGGCACGCGTGCCCGGGGGGACGTATCGGGCGGAAGATTTCATGGACAGCGACGGAATCAGCGACCGGCCGGTGAAGATTGTGGCGGCGGTGAAGATCGAAGGGAACCAGCGCCGGGTCTCCGAACCGGCCAGGACAGGGCGAAGCCCCGTCCCCACACAGCCGGTGGTCACGGTGGATTTCACCGGGTCTGATCCGCAGGTCGAGGGAAGCATCAACGCCGTCGAGGCGATTACCTATTCGGCTTGCTTTTATGTCTTTCGATGCCTGCTGGCTGAGGATGTGCCGGCGACTTCGGGCCTGATGCGGCCTATTCGGGTGATTGCGCCATCGGGGACGGTGGTGAATGCGCGTCCTCCGGCGGCGGTGGCGGGGGGGAACGTTGAAACCTCGCAGCGCATCGTGGATGTTTTGCTGCGCGCGCTGGCGCAGGCAGTTCCGGAGCGCATTCCGGCGGCGGCTTCGGGAACCATGAACAATCTTACGATCGGAGGAATGGACCCGCGGACGGGCGAGCCTTTTGCCTACTATGAGACCATCGCGGGCGGGATGGGCGCTCGGCCCACGAAAGCGGGTGTTTCGGGCGTGCACACCCACATGACGAACTCGCTGAACACGCCGGCGGAAGCGCTGGAATATTCGTATCCGCTGCGAGTGCGCCAATATTCTCTGCGGCCGAGAAGCGGCGGCACCGGCAAATTTCGCGGCGGGGATGGCATCGTGCGCGAGATCGAAGTGTTGACCGGCGCCGAAGTCACGCTCCTGGCCGACCGGCGCCAGCGTGGACCCTGGGGGCTGAGCGGAGGTAGGGATGGCTTGCCGGGGAACGCATCGGTGATCCGGGAAGATGGTTCGGTGGAAAAATTACCGGGCAAATGCAACGTGCGGCTGGTTAAGGGAGAACGGATTCGGGTTGAGACACCGGGCGGGGGCGGTTGGGGAAACTCAAATCAAGATCGCTGAATTACCGGAGGCGTGATGCAACGCATAAAATCGGTGGGTGTTCTTTCCTGTGCCAAGATGTTGGGGGTCTTGTACGGCTGTATGGGGCTGCTCTTTATTCCCCTCGCCTTGATCGCCGGGCTGGCCAGTATGGCGACACAGCAAGCGAACAGTGCCATCGGCGGTGCGGCCATGCTGGTCCTAGGAATCCTCGCGCCGATTCTCTATGGCGTAATGGGTTTTGTGTTCGGCGCCATAGGGGCCTGGGTCTACAACCTGATCGCGACGCGGCTGGGTGGGATCGAGATTCAGCTGGAAGCCGCCCCCGTGGCTGCGTTCTAGAAAGTCCGGCGGGCGAACCGCTGATGGCGTGGCTACGGCCGCAGGACCACGGTGCCTGGCTGGCCCAATGCTAAAATCAAGAGTTTGGCTGGTCATTTAGAACTCATAGGTTGGCCTTCATGCAGAAAACCATGCTTGCGGTGGTCAAGCCGCAAGCCGCCCCGGGTGCGGAAATCCGCGAAGTCAAGGTCCCGGCGTTCGGCCGGAACGACGTGCTGGTCAAGGTCAAGGTCGCTTCCATCTGCGGCACAGATCTGCATATTTACGAGTGGGACCGCTGGGCGCAGAACCGCATACATCCGCCATTGATCCCCGGGCACGAGTTTTGCGGCGAGGTGGCAGCCTTCGGCGACGAAGTCACCAGTGTGAAAGAAGGCGATTTCGTTTCCGCGGAAATGCACGTGGCTTGCGGCAAATGCGTGTTATGCCGCACCGGCGAAGCCCACATCTGCCAGAACGTGAAGATCATCGGCGTGGACGCCGACGGAGCGTTTGCCGAGTACGTGGTAATTCCGGAATCGAATATATGGAAGCTCGATCCGGCGATTCCGCAGGAGTACGCGTCGATCCTGGATCCCCTGGGCAATGCTGTGCACAGCGTGCTGGCGGGCGAAATTGCGGCCAAGACAGTCGCCATCACCGGTTGCGGCCCGATCGGACTGTTTTCGATCGCGGTGGCCCGCGCGGTGGGAGCGACTACGGTTTTTGCCATCGAAGTGAACGAGCATCGCCGGAAGCTGGCGCGGGACATGAAAGCGGATTTCGCCCTTGATCCCTCGAAAGACGACGTGCGCGGCATTGTGATGGCGCAAACCGGGGGACTGGGCGCGGATGTCGTGCTTGAGATGGCCGGCCATCCCAGCGCCATACGGACCGCCTTTGACATTGTGCGGCGCGGCGGGCGCATTTCTCTTCTCGGGCTGACTTCCAAGCCAATCGCCTTGAATTTCTCCGAAGACATTATTTTCAAGGGCATCACCGTTCAAGGCATAAGCGGGCGCCGGATGTATCAGACCTGGTATCAGATGACTGCGTTGTTGAAGGCGGGGAAGCTGGATCTTCATCCCGTGATCACGGATCGTATCGGGATGAAAGACTTCTCCAAAGCCATGGACCGGTTGAAAACGGGCGAGGCCAGTAAGATTCTGGTCTATCCGAATGGAATGAAATAAATCGGTTTTCAGATATCAGTTGTCAGTTCTCAGCCAAATCCATTCATCGGATACAATTCCAAGACAATGCTTCGTTACTTCACTGCGGGGGAGTCTCACGGCGAGGCGCTGGTCGCCTTTCTTTCGGGACTGCCGGCTGGCCTGAAAGTGGACCCGGCGTTTCTGGACCGTGAATTATGGCGCCGGCAGCAGGGCTTTGGCCGGGGCGGGCGGATGAAGATCGAGACCGACAAAGCTCATATTCTGTCGGGCGTGCGTCACGGGGCAACCATCGGATCGCCGATCGCGATCCTGCTCGAAAACAAAGATTGGAAGAACTGGCAGGAGTCACTTCCGGTCGAGGAAGGGGATTCCGCCAAGCACAAGCGGGTAGCTTCGCCTCGTCCCGGACACGCCGATCTGGCGGGAGCGCTGAAATACAATTTCTCCGAGGCCCGCTACGTGCTCGAACGCGCGTCCGCGCGAGAATCCGCGGCGCGGGTGGCGATTGGCGCTCTCGCGAAGTTGTTTCTGCGTGAAATGGGGATCGAAGTGTTCAGCCACGTGGTCGCCGTGGGCGGCGCCGTGCTGAAGAAAGAGGTTTCATGGGAACAGATTCGCAGCCTTTCAGAGCGTGATGAGGTTGTGCTGAATTGCGCCGATGCCGAAACCGAGCAGCAGATGAAAGAGGAAGTGGACAAAGTGCTGCGGACGGGTGATTCCGTCGGCGGCATTTTCGAAGTGGTGGCCCGCAAAGTGCCGCCCGGGCTCGGCACATACGCACAGTGGGATGAGCGACTGGACGGTATGCTGGCGGGCGCCGTCATGTCACTGCAGGCAGTCAAAGCGGTTGAGATTGGGGCGGGGGTGACTGCCGCGGCTTCTCCAGGCTCCGCCGTGCACGATGAAATAGGATATGAGGCGGCAACCGGATTTACCCGCAGCAGAAATAACGCCGGTGGCATCGAGGGCGGAGTGTCGAACGGCCAGGACATTGTCGTGCGGGGATATCTGAAGCCGATTTCGACCTTGCGCCGTCCCTTGCAGTCCGTGGATTTCGCCAGCCGGGAGCCGGTCAAAGCGGCTTACGAGCGCTCGGATGTCTGCGTGGTGCCGGCGGCGGGAGTGGCGGCAGAGGCCATGGTGGCGCTGACCCTGGCCCGCTGCGCGCTGGAGAAATTCGGCGGCGATTCAATGACCGAAACATCGCGAAATTTTAAGGGATACCTGGAGCAAGTGAAGAACTACTGAGCGGCCAAAAAACCTGCATGATTTATCCCATTGTGAAGTTCGGTAATCCGGTTCTGGAAAAACCAGCAGAACCGGTTACCGTTTTTGACAGCCATCTCAAGAAGCTGGTCGATGACATGTTCGAGTCCATGTACGCGGCGCACGGCGTGGGGCTGGCGGCGCCGCAGATCGGAATTTCGAAGCGGTTGGCGGTCATCGACGTCACTTTCAAGGAAGATCCGGACGCCAAGCTGGTGATTGTGAATCCGGAAATCATCCGGACCGAAGGCCGCCATAGTCAGAACGAAGGCTGCCTGAGCATCCCCGAATTTCGCGAACCGGTTTCGCGCGCCCGCAAGGTGACCATACGGGCGCAGGATGTCAACGGGAAGTGGTTCGAGAAAACCGGGGAAGACTTATTGGCCCGGGCTTTCCTGCACGAAACCGATCACCTGAACGGCAAGCTGTACATCAGCCACATCAGCGCGCTCAAGCGGGACTTCATGAAGCGCAAGATCCGCAAGCTGATGAAAGCGGGAGAGTGGTAGAGAAAAGCGGCGCCGGGCCTCGGACGTCGGCGCAAGCCTTTCGAGCAGGGATCGGCCAAGGTCTGAGGTCGGACGTCTGATGCCCGGTTCTCTCAATCTCGTTTTCTGCGGCACCCCGGCATTTGCCGTGCCTACTCTCGAAAAACTGGTGGAGACTGGGTTTGACGTGCGCCTGGTCGTGACCCAGCCGGACCGGCCCCGGGGCCGGGGCATGGAGCTGGCGCCCTCGCCGGTAAAGCAGCGAGCCCTGCAACTGGGCTTGCAGGTCAGTCAGCCGGACAAGATCAAGAACAACGAAGAATTTCGCGGCCAGCTCGCGGGAATCGCGCCTGACGCGATTATTGTGGTTGGATATGGACGCATTATTCCCCAGTGGATGATTGACTTGCCGCCGCTGGGGAACCTTAACCTGCATGCTTCGCTGCTGCCCAGGTATCGCGGTGCGGCGCCGATTCAGTGGGCCATCGCTCGTGGCGAGAGTGTGACTGGCGTCACCACCATGCGGATCGATGCCGGTCTCGATACCGGAGACATTCTGCAGCAGAAAGAAATTCCAATTACGCCGCAGGACACGGCTGTAACTCTGGCGCCGCGAATGGCCGTGACCGGTGCCGGCCTTATGGTTGAAACTCTGCGCGGACTACAGGCTGGGACGGTTCATCCCCGGCCGCAAGACCATGCCAAAGCGACATTGGCACCCATCCTGAAGAAGGACGACGGCCAGATTGACTTTCACCTAACCACCCGGGAGATTCTTAACCGCCTGCGTGGCTTTCAGCCCTGGCCGGGTTCGTACACCAGTTTTCGGGGAAAGAACCTCCACATCTGGGCAGCGCAGCCGGTCGAGCGTGCCGCGACGACCGCTGAAATGCTGGTAGAGAGTGGTCGCCTGATTGTCGGTTGCGGTGAAGGGAGCGCGCTCGAGTTGCTCGAAGTGCAACTCGAAGGCAAGAAGCGCATGCCGGCGGCCGACTTCATTCACGGCCATCAACCGCACAGCGGCGAGAAGCTTGGTCTGAGAACCGGGAAGTAATCACGAACAACTGGGCTTTTGGAAATCCATGTCCACTTCTCCCGCCCGCGCCGCGGCTTTCGACGTCCTGCTTCGGATCGAGCAGCAGGATGCCTACGCGTCCGAACTGCTGCACTCGAGCCAATACGCGAAGCTCTCGGCTGCAGACCACGGCCTGACCACCGAACTGGTCATGGGAGTAACCCGGTGGAGATCGGTTCTGGATGCGGAGATCAGCCGATTCTCCGCCAAGCGAGTGGAAAAGCTCGACATCGAAGTGCTTACAGCGTTGCGGCTGGCGGCGTATCAGTTGATATTTCTTGACCGGGTTCCCGGGCGCGCGGCAGTGCATGAGAGCGTGGAACTGGTGAAGCGCGCCCGCAAAGGCTCGGCGGCCCCTTTCGCCAATGCGGTGCTGAGGAAGTTGGCGGGAAACGTCTCGGCGGCTCAGGCCGCCAGCGAAGATGCTGGCGTTGATACTTCGCCGAAGGGCCGTTCCAAGCCGGGTCCAGACCGAGCTTCTACTCAAGGTCAGAGCGAAGCGCAAGAGTTTGCCAGTGCAGCCGAGCTGTCAGAAAGGCTGGCGCATCCCCCCTGGCTGGTGTCGCGATGGGTGCGGCGGTTTGGCCTGGACCGGGCGCGGCTGATTTGCCACTACGACCAGCATCCTCCGATGGCGGCGGTCCGCCTGGCGGGTGGCGGCACGGAAGCGGAGCTGACAGAAGACGGAATCGAGCTTGCTCCCGGTCAGTTGCTGGCGTCCGCGCGCCGGGTTCGGACGGGAAATGTTTCCCGCGCGCGCGCCTTCGCTGAAGGCCGAGTGGCCATCCAGGATGAAGCCTCGCAACTGGTCGCACTGCTGGTGGGGACGGGATCGAGAATTCTCGATTGTTGCGCGGCGCCCGGGGGCAAGACGCGGGTGCTGGCGGAACGAAATCCCGAGGCCCGCATTGTTGCCCTGGAGTTGCATGCGCATCGTGCCCGGCTGCTGCAGAAACTGGTTCCGGCCACAAACGTGGAAGTGGTCAACTCGGACGTGCTCGATTACGCGCCGAGTGCTGGCTTCGATCGCGTGCTGGCTGACGTGCCCTGCTCCGGCACCGGCACGCTGGCGCACAATCCTGAAATCAAATGGCGATTGCAGCCCCAGGATCTGGCCGACTTGAAGCAGCGCCAACTGGCGATTCTGCGGGCCGCCATGCAACAGGTCGCGGCGGGAGGAACACTGGTGTACTCCACTTGTTCGCTGGAGCCGGAAGAGAATGAGCAGGTTGTGGAGAAGGCGCTTTCCGGGAAGCCCGCACTCAACCTGCTCGATTGCCGAGTGGAGTTGGAACGATTAAGAGCCGAGGGCGAACTGGTATGGACCGATTTGGACTCGCTGGTGAGCGGGCGCTTCGTGAGGACTATTCCCGGAGTGCATCCATGTGATGGCTTCTTTGTGGCGATTCTGCAGAAGAAGTAACTCACGGCGGGCGGAGCCTGCGCAGAGCGAAGTCGAAGCGATGCCCGTCGGCGCTACCCGGAGTGACCTTACCGGACTTCGAAGTTCACCGTGGCCCCCGCGACGACTTTCTCTCCTGCCGCGGGATTTTGCGACACGATTATGCTGGCTGGGTATGGCGCTGCCGGCGAGGTGCCCTCGGGAACTGGAGCTGCGGTCACGTTTCCCACGCGCATTCCTGCGTCCTGAAGCGTCTGCGTGACGGTCCCCAGGGGCTGTCCGGCGAAGTTCGGCATGACCAGGGCCTGGGGTTGCGAAGGCGCCGCGACCAGCAAACTGATTTTGGGAGCGGAGACTCCGCTGGCGTTCGGAGGCGGAGCTTGCGCCAGCACCTGATCATCCGGCGCATCCGGCGATTGCATTTGGGCGACGGCGCCGACGTCCAGACCGCGGCGGCGGATGTTGATATTGGCGGCTCGCTCGCTCTGCCCCATGACATTGGGAATGGCCACGCGCTGCGGGCCCAGGCTTTCCGCGACGCGGACCTCCCATCCCCGCCGCACGCGGCTTCCGGCAGGCGGAAGCTGGGACAGGATTTTTCCTTCCGGCACCGTCGCACTGTAGTACTGGCGTTCCACCGTCAGTTCGAGTCCGCTTTGCTCCGCGAGCATGCGAGCCGCGGCGGGACTCTTGCTCGTAAAGTCCGGGACAGCGACTTCGTGGCCATGGATGGCCAGGCGCATGGCGGTCAGCGCGGAGACCAGGGCCACGACCAGCATGATCAGCGCCAGCAGAACCAGCCGGAAAAAAGATTTCATGCAGCGAGATTATAGCTGGGCGGCCTGCCGGGTTCTGCCGGCTTTTCGCGGGCGGGTCGCCCGCGACCACACTATACTGCTCCTATGTCTGCTGCGGAAGTGACGCCGGGAAGCGATCTTCTGAACACGCTGCGGCGGCACTGGGGATACGATTCGTTTCGCCCCTTGCAGGAGCGCATCGTGCGCAGCCTGCTTGACGGACAGGACAGCTGCGTGGTCATGCCGACCGGGGGCGGCAAATCGCTGTGCTACCAGCTGCCGGCGGTGATGTTGGGACGGACCGCAATCGTGGTCTCGCCCTTGATCGCGTTGATGCAGGACCAGGCGGCACAGCTGGCGCAAATGGGGATTCCTGCCGCCGTGCTGAACAGTTCTCTGCCCAGCGAAAAGCAAGCCCAGGTCATCAAGAAGGCATCGGAGGGCGAGTATCGCCTGTTGTATCTTTCGCCCGAGCGGCTGGCGCGGACGGATACCATCGGATGGTTGCAGCGCGTCCCCATTGCCTTCTTCGCCATTGATGAAGCCCATTGCATCTCCGAGTGGGGCCACGAATTCCGGCCAGAATACCGGCAATTGAGCCGGCTGCGGGCGCATTTTCCCGATCGTCCCATCGCCGCTTTTACCGCCAGCGCCACCAAGCGGGTGCGTCACGATATTCTTCACCAGCTGCAGCTGCGCGATCCGCACAAGTGCATTGCCAGTTTTCACCGTCCGAACCTCCGCTATCTGGTAAAGGAGTGCGGGGGCGGCGAGCAGCCCAGCCTGTTGTTGCGCGCCCTGCGCAACTACCAGGACAGCAGCATCATCGTTTACGCGCCGACCATCGCCAAGGTTGGAGAAACGGTGGGCTATCTCGAAGCGCAGCGGATTCCCGCCATCGGCTATCACGGCAAGATGGGAGCGGCGGAGAGGCGGGACAACCAGGAACGCTGGATGGCGGACGAAGTGCGCGTGCTGGTGGGAACGATTGCCTTCGGGCTGGGCATCAACAAGGCCTCGGTGCGGGCGGTCGTGCATCTTGCGCTGCCGAAATCCATTGAGCAGTATTACCAGGAGGCGGGACGCGCCGGACGCGATGGGCAGCCGGCGGATTGCATCCTGCTCTGGCAAAAGCGGGATGCGGCCTTGCTGGCCTATTTCGCCGATCAGATCGTCGATCCCGCCGAGAGAGAAAGGGCGTGGCAGCGCTACCATGCCATTCGCCGCTTCGCCGAATCGAACGATTGCCGGCACCGGCAGATTTGTCTGCATTTCGGGGAGAGTCCGAAGTGGACCGCTTGCGGGGCGTGCGACGCCTGCGGCTGCGAATCCGCCTGGCTGGTCAAGTCGGTCAAGGCGGAGCAGCCGAAGCTGAGGCCACCCGCGTCCCTGGTGATGCCCGCACCACCCGCGCCTGCTGCGGCGGGAATCCCGGATCTCGATCCTGCGCTGCGCGAGTACTTGCGGCAATGGCGGCGGGCGGCGGCGAAGCAGCAAGGCGTTCCGGCTTTCGTGGTGATGCACGATTCCGCGCTCGACGAGATCTGCCGCAGGCGCCCGGGCTCGATTCCCGAACTGCTCGGCGTTCCGGGATTTGGCGAATACAAGGCCGCGCTTTATGGCCCGCAGATTTTTGCCGCGTTGGAACAGTTTCGCGCGGGCGCCCGCGCTGCCCCGGTGCCGGAGGCTGGGAAGAATCCGCGCCCGGCCAAGGCCGGTGGTTTATGATGTTGGGTCTCGATAAGACTCTTAATCCCGTAGGCGTTTCGCCCCGAGGTCAAGCATGAGCACTACCATTGTTCCGGCTGACAAGTCGCACTTGACGCGCGAAGAGATCAATCGCAAACAGAAGGAATACATCTTTCCTTCGGTCTCGACCTACTACTCCGATCCTCTTCCCATGGACCACGCCTCCATGCAGCACGTGTGGGACGTCGAGGGCAAGAAATATCTCGACTTCTTCGGCGGCATTGTGACCATCAGCGTGGGCCACTGTAATCCGCGGGTGACTTCGCGCACCAAAGAACAGATCGATCGCATGCAGCACGTCTCGACCTGCTTTCCCAATGTGCCGATGGTGGATCTGGCGGAAAAGCTGGCGCAGATCACGCCCGGGGCCCTGAAGAAGTCTTTTTTCACCAACAGCGGAACCGAAGCCAATGAGACCGCGATCCAGGTGGCGCGGATGCACACCGGGAATTTCGAGGTTGTCGCCTTGCGGCACGGCTACAGCGGACGCTCATCGCTGACCCGCGGCCTGACCGGCATGCACACCTGGCGCAAAGGCACGATTGAAGTCGGCATTGTGCACGCCATGAACCCGTATTGCTATCGCTGCCCGCTGGGGCTGAAATATCCTTCGTGCGAAGTCGCTTGCGTGAAAGATATTGAGAACGTCATTCAGTTCTCCACTTCGGGGCGCATCGCGGCATTCCTGGCCGAGCCGATTCAGGGCGTTGGCGGTTTCATTACGCCGCCGAAAGAATATTTCAAGCTGGCGTTTAATATCGTCAAGCAGTACGGCGGCGATTTTATCTCGGACGAAGTGCAGACGGCATGGGGGCGCACGGGACGCAAATGGTTCGGCATCGAACACTGGGAAGTGGAGCCCGACATGATTACCGCCGCCAAGGGGCTGGGCAACGGCACGCCGATCGGGCTGACCGTGGCCAAGCCTGAGATTGCGGATTCGTTCCAGGGCATGACAATTTCGACCTTCGGCGGCAATCCTGTGACCAGCGTCACTGCCCGGGCAGTCATTGACATCATCGAAGAAGACGATTTGCGGACGAATGCGGCGGTGGTAGGAGAATATTTTCGCAAGAAGCTGGAAGAATTGCAGGCGAAGCATGCCATCATCGGCGACGTGCGTGGCATGGGGCTGATGCAGGCGCTGGAACTGGTGGAAGATCGCGAGACCAAGAAGCCGGCGTCCGCCGGCACCAATGCCTTGATGGAAGAAGCGCGCAAGCGCGGGCTGCTGGTGGGTAAGGGCGGATTCTACGGCAATGTGGTTCGCATGTCGCCGCCTTTAAATATTGGGAAAGCGGATGTGGATGAGGCCGCGCGGATTCTGGATGAGAGTTTCGCGGCGCTGAAGAAATAATCCCGCCGAGCTTCGCTCGGCCGGACCGCCGGGGCGGCGGTCCCCTGCAGTGGTTTCATTTGAGTTCTGTCATCCTGAGTGGAGAAACTGCTTCGCTTCGCGAAGCAGTTTCGTAGTCGAAGGACCCCTACCGGCTGCAACGGCCGGGCGGTCCCGTGGGATCGCGGCCTCTAGCAAAGGCTAGCCGAGCTTCGCTCGGCCTGAACGGGTCCGATCGAGTTCGGTCAGGCAGGCTCCGACCCGTCACCACCCAACCCGTGGCGGCTAGTGCGTTTCATCTCCGGGTGGCGCTGTGTCTGGCGTGTCGACCGGGTGCTGCGTTGGGTTCGGCGCGCCCCCGGGCGGTGATGGGAACGCTCCGGAGTCTTTTCCCGCCAACGCGGTCTTCATGAAGTCCATCCAGATGGGTAATGCGGCACGGGCGCCAGTTTCCCTTGCTCCCAGAAATTTCTTTTCGTCGTAGCCTACCCACACTCCACAAGTGAGGGAGGGCGAGAAGCCCACGAACCAGGCGTCGGTAAAGTTGTTGGTGGTGCCGGTTTTCCCGGCCAGCGGATAGTTCAGCGAAGCGGCAGCAATGGCGGTGCCGTGCAGTACGACCTCCCGCAGCATCGCAGTCATGGTCCGTGCAGTGCCAGCGCTGACGACATCCCTGACGTCGGGAAAGTTTTCCTCCAGAGTGCGGCCTTCGTAGTCCGTCACTTTGGTGATGTAGCGCGGCGTGATGTGCACGCCGTCACCGGGGAAAACGCTGAAGGCCGAGGTCTGCTCCAGAGGAGTGATTTCGACCGCGCCCAGCGCGACCGGCAAATAGGGCGGGATATTTGCCGTGATGCCGAAGCGGTGAGCGTAGTCGATGACCGTCTTGATCCCGAGATTGTCGGCCAGTTTCAGCGCGGGGATATTGCGCGACTGGGCCAGGGCGCGGCGAAGCGTAATCGTGCCTTCAAACTTTTCGTCGTAATTGTGAGGCTCGTACGGGCCAGACGGCGTGGGGAAGGTGACGGGCGCGTCGAGGATGGTGTCGTCCGGCGTGGCTCCGCGGTCAATGGCCGCGGTGTAGACATAGGGCTTGAAGGACGAGCCCACCTGGCGCAATGCCTGGGTGGCGCGATTGAACTTGGAGAGATTGAAATCGCGTCCGCCCACCATGGCTTTGATCTCGCCCGTGGCGTTGTCGATGGCGACCAGCGCGCCCTGCACGCCTGAATCTTCTTCCAGGCTGACTCGCGCCTTTCCGTCGGGGTTCAGTGAAAGAATCTTCACGTAGGCAATATCGCCGGGTTTCAGAATGTCTGGAAGTTTGCGGCGAGTCCAGGCGGTGTCGGCGGGCGCGAGGATTGCGGAGTAGCGTCCGAACTTGATCGTCGCCGCAGCCGGCGTCAGGGCCACGACCAGGGCGTGGACATAACCGTTGACTTCGGGCTCGCTGTCCCAATCAGGATCCTGGTAGTTGGCCAGCGTCACATCGCCGGCCAGAACATTCTGCAAGCGTCCCCGCCAGCCATGGCGGCGCTCATACGCAGCCAGGCCGTCGAATACGGCGCGATTGGCGGCGCGCTGCAGGTCCATATCGAGCGAGGTATAAACCCTCAATCCTCCTTCATGGACTTGATCGCTGCCGTACTTGCCTTCCAGGTAACGGCGAATTTCTTCGACAAAATACGGCGCCAGCGAGTCGGGATCGTGGGCCACGTCGAGATGGATGGGCTGATCGCGGGCCACAGCGGCCTGCTGCGCCGTGATGTTGCCGTCTTCGAGCATGGAGTTGATCACCAGGTTGCGGCGCTTCAGCGCGTGGTCAGGATGCGTGATGGGCGAATAGTAGGACGGCGATTTAGGCAGACCGGCAAGCAGCGCTGCCTCGTCCAGGGTCAATCGCTTCGCAGGCTTGCTGAAATAAAACTGCGGAAGCGGCCTCGAATCCGTAGACGCCGTGGCCCAGATAAATCTGGTTGGCGTACAGGGTGAAGATCTGCGGCTTGGTGAAACGGCGCTCGATCTGCACCGCCAGCAGCGCCTCCTGAATCTTGCGATGAAAAGAGCGGTCGGGAGAAAGGAAGAGATTGCGCGCCAGTTGCATGGTCAGGGTGGAAGCGCCTTGCACTCTACCGCCGGACCGGATGTCGCGATAGGCGGCCCCCGCGATGCGCCACACGTTGATGCCCCAGTGCCGGTAGAAGTCCTTGTCTTCGATCGAAATCAGCGCCTGGCGCAGGACTGGAGGATAGTCTTCATAGCTGGCCACCACCCGGCGTTGCAGCGCGAAGGACCCGATGGTGCGTCCCTGATCGTCGTAGAGTTCGGTGATCGAGCTGGGCCGATAATGTTCGAGCTGATCAACTTGCGGCAGGTCGGTGGAGTAGACGAGCAGCAGTCCCGCCGTGGCCCCCACCAGAGCGGAAACCAGCAGCAGCAGGCCGATGACCAACCGGCCCACCATCTTGTTCTCGACAACCGGAGGCCCGGGAGAATCCTGTAATAGAGATTTCACGTGAGATCAAATTAAGGATAGCAGGAGGGCGATCGAAGGTCGTTCTCGATAGTCGAAGACGCTTTTTATCCTACCCACAAAAGTGCATAGGGGGGAGCATGGGGCAAATGGGCATTGCTTAGCTTTTGACATTAAGATATAGCTGTTCCACATTCAACGAATTCATTCAACCAGTTGACCGGAGGTCCGAAAGTGCGAGGAATTCAGCGCCCACGTGGTCTTGATCCTCTTCTCCCGCTCTCTGTTTCTGTCATCGCTCGACGTGAACATCGCGCCACTTTCGCGGGAGTGGCTGGTCTGGCCCTGATGCTGGCGGTCGTCTGCGCCGGCGTGACGACAGCGCAGGCTGCGCCGGTCGTAGTGGATCGAGACGGCGCGACCATTGCGCTGGAGGCCTATGCGCCGAATATCATTCGCGTAACCCTGAGCCTGAGCAAGACTTCCGCGCTGGCCGCGCCCGGCTTCGGTTTCGTAGGAACACCCGCAGCCGACGGTTGGACGCACGAGCAAAGCGATCAGGGTGATGTTTACCGGTCAGGTCGCCTGGTGGTCACGGTTGCAGTGAACCATCCCGGCAAACCGATGGCGACCCAGGTGGATATAGGAAAGTTTTTTAACGGCTCCGCTCCCCCCGCCAACATTTCGATTCGAACTCCGGAAGGCAAGACGCTGCTGCAAATGACCGGCTGGTCGATGTCGGTGCCTAACTACAAAGACGGCAATGCCGCCGTGTTGAACGATAAGCGCTCCTCCGATCCTCCGTTCTTCCAGGTGGGCGCCAGCTTCGTTTCGCCGGATGACGAACACTACTATGGCCTCGGCCAGTATCACGAAGGTTTTCTGGATCATCGCGGGCACCGCGTCGAATGCTGGCACAACTACACTGCAACCGCCGGTCCCACCGTCTGCGTGCCTTTCATGGTGACCAACTACGGTTATGGCATCATCTGGGACAATCCCTCCCGGACCGTGATTGAGCCCGGATTCAACGAGCAGACACGCTGGACCTCCGAGGTGGGTGACCGGGTGTCATTCTTCGTGATTGCGGGCAACACGCCGAACGAAATCTATTCGGGATACCGTCTGCTGACTGGGGCCACGCCGCTGCTGCCGAAAGCGGCGTACGGCTACATTCAGTGCAAGCAACGCTACTCCTCGCAGGACGAGCTGCTGGCCGTGGCCAGGGGATATCGCGAGCGCCATCTTCCCGCCGACATCCTGGTGGTGGACTGGTTCTACTACTCGAAAATGGGACAGATGGATTTTGTTCCCGAAAAATGGCCCGATCCGGCGGCCATGAACCGCCAGCTTCACGACATGGGGTTCCAGACGATGATCAGCGTGTGGCCCCGCTTTACTCAAGGTTCCCGCTACTACGATTTCCTGCTGAAGAAAGGGTGGTTTGAACATCTCGCCGACGGTACCCCGACCAACGGGCTTCCCTATGACCGGGCGGGATCCGATATCGACACCACCAACCCCGAGGCAGCGCGCTGGTTCTGGGAAACCATTCGCGACAACATCATCAGCCAAGGCTTCGATTCCATCTGGGCCGACGAAACCGAGCCCGACCTGCCGCCGAATGGCAGTTATTTCTCGGTCGGGCCGGGCACGCGCTACTACAATATCTATCCCTTGGTCCACACCGCCGCTCTTTATGACGGCTTCCGCCGCGACACGAAACACCGTGCGCTCATCCTTTCGCGTGACGCTTATCTGGGCGCGCAGCGCAACGGCAGCATGTTCTGGTCGTCGGACATTTCTCCCACCTGGGACACGCTGCGGCGCCAGATCCCGACCGGCCTCGGCTTCACCGCTTCCGGCATCGCCTATTGGACGCAGGATATCGGCGGCTGGCAATATCTGCCGAAGGAGCACCGTCCCGCGCATCCGCCCCTGCTCGATGCTTCGGACGCGCGCGACAATGTCGGAGGATACGAAGACTATGCCGAGCTCTACACCCGCTGGTTCGAGTATGGGGCTTTTCTA
The DNA here is from genome assembly GCA_963816025.1 of Terriglobia bacterium. GTDB lineage: Bacteria > Acidobacteriota > Terriglobia > Terriglobales > Acidobacteriaceae > JAIQFF01. The sequence goes on from CAWFJA010000023.1 coordinate 642,534, forward strand.
CCGATTTTCCGGGCCCACGGCAGCCGCCTCTACAATGAAGTCTGGTCCTACGGCAAGCAGGCGGAACCGATCCTGGAAAAATATCTCAGGCTGCGCTATCAGCTGATGCCCTACATTTATTCCCTGGGCTACGACACTAACCAGACGGGCGCGCCATATATGCGCGCCCTGTTCATGGACTTTCCCCAGGACCCGAAAGTCGCCGATTTGCGCGATGAATACATGTTGGGCCCGGCGTTTCTGGTCGCCCCGGTAACCGAGCAGGGCGCGACCAGTCGCGCCGTTTACCTTCCCGCCGGCGCCGACTGGTACAACTACTGGACCAGCGAACGGCTTCACGGCGGACAGACCATTCAAGCGGATGCGCCCATTGACCGGTTGCCGCTGTTTGTTCGGGCCGGATCGATCGTGCCTCTGGGGGACGCGATCGAGAGCACACGCCAGGTACAGAAGATCGCCAGGGTGCGGGTTTATCGTGGCGCCGACGCCGAGTTCACGCTCTATCAGGATGACGGAACGACCTATGCCTACGAGCACGGGGACAGCCGCATCACTCGCCTGCATTGGAATGATGCCGCCCGTACCCTGGCACACCAGGGCGCTCCGGCCTGGACGGCGCCCGACTCCGAAATCGTGGAGGTGGTTGGGCGGTAAGCGAGCAGGGGTTTCTCCCTGGCCCTCGGGACTGCGGCTGTGGTTTCTCGAAGCCGGACTGACGTAAGATGAAGGCCATTCCGAAGGCCAGAACAACGGACTTATGGGACAAGCCTATTGCGTTAGTGGGACGCGCGATTGAAGAAAGAAAACCGCGGTATTCACCTGATCGCTGAATTGGCCAGCGTCTCCATAGGGACGGTTGACCGGGCCCTGCATGGACGCGGGGGCATCAAGGAATCGACCCGCGAGCGCATCCTCGAAATCGCGCGCCAGATTGGATATACGCCAAATTTGGCTGCCCGCGCCCTATCTGTGGCCCGGGCCGGCGCCAGCATCGGGGTTTGCGTGCCACGCGAGATCCACTTCTTCTACGATCAGCTTTGGGGCGGAGTTTTAGACGAAGCCCGGCGAGTGGCTCATCTGGGCATCCAATTCGTGTACCGTCCGGTGCAGGTGCTGGGAGAACACGATACCGGGGCCTTCAAGGAACTGGTGGAGAGCGGCGTCGACGGGATCATCCTTACCGCCGGCAATCCCAAAAAACTCAGGCCCCTGGTTGACGACGCCGAAGCCAGGGGCATACGGATCGTCTGCGTCTCTACCGACGCTCCCGAGAGCCGGCGTTCCAGCGTGATCTGCGTGGAACCGGTTCTGAATGGCCGCCTCGCGGGAGAACTGATGGGCAAGTTCGTTCCGCCCGGCTCCGAGGTTGCGGTCATCACCGGCATGCTGAGCACCGAAGATCACCGCAAAAAGGCGCAGGGCTTTTCCGACGAATTTCCGCGGCACTGCCCGGGAGGGAAGATCGTCGCAATCCTAGAAGGGCACGAAGATGAAGACGAGAGTTTCCAGAAGACCTTCGATCTCCTGGCGCGTGTTCCCACCCTCGCGGGCCTCTATGTGAACACGGTGAACTGTCTTCCGGTATGCCGTGTCCTGGGGGAGCGTGGCCTGGCGGGAAAAGTGAAGTTGATCACCACCGACTTGTTTGCCGAGATGGCGCCCTACTTTCAAGAGGGAACGATCACCGCCTCCATCTACCAGCAACCCCATCGCCAGGGCCAGATGGCGGTCCGGCTTCTGGCGGACCATCTGACCCACAAAGTGCCTTTTGCCCCCAATGTGCATCTCAGTCCGGGGGTGGTGATGTCCTCCAATTTGCATCTGTTCCGCGAGATCATTCAGGCAAATTTCAAGTTCGACGATTCCGCGCTGCACAGCCACCAGCCCGTGGCGGCGCCACAATAGATAACGAAAGGTCCGGTGCAGATGCAGATCGGCTGGTTAGCCAGCAAGCTGTCGGGAGGCCATGGAGAAACTGAAAGCGGCCCGGGCTAGAATGGATAAACTAAACAGGGTCGAGAATATTTCCGTTCCTGGCCCCGATGTTTCGTGCGTTACTGAGGGCGCGTAGCTCAAACGGATAGAGCATCGGATTTCTAATCCGACGGTTGCAGGTTCAATTCCTGCCGCGCCTACCAATCCAGGAATTCCGTCCTCTTCGGGCTACTTCCGCTTGCGGTGCTCGCAGTCTTTGGTGTTGAGGCAGGAGTCGGGCAGCACCAGTCGCTCAACCGGTTTTCCCCGCACGATGTGCGACTCGATAATTTCATCCACATCGGCCAGTGTGACCCGGCCGTACCAGATGGCGTCGGGATAAACGACCAGGTTCGGGCCATGCTCGCACTGGTCCAGGCATCCGGACTGATTGGCCCGAACTTTTCCCTTGAGTCCGCGTTCCGCCAGCTTCTCTTTGAATGACTTCTGCAATTCCGCCTGGCCTGCGGGATCGCAGCAGGGACGCGGGGCCCCGGGCGGGCGCTGGTTGCCGCAGATGAAGATATGTTTCTCGAATTTCGGCATGGGAAAATGTTATCGGATTTGCGGGGAAGCTTCTAGCTACTGGCTCCTAGCGCCTGGCTAAAATCCGAAGGTGAGGAGAGAGGAGAATGAGAACGAGAAGAAGCTCAGAAGCTAGAAGCTAGAAGCTAGAAGCTAGAAGCTAGACAGCTAGTCTCTCAGCGGGACCATGTTCTTATCGCCCTGGCAGAAGGTGGCGACGCGCTGCAGTCCGCCTTCGGCTTGCGGCAACAGTCTGACTGGGCCGTAGCAGTAGACGGCGTGGCCGTTGTCGGCGAAGTACCAGCGGCCTCCCTTGCGGGCGGGACGCTTGGCGGCGACGTGGTCGGCGGGCGGCGCCGGGGGTGGAATCCGGTACGAGCTTTGCAAGGAAGCGGACAACAGTAATATCGCGAATGCTTTCATGGGGAGTAACCTGGGCCCCGAAACTTATATCGAGAGCAGCGTCCTGCGCTCATCCGGCATATCGGAAGAGTCCTTCGGAGGTCTCTGCGGAAGCGGTCTCCCGATTTTGCTGGTGCTCTGATTCCTGGCGCCGGCCGGCGGCCGTTGGATAGACGGCGATTGCGCCTGCGGATCCGCCGGCGCCACGGGCGCTGGCGGCGATTTCTTTTGCGCCTGCGCGTGCGCCTGGGCGTCGGCCTGTTGTTTCTGGATAGCTTTCCCTCTTATTCCGCTCAGCTGCACGCTGTCACTGAACAGCATGTGAATGAGGCTGCGTTGAGAGTCGATGGTTCGTCCCTGTTCCACCACCAGCATGGTCAACAGGCCGTAGGAAACCACAAACAAAATGGTCAGCGCGGGAAGGAGCGAGCGCCGGGGCTTGCTGGTCGCGTTATCGCCCGTCAGGTTCCACAAAATGGCACCCCGATCTTTGCGCCCCTTCAGTCAGCAGGCAGCATTACGGAATGCAGCTGGCCAGCCAATAATGCGGATTCCCGTAAGGCACTATGGGGAAGGAACTTAGAGGGAATTTGCGGACCGTCTCCCCGGCCTGCAAATGCAAGTTGCTGCACATTATAGGTAACCGCGATGGGTTACCCCGGTGCCATGGTCCGCCCGAAACCCACGACCGGCAAGGGTTTCGGCAGCATCCGCCGGTGGCGAACCGGTGGAATCTCTCTCCGGGCGCCTGGCCGTGAGGCGCGCAATCGGCATCTCAGACCGGGCGCTTTTGGCGGCGCGCCCGACATGGTAGCTTGCGGAGTCACTTCCGCAGAGCGCTGAAAAGCGCCAAAATTGAGTAAGACCTTGTGGTCCCGTATTGCCAAAAGTCCCAAACAAGAAGGATGCAATCATGAAGAAATTCGCAGGCTTGATGGGCGTGACCTTTTCTTGCGTGATGATGACGGTCACGTTCGCGATGGCGCAGCAGGAGAACACTCCTGTCGAACCCATGGACCAAACTCCGGTGTTCCGGGTGAACGTGGTTTCGCGGACCACGAAAGCGGTCAACTATCGCCATCGCGGCGGCTCGACCACTGTGGACATGAAGGGAACCAGCCTGATGCCGGAAATGACCGGCAAAGCCAAAGTGGACAGCAAGAACGGGCGCTTGCAGATCAACGTCGACCTTTCCAAACTGGGGCCGGCAACCCGGATCGGGCCGCAGTTCCTGACCTATGTGCTGTGGGCGATCACGCCCGAAGGGCGCGCCCAGAACCTGGGCGAGATCGTGCCCGACACCTATGGCAAGAGCAGCCTCGATGTCACTACCGACCTGCAGGCCTTCGGCCTGATCGTGACTGCGGAGCCTTACTTCTCCGTAACCCGGCCGAGCAACGACATAGTGGCCGAAAACATCATCCGCCAGCAGACCAAGGGCTTCGAAGAAGCCATCGACGCCAAGTTCGACATGCTCGAAGGCGGCCAGTACACGGTTGACATGCCGGCGACCCAGCTTCCGTCCGCGAGCGCCGATCCCAAGACGCCGCTGACTTTGCTCGAAGCGCGCAATGCCGTCGCCATTGCCAAAGCGGCAGGTGCGGCAAAATACGCGCCCGATAGTTTGCAGAAGGCAGAAACCTATCTGGCTCGCGCCGAAGACTATCTCAAACGCAAACAGGGCAAGACTCCAATCGGCACGGCGGCGCGTGGCGCCACCCAGATGGCCGAAGATGCTCGCGTGCTGACCCTGCGGCCGCAAGGAGCAGGAACGAATCGCCAACGAGAAACAGGCCATGCTGGAGAAACAGCAAAAGGCGGAAGCTGAAGCCCAGGCCTCCGCCGTAGCTGAAGCCCAAGCCAAAGCCCAGGCCGAGGAAGATGCCCGCAAACGGGCCCAGGCCGAGGCCGACACCGCCGCGGCGGAAAAGGCCCAGGCCGAGGCCCAACTGCAGCAGGCCCAGGCCGATGCCGCGCGCGCGCAGCGGCTCTGGCCGAGCAGCAGAAAGCCGAAGCGGAAGCCGAGAGACAACGCCAGGCCGCCGCGGATGCGATCCGCCAGAAGGAAGAACAGCGGCAGCGTCTGCTTAACCAGCTCAACCAGGTGCTGGAGACCAAGGACACTCCCCGCGGTCTCGTCGTCAGCATGCCCGACGTGCTTTTTGACAGCGGCAGATATACCCTCAAGCCGGCTGCCCGCGAGCGGCTGGCGCGGATATCAGGCATCGTCCTCGCCTATCCCGACCTGCGTCTGGAGATTGAAGGCCACACCGACAGCATCGGCAGCGATGCGTACAACCAGGCCTTGTCGGAGAAGCGCGCCGGCGTCGGTGCGCGACTATCTGGTGGACAACGGAGTCTCGATCAACAACGTGATTGCCCGCGGCTTGGGCAAAGGCAGCCCGGTGGCAGACAACAGCACGGCGGCCGGCCGGAAACTGAATCGCCGCGTGGAAATGATTGTGTCGGGCGACGTGATCGGAACCCAGATCACGCCGGGAGCAACTACTCCGCCTGCGGCGCCGCCCCAGTAGGGTCCGGATCGAATATGGGAAGGGATTAGAGGCTGCGGAAAAACTGGTAAATTGTCATCCTGAGCGGAGGAGGGAGCCAGCGTGCGGGCTCCCTGCGGAGTCGAAGGACCCTTACTGCACAAATGAACTCTTCGGACTGAGGAATCTGGCGGCGATTGCTCAGCATGACAGCGGCTAACATAAGATGCTAGGGGTCCTTCGACTCCACCAGCCCATTCGCAAGCGAATGGGCTAGCTGCGCTCAGATGTAATGAAAACGAAAAAAAGCGTGCCTCCAAGGGTAGAGTACGTGCTCGAAGCACAAGCCCTGAAGGAGGCACGAGATGATCCACGTTGGAGTAGATCTTCACCAGAGATTTTGTTACATGACGGTGCTGGAAGCAAGAGGGAAAATCATACAGAGCGGGCCGGTGACCAACGAGAAGCTGACATTGCGGAGATATTTTCGACAGTTTCGGGGGAAGGAAGTGCAGGTGGCGGTGGAGGCGTGCGGCTTCTGGCCGGCATTTCGCGAAGTGGTGGAGCCGGAAGTAAAGCGGCTGGTGCTGGTGCATCCGCAGCGGGTGAAGGCGATTGCCTCGGCCAAGTTGAAAAACGACCGGGTGGACTCGGAGACGCTGGCCCATTTGCTGCGCTGCGATCTGTTGCCGGAGTCGTGGAAAGCGGACCGGGAGACGCAGGCGCGGCGGCAGCAGGTGCGGTTGCGGGCCACGCTGGTGCGGCATCGCACGCGGCTGAAGAACCAGGTGCACGCGGTGCTGCATCAGCAGGGACTGCATGCGCCGGTGTCGGACTTGTTCGGCAAACGGGGACGGTTGTGGCTGGCGCAGGTGGAGCTGCCGACGCAGGCGCGGGAATCGGTGAAGGTGTGCTTGCGGCTGCTGGACGGCTACAGCGAAGAAATTCAAAAGCAAAACCTTCAACTCAGTGAAACCGCGAAGCAAGACAAACGGGCGGAATGGCTGATGACGATTCCCGGGATCGGGGAATGTTCGGCGATGATGCTGTTGGCCGAGATCGGAGAGATCGGACGCTTCCGCCACCCCGAAGGGTTGTGCAGTTACGCCGGCCTGGTGCCGCGGGTGCGGGAGTCGGCGGGCAAGGCGGCGCGCGGCGGCATCACGCGGCAAGGCTCGCCCTGGCTGCGCTGGATCATGGTGGAAGCGGCCCAGGTGGCGACCCGCAGTTCGCCGGCCGCCCGGCGCTACTACGAACGCTTGCTGCGCAAGAAGCACAAGCACGTGGCGCGGGTCGCGCTGGCCCGCAAGTTGCTGATCGCGGTCTACGCCCTGCTGCACGACGGCGTGGTGTTTGACGAAGACAAGTTTGCGGCGGTGTAAGGGGAATCCGTCAGCTCGAAGTCATCCTTGTTCCTTCGAGAACGACGCTCAGATGGAGCGGCGGAGTCCGGACATACCTTATGTGCCTCGAGCACGAATAGAAGCCTGTCCGCATCGCCGCAAAAAATACCTGTGGACAAGTACGCCTGTTTTCATAGAAGGATGACCCTCCTTCCCAAGGCTGGGATCTACCACACCCTGCAGGCATTCACCGGCATCATGGGCTGCCCGGCTTTGCAGCCGAAGGCCTGACCGAACTCCGGCATATTCTGCACTACGCCGTTCACCCGGAATTGCCTTGGCGAGTGCGGATCGGTCTGGACCTGCAGCCGGAGCTGCTCGGGGCGGGTGCTGCCGCACCAGCTTTGTCCGTGTCCCAGAAAGAATTGCTGCAACGGAGTATAGCCGTCCTGCTTTTGTGTCAGGTCAATGTTTTTCCTCTTGGCATCGGCCAAAAACGCGATGTAAGCCAGGCGCAGGCCGCCATTGTCGGCGGTGTTCTCGCCCAGCGTCAGCTTGCCATTTACCTTGACGTCATCGACGGCGACAAAGTTGCCGTATTCCTTCACTTCGCAGTCCGCTTTCTCGTCGAAGCGTTTGCCATCCTCGGCCGTCCACCAGTCGGCGAGGTTTCCGTAGGCGTCGAATTGCCGGCCTTCATCGTCGAAGCCGTGGGTGAGCTCATGTCCTACAACCCCGCCGATGTGTCCGTAGTTCGACGCGTCCGAGGCGTGGCTGTCATACAGCGGGGGCTGAAGGATGCCGGCGGGAAAGTTAATATCGTTCATGCTGGGGTCGTAATATGCGTTTACCGTCGGAGGGCTCATGCCCCACTCTCCGCGATCGACGGGCCTGCCGATCTTCGCCAGCTGGCGCCGGCTCTCAAAGGCGGTGGCGCGCAGCGAATTACCGAAAGCGTCATCCCGTGTGATGACCAGACTGGAATAGTCCCGCCAGTGGTCGGGATAGCCGATCTTGTCCGCCACGGCGTGCAGTTTTTCCTTGGCCTTGACCTTGGTCGCCGCACTCATCCAGTCCAGGGTGTCGATGTCCTGGCCCATCGCGGCTTCGATGTCCTGCACCATCTGCAGCGTGGCCTGTTTGTTGGCGGGAGGAAACTCCTGGGCGACATAGACCTGGCCCAGAGCTTCACCCAATGCGCCGTCCGTGGCTTGTACGCAGCGTTTCCAACGGGCCCTTTGTTCGGGCTGCCCCCTTAACTTGTGGCCGTAGAAGTCGAAGCGCTCATCGTCGAGCACCTTGGGCAGCACGTAACCCGGGGTCGAAAGAATCAGCTGCCAGCGCAAATAAGTTTTGATCGTCTCCAGATCGGTGGAAGCGAGCACGCTGTTCAGCCCTTTGAGGAAGTCAGGGTTCGCCACGTTCAGTTCGCTGACCCGGGGCGCCCCTGACGCAGCCAGAAAACGGTCCCAAGCCATGCTCGGAGCCAGGGTAGCGAGCTCGGACACCGGCATCAGGTGGTAAACCTTGTTGGGATCGCGCCGCGAAGTGATGTCCATGGAAACGTTGGCCAGCGCAGTTTCCAGCTGCATGATGGCCTCCGCGTCACTGACCGCTTTCTTTTCCAGTTCGCCCGTCAGCTTGAACATATTGGCGACGTGCTGCACATACTGGGCGCGGGTCTTCTCGGCGGCCGCCCCGGCGCGGAAATAGTAGTCGCGCTCGGGCAGTCCCAGGCCTCCCTGGTCGAGCACGGCGATTTGCTTCCGCGCGTCCTTGAAATCCTGCTGTTCGCCGAAGCTGAGAAACCCGCCTACACCGACCAGTTGAAAACGGGCCAAGAGTTCGGGCAAGTCGTCTTTGCTCTTGAGGGCTGTAATGCGATCCAGCTCCATTTGCAGCGGCGTTAGCCCCTTCTGGTTGATGGTGTCCACATCCATGCAGGCGGCGTAGGAGTCGCCAATTTTTTGCTCATTAGGCGTGCGGCTGGCGCCGCCGGTGGCGGCTTTTTCCAGCATGGTATGCAGGACCTGCTCGGTATAGTCGGCGATCATCGAGCCGGTCCCGTAGGCGGAACGATCGTTCGGGATGGGATAAAGCTTAGAAAAATTCCCGCAGGCGTATTGGAAAAAATCGGTGCACGGGTCCGCCGCGGCGTCGATGAGTTGCTTGTCCAGGCCGGGTAGACGATCGACGGTCTTGGCCGCTTCAGCCTTGCTCTTGCCGGGCGCTTGCGCCATCGCCAGGGCGCACAATACGGATACAAGGACGAACGCTGCTGCTATTTGCTTTGTCATTTATTCTTCCTTTTAGGATTTCCGTCAGCATGCGGGAGACCGGCTGCCCCAACCATTTCGACGGGCGTAGCTTGGATTTGTAAGCAGGTTCTCAAGAATATTGGACTTCCGGCATGGTCAACTTTCAAAGCCTTGGACCGCAAAGGGCGCAAAGGCACCGCAAAGAAATTCACTCACTGCCGGAATCCGGCTTGAATGGGAGGCCTACTTCCCGCCCAGCAGCAGCTTGGCGATGGTGGCCAACTGCATGTTGGACGTGCCTTCGTAGATCTTGCCTATTTTCGAATCGCGCCAGTACTTCTCTACCGGATAGTCTTTAGTGAAGCCATAGCCGCCATATATTTCGATGGCCAGTGAGGTCACCCGCTCCGCCACCTGTGAGCAGAACAGCTTGGTCATGGCCGCTTCCTTGACGAATGGTATGCCGGCATCCTTCATGCGCGCCGCGTTATATACCATAAAGCCGGGCCGCCTCGATCTCGGTGGCCATCTGCGCGATCTGAAACTGGATGCCCTGATAGTCGGCGATCGGCTTGCCGAACTGCTTGCGTTCCTGCGCATATTTGGCCGCGTACTCCCAGGCGCCGCGGGCCACTCCCGCCATCTGCGCCCCAATTCCGATGCGGCCTTCGTTCAAGGTCTCGATCGCGATCTTGTAACCTTTACCTACCTCGCCCAGCACGTTGGATTTCGGCACATGGCAGTCTTCGAGAATCAGCTCACAGGTGGATGACGCGCGAATCCCCAGCTTGTCTTCCTTCTTGCCCACGGTGAAGCCCGGGAAATCCTTTTCAATCAGGAACGCGGTGATTCCCTTGTAACCGGCCGCGGGATCGACCGTGGCAAACAGAACAAAGAGTCCTGCTTCCTTGCCGTTAGTGATCCACAGCTTGCGGCCATTGATAACGTAGTCGCTGCCCTTCAGGGTCGCCCGGGTTTGGAGGGCGAACGCATCGGATCCTGATCCGGCTTCGCTCAGGGCGTAGGCGCCGCAGGTATCGGCGGCCATGCGCGGCAGGTAATTCCTCTTCTGTTCTTCATTTCCCCAGCGCAGCAGGGCATTGTTGACCAGCGTGTTCTGCACGTCCACGACGACGCCGGCAGATGCATCCACGCGCGACATTTCCTCGACCGCCAGAATCGCCTCAAAAAACCTTCCGCCGCCGCCGCCGTACTGTTCCGGAATCTCGATTCCCATCAGGCCGAGCTGAAAGAACTGGTGAATCAGGTCTTTGTTGAAGACGCCCTTTTCGTCCATCTCCTTTACCAGCGGCCGGACCTTGTCGTCGGCAAACTGGCGGATGTTGTCGCGAAACATGATTTCGTCTTCGGTGAAGGAGGTCAGCGGAGCCGGAGGCGGAATTTGCAAGGTTGTATCAGGCATGGAAATACTCCAGGCTGAGGATGGCAAACTCTGAATTCTAGCACCCGTTTCGCAGAGACGTCGGTCACGGACTCAAGCCTTGGCTGTATTCTCCCCGGTGAACTCCCTCACCAACTCATGGGGACAGGCAAACAGGTCCTGGAGTGGCGGCGCGTCGGCGGTTGCGATCGCGGCCCCTTCCCGCGTGAGCTGCAGGACCGAGTATCCGGCTGTTTCGAACAGGGCGATGCTTTCGCGCAGATTGGTTCGCTGCAGGTATTCGAACATCACCACGCGAGGCCGATGCCGGCGCAGGCACTCCAGCATCCCGCGCAGCACGCTGTTTTCGTGACCCTCGACATCGATCTTTATCACGCTGATCGGATAGGGCAGGGCATGATCCGCCAGGAATCGGTCCAGCGGCATACACGGGACGTTGCGCGTGGGCACCGAGGTAGAGAAGCCGACGACGGTGCGATTGCAGCTACTCACTCCACCTTCGTCTTCGAACTCAACTGTCCCCGCCGTATCCGACAGGGCTATTTCGTGGACTTCGAAGCGCAAGCCGTTCAGCTCAAGGTTCGCCCGGGCACGCCCGGCAGCAATGGGGTTGGGCTCAAACAGCAGGGCATATTGAAGCTTGTCCGCCAGCAGCAAAGTCACCAACCCCACGTTCGCTCCAACATCAATCAGCGTGCCCTGCCCCATGTGCGCCCGCAGATAGAGGATGTCGCGCGAGTCGGGAATCCGCGTGTACATCACGGCGGACGACATGTGGCAGTCGGGATAGGCGCGAAATCGCAGTCCGTTAAACAGGCCTACGACGATGGGCTTGCGTATCGCCCGCTTCCAGAATTGCCAGCCGAAAAATAGAACCAGACGGTTGGCCCGCTGATGTCGATTTGAAGGCTCCTGCCAGATCGAGTTCAACACGTAGCGCGCGTTTTTTAGAAAGGATCGCAAAACGGATGCGTCGGCGCAGGTCGCAGCCGGAGGTTAGCCCTGCTTGCCACCCTGTATGAGCTTCAACCCGTCGGCTTGCAGGATGCGCTGGATCTGGTTGCGTGCGTGCACCGACCACGGTCCCATGGTGTCCAGCTTTACGTAGGCCCGCCAGTGCTTGAGGGCGTTGCGCGGTTCCTTGATCTTCTCGTAGGCCAGCGCCAGGTTGTAATGGGCGTCGGCGTAGGTGGGCGCCAGTTGCAGCGCCGTGCTGTAGGTCTGGATGGCCTCCGCCACCCGCCCGGTTTCATCCAGCACGTTGCCCAGGTCGAAGTAAGCCAGAGCGTAACGCGGGTCTACCTCGATGGCGTGGCGGTAGTGCTTTTCCGCCAGCGCATATTCCTGCCGGTTGTAGTGCAGCGTGCCCAGATTGATATGCGCCGCGGCGTGATCGGGATCGAGTTCCAGCACCTGCTGGTACATCTCGATCGCCTGGGTCTGATGGTTCGGATCTTCTTCCAACGCGATGCCGCGGGCAAAGAGCTCGGCCGCGTCGGTCGGAGCGGCCTCGCTGTAGCTCGAGATCGGAGTGCTGGTCACGACCCGCTGTCCGGGAGAGAAGTCAAACATGAACTGGCCGGCAATAGGCTCGACCACCTTGCCTTTGTGACGAAATGCGATGCGGTGCCCAGTGGTGAATGCCCCGGCCTCGAGCAGGGGGTTCTCCATCCCCGCAACCTGCTTCAGCATGGCTTCGAGCGACTGCCGTATCACGGCGGGACGCACCTTGCGGGCGCACAGGTCTCGCACTTTCTTGACTTGCAGGAGTTCGAAGAAGGAATAGCTCTCGGCCGCCGCCACCAGTCCGGCCTTCTCCCAGGATGCCAACTGACGCGCCGTGATCCTCAGGATGCGCAGCAGATCGGCTTGACTGTATCGATACACGGTTGATATCGGGCTCTCGCTATATTATCGGAAAAGTTACTACCGGTTGGCAAGACGAAACTGGTGGGAAAGGGAATCTCGGCAGACAACTTGCCCAATTCGGAGTGCAAAACTCGTGGAAAACCTGGCGCCGAACTAAAAAATCTGGAGCCGACGAGCGGACTTGAACCGCTGACCTGCCGATTACGAATCGGCTGCTCTACCAACTGAGCTACGTCGGCTTGATTTCGATTCTAACAAACGCAGTCGTCAGAAGGCAGTCGTCAGTCGTCGGTCTTCAGTCGTCAGGAAATTCAAAGTCTCATGCTACGAGAGTTCGCGGACGACTGACGACCAAAGCCTGACGACTGAAGACTGACGACCGACTGAAACAAAAAGGCCACCCTGGCAAGGGATGGCCTCTTTTTTAAGGGAGAATAGTTCCAACGGAGCAAAAATCCGTTAAAACTTTCTGGCAAAATCTTATGAGCCGAAAAAGGGGGGTGTCAAGGGATTTTTGGGAAATAAATATCTTTAGATTCAATAACTTAGAAAATAGGTTAACAGGAGGGCGCGAGGGTCATTTTTTGATTTTTATCCGGCTTTGCTCCCCTAAACGGCTTTGATTGATGGGCTTACCTTGGAATCGGCGGTCCCATCCTGACCCTCGGCCAGGTTCAGGGAGATGAAATCCGTCTCCTTTTCCCGATGCAAAACCCGCTCCGGCAAAATGTGGTTGAAGAATATTCGTATCCCTCCAAACGCAATGCCGGCGACGCCCGCGAATACGATCAGGATTCCGATCAGCAGAAACACGTTCAGCAACAAGTTGGCCAGATTATTTTTCTTGCCTGGATAGGTGTTCTCGTTCCAGGTGACATCGGCTTCGTAGTTCACCGCGCTCAAAAGCGCGCGCGCTTCTCCAGGCGAAATCGCGCCCGTCGCGATCACCACCATCGGCCCCGTGCGCTTGGCGAAAACGGGGCCGGGGAGAGGGGTGGAACTGCCGGCTTGCGCCTGCGGGTTCGCGGGGTTAGCCGCATCGATCTGTCGCAGGTGTTCCGCTGCCAGTTGCGGCGTCGGATATGCGATCAGCATGAGGGTGGCGATCCCGTCCGCGGTTTGGTAGTTGCCCAGGGCCACTTCGGCGCTGGCATTGAAGTCCACCAGTGGCGCGGGGAGCGGGGCGGCGATCTTCTCCAGGCCCACCGGACCCAGCACGTACTTGGCTGTGTTCTTCACATAACCCGATTTTGGAAGATACTGCGGCAGGGTAGGCAAATTGCGCGCGTTCCCCGCGGGCAAGGGCAGCGCGTCCGAGAGTTCGCGCAGTTCCGCGGCGGACATGGCGGTCAGTTTCTCGAAGACTGCGTCCACCAGAATGTTGCCGCGATAAAACAACACCCGCTCGTTGAGCGACGAGCCCTGGTCGAGGATGGACTCCTTGAGCATCTGCGGCATCTTGTAATAGGTGAATGCGCCATAGGCGCCGCTGGCGTCCGCGAAGCGGATGGCCTTGAGGGCAACCTTGCGTCCGTCATCGCGGATATAGGTGCCGGGATTCGAAGTCGGTCAGCCCGTATTCCTTCAGCAGCGCGGCGTTCACGGAATCGGCAACCGCCGGGTCTCGACTCGTCCTGGTCGAACCCGAAATATGCCACCCCGCGAATTGCGAGGGGAGAATGGCTGCAGTGGCTGGTGTGCCGGGTGCGGCTGGTGTGGCCGCGGGCGACTCGCCCGCGAAGGCGGCGCCCAAGCCCAAGATCAACAAAATCAGACCAGATAGTAAGTTTGGTAACCATAAGACAAATCGGGGCAACGCCCTGTCTAGTTAGACTACAGACGAGGCCGGAAAGTTTCCATCAAGGGGCGGAATCAGGGAGAGCTCCGGTCTCTTTGCGTCCTTTGCGGTTAAGGGTTGATCTGGCTGAGGTGAAGGCAAAATCTTGAAGCGCAAAGTACGCAAGGAGGACCGGTGGCGGTCGGAACTAGTGGCTCTCGCCTTTATCAATCTTGCTGGCGACTTTCACTCCGCTCAAGCCGCTGACATACTTCGATATCCCGCGGTAGAGCGATTCCGCGATCCGCTGCCGGTAGTCGGAGGTCTGCAGCCGGCGTTCGTCGCCGGGATTGCTGACGAATGAGATCTCGGCCAGGATGGACGGCATGTTGGCCCCGATGAGCACGATAAAGGGCGCCTTCTTCACCCCGCGGTCGCGGATCCCAGGGCTCTTGGCGGCCAGCCCGCTATGCAGGGCGCGCTGCACGTTGGCGGCAAACTCGCGCGATTCCTCGATTTTTTCTTTTAACGCGATCTTCTTCACCAGATCCTGAAGCTCATAAACGGACTTGTCCGAAGCCGCGTTTTCGCGCGCGGCCACATCCAGCGCTTCGGCTGATGAAGTGAAGTTCAGGTAGTAGGTCTCGACCCCCCGTGCGTCCGGGTCGCGACTGGAGTTGGCGTGGATCGAAACGAACAGGTCGGCCTGATCCTGGTTGGCGATCGCAGTGCGAGTCTCAAGCGGAATGAAAGTGTCGTCCTTGCGGGTATAAACCACGTCCGCGCCCAGCCGTGTCTGCAGGAGTTTGCCCAGACGCCGGCCCACGTCGAGAACCAGATCTTTTTCTTCCAGGCCATTGGGGCCGATGGTGCCAGTATCGTGTCCGCCGTGGCCGGGATCGATGACGATCCTGCCAATCTTTAATCCCAGGGCGCGGATCAGCGAGCGATCGCCGCTGGCCGTCGGTGAGGCTTCGCGGACATCCGGAAAGACAACTGCGGGCTGGCGCTTGTTCCGGCTGGACCTTCTCGAAGCCGCGGGCAAGGTCAACGCGGGCGCGGGCAGCGTAATCGGCGCTTTGGCTACGGGTTTGATCTCCGGAGGATCGAGTTTGGCGACGGTGACTGCGCCATCGTCGTCATCGTCGGCTTCGACCACCGTTTTCCGGGCGCCATTGCTGGTTGTCACCACGTCTGGTTTGTTGGGCCGCCCCTTGGCCTGTGCCTTGGATTGGCCAGCCGCCGGCGGCTTGGACGTCGCAGCGGCAGTCTGGGCCTGGGTTGCGGGTTCTTTCACCGGCGTTTCCCGCGCCGCCTGCTTGTCTTGAGTATCTTTGCCGTGAATGTCACGGCTGTGAACGTCGCCGCCGTGCACATCGCCGCCGTGAACATCAATGATCAGGCGCGGCGGATCGCTGAGCAGGGATGTGGTGTAGCTGGAGCGGTCCGCGACTTCGAGCACGATCCGCGTCTTCCCGGGCTGGAACTGCGCTACCCGGATCTTCGTTAACGGGCTGTCATCCACGTCGAAGGTTTTGCCCAGCAGTGACGACGTCAGATTGGTGTCGAGCAGATCGAAAAAGATTCGTTCGGGATTGTCGATGCGCTGCGAGTCGAACTTCACGTCCCTGCCCAGTGCAATGGCGACCCGGGTGTATTCCGGGGTAGACCAGTGACGGATGCTGGTGACGTAAGTCGGTTTCCGGCGCGGGTTCGAGTCTTCGGCGTCGCCAGCGGCATTGTCAGCCTTGGCAGGTGGCAGGGTCTTTTCAGAACTCGGTTTCCCGGCATGTGTCTTACGAGCGCTGGAATCGTCGTCAGGATCGTTCTCGTCGCTTGTCCTCAGTCCGGCTTGCTGCACCGGCTCACTCAGCGCCTTGCGGGCCTCGTCGGCCAGATGGTGGTGAGGATAGCGGTGGAGAAACTCCTCGAAAGCCAGCTTGGCCTGGGCCTGATCCTTGAGATCATCCCGATAAATCTGGCCGATGGTGAAGAGCGCTTCAAAACGGTCGCGGCTGCCGGGATATTCGCGGCGCAGAAATTTGTATTGGCCGACGGCGGCATGCAGGATCTTGTCATCGTTAAATTGCCGGCCCATTTCCGCCAGCAGTTCGGCCACGGCAACCACGCTGGGATCGGCTTTAGAGGAAGCCGGCGAGCCGTAGTACACCCGGCGGTAGGCCGTAATCACGCGCTGGTATTCCTGGCGGCTTTGGCGGGCGGAGGGAAGGCTTTTCAGGTTTTCGCGCAGCCGCTGTGCGGCGACGTACTGGGTCGAAGCCCAGGCTTCGGACTTACCCCGCGCCTGCAGGGGCAGCACCGGGAGCAACAGCAGGAGCAGAGCCGCACCCAGACGCTTTGCGCGTTGGCCTCGATCGGAGTTCTTCAATTTTCCAGCCTGTAGTCGCGTGGCCCGTAATCGCGTTGCGGGCAGCAGTCGCCTGCTTACCGTTAAAGATGCCGATCTCTCAATCGGTGTTGCTGAACATCAGAACGCCGCGTTCATTCCGGGTCACCCGAACCGGCGCGTGCACCGGACTTCCCAGGATTTGATTGCCCGAGGCGCTCCCGCCGTAATACAGCTGGGTGATTCGGTTCACGTAGTTGCGGGTCTCGCGGAAGTGCGGTATTCCGGCGCTGCTGGCCACTGCTCCGGCGCCGGCGTTGTAGGCGGCCAGGGTCAGTCTGACGTCGCCACCGTAACTTTCCATCAGATTCTTCAGATGGCGGACGCCCGCATCCACGTTCTGCTCCGGATCGAACGGGTTGACCACGTTGAGTTGCCGCGCCGTTTGTGGCATCAGCTGCATCAGCCCCATCGCTCCGGTGCGGGAAACCGCGTTGGGATTGAAGTTCGATTCCACCTTGATGACCGCGCGCACTAGGCTCGGGTCCACGTTGTGGCGGGACGCTGCCTGCTCAATGGCGGCGTCAATCTCCTGCTGGGTGAACGGTTTTCCGCGCACGAAGCTGGAAACCTGTTGCGAGGTACTGACCTCCGCCGCGGCCGAACGAGCCGCCCGGATATTGGCCGAGGGGACCGCCTTCCAGGCATGAGCCGTAGCACTCCAATACATCAACCCGCTGCTTCGCGGCGCGGCCGCGCGCGCACGCCTGGGCGCTGCCGGCTACTTCATCGTTGACGTAGATCTTGCGTCCGGAGCCGTCAACACTCGTGGTGATCCCGGCTTGCGCCCGCAGATATGGCGTGGTGAGAGAAAGGAAGGTCGCGAGTACAGGGCTTGCCATCAGGGCGATTTGCAGGCGTTTTCGCATAGCCGGGTTTAGCGCTTGCACGCGGACAGACAAGTAGCCCGCGCCTACCTACCCGGAACCTGACGGAGAACTATCTACCAGAGTGCAACAATTATAGGCGGGCGATGGTTCCGTAGCAATTACTCTAAAGACCAATAGAACCACCGAAGTAATACAGCAATTCATTGAAAATATAGATATTTACCGCGCCAGTTGGTTACCTGCCAGAGCCCGATGGCTGCGGCTTCGACGGGACTGACGCCGGCGCGGCTTTTACGTCCTTTGTCGGCTGTAGTAGGCTGCCTGCGTCACCATGGTATCCCATCATGGTTTATCCCATCATGAACGACATCGCCCTGCCGCAACGCGAAGCTCCGGACTCCCTGATGCTGTATGGCTTCTGGTATCGCGCCCTGCCCAGTCGGCAGGTGGGCGGGAACCAGCTGCAGAAAGCCATGCTGCTCGAGACTCCGCTGGCCATCGGACGCGATCGTCAGGGCCGCCCGTTTGCGCTGCATGACGCCTGTCCGCACCGCGGCATGCCGCTTTCCCACGGCCACTTTGACGGCCAGCAGGTGGAATGCAGCTATCACGGCTGGCGGTTTGACGGTCATACCGGCCAGTGCCAGCTCATCCCCTCCCTCACCGCCGACCAGAAGCTGAAGATCGACCGCATTTACGCGGGCAGCTATCCCTGCGAAGAGCATGACGACTTCATCTGGATTTTCGTGCCCGAGCCGGCCGCGCCGGGAGCGGGATTTACCAAAGCCGCCGACGCGCCCATGCCTGCCCCCCGAGTACCCACGTTCTCTGAGAAGTACAAACTTGCTTACCTCACCGCCGATCTGCCGTGCAGCGTCGATCACGGAATCATCGGACTGATGGACCCGGCGCACGGGCCGTTCGTCCATCAGGCCTGGTGGTGGCGCAGTCGCGGCAGCATCCACGAGAAACAGAAAAACTTTGAGCCCATTCCCAGCGGCTTTCGCATGAGCGCGCACACCCCCAGTTCGAACAGCGCGCCTTACAAACTGCTGCGGCTCTACGCCGACGCGGAATCCATAACGACGACAATTGATTTTGTTCTGCCCAACCTGCGGCTGGAAACCATCCGCGCCGGCAAGTACTGGTTTTCTTCGCTGACCACGGTGACGCCCATCACCCGCAGCCAGTGCCGCATTGACGTAGTCGCCGCGTGGAACATCTTTCGCTGGGTGCCGCTGGGCCCGCAGCTGCTTAAGTTTGTGTTTGCAAAGTTTGTGGAACAGGACCGCCGGACCATGGAGCAACAGTCGGAAGGTCTGAAACACAATCCCCACCTGATGCTGATCGACGATGCCGACCGTCCCGCCAAATGGTATTTCGGATTGAAAGCCGCGCTGCTGGAATCGCGGAAGACGGGGGCTGCGATGAAACATCCTCTGCCCGGCCCGGTCACGCTAAAGTGGAGAAGTTGAAGTTCGTAGCGAGGGCGTCCCTCCCTCAGTCGGCTGCCAGCCAGTCCAAAGCTTCCTCGCGGGTCGTGAATGTCGGCAATTCCCGCTGCGAAAACGTCTTCAGGTGCTCGTACAGTATTTTGGGCAAGCTCTCCGTCCCCACCCACGCGGAGCGCTTAAGATACGGCCGGTCGAAAACCAAAGCAGGCTTAAGGCGCTCAAGGCTCTTCTTATCGAACTGCGCTCCGGTGAAGTCCGCCAGTAGCAGCACCGAACCTCGCGGCTCAGCGGTTACCCGGGCGGGAACCAGCGTGGCCAGTTCTTCCAGTTGTTCGGCGGAGCAGCCGGAACCATCCACCAGGAGAACTCTCTTGCGTTTGTGGCTGATGAAACGGATGCGATTTTTCATCCGCCCTCCTTTTGCCGCGAAGTGTAGCAAATACGGCAAAGCTGCGCGCGAACTTTGGTGCCGCGTCCGGGAACCGGGAACTGATATCTGACAACTGAAATTAACTTCCCAACAAAGCGTCCACCACGCCGTAGGCGTCGCCCAGCGCGGCATCGAGCGCCCCGGGATCTTTGCCGCCGGCCTCGGCCAGGTCGGGCCTGCCGCCGCCTTTCCCGCCGACTTTCTGCGCCACCGGGCCGATGACTTTGCCTGCCTGGATTCTACTCGTAAGGTCTTTGGTTACGCCGACGATAAGCGAAACGTTGCCGTTGCTGGCCGAGCCCAGAACCACCACGCCCGATCCCAGCTTGTCGCGCAGTTGGTCCACCAGCGTTCGCATCTGCGCCCGCTCCAGATTGTCCACCCGGTGGGCGAGAACCTTGACGCCTCGCACATCTTTGATCTTTTCAGTGACCGAAGCTACGGTGGACGATGCCGACTTCATTCGCGCCTGGTCGAGCTCGCGCCCCAGCCGCTTGATTTCTGCATCTTTCTTTTCCAGTTCCAGCTTCAAGGCTTCGGCGGGTGTCATATTGGACTCCCGGGCGGTCAGGCTGGAGACTACGTTCTCCAGTTGAAGGTCTTTCTGGAAGTGATGCAGCGATTCTTCTCCGGTGACCGCCTCGATACGTCGCACGCCGGACGAAACGCTGCCTTCCTTCAAGACTTTAATCAGGCCGATCTCGCCGGTGGCGCTGGTGTGCGTGCCGCCGCACAGTTCGGTGGAGAAGTCGCCGATCTTGATCACGCGCACTTTGTCGCCATACTTCTCGCCGAATAGCGCCATGGCCTTGTATTCGTTGATGGCGACATCGATCGGGACATTCTCGATGACTTCGATCTTTTCGTTGCGCAGCACTTCTTTGTTGATCAGGTCTTCGATGTCCTGCAGTTCTTCGTCCGCGACCGCAGTGAAGTGCGAAAAGTCAAAGCGCAGATGATTGGGCGCCACCAGCGACCCCGCCTGCTTCACATGCTTGCCCAGAACTTCGCGCAGCCCCGCCTGCAGCAGGTGCGTGGCGGTGTGGTTGCGCATGGTGGACTGGCGGATTTCAGCGTTGACCACCGCATCGACTTTATCGCCGACCTTGAGGGTGCCCCACCCAACGCGGTTTTCGTTGGGTGGGGATTTCATGACCACCTGGTGCGCCCGCACTCCCTGCACCGGGTAGTAGCAGCCTTTCACTTCGGCCACGATGGTGTTGTGATCGTCGCTGTAGAGCCATCCCCGGTCGCCCACCTGTCCGCCAGACTCGGCGTAGAACGGAGTGTGGTCGAGGATGACTTCGCCTTCTTCGCCGGGCTTGAGTTCCTGCGCGCCTTGGCCGTTGCTGGATGATGGCGAGCACTTCGCAGCCATCGGAACGGGTCTGGCGATAGCCTTCGAAGTCGGACTTCGGGAGTTGCTGGTACGCGGGGTTGGCAGTCTGCTTGGCCGCGCCTTTCCAGGAGGCGCGAGCGCGCTCGCGCTGCTCCTGCCATGGCGCGATCGAAACCCGCTTGGTCGAAATCGAATGCCAGATCCCGGCAGCGTCCTGCATGAAGTCCAGCGGCAGCCCGAAGGTGTCGTAAAGTTTGAAGGCCTTCTCGCCCGGATAACGGCGTTCAACGTCTCGACTTCCGCAGCGACTCGTGGAACTCGCAGTCGATTGATCGTCTTCTGAGCTATGCGCTGATCCAGATCCGCTTTCGCAATCAAGGAGCTCATTCGCTTCGTAGTTTCCCAAGCTCTAGTCCTATCTTCAGTGCGTGACAAACGCGTTTCTCCTCGCTCAACACGACTTTCGCGACCTGTCTACTGTTTCATGCAGTTCCGGGTATGCGTCCTGCATCAGATCGCGTACGGCAAAGACCATTCATACAGGAACGGCTTTGTCTTGACCAAGCAGGCGTCCATGGCGTAATTGCGCGGCGGATAATTTTCCGCAGGACATATCCGCGTCCTTCATTCGAAGGAAGCACGCCATCGGAGATCAGAAACGTTGCGGCCCGCGAATGGTCGGCGATGACTCGCAAGGACGCCGCCGACTTCGTGATGCAGCTTCCTTGTCGCAGTTCCTTCTTCTAGCAGTCCCGTCAACTCCGCCGCCCTCTTGATCAGCGGCGTAAACAAATCTGTCTCGTAATTCGAGATCACGCCTTGCAGCACCGACGCCACCCGCTCCAGTCCCATGCCGGTATCGATCGACGGCTTCGGCAGCGGATTCAGCTTGCCGCTGGCGTCGCGGTCGAACTGCATGAAGACGAGATTCCAGAGTTCGACGTAGCGGCCGCAGTCGCAGCCGAACGCACAGTCGTTGTGGCCTTGGTCGCACGCCGCCACGCCCATGTCGTAGTGAATCTCGCTGCAGGGGCCGCAGGGGCCGGTGTCGCCCATCTGCCAGAAATTGTCTTTCACCCCGAACTCAAAGATGCGGTCTTTCGGCACGCCCTGGCCGAGCCACAAGTCGTAAGCCTCGGCGTCGCGCGCATGCCGTCTTCGCCTTTGAAGATCGTCACGTAGAGTTGTTCTTGTCGAAGGCCGAACCACTCGGGCGAGGTGATCAGCTCCCAGGCGTAAGCGATGGCGTCTTTCTTGAAGTAGTCGCCGAAAGAAAAATTGCCCAGCATCTCGAAGAACGTGTGATGGCGGTTGGTGAAGCCCACGTTTTCG
Organism: Terriglobia bacterium; assembly: GCA_963816025.1. Classification (GTDB taxonomy): domain Bacteria; phylum Acidobacteriota; class Terriglobia; order Terriglobales; family Acidobacteriaceae; genus JAIQFF01. The sequence goes on from CAWFJA010000023.1 coordinate 664,368, forward strand.
AGATCGTTGTGCTTGCCGCCGGCGCGCACGCATTTCTGCGAAGTCGTGGCCCGGTTGTAGTCGCGCTTTTCGAGGCCCAGGAAGACGTCCTTAAACTGGTTCATGCCCGCATTGGTGAACAGCAGCGTCGGATCATTGGCCGGGACGAGCGACGAGGAATGGACCTCGCGGTGTCCCTTCTGAATGAAGAAGTCCAGAAATTTGCGGCGGATTTCGGAGCCTGTCAGCATGAGATGTATCTCGATTCTAGCATCGGCGGATCACAAGGATGTTCATCCGTCACATACGATAGCCGGGGCGTACGGTAGTTTCAGGCGTACCCTCGACACGCGAATCGAATCAACGTCCCGCAGGAACGTGTGATCGTAGCCCGGCGTTTCAACGCCGGGTGGGCTCTTGCAAGTGGCGGCCGGGGCAGGCGCCGTTCGAGAGGACATATAGCTGATGGGATTGTTATTTGCTGTGAAAGAGGGTGGCTCCAAATCGTCCCGTAAGGACGCAAGATCGTAGCCCAGCGTTGAAACGCCGGGCTATTCCCAGTTGTCCCTTGGGGACACGAAAAGATCTCGCCAACCTCCTGGCTGGCGGGTGGTGGTCACGCGTGCCCCGCGGACAATGCGCTACTTCACCGCGTCGCCGGTTTTCTCCGCGCCTTTCTTAACGTCGTGGCCGACGTCTTTTACGCCCTTCTTGATGCCGTGCCCGGTCTTCTTTGCCACGTGTCCCGTATCTTTGGCTACGTCCTTGGTCGCATCGGCGGTCTTGTCAGCCGCCTTGTCGACGCCGTGTTCGGTTTTCTTGGCTACCGTCTTGGTGTCGTGGGCTGTATCTTTGGCCGCCTCCTTCGTGGCATCGGCAGTTTTGTCGGCGGCCTTGCCGGTGGCATGCGCGGTCTTCTTGGCGGCCGTCTTGGTGTCGTGGGCGGCATCCTTGGTTGCGTCGGCCGTCTTGTCGGCCGCTTTATCTGTGGCGTGAACGGTTTTCTTGGCTACCTTTTTGGTGGCATGAGCCGTGTCCTTGGCCGCGTCTTTGGTGGCGTCAGCTGTCTTGTCGGCCGCCTTGTCGACATCGGACGCGGCGCCTTGCGAGTAGGCGAATGATGCCAGGCCGAGTAGCATCGCTCCGAGAACTGGGGTCCAGCGTGCTTTCATACTTCCTCCTGATAGGTGAAAAGGGTGAAAGGGAGTATCGAGCATTTTCGTCAGAAACGCAACGCGCCCTCATCAACCTGTCATCCCGAGCGAAGTCGAGGGACCCTGTGTTTGCCAGCAGCGCCACGACTCCAGCAGCGAGAGAAAAAGCGTCACTCCAGTTCGCCCTCCAGCGCGGTCAAGGTCTCGTCATCCACGTCCCACTTTTTCAGGATGGCAAAAATTGTCTTCGCCCCGAAACCCGCGCGCATCAACTGGCGGAAGATGCGGGCGGCATCCTTCTGGTTCTTGGGCTTCTGCAGGCGCTTGCGGTGGAGGTAGTCGCGGGCCTGCTTCTCTTCGTTGACCTCGTCGTAGACTGAATCTACCGCCTTGTCGATTACTTCGCCGTGGACGCCCTTGGCCTTCAGGTCGGTGACCACGCGCCGGCGTCCGAACTTCTCATTGTCGCGGCGGAATGACGAAAACGCGGCGGCATATTTCGCGTCGTTCAAATAGCCCTGGTCCTTCAACCGGCGAATAACCAGTTCTACCAGCGTCCTGCCGTATTCGGTGTCGGCATCAACCCGCGGCCGCAGCAGACGTTTGAGTTCGGCCACCGATCGCATGCGGCGAGCCAGCGCGCCCACGGCATATTCGTACAGCACGTCTTCCGAATCGGTCTTCCGGGGGCGGGGAAACGGCATAGTGTGAGGAAATGTTAAAACGTTGTAAATTGTTGTAAATAAAAAGATCTCGCACTCACTGCAGCAACAGCACGGAACTCCTGTACTGCCAACTACGTATACACCACAGAAGGCCGAAATTCACCAAATGAGCAGTCCGACCGGGTAGTGACTTTCCGCGAATCCTGTCGTCTACTTATGAAACGAAGATCAGGGAGTCAGTCATGCTAAACATAGACGTGGAAAAAAATGGCGAAGTGGCAGTAGTGCACTGCAGCGGGCGATTGGTGCGCGGGGTTGAAGTTTCCAGCTTGAGGAATGCGGTAGTTTCCCAGCAGACCACCCGCCTCGTGATAGTGGATCTCTCGCAAGTGGACTTCATGGATGCGGGCGGACTGAACGCGCTGGTGTCGCTGTATCACTGGACGCGGGACCACGGGGTCCAGTTCAAACTGGTAAATCCCTCGGGCTTGGTCCGCGAGATGCTGACCCGCACCCGTTTGAACCGTGTGTTCGATATGTCGTCACTGCATGATGTGATGGCGATACTCAGCGGAGTGGATTGCCGTCACGCAAAGTATGGAGCTGGATATTTGGCCCCGGTGCTGGCGCTGGCGGCAAAATAGCCGCCCTGCGGTCCGAGCTTGCTGGTCGCAAAAAAGGGCGCGCATTAAGCGCGCCCTTGGCTTTTTGGGAAACGAAGACTTCAGCGCCCGCCAAAGCCCGACTGCTGCATGGCGTTGCGGGAAATATCGCTGGTGGAAGAAACACCCTGCATCCGCAACTTGAAGTCGTCGGCATTGGAGGCGTTCTCCAAAGCGGTTTCGTAGTTGATCAATCCGGCCTGGAACAAATCCCATAGCGACTGATCGAAGGTCTGCATGCCGTACTGCGAAGTTCCGGCAGAGATGGCATCGCGCACCGCGCGCGTTTTTTCCGGAACCAGAATGCATTCGCGGATATAGGCGGTGTTGATCATCACTTCGACCGCGGGTACGCGGCCGTCGCCGTCGCCGCGGCGTACCAGCCGTTGACTGATGACGGCGCGCAGCACTGCGGCCAGCTGCAAACGAATCTGCTTCTGCTCCGGCGGCGGGAAAATCGCAATAATACGGTTGATGGTTTCGACCGCGTCCAGGGTGTGCAGCGTGGAGAACACCATGTGTCCGGTTTCCGCGGCGTGCAGCGCCGTGCCGATGGTTTCGAGATCGCGCATTTCGCCGACCAGGATGACGTCGGGATCCTGACGCAAGGAAGCGCGCAACGCGGCGCCGAATGACGGCGTGTCCACTTCCACTTCGCGCTGGTTGACGTATCCTTTCTTGTCGCGGTGCAGAAATTCGATTGGGTCTTCGATGGTGATGATGTGTTCGGCGCGCGTGGAGTTGATGCGGTCGACCATGGCGGCCAGCGTGGTGGATTTACCGGAACCGGTGACGCCGGTGACGAGGATCAGACCGCGCGGCATTTCGCAAACCTGTTCCACAATCATGGGCAAGTAAAGTTCGTCGAGGGCGCGAATCTTGGTGGGAATGACGCGGAGTACGAGTCCCACGTTGCCGCGCTGCTGGAAAACGTTGACACGGAAGCGGCCCAGTCCGGCGACGCCGTAGGCCATATCGAGTTCGGCGGTTTCTTTGAATTTCTGTTTCTGGCGATTGGACATCATGCTGAACGCCATGTTCAGCATGTCTTCGGCGCTGACGCGCGGCTGGTCGGTGAGCGGAGTCAGGTCGCCATCGATGCGCAGATGGGGATAGTTGCCTACTTTCAGATGCAAGTCGGAGGCCTGGCGCTCCATGGCGATGCGCAGCAAATCATCAATATTCATTCGACACTTCCCCCAGATAACTCACCGTATGATGAACCGAAAAGTCACTCTGCCCAAGATGACCTAAGTAACGAAAGAGGACGCAGCCGGGACAAGCCTTTTGGACGGGGGATAGCGCAGAGGGGGCTCATTCTAAGCCTGTCATCCCGAGCGAAGCCTGTCATCCCGAGCGAAGTCGAGGGACCTTGTGTTTGCCGGCAGCAATGGCGCACAAGGTCTTTCGACTCCGAGGCCGGACTCGCAAGCGAGTCCGGCCTCTGCGCTCAAGATGACAGTTTGGGTTGGGCGGCCTGAGCTATACGCCCACGGGCTGTTTGCTGCCGACTGCTACCGGCGTGAGCCACTTGTATTTGTCGGGCTTTTCGCCTTTGACGATGGCGTAGAACTCTTTCTGGATGGCCTTGGTGATGGGCCCGACCGTGCCTTTGCCGACGCTGATCTTGTCCACGGAACGGATGGGCGTAACTTCGGCGGCGGTGCCAGTGAAGAAGACTTCATCCGCGATGTAAAGCAGTTCGCGGGGAATGCCCTGCTCGGTTACCGGGATGCCCAGGTCGCGGGCAATCTGCAGCACAGATTCTCGCGTGATGCCGGGCAGCACGGAGTTGCCTAGCGGGGCCGTATTCAGAACGCCGTTGCGGACCACGAAGACATTTTCTCCCGAACCTTCGCTGACGTAGCCATTGGCGTCGAGCGCGATGCCTTCGACGTAGCCATTGATGATGGCTTCCATCTTGATGAGCTGCGAGTTCATGTAGTTGGCGGCTGACTTGGCCATCGCCGGCAGGGTATTGGGCGCGATACGGGTCCACGAGGAGACGCAGATGTCGGCGCCCTCTCCGGAATCCGACGTCAGATACTTGCCCCAGGGATAGTTGCAGATGTAGACCTCGGTCGGCGAGTTGAACGGGTTGACTCCAGCTTCGCCATAACCGCGCAGCACAATCGGGCGAATGTAGCAGGGCCAGACGCCGTTGTTCTTCACCAGTTCGGCCATGCCGCCGACCAGCTCTTCCACCGTGTAGTCCACATCAATGCGGTAAATCTTGGCCGAATCCAGCAGCCGTTGCATGTGTTCTTTGGCGCGAAAGATCGCAGGACCGGTGGGCAGGGCATAGCAACGGACGCCCTCGAACACGGAGGAGCCGTAGTGCACAACGTGCGACATCACGTGAATCTGGGCGCTGTCCCAGGGAATGAGCTTGCCGTTGTGCCAGATTTTCTCGGTCTTTTGAATCGCCATGAATACTCCTACGGGCTAGGAGGATTATAACTGAGGTGGAGGGACGATCGCTCTCGACGAATCGGAGGAACGCGGTTACGCAGGTACTTGTTGGCCTGTGGCGGGAAACTCATTCGCCGGGCCCGAAGCGACTTAGGGTTTAACGCCTTCAGCTGGAAGCTTGGGAGCGGGGGATAATTCCGCGGCCCGCACGCTGGTCGATATCTCATCTCCCCGGAAATACTTGCCCTTGGCTGCGCTCATCTCCGGCATCGCGACGTAGGATTTGCTGTAGTCATTCGCGGCGTTCCAGAACAAGAACCCGATTCCACCCTTGTCCTTTGCCGTGATCACCTGGGCTTCAATGTATTGCGGCGAGTAGGTCTTGGTTCTCCAGCGGAAAGCCTGCAGCCAGGGGCGGATCACCACGCCGCTGCCCTGTGTGATCTTCTCGAAGCGCACCATGGACTCGCCGATAAAATGTTCCGGCGCGTCGCCGGGGTGGGCGATTCCATCCATGCCGAAGAAGTGTGAGGGATAGATCATGGGCGAAAGCACGTCGCAATATTTAGCCATGCGCACGATGTCCTGGCCGGTATGGGACAGGTCGACCGGGCGCTGCCAGGCCATGATGCCGAATACATCCAGCGACAAGAGCGCGCCCGTGGGATGAATTTCGGCATAGGCGTGTTTCAGAAAGTCGGCAATCACGTCGGAGCGATGCCAGTCGGGATGCTCAGTCTCGAAGTAGAAGCTGGCATCTTTCTGGTCGCCTTCGGCGGGAAAGCGGACGTAGTCGAACTGGATTTCATCGGCGCCGGCTTCTGCGGCCTTCTTGGCCAGCGCGATGTCGTACTCCTGCACTTTGGGCTGCGACGGATCGGTCCAGACCAGTTTGCCGTTCTCACGCCACGCCTGCCCGCTCTTGCGCGATTTCACTGCCAGTTCAGGATGGGTCTCCACCAGGCGCTGGTCGCGGAACATCGCGATGCGCGCGATGGCGTGCATGTTCTGCGAATGCAGGAAGTGGATGAACTTGGGCAAATCGTGGAAGGCGCCGTGATGAGCTCCCAGCAGCGGATGATCGAAGGGGATGGTTACAACTCCATCGCTATCCTTGATGTCGAACACCACAGCATTTCCGCCGACTTCCCTCCAGTGTTTAATGATGCGTATGCCGTGGTCGCTGGCCGCCATGATTCCGGTGAGGTACACCGCCCGGACTTCAAAGTCACGGTCGACCGGGACCGACTTCTCGACAATCGGGGCCGGCAGCAGTCCGGGAACGATCACCGCCTGGCCCGCCTTCAGGAAGGTACTGTGGAAATCCCCATTGGCCTTGTGTATGGCCTCGCTCAACTCGGAGGATGTCAGGTAAGAGGTCTGAGAAAGATATCGCCGGGCCACCAGCGGAATACTGTCGCCGCGCTTGGCCACATACAGCGCGCTGCCCGGAGGCGCTACCGTCACCAGGGACGGGTCCGGCGCCTTGGGCACCAGCGGAGTCGTCGGCCGGGAGGTCAGCACCAGCTTGGGGTGCGCCGTCTGCGCGACGGCCGGCGGGGCCTGCGCGATTTCCGTGAGAACTAAACCGAAAGAAAGAAAGAGGATAGTGGCGAGTGATCCGGGGCCCAGTTGACGCAAGGTATTCTCCGTGAAAGCGGCTGTTTTGACGGATGCTACCCGCGGTCAAACTGCCCTGCCAGATAACGTCGGGCCAGTGCCAGGTGGGTTTGGGAACCGAGTCGCCGGCCCGGGAACTTCCAGCTAGTGGCAAACTATTTCCCTTTACCCTAACCCGGGTGCGGGGTAACCGTTTGCCGTTTCGCCCACCGCCAGCATCTAAGCTATACAGACAATTGGGAATTGGGGCTTTGCCGAGGATGGAGAGTCGTTTGCAGTAATCGTAGTGCCGGAGATGAGACAGTGACAAAATTTGTCCCTCTCTCATTACGAGACGGCGGATCCCTTGTTCCAGAAGTACAGGGGCCCACGAAAGGAAAAAGCAGGGCCAGACCCTATATGAAAACCGTCGTCAACACCATGCTGGACCCAACGCGCCGCTCCAATGATGCCAGAGAGTTCGAAAGCTCCCTTCGCCGCAGAATCGTCGGTCAGGATCAGGCCGTCGAGAAAGTGGTCGAAATCTACCAGATGTTTCTGGCGGGGCTGAATCCTCCTGGCCGTCCGGTTGGAAATCTTCTGTTTCTCGGGCCCACGGGTTCGGGAAAAACCCGGGTTGTCGAAGCCATGGCCGAATCGCTGTTTGGCGACGCCCGCGCCTGTATCAAGATTGACTGCGCTGAATTTCAGCACTCGCACGAGATCGCGAAACTGATCGGCTCGCCTCCGGGATACCTGGGCCATCGTGAGACGCATCCGCTGCTGACCCAGGAAGCGTTGAACCAGTGGCACACCGAGACCCTGAAACTCTCGATCCTGCTGTTCGACGAAATCGAAAAGGCCTCCGACTCGCTCTGGCAATTGCTGCTGGGCATTCTGGATAAGGCCACCTTGACCCTGGGCGACAACCGCCGCGTGGACCTTTCGCAATGCATCATCATCATGACTTCCAACCTTGGAGCCGGAGAGATGAGCAACATGGTCGACGGCGGCCTGGGCTTCATGCAAAAGACCACCCAGGTGGACGCGGCTTTTGATGACAAGATCAACCGCACCGCGGTCGACGCAGCCCGGCGCAAATTCAGCCCCGAATTCATGAACCGCATCGACAAGTCCGTCGTGTTCCGGACCCTGCGTTCGGAACACTTGCAGCAGATCCTGGAAATCGAACTGGGGATGGTGCAGCAGCGAATTCTGACGGCATCGGCCGTGAACCAGTTTGTCTTCAGCTGCACGCCCAAGGTGAAAAGCTTTCTGCTGCACGAGGGGACCGATCCGAAATATGGCGCGCGGCATCTGAAGCGCGCTATCGAGCGGCACATCGTGTTCCAGCTGGCCAACCTGGTCGCCACCGGACAGGTCAAGCTGGGCGACTTCATTCGCATCGACATGAGTCCCGAGGGCAAGCTCATGTTCATCAAGGAAGCCGAGAACGCCATGGTTCCCATGTTGCTGGAACGTCATGGCGCCGCGGCAGGAGCGCTTCCCATGGCGCGTCCGGCGCGCACCGTGGCCCGGAGAGAGTTCGGCGCTACGGGAACTCTGGACAGTAAGTAATCTTCAAAGTGATTCAACAAAAGGTGCCGGGAAACCGGCACCTTTTTTGGTTTGCAGATCATCCCAGACCACGTGGGGACAGCCGCCCCCGGCTGTCCAGGCGGAGCACAGCTCCGCTATTTTGCTTGCCGGCAACAGCCTGTCGAGCTGCGCTCGACCAGGACAGCCGAGGGCGGCTGTCCCCACGTGGTCTGAATTCGGTGCCCAGCAAGCTTTTAAGCTGAGCTTAAGCATCGAAGTATTACGGTGAGCTTCGCTCACCGTACGAGGGCGTCTGGGCCTGCGTGGCCGGTGGAGATAACCTGGGCATGTTTTCTGCATCTAAAATGGAAGCTATGAGGGGCGACTCAGTCATCTCGCGTTGTCTGGTGGCGATTCTGGTTCTTTCCATTGCCGCGCCGCAGGCGCTCGAAGCCCGCGTCACGCCCACCCACGGCTTCAACATGTTTTCCGCCCAGGAGGAACTTCAGGCGGGGCAGCAGTCCGCGGCCCAGGTCGCCCAACAGCTGCCGGTTCTTCCCGACTCGGACCCCGTCACGATTTACGTGCGGCGCCTGGGGCAGCAACTGGCGGCTCATGCTCCGGGAGAACAGTGGCCGTACACCTTCCACGTCGTGAACCAGAAGGAGATCAATGCCTTTGCTCTTCCAGGCGGCCCCGTCTTCGTGAATGTGGGAACCATCCAGGCCGCGGACAACGAGGCCGAATTGGCGGGCGTGATCGCGCACGAAATCTCTCACGTGGTGCAGCGCCACGGCACCCGAGCGGCCAGCAAGCAGATGGCGGCACAGCTGCCCCTGGCAATTCTGGGTGGGGTCATGGGCCAGGGCGCGCTCTCGCAGATGGCGCAGATGGGGCTTGGCTTCGGCATCGGCTCCTACTTCCTGAGAAACTCGCGGACCGCCGAATCTGAAGCCGACCTGCTCGGCACCGACATCATGTATGACTCGGGTTTCAATCCTCGCGCCATGGCGGATTTCTTTACTAAGATCCAGGCGCAAGGCGGCGCGCGTGGCCCCCAGTTCTTCAGCGATCATCCTGACCCGGGGAATCGCGCCCAGGCAGTGGCCATGGAAGTTGCCACTCTGCCCCGCAGGGCCAGTTATCGCGGCGACAGCGCGGAATTCCGCGATATCAAGCAGCGCGTTTCCGCCATGCAGCCGCTCACCGCGCAGCAGATCGCGGAACGGCAACAGACTGGGGCCATGCGAGTTGCTCCTGGCGGCGTGCAAGCCAGTGGCAGCCTGCGCGCTTTCAGCCACCGTGATTTTTCGATTTCGTATCCCGAGAACTGGCAGGTGTTCGGGGACCAGGACTCGGCCGTGACCATGGCTCCGCCCAATGGGGTCTCGGAGAATGCCGTCGCCTACGGTGTGATGATCAATACGTTCCAGCTCGAGGACGCCAACGCCAGCCTTGATCAAGCGACGCATGAGCTGCTGGCTTCGTTGCGGCAATCCAATCCCGGCCTGCGGGAGATCGGGCAGGATGAGAACATCCGTCTGAATGGCGTCGCGGGCAAGTCGGTGGACTTGATCGGAACTTCTCCCCTGCGCGACCCGGGCGGACATCCCAGTCAGGAGCGGGACTGGCTGGTCGCGGTGATGCGCAGCGACGGGAGCCTGCTGTATGTAGTGTCGATTGCCCCCGACAGGGATTTCGAAACCCTTCGCCCGACGTTTGAGCAGATGTTGAAGTCGCTAAGACTGCGATGAGGTGAACTTCAGACCTCGGACGTCAGACCCAGGGCATCAGCCACAGCCATCGGACTTCGGCTACTTCAATCCCTCGACCACGTAGAGGTAAGAGAGCGTGCGTGGAACGCCGTAAATGTAGAACTTTCCATCCGGCGTGATCAGGCCCCGGCTAACCTGCGGGACGCCTGAAGCGTCACCTGGGGCAAACTCGTGGTGCAGTTTGCGCTGGCCGGTTTTCAGGTCCATCACATAAGCTTTCGCCGGCATCGAGGACAAATCACTCACATAGATTGAACGGCTGTCGGCCGTCCATCCCGAAATCACATCGTCCGTCTTCATGGCGGGCACGGCTTGTCCTGGTTCTGTTCCAGAGATGGGAAGGACCCAGGGCGCTCCCTCTTTACGCCCCAATACACTCTTTCCGTCCGGAGACATCAGGTTGCCGCGGAACTGTTCCGGGCCGAATGCTTTTGGAGGCGTGCCGTCCAGCATCTGGATATAGGTGCGCGGGGCCTTGCCGGGTTCGGCCGCGATCATGATCACGCCCTTACCATCGGGCAGGAAGTTCAGCCTCGCCGAGTGAAACAACTGGCTGTCGGCCAGCGTCAACGGTTGTCCGGCGCCGGTCGGAAGCAGGACCGTCGGCCCAGGCTGCTTCACGCTGGTGGAAGCGACCCACTTCCCGTCAGGAGAAATGTCCTCTCCCATGCCGCTGCCCAGTCGAATCGCGGCGGAGCCATCGGTCTTCCGTATAAAGATCGAATAGTCGGGCCCGCCGCCTTCTCCGTCTTCTTCCAGCACGACCCACTGGCCGTCACTTGAAACCGCGCGGCCAATCGTCCAGTCGAACCAGGAGAGATCAATGTCTTTATCCTGTCCGGCGTGCCGCCCGTAAGTTTCCAGACGGCTGGCCTCGTTGGTGATCAGCACTTGGCCATCTTTGCTGATGTCAAACAAGTGCAATCGTCCCGGGATATGCAGCAGGTCGCGCTGCTTGCCGTTCAGATTCACGGCATAAAGGGCGCTGTTGATGCCGGCATCGCTGCCCGTGAACCAGACTTCGTCTCCCGAGCGCGACCAGGCCAGTCCGGTCAGGTCGCTCCACTCGCCGGTCAGCCGCCGAGCCTTGCCTGCGAGGTCGGTGACGGCGACAAAGCCGCGAGTGTCTCCCGCATTGGGATGGTCAAAGTACGCGATCATTTTTCCGTCGGGAGAGACCGCTACGTCGGTGATGTTGCCGGTGCTGGTGGCGACGAGAGTTTTTCCGATGGGATATTCCAGCCTGTTTTCCCCGGCCACCGCGTGAACCGCGGCCAGCGAATCCCCGCCCGGATTCCAGGAAGCATCCAATACGTCGGCCAGCAGTTCCCGCGGAGCGCCTCCAGTCAAGGGCACCACCGATAGCATGCCTTGCGCGACAGCTCCCGCCTGAGTTTTCTGGCGGATCGCCATCTCACCTTTGGATGAAATGCCCAAGACCTGGCTGTCCGGCAGGTCAATCGGACGCGACATCAAGGCGTCGGTTCGAGTGGTATAGATCTGCGGTTTAGGCGCACCATTCCAGGCGGCGCTGAACAGGATGCTCTGGCCATCAGGCGCGAACTTGGCCCCGTAGATCGTGCCTCGTTGGAAGGTGAGCTGATGGAATCGCGGCGCGACCGGGGGCGCGCTTCTCCGGGCCAGGAAGTAAGTGGCCGCTAACGCAGCCGCCACCGCCACAGCCGCAGCTGCCAGCTTCCAATTCCCCTTGCGCTCTTCCGCTACAACCTTTAAACGGGAACCCGTACCGGAATGGCTGGAAATTGTCTCCAGATCAAACGCGATGTCGCTGGCCGACTGGAAGCGCTGTACCGGGTTCTTCTCCAGGCAATGCCGGACCACGCGATCCAGGCCAGGAGTGAGGCCGGGGACTGCGGCGTCCAGTTCAGGCGGCTCTTCCTTCAGGATGGCGTTCATGGTTTCCACGCTGGAGTCGCGTTTGAACGCCCGCTTGCCGGTCAGCATTTCGTAGAGGATCGCGCCCAAAGCAAAAATGTCGGAGCGATGGTCCGCGCCCTGGCCGCGCACCTGTTCAGGAGCCATGTAGCCAACGGTGCCCATTACGTGGCCGGGGGTGGTGGCGGGGTGCTCCTGGTCCACGGTTTGTAAATCAGGATGGGCCGAGGTCAGAGCGTCGTCCTGCATCAGTTTGGCCAGGCCAAAGTCGAGGATCTTGATGCGCCCGTCATTGAGCACAAAAATGTTGTCCGGCTTCAGGTCGCGATGCACCACGCCCTTCTCGTGCGCCGCCGCCAGACCCCGCGCGATCTGCATGCCATAGTCAACGGCTTTGCGCTGGGGGACCGGCCCGCCTTGCATGTGCTCGCGCAGGCTCTGCCCTTCCAGGAGTTCGGAGACCAGATAGGGCACGCCGTCCTGGGCGCCGACGTCGAAGATGGCCAGGATGTTGGGATGGTTGAGCGCGCCGACCAAACGTGCCTCCTGCTCAAAACGGCGGAGGCGGTCTGTGTCCTTGGCAAATGAAGGCGGCAGAACTTTCACCGCCACTTCCCGGCGCAACCGCGAATCGCGCGCACGGTACACTTCGCCCATGCCACCCGCACCCAGCAGGGACAGGATTTCGTACGGCCCGATCTTGGTGCCAGAGACGAGCGCCATGGGTAGCGAGATTATAACCGCATCGGGAAACTACCTTTGTATTAAAGCGCTCCCAGTGATTCTGGATGATCTGCGGGGTGAGCGGGCAAAATCTTTGGTAATGGCGCAGTTTGAAGAATCCCCAAGGAGAATTTTTTGCCGCAAACTGCGCCACGACCAAAGCTTGAACCGCAAGGGAACGCCAAGAAATTCCGCGAAGGGCGCCCAAAACTTTTGGGATGCCGGCCCTCGAATCGAATTACTTCAGGTGCTCTACCAGAAACAAATCCGACAGATTGCGGGTATAGGAGAAAACGTAGTGCTGCTCGTCGGCCGCGATTCGAGGGCAGCCGACGCCGACTACGCCGGCCACGTCAGCCGGTGCGACCGTCTTCCATGGGGTGCGGTTCCCGGTTGCAAGGTCAAGGCGCGAAACCGAACACGAGGTTTCTCCGCGCTGTCCGACCAGCAACGAGTTTCCATCCTTGGCCCAGCGGATGGGCGTCTCGCCGGGCTTTGAACCGTGAACCAGTTGCGGCTCGCCGCCTTCCATCGCGACCAGGGCAATCCCATCAGCCGTCACCGTGGCGATTCGCTTCGCGTCGGGTGAAATATCGTGGGGATACGACCCCAGACCATACCCTTCCGGCGTGAGCACACGAGGCTGGCCGCCGTCCAGACTCATGGCATAGAGCCGTGCGGCATGACCGGGTTCGTGGCCTTCAAACAGCAGATGTTTGGAGTCGGAAAAGAACTGTCCGCCGGACGGGGTCACTTTACCCGTCGAAACGGCTTGCTGCTGGCCCACACCGGTGGGAAGAAGCACAAAGTCTGGAGGCGACACGTTCTGCCGCAAGACCAGGGCCCACTTGCCGTCGGGCGAAAACGCGTTGGCCGAGCCCTCACCCAGGCGGACCGCGGACGTGCCTGTGGTATCGCGGGTAAATACCGCATAATCGCCGCCACCGGCCTCGCCGGCCTCGATGAACAGCAGGAGTTTCCCGTCATCGGAAATGTCGATCGGGACCGTCCAGTCCTGCCAGCTCAGGTCGCGTTCCTTGGTTTCCCCGGGTGCCAGGCCGATGGCCCCGGCGCGCAACGCGTCGCGCGAGATCAAAGCGCGCCCGTCGGCGCCGACGTCGTGCAGGGTAAGGGTTCCGGGAGCGCTCAGCAACTCGCGCCCCTTGCCCGACAAAGTGACGCCTCGCAGGGAACGGCTGAAACCGGTGGCGGTGGCGGTGAACCAGATCTCATCTCCTCCGGGCGACCAGGCGGCGCCCATGGCACTGGCCCAGCGCTCGGTCAGGTCTGACTTCTTGCCGTTCAGGTCAACCGCGCTGACCACGCCTCCGTCGTCCCCTAGAAGATTGTGATCGATGAATGCGAGGTGATCGCCCCTGGGAGAGAAGCGTAAATCGCTGATCCAGCCGGGGGTTTGGTAAAGCACTTTGCCAATCGGATATTCCACTCGGCTCTGGCCGCTCACCACGTGGACCACGGCGAGGGCGTTCCCGTCGGGCGTCCAATCCGCGGCTTCAACATTGTCCAGCAGGTCGCGGGGAGCGTCCGCGCCGATCGATACCTGGGCCAGGGTTCCGCGATGGGTAAAGTGATTGGGGCTCACGCTGAAGTGGCGCATCACCGCCATTTGTCCTGTTGGCGAAACCGCCAGGACCTCAGTTTCCGGCAGGCCGAGATCGCGGGATTCCGTTGAATTGGCGGAACTGATAAAGACGGCTTCGGGCGCGCCTTCCCAGGCGGCGCTATAAACCGCCGAGCGCGGGTCGGGAGCAAACCTGGCGGCCACCAGCGCGCCTCGCCGGAAACTCAATTCGCGAAAAGTTGGAACCGGCCGGGTAGCGGCCCGTTCGCCGGCAAAAAAACCAGCCACGCCGATGGCCGCCAGCGCCAGCAGGGCGACTCCGGCGAGGAGCGGAAGTTTGCCCGGTTTCGTTCTACTTGCAGCCTCCGATGCTGGGCCCTCACTGGCGGATGCTGGGGCCGCCGCCGGACTCGATCCCGAGGCCGATGCGGCCGGTTGTTGTCCGGATACAGGCTGAGCCGGTGAAGATTGTCCTGGTGCAGCCTGGCCCGCCGACGAAGGATGCCAATCGCGCTGCAACCGCTTGAGGTCGGCTCTGATATCGGCCGAACTCTGGTAGCGCAGATCGCGGTCTTTCTCCAAGGCCTTGTTGACGATGCGCTCCAGTTCCGGCGGGAGGTCGGGATTCAAACGGACTGGCGAAGTCGGGACCTTGTTCAGAATCGCATTAAAGATCGCCGCCGAGGTGCTCGCCCTCGAAGGGCAGCCGGCCGGTAGACATTTCATACAGCACGACTCCAAAAGAAAAAAGTCGGTGCGCGCATCCAGTTCCTCGGCCAGGGCTTGCTCGGGCGACATGTAAGCCACGGTCCCGATGGCCGCGCCCGGCGAAGTCAGATGTTCGATGCCGACGGCCGGCGGTGACTTCCGTGGGTTCCAGAATCCGGCCGCGGTCAACGCCCACCTTGGCCAGGCCGAAATCGAGGATCTTGGCGTGATCACGTTCGGTGACGAACACATTGGCGGGCTTGATGTCGCGATGGACGATGTTCTTGGCGTGCGCGGCTTCGAGCGCATCCGCCATCTCGATGGCCAGGCTGAGCAGCAGGCTGCGGCTCGAGCGGACGGAAGGTGATGCGGTGCTTCAGCGTCGTGCCTTCCAGGAACTCCATCGCGATGAAGGACTGGTTTTCGTGCTGGCCGATTTCGTAAATGGTGCAGATGTTGGGATGATTGAGAGCGGAGGCCGCGCGGGCTTCGCGCCGGAAGCGTTCGAGAGCCTGCGGGTCGTGGGAAAGCTCGTCGGGAAGGAACTTCAAGGCGACGAAGCGTCCGAGTTGCGTGTCTTCAGCTTTGTAAACCACGCCCATCCCGCCGCCGCCCAGCCTGTCCACTATGCGATAGTGCGAGATGGTCTGACCGATCATATTTGTCTGATGATGGAGTGCGGCAATGTTAGGCGGGTTCCAAGGGCAAGTCAATCCTGAGGCGGCGCTGATGAAGTCTACTGCTTGTCACGCCCCCAGGCTTCCACCTCGATAAAGCTGCACCATCGGGCCGGGTCCACAGGCACAAGGTCAGTGATCCGCAGCCACGAAACTCGTCGCTTCTTAAAGTGAAAATCCTGAAATTCGGGAGACGATCCGATCTGAATGGATTCGTGGCTTCCATCGGAAAACTCGACGGTCGCGCTCTTCCAGTAGCTGTCGTGGGGGAAATCGGCCCTCACCATCAGGCGGATCTTGTCCAACTCGACGGTCCGGCCAAAGTCGAGTTTCCACCACAAGTCCGCGCGCAGTTGCGGCCCCCACGACTGATAAGGCCATACGCCGTGATGGCCGTTTTGCGCGACCCCGTCAATCGCATTGCGTGCCTCGAAATCGAACAGGCCCCGGGAAACGCTGTTGGTTGTGGCGTGGGGAAATATCTGGGTCGGCGCCTGCTCTTTTTCCCGCACATCGCACGCATTCAGCGCCAGGTTGCGATAGCCGGCAAGCTCATGCTTACTTAAGGCGCGAAGCGCCACGCGATGAGATTTGCCGGCAAAACTTTCCGGCGCGTAGGCGCTCCCCGTCTGCTTCTCTTCGGTGCCGTAAGGAATCTCGAACGACACGCTTCCTTGCGAGGAAGGAGCAAGATACAGAATGCACTCGGGCATGTGATCGTCCATCCGCACTGCCATCCGCTGCGGTCCGCCGAAAATGATGCGATCGCCGGGTTGGTACTCGCGGTCGAAAGCCAGCACAGCTGAAGCTTTTTTCGACGGCGCAGATTCGGGGCCCGCGATTCGAGCCCCTTGTCCATCCTGCACCTCAATGTGAAACGGCGCTTTGTTCGCACCCTTCGCGCTTGGCGACTCTTGAGCCAAAGCAGGCGGGCTGCACACGACTGATCCGCACAGAGAGAGGGCTAGAACTGCAATCAATCTTACTGGCCGATATCAAGTTTGATCTCGCGGTCATTTAGTTTTCCAGGAAGAGGCCGATTAAAACACCTTCGTTCTCGCAACAGTGCCACCATTGGGGGCTGAAGAACCGCCGGACTCAATGTGTCAATTGAGCTGCGATCATCTGCCAACCCTGCCGCCGCTTCTGACAAACCAGGGTCACCCGGATCGGCTTGGGATCCGGCTCAGCGGCGTTGATGACACCCATCAGGACGCCGGTGTCACCGAAGACTCGCACATTCGTTTCACCCGAAGTCGCACCAGCAAACCCGCCGGGACCCGGGCTTTGTGGAATGATGTCTTCCTTGCTCAGCAATCGGCCGTCGAAGCTGCTGCCGATGAAGTCGTCGGAGATAATCCGACGTAAGGAATCGGCATCGCCTTTGGCGTCCGCTGCGAGCCAATCGCGCTCCACTGCCTTCACTTGATCTTCGGGCTTGGGGTTCGATCCAGCGGCTTGCTTGTGAGCCATACTCAAAGTTGCGCCGACGCTAATGAGCACAACGACATAAATCATAGATCGGGCGAAAGACATAAATTCTCTCCTGATTGTGTTCCTGCTCAAATCGACACCAGACACGCTCCAATAGTTCCCGTCTAAAGCGTCTTTAATCAGAAACCGTACAAATGACACCTGACTTGAACAGGCGCTTGCCCAATTGAGAAATAGCCGGTGAAATGGAAATGCTCGTCCGTCAATCTTGAGGTCTGAGGTCCGACGTCCGACGCCCGCTCTACCCACCCTGCTTGAGGTCGGTAAGCACTTGCCGCGCGATTTCTTTGAGGGTCTCGAACACTCCGGGACCCTGGAAGGCCACGGCTTCGATCATGGGCTCGTTTTTCCGGCGCAGTTGTTTCGAGAGGGCGTCCACGGAGAGGACGTTGGGCAGATCGCGTTTGTTGAGTTGCAGCACGTAGGGAATCTTGTTGAAGTCGTAGCCGTGTTCCTTCAGGTTGGCCATGAGGTTGTCGAGAGCTTCCACATTCGCATCCATGCGCTCTTCCTGCGAGTCGGCCACGAACACGATGCCATCGACGCCGCGCAGAATCAGTTTGCGGCTGGCGTCGTAGAACACCTGGCCGGGAACGGTGTACAAGTGGATGCGAGTCTTGAAGCCGCGGACAGAGCCCAAATCGAGTGGCAGAAAATCAAAAAACAGGGTTCGTTCCGTCTCCGTTGCCAGAGAGATCATCTTGCCCTTCTGCTGCTCGGCGGTCTTCTGGTAGATGAACTGAAGATTCGTTGTCTTGCCGCCCAATCCGGCGCCGTAGTAAACGATCTTGCAGTTGATCTCGCGGGCTGCGAAGTTGATGAAACTCAAGACTTCCCTCGAAACCGGTGGCGGCGCCCACCCGGACGCAAACCTCTCCCCGGCTAAAATTTTGGCTTGATACTGCTGGTTTTATACCACACGGCAGAGTGTCAACGGCAGGTTACGCAGGTTACTTGTGGAACACCGTCCCGTAAAGAGCCGGGTCTTGCCGGTTGCCTATCGAAGGAGGTTGCGGGCGGTCTGACGAGCGGCGACCGCTGAAGCTGATTTCGGATTGCAGATTTTTGATTTCAGATTGAAACCGCTGGGCAGAATCTCAAATCTGCAATCTCAAATCTGAAATCTTTAGATGCCCGGGTCAGTGTGCCAATCCCACCGGATAGTAGCCCTCCTTCGCGGTCACCGTCAGGCCGGAACGCGCCACGTGCACGTCGATTTCGCGGTGGGTGCTGCTGGGAGAGGAATGGGTCAGATATCCCAGGGTGTACTGATTGCGGGCATCGCCCAGAGTGCGGGCGTAGACATCCTCGATGGCGCTGCGGGAGAAACCGGAGTAGATTTCGCCTCCGGTGGCGCTGGCGTACTTGGGCAATATGTTGCTGTAACCCAAGCGCGAGCCGGTGAGCGGCACATGCAGCTTCTGCAACTGGCCGTATACGGGAATAGCCGATCCTTCCACGGCCACGCCGTACACCTGAATTCCAGTCGAGAGCAGGACTCTCAGCGTATCGCTGTAGCTGGCGTTGCTGCCGTATTCGCGGCCATCGCTGATGACGAAAATGACTTTGCGCCGGGACCGGTCGCGCCTGCGCAAATCAACCGCCGCGGCCACGATGGCGTCATTCAACACATGGGACTCTTTGGGCGGGTTGATCATTCGCGGCGTACCGGTCTCGACGGGAACGCCGTTCACCATCGGCCCCTGCGGTCCGAGCGGCCCGCTGACGACGGGAGGCCCGTTGTTGCTGCCGCTGACGGTTTTAAGGTTATCCAGCGCCGCGGTCAATCGCTTGCCCACAGCTGCAAAATCCGTCACCTTGGTCACGCTGGTGCTGTATGTATAGAGAGAGACTTCGTCAAACTGACTGAACGCCCCTTCCAGCGCAGAGAAGGTCTGGTTCACCTTCTGCACCGCCACGTCCGGCATGCCCACGTCGAAAATCACGGCCGCCGATAGGGCGAACGGATCGGTGGTAAAGAAATTCAGGTTCTGCTTTTTGCCGTCCTCAAAAACCGAGAAGTCTCTCGACAACAGTCCATTGACCAGGCGTCCGGAGTCGTCTTTCACCATCACCGGAACCAGCACCTGGTTGACGTTGGTCACGATCTTGTACAGTTCCTCACTGCCGGGGCCATGCGGAGCAGGGACGCTGCCCGCGGGCACGGTGGTCACATTGAACGGGGGCGCGGGAGCCACCCAGGCGCATAAACCGGCTCGTCGTCAGGATTGGGAGCAGGATTGGAACTGGTTGGCGGCGCTTGATTCGGCGGGGGCGGGGCCTGAGTGGGAGGCGCCTGGTTTGGCGGCGCTTGATCCGGCGGAGCCTGGCTTGTGGGCGGCACTTTGGGAAATGGACGTGAGGCTGAGGGCGCATCCGGAATGTCCTGTTTCGATGATTCCGGCTGCTGGGCAGCTATCGTCCCGCAAAACAGGCAAAGAGCCAGCACTGCTGCCGCAAAAGCCTTCAACGTTCTACCGATCTCTGAAAACACGGGAAACCTCTCTGCCTGACGGATATTCGCAATATTTCGGATGCCGAAACCTGCAATTTCGTGCATCTAACCCTGATGGAATAGACTAACAAAAAGTGCGGGAGAATATCTGGATGCCGAGAATCCGCAGGTTTCAGGCCCTTGCCGTTCCCATTTTGGTGACTGCCGTGACCGCTGCTGGCCTTTTCTGCGCGAGCCTGGCCTTGGCCCAGCAGCTCCCCCGGCTTGCCGGCACCCCGGATCCGGACAGTCAGACCCAGGACCAGCCCGACGAGCGCGACCAGTCCGTCGGCACTCTGAAAGTCAACGTCAACGTCGTCCAGCTCTTTTTTAACGTCAAGGACAAGAAAGGCGCGCTGATCCCCAGTTTGACCAAGGACGACTTTCAGCTTCTCGAAGACGGCAAACCTGAGACCATCAAGTATTTCACCGCCGAGTCCGATCTGCCCCTGACCCTTGGCATCCTGATCGATTCCAGCGGTAGCCAGCAACGGGTGCTGGAAATGGAAAAAGAAGTCGGGGGCAATTTTCTGAGCGAGATTTTGCGGCCCAAGGACCTGGCGTTCGTCATCAGCTTCGACGTCGAATCGAACCTGTTGCAGGACTTCACCAACTCGTCACGCCGCCTGCGGGAGGCGCTCAACAGCGCGCGCATCAACGCTCCGCCCTCCAGTTGCGGCGGTCTTCCGGGACAAGGAGGCGGACCCTTGCCGTGCAGCTCGAATCCCAAGGGGACCGTGCTCTACGACACGGTCTATCTGGCCGCCCACGATCAGCTGGCCCAAGAAGTGGGACGCAAGGCCATGATCCTGCTCACCGACGGGGAAGACCAGGGCAGTCAGCTCAAGATCAGCGACGCGATTGAAGCCGCACAGAAGGCAGACTCCATCTGCTATGTCCTGTTGATCGCCGATCGCGGATTTTACGGCTTCGGCGGGTACTCGGGTGATCGCGACATGAGAAAGCTGGCCGCCGAAACCGGGGGCCGCGTCATCGAAGTGGGCAACAAGTCCGACAAGCTGAAGGAAGCCTTCGACCAGATCGCGCAGGAACTGCGCAGCCAGTACAACGTCGGCTATACCCCCTCTAACACCGCTCTCGACGGCACCTTCCGCAAAGTGGAAATCCATACCACGAAGAAAGATTACAAGATCCAGGCACGCACCGGGTACTATGCGGTGCCGAAGAAAGACTAGGAACTGGCACTTAGTCGGGTGGCCCATCCTTGCGTTCTTTGCAAGGGTGGGATGCCACAGACGCCGGGGGCAGAGTCCTTCTCTCATCTCATACAGATGGTGAAGATGGAAACACCCACCCTATTTTGCAAAAGGCGCGAAATAGGATGGACACCCTGGGGTGTGGTGCTGAGCGAAACATATCCATGAAGACAGCCATTCTGGTTTTCAGCCTGGTCATCGCGCTCTCTTCTATTGTTCTTGCGCAAACACGCACCTGCATTATTTTCGACACCGACATGGGCAACGACGTCGATGACGCTCTTGCCCTGGCCATGCTGCATGCTTTCCAGAACCGCCACGAAGCCAATCTGCTTGCGGTGACCATCACCAAGGACAACCAGTGGGCCGCGCCCTATGTGGACTTGGTCAATACCTTCTACGGACATCCCGAGATCCCGATCGGCACGGTGCGAGACGGTAAGACGCCAGAATCGAATCCGATGATCCAGATTCCCTCCGAGCGGCGGCGTCCCGACGGAAGCTTCGTCTACCCCCATCGCATTTTGGATGGCGCCCAGGCACAGGAAGCGGTTTTTTTGCTGCGGCGGACCCTGGCGAAGCAGAGGGATGGGAGCGTTGTGATCGTGCAGGTGGGTTTCAGCACCAACCTGGCCCGCTTGCTCGAAACCAAGCCCGACGCGGCCAGTCCGGATGATGGACCAACTCTTGTCCGCAAGAAAGTCCGCCTACTGTCGATGATGGCGGGAAATTTTGCCGACGGAAGACCGGAGTTCAACCTGGCCAAGGATGTGCCCGCCGCGGTAAAGCTCTTCCATGACTGGCCGACTCCAATCGTGGTGAGCGGATTCGAAATCGGCATCGTGCTGCCGTTTCCCGCCGAGCGCATCGAGCACGATTTTGCCTACGTGCAAGACCACCCCGTAGCCGAAGCCTATCGCTCTTACATGAAGATGCCGTATGACCGGCCGACGTGGGACCTGACGGCGGTGCTCTACGCGGTGCGTCCCGACGAAAAATATTTCTCGCTCTCACCGCCCGGAACGATTACCGTCCTGCCCGACGGCACCTCTCGCTTCGAGCCGTCTGCGGCTGGAAATCACCGCTACCTCATGCTCACGGATGAGCAGCGGGCGAGAACTCTCGAGGCCATGATCATGCTCGCCAGCCAGCCGCCCGCGAATTGCATTCGGCCCTAAAATGCCCTCACGTGACCATCCCTGCCGCGCTGGCCTGTTCTTTCCATCGCTGAGGGTTCACACCCATCACCACCAGCCATAGCTGCAGCGGAATTTCCGCGAGGGCGGAGGCGGCGGCGATGAACGGGAACAGATGGTTGGCGAACGGCGGCACCGCGTAGGTCATCCATCCCAAACCATCAATCGCCAACAGCACCCCCAGTATTCGAGGCAGGAAGGTCGACCTGAAAATGAGGTAGCCCGCCAGGACGCACCAGAGTCCGAAGAACACTAGGTCGATGTCGAAAGCGTACGCATTCAATTTGAGAAAGATGTACGCCAACCCCTGCAGCTGTTCCGTGGTAAATGCGCTCACGGAGCTGCCGCCTTGCAGGACGAGCCAAGGAGCAACGTACAAGAGGCTGGTAAGAGCTTGCATCGCGCATACCACGATGCCGACGAACGCGGCGAGTAAAGAGAGGCTCCGGTTCACCGGCTTAAACAAGTAGTAGAAGAGAAGGATCCAGGCGATATGGCACGCCACCCCAATGAGAGAGGAGACGAAACCCAACCAGAATAGCCGCTCGTGCCCCAGAATATTGGCCGCCGTGGCTGCGGCGTTGCCAGCGACCACCAGCCTGCCGAGAACGAACACCTGGCCGAAGGCTGACGTCATGCCTTCGAGCACTTCAAAGACGCCGGCCATCCTGGCCTTGAAACGCGGCGACGCGTCTGCGATTGGTTCCATCATTTTAGGAACTCCGGGCAAGTGGCATGATCGGGACCTGCGACTCTTAACATCGTTAACCGGGAAGCTTGGCTGGGAAGCCGGCCGCCGGCGCCGTCTGATTACGCAGCGGAGTTCCGCAGTACGGACAATAGACAGCATCTGCGCCAACCACGCGCTGGCACTGCGGGCAGCTGGGTCCCAGTTTGTAATTGCAGCGAGGACAGAAGTTGAATCCGCTCTGCACGGCGTAGCCGCATTGCGGGCAGACGCTGCTGCGCGCTTGCCGCAGGAGGAAGTAAAGAATGATGCCCAGAGCGTTGGGAATAATAAAGGCCATGACCGTCCAAAGCGTCGGGCTCATCCCGCGCCGTTTCGCGTCGCGGTTGATGTAGCCGATGAGCAGGAGATAGCATCCTCCACCAAGCCCGGCCGCTAGCCCGAGCAATGGCCGCGCCCACACCGGCGGCCCGCCCCCGTGCCGGGCCACGACAACATTGAAGAAGACCTGCGCCGCGACAAATACGATTCCTGCGAGCACCCATGCCCACAGCGGGACGACCTTGATTTCCCCAGCGAATCCAGTCTGAGTTTCGTTGTTTACCTGCATATGTTTGTCCGCCTTGTCACTGCCATCGCCGCGGCTGCTCGCCGTCGTTCGTGAGGTGCGTGCCGCGAGCCAACAACAGCACACTGACCGCCAGCGCCGGCGCGATGAAGAAAAACATGAAACCGGTTTGCCAAATCAGGGTCGAAACTCCGGCCCATTCGCCCATCCAGGCAAAGAGTCGCCATAAAAAGGGGACGGTCAGCGTCGCAGAAAGGCCTACGCCCATACAAGCCATCCCCACCAGCCACAGGCGTTCCCGCGTCTCCCGAAGCCGGCTGGCGTGAAAGCGCACCCGCATCTGCGTGGCGCGCACCAGGCGGGAATCAGCGGCGAGCGGCAGCGAACGCAAAGCACGAACCAGCCCGTGCGCCGCTTCCGCATAATCACGGCAGGCTTCGCATTCATCGAGGTGGGCCCGCAGCCGGGCCTGCTGCGCATCCGAGAGACTCTTCACCCAGAGCGATCAGCTCCCGCGCCTCGTCATGTGGGTTCGGCGTCATGCCTGCGCCCCTTCAGCCGCGACATCAGCATATTCAATCCGCGATACAGCCGCGACTTCACCGTGCCCAGCGGAGCCCCGGTGACGGTGGCAATCTCGTCCAACGTCAATCCTTCCTGGAAGCGCAGCACCACGGTCTCGCGATATTCCGCTGGGATGCCCACCAGGGCCGCGCTGAGGCGCTCGGCTTGCTCGTGCTGGTGCACAACTTCCCACGCCATGGGCCGGGCGTCAGCCGGTTCGAGCGGCGCGTGATCTTCGTCGTCCATCAGCCCGTCCAGGCTGACCGGACTTTTCTTCCGCAAATAATCAATCGTCAGATTTCTCGCTACCGCGTAAAGCCAGGTGCTGAATTCGTGCCGGCCGTCGTACTGATGGCCGCGTTCCAGCACGCGAATCCAGGTTTCCTGGAAGAGGTCCTCGGCCAGTTCACGATTTCCTGACAGGTAGACCAGATAGCGAAGCAGGCGGTGCTGATACTGCTCGATGAGACGGTCCAGCAAGTCTGGATCACGCCGGCGGAGACCGCGAGCGATTGCGCTGGTCTCGGATTCCATCACATTCATGAAGCAATAAGCTAGGGCGTTCATGCTACCCGGTTATACGGGCGAGGCAGATAAAAAAGATGCAGGATGGGAGCAAGCTTGGGACAGCGCATTAAGTCATTCGCATTGAGGCAGATATTCGAGTCTTTCACCCGGATCACGAACTTCAGGCCTGACCAGACTTCATCTACGGCACAGACTTTGACATCGACCAGTCCGGCCAGCAGTCCGAGCCTTCGCACATCGTTTTCATTGAGGTCAGTGACCATGCCGGAAGCTTTCTTGGGCCAACTGACCCACAGCATTCCCGCGGTCGCCAGGCGGCGGGCAAACTTCGGGAACTGTTCTTTCATCTCCGCCTGGCTCTTGATGAAGATCATGGCGAAGTCGAGTGGGACCGAACCGTGCTTGCGATCCTTGACTAGCAGGCAATCGGAGAGGGCTTCCTTCAACTCACTCTTTATGCTGGTGGGCAGCTGGAAAAATGCGATGCGGAAGTGCGGCTTGAAGCCCAGCTTCCTGAGGAAGCGGAGTGCCGGAGTAGCCTGCCATGTCGGCGGCCTACTGGGTGGGCGCGTAGTAACCGCGACGGCTGCGCACGCGCAGGCCCTTGTGGTTTTGCGCCAGGATTTCGATGGTGTGGTAACGCCCGTCGGTCCGCAGGTCCGCGGGATTGTAGGAGAGCGCGTACTGGCTGCGCAGTTCAGCCTGGATTTCGACAAAGGCGTTGGCCACGTCGTTGAGCTGAAAGGGAAAGAACGCGCGCCCGCCGGTGGCGTCGGCGATGCGCTCCAGAACTTTGTCGCCCGCACGCCGGGCGCCCCCCGTGATGTTGGTGCTGATGGTGTACACAATCACTTCCGCGCGCAGCGCCATCTCGATCGCTTCCTCGCGCGTGACGTGGCTCATATTGTCGTCACCATCGCTGAGCAGGATGATCGCCCGCCGTACGGGGCCGTTTCGCGGCTCCTTCAGCAGCTTGTCCCGGCAGGCGAAATACAGCGCATCGTACATGGCCGTGCCGCCGCCCGGCCGCAAGGCGCGCACCCCGCGGGAGAGCGCTTCCGTATTGTCAGTGAAGTCCTGCGTGACTTCGGGAGTGACGTCGAAACCCGACTACAAATGCCTTGTCGTAGCGCGGCCGAACCGTCTGGTTGAGGAACTCGATGGCCGATTCCTGCTCGAACTTGAAACGGTCACGCACCGAGTTGCTGGCATCCACCAGCAGACCGACTTGCAGGGGCAGGTCGGTCTCGCTGTGGAAGCTGCGGATCTGTTGGGCCGGCTTGTTGTCGTCGAGCACCGAAAATCGCTCTTCGCCATGTTGTTCACGTAGCGGCCATGCCTGTCGGTCACCGTGAACACCACGTTCACTTCGTTGACCGTCTTGGTGATGGTGGTCGCGGCGTCGTCCGGCGAGTTCGAGTCCGGTCGCCGGCCTTGCCTGGGGCGGAGGGGTTGCCGGCTCCGCTCCGTCTTTGGCGGGCGCTTCGGCAGGAGGCGCAGTCTGTGGTTCGGTCTTCCGCGGATGTGGTCGAGGCCGGCGTGCGCGGCGGGTGCGGATGGCCTGGGCTGGTTGCGCTCCTGCTGGACCGCCGACGGGGCGGAAGGCAGATCGTCCGAGCCCGAATCTGGGCCACGGCCAGGGCCACGATCAGGATGCTTCCCAGCGATAAAATGACGCCGCGAAACTTCATGAGAACTTAATTATAGCCGCAACCCCTTTGGTCCGCCCCACATGAACCCAATGCCCTCCGCTCACTGACTCAGGGGTTGCAGGAAAGCCTCGAGCTCCGCGGCAAGGGCGGCCGAGAAAGATAAAGGCTCACCGCTGCGCGGGTGCTGGAATTGCAGCGCCGCGGCATGCAGAAAATTTCTAAGGGAATGAAGGCGGCCGGCCTGCTTGTGCTGATTTCCCGGGGCGCGCCGTAAAGTGTGTTTCCGACGATCGGGTGGCCAAGCGAGGCAAGGTGAACCCGAATCTGGTGGGTCCGGCCGGTGTCGATCTTCACCCCCAGCAAGCTGAATTTTCCGTACTGCGAATCCAGCCGCCGCACCACCGTGTAATGGGTGATCGCTTCGCGTCCTCCGGACCGCAGGGTGGTCATGCGAGTGCGCCGCACCCGGTCACGACTGATCCCGCTCTGATGGTGCCGCGGTCCAGCTTCGTCCGTCCGTGCACCAGAGCGAAGTACTTTTTTGACTTGCGGCCGGACGAACTGGTTGGCCAGCCTGCGGTGGGCGAGGTCGCGCTTGGCCACCACCATCAGTCCGCTGGATTGCGGTCGAGACGGTGGACGATTCCGGGCCGTAGTTCGCCGCCCACGCCGGACAAGGCGCCAAAACGGTGCAGCAGCGCGTTTACCAGGGTGCCGCGGTTGCGCTCGTCCTCGGTGGCGCCGGCGCCGGCGTGCACGGTCATGCCCGCGGGCTTGTTCACTACAGCAAGATCGTCGTCTTCGAAAACGATGTCGAGCGCAATTTCTTCCGCCGTGGCGCGCAGCGCCGGCCGCGACGCCGACCCGAGTACCTCGATACCCTCACCGCCGCGCAGCCGCAGAGATGGCGCGCCGCCGCCATCCACCAGCACCTTCTTGCGCAATCAGTTCCTGCACCCGGGTCCGGCTGTTTTCAGAGTGATGTCCCGCCAAAAACCGGTCCAGCCGTTTGCCGGCGTCCTGTGCGGTTGCGGAAATTAGAAGTGGAGGCATGTAGGCGCGGGCGCCCTCGCCCGTGCTCGTCCCCGAAAGGGGACGACGGTTTTTGATTCTCCTACGGTCAGCGCTGCGCGTGCGCCGGAACCGCCCTGGTGGACGACTTCAGCCACCAGATCAATCCGCCCGTGATCACCAGGCCAATCGAGATCAGCTGCGTCCCGGTCATCACGCCGCCGAAGACCTCAC
>CAWFJA010000024.1:0-178666 GCA_963816025.1 Terriglobia bacterium
GCATGATCAAATTCAATCGCCCCTTCGATCCGCGCACAATCCAACTGGTAATCTTCGACCTCGACGGCACGCTGATCGACTCCCGCCTCGATCTGGTGCACTCGGTCAATGCCACGCTGCGGCATATGAAGCGGCCGGAACTGCCCGACGAGGTGATTGCCAGCTACGTGGGCGATGGAGCGCCCGCGCTGATCGGCCGGGCCCTGGGCAGCGAGGCCAGCGACGAGAAACTGGTGCGCTCCGGCCTGGACTACTTCCTTTCTTACTATCGCGAACACAAGCTGGATCACACCCACTTGTACGACGGAGTCCTGCAGGCGCTGGCGACGCTCCAGAACCACAACGGCCGGCCGCGCAAAATGGCGGTGCTCACCAATAAGCCGGTGCACCCTTCCCGAGCCATTGTCGAAGCGCTGGGCCTGGGCGGATTTTTTTCGCGGGTCTACGGGGGCAACAGCTTTCCCACCAAGAAGCCCGATCCCGAGGGCGCGCAAACCATCCTGCGGGAAATGGGGACCGGTCCGCAGGAAGCCATGATCGTGGGCGACTCCGGGGTCGATGTCCGCACCGGGCGCAATGCCGGGACATGGACTTGCGGCGTGACCTACGGCTTCGCTCCGCATACTCTTCACGACCCTCCGCCGGACGTGCTGCTCGACCAGCCGTCGGAACTGGCGGAGTTGTTTGCTCAACCTTTCGTTTCCTGACTCCGTGTCCTCAGTGTCCTAGGTGGTCGAATAAGAAAACCACGGAGGACACCGAGGGCACGGAGTTCGTCGTCCAGCTTGCTGCTAACGGAGATTGTCAACGACCTCACGTGCTAGGCTTGCATTTCCTTCCATCTACTAAAGCGCAGGCAGTATCGCCTTCTCCGTGTCCTCAGTGTCCTCCGTGGTTAACGCTGTTCCCGATTTCATCAGTTAAACTGCCATCGAGGATGCGCAAACCGACAGCGACCGACAGCTTCACGCCCGCCGAACTGCGCCAGCTGCGCAGCCTTAAAGATCCCTACGGAATCCAGCGTTTTCTCGATGACATGCCATACCATCTGGCCGACACCGCCTGGTCGCCGCGGCGGGTGCTGCGAGAAAATACCGCGCACTGCCTGGAAGGGGCGATTTTTGCCGCCGCGGCGTTGCGCGCCAACGGCTTTCCCCCGCTGCTCCTCGATCTCGAGGCCGAGCACGACACCGACCACGTCCTCGCCCTTTACCGGGTGAAAGGCCATTGGGGAGTGGTGGCAAAATCCAACTACACGGGCTGCCGCTATCGCGAGCCGGTTTATCGCTCGCTGCGCGAGCTGGCCATGAGCTTTTTCAATCTCTATTTCAACCTGAGGCGGGAGCGGACCCTGCGCACATTTTCCCGCCCGGTGCACCTGGCCCGCTTCGACCATCTGCACTGGATGACTACGCAGAAACCGGTCTGGTTCATCGTGGATCATCTGCTCGAAATCCACCATACAAGCTGCTGCGGCCGGGGATGGCCAGGCATCTGCATCGTATCGACGAGAGATTGTTCCGGGCGGAGACCTTGGGGAAGGCGGAGAAATCCCGATGATTTCCACCACGCCGCCCAGAGCGATGAAGCCGGCGAGTCAGCGGTTATTCACCGAATCTTAACCTCCCTGTCACCGCGCCGTAACCAAGCCACCCTACCGTACAACTGTCGGGCCCGGCGCCAAGCGAGCCCAGGCAGAGCTCGACTACTTTCCTCAGAAAAAAGGTGACTGCCATGAGAAAAAAGACCGCAATTCTGGGTCTGTTGGCCACAGCGCTGGTCGGTACGATGTTCGCGGCCGAAGGCCGCGTCCCCGAAGGCATCCCCAACCTGGACCATGTCTTCGTCATCGTGATGGAGAACCACGGTTTCAGCCAGATCGTTGGGAACCCGGACGCGCCGTTCGCCAACCAATATGCAAAATCCGCCAATTCCGCGACCAATTACTTCGCGGTCGGACATCCCAGTTCCACCAACTATCTGGAAATCGTGGGGGGATCGAACTTCGGCGTGCGCAGCGATAACTCCCCCGACTGGCACAACCAGAACTGCAATCCGAATCTGGGACCCACTCCCTATACCACCACCGACTTTCCCTCCAGCCCCAATGTTTGTCCGATCGCGGGCACCGGCACGGACGCGGCCACGCCGGCCGTCGACTTCACCAACGAGTGTCCAATCCGACCGTGACCGACCCCTGCGGCCCAGGCTCAATCAGCATTGATGGCAGTTCGATTCCAGCGGCATCGAACACCGTGGGCAAGACGATCGGAGACCAGTTGGCCGAGAGCGGTCGTCGTTGGAAGAGCTATCAGGAAAGCCTGCCACCCACCGGAGCTGACAGCGTCGACTATAGCGATGGTTTCTTCACCGATCTCTCGACCATCCCCGACTCCCTGGGCGGTTCGAATGCTTTTGTCAAGCTGTATGCCGCGAAGCACAATCCGTTTGTGTATTTCAAAAGTGTGCAGGAAGGCAACGATCCCAACAACAGCATGGCCAACGTCGTGGGCTTCGAAGGCAAAGGCGGCCTTTACGACGACCTGAATTCCGGCCGCCTGCCCTCGCTGCTATTCATCGCGCCTAACCAGTGCAACGATCAGCACGGACGCGGCAACGGCGGCGCGCAGTGCGCCTTTGACTCGGTTGACGATGGCTCACAAGCCGGACTGAACCCGGCCCTGATTTATATCGGCGACCTCACCTTAAGGACGATTGTATCGGCGATCCACAACTCTCCCGCGTGGCGAAATGGACGCAACGCGATCGTAGTGGTATGGGACGAAAACGATTACAGCTTTGTGCCCAACCTGAACAAGGTGCTGGTGATCGTGGATACCAACTACGGCCCCCACGGTTTAAAGAGCGGGCACTTTTACACTCACTTCTCGCTGACTAAAACCCTCGAATCAGGCTTCGGGCTGGGCTGCCTGAACCATGCTTGCGACCAGCACGTCGATGTGATGTCTGACCTTTTCGGAAGGGGACGATAGGGCATTACCAGCGAGCGACAATCGAGCCCTGGCGCTTAAGCCGAGGACTCCACCCTTCGGGTTTGGAGGGTGGGGTTCCACGGCTGGGGCACGTTTGGTAGCCGACTGAGGCGTTTCCGCTTCGGCGCCGGCTGCATAGGGCTCGCATCGAGTTATTCAGCGCCGGATATTTGCCGCCCCTCCTCCCGGAATACAATCCCTTCATGAAGATTCGCTTCCTGATGCTGCTGCTTCTGGCGCCCGTGGCCTGGGCGCAGACCGCGCCGGACATGGCCTCCGCGCCGCATTACCGGCAGCTGATGGCGAACGATCAGGTGCGCGTATTTGCGCTCACGCTCCGGCCTCTGGAGCGGACCATGGCGCGGCACGATCACAACTTCCTGGTGATTGCGCTGCTGGATTGCGATGCCGTGATCTGGCCGGAAGGCGAGTCTGACATCGTCGACTTTCACTTCAGCCAGGGCGATGTGCGCTTTTACTCCGGCGGAGGCGCGCTGGGCATGCGCAATGACCGCACCACGGAGTATCGCAACGTCACCGTCGAATTTCTCGATCCCAAGGTGACGAACTACGGCTATCAGGGTTATTCCGGCACTTGGGACTACGGGCCCGTCTCCATAGCTCCGGCGGTTGATCCTCACGCCAGGTTCATGAGCTCGCTGCTGCTGGGTGCGGCCAGCGTGACTGATGTCCAACTGCTTTCCCGCGACCCCTTTCCGCCGCCGGAGAAGCCAGGCGCGGAACTGCTGATTCCGGTCACCGACATCGACCTGAAAGCCGGGGAGTACGAAAGAATACGCAAATCGTCGGGCGACGTCAGTGTGGATCCGGGCGGGACGGAAGTCCACATTTCTTAACGCGACCACTGAACCCATGCGGTTCATCGTGGTCCAATTCTTGCCGGAGGCGAAGAACCAGGCAGCTCCCCGCGCATCTCTGGTGAACTGACCCGGCTCTAAACTTGGTGAAAACCTCGGATAGATCCCGGAATGGCCAGGTCGGAAACGGCGTGAAGTCCGTTCAAGGAGGACAGACGGTTCAGGTCATCTCTTCTTTTCCGCAACTTCGAGCCGGGTCTCGGCGCGCTTGAGAGCGTCTTCCGCGTGCGTGAAATCGGCTTCGGTCTTGCCGGTCTGCAAGGCTTCCTCGGCCCGACGCTTCGATTCCTGGGCGCGCTTGACATCGATTTCCTGCGGCCGCTCGGCGGTCTCAGCCAGAATCGTGACCTTGTCGGGAAGCACCTCGGCGAATCCCCAGGCCACCGACAGATAGTAGGTCTGGCCGCTCTTGCGATAGCTGATCTCACCCACCGCCAGTTCGGTAATCAGCGGCGCGTGCCCGGGCAGGATGCCGAGGTATCCGTCCCGGCCGGGAATCTGGATTTCCTCCGCCACATCTTTCACCACCATTTTTTCCGGGGTGACGATTTCGAGTTGGAAAGTGTCGGCCATCAGTCGTTGGCCATTGGTCGTTGGTCGTTGGCCAAAGACCAAGGGCCAACGACCGACGACGGTTCTTACGCTGCTTTCAGCTTCTCTGCCGCCTCGAGCACTTCATCGATCGTGCCCTTCATGTAAAAGGCCTGTTCGGGGATATCGTCGTACTTGCCTTCGTTGATCTCCTTGAAGCCTTTTACGGTGTCGGCGACTTTTACGTAGCGCCCCGGCGAGCCGGTGAACTGTTCGGCGACGTGGAAGGGCTGCGACAGGAAGCGCTGTATTTTTCGCGCGCGCGCCACGCTGACCTTCTGGTCTTCGCTCAGTTCGTCGATGCCGAGAATCGCGATAATGTCCTGCAGGTCTTTGTAGGTCTGCAACGTCTTCTTCACGCCCTGCGCCACGTCGTAGTGGTCCTGGCCCACGATGCGGGGATCGAGAATGCGCGAGGTGGAAGCCAGGGGATCGACTGCGGGATAAATTCCAATCTCGGTCAGCGCGCGCGAAAGCACCGTGGTCGCGTCGAGGTGGGCAAAAGTCGTGGCGGGCGCGGGATCGGTGAGATCGTCGGCGGGCACGTAGATGGCCTGCACGGAAGTGACCGAGCCCTTCTTCGTCGAGGTGATGCGCTCCTGCAATTCGCCCATTTCCGTGGCCAGGTTCGGCTGGTAGCCCACGGCGCTGGGCATGCGGCCGAGCAGCGCGGAAACTTCCGATCCGGCCTGGGTGAAACGGAAAATGTTGTCGATGAACAGCAGCGTGTCGGCGCCTTCTTCATCGCGGAAGATATTCCGCGACCGTCAGCCCGGTCAGCGCGACCCGCAGACGCGCGCCCGGCGGCTCGGTCATCTGCCCGTAAATCAGCGCCGCCTTTGATTTCGCCGGGTCGCCGGGCTTGATTACGCCGGACTCCGTCATTTCCAGCCACAGATCGTTGCCTTCGCGGGTGCGTTCGCCGACGCCGGCGAACACGGAATATCCGCCGTGTTGTTTGGCCACGTTGTTGATCAGTTCCTGGATGAAGACGGTCTTGCCGACGCCGGCGCCGCCGAACAATCCGATCTTGCCGCCCTTCAGAAAAGGCTGGATGAGATCGACAACTTTGACGCCGGTTTCGAACATCTCGGCGGTGGTCGCCTGATCTTCGAACAGCGGCGCCGGGCGATGGATGGGCATGGTCTTGGTGTGCTGCGATCGGCCCCAGTTGATCGACGGGCTGACCGATCACGTTCATCACGCGTCCCAGCGTGCCGCGGCCCACGGGCACCGAGATCGGGTCCGCCCTGGTCGATGGCCTTCATGCCGCGCACCATGCCCTCGGTCGCTTCCATGGCGACGCAGCGCACCCGGCCTTCGCCCAGGTGCTGCTGCACTTCCAGAATCACGTTGACCGGGTTGGGCACGGTGAAACCGTCGCTCACGACTTTGAGCGCCTCATAAATCGGCGGCATCGCGCCTTCGACAAACTGCACGTCGACGGCGGGACCGGAAATCTGGATTACGCGTCCAATTCTCTCTGGCATAAGTTGTAGCTCTCAGTCTCTCAGCTGTCAGCCCTCAGCATTTGGCACTTGGCAATTGGCACTTAGCCAAATGCCAATTGCTAATTGCCAAGTGCTGTCTTACTGCGCTGCTGCGCCGCTTACGATTTCAATAATCTCTTTCGTGATCTTCGCCTGCCGGGCCCGGTTCATGGCCAGGGTCAGGGAATCGATCATGTCGGTGGCGTTGTTGGTGGCGGCATCCATGGCGGTCATGCGGGCCGCGTGCTCCGCCGCCACCGACTCCTGCAGACCGCGAAAAACCTGTATGGCCACATACTTCGGCAACAGCGAGCGGAACAGCTCTTCCGGAGACTGTTCGTAAATGTAGTCCACCGGCGCCGTGGCGAATTTGGCGGCAGCCGCATCGATCTCGCGCGTGTCCGGCGGGACGGATGCCCACGCCTGCTTCTCTCGCGGCCTCGAGGGCCTGCTCTTTTTCCTTTTAGCGTCATCCCTTCGGCCAGCTTCACATCGGCTACGCCAATCTGTTCTATGGGCAGAACCTGCTCCACCACCAGGCGCTGCGCGATCACCGACTTGAATTCGTTGTACAGCAAATACACGGAATCAATTTCTTCCCGGCTGTAGCGTTCGATCACGCGTTCTGCGAGTTCTGAAGCCAGGGCGTAGTCGATCTTGTTCAACACTCCAATCTGTTCGCCCACAATCGTGGTTTGCGGCGCATCGGGCGAATCGGCCTTCCTGGGCTCCGCCGCGCGATACCGGCGCCGCAGAAAATCGCGGCCCTTGCGGCCGATGGTTTCAATCTCGAGATTCTTGTCCGCCTTGGTCGCGATGAAACGCGCCGCCGCTTTCAGGATATTGGTGTTGAACGCCCCGGCCAGCCCTTTGTCGCCCGTGACCACGATGAGCAAAACATTCTTCTCGGGACGGCGCGCCAGCAGGGGATGCCTGGGTTCGCCGGTTTCCGGATCGTAGATTTCGGCCCGCGACACCAGCGACTTCAGCACGTTGGTCAGCATCTGGGCATAGGGACGCGCCGCCAGGGCACGCTCCTGCGCCCGGCGCAATTTCGCCGCCGAGACCATTTTCATGGCCTTGGTGATCTGCCGCGTGTTGGTCACGCTGCGAATGCGCCGCCGGATATCGAGAATGTTGGGCATGAATCAGTCGTCAGTCTTCAGTCGTCGGTCATTCGTCGTTGGCCATTGGTCGTTGGTCGTTGGCCTCAAGCTAAAAGCTAGCGGCTAAGAGCTAAAAGCTATTTCGCCGCTGCCTGCCGGTCCGCTACAAACGCTTCTTTACTTTGTTTGATGACTTTGCTCATCTCGGCTTTCAGCGCATCGTCCAAAACTTTTTTCTCCATGATCGTGCGCAATAAACCTGGGTTGGTCGCGTCCACATACTTGTAGAGTTCGGCTTCGAACTCGCGCACCTGATCTACCGGGAGATCGTCGAAAAAACCGTTGGTGCCGGCAAAAATAATCAGGATCTGCTTGGAGAAGGGCAGCGGCGAAAACTGTTTTTGCTTGAGCACTTCCACCAGGCGCTGGCCGCGATTGAGCTGGGCCTGGGTGGCCTTGTCGAGGTCGCTGCCGAACTGCGCGAAGGCCGCCAGTTCGCGGTACTGGGCCAGTTCCAGCTTCATGCTTCCCGCCACCTGCCGCATGGCCTTGATCTGCGCGCTGCCGCCGACGCGGCTCACGGAAATTCCCACGTTCACCGCCGGCCGTACGCCGCTATTGAACAGGTCGGTTTCAAGGAAAATCTGGCCGTCGGTGATCGAAATCACGTTGGTCGGGATGTAGGCGGAAACGTCGCCCGCCTGGGTTTCGATGATAGGCAGCGCGGTCAAGTGAGCCGCCGCCCATTTTGTCGCTCAACTTGGAGGCGCGTTCCAGCAGCCGGGAGTGGAGATAGAAAACGTCTCCGGGATAGGCCTCGCGTCCCGGCGGACGCCGCAGCAGCAGCGAAATTTCGCGATACGACGCCGCGTGCTTCGAAAGATCGTCGTAAATCACCAGCGCATGGCGCTTGGTGTCGCGGAAATACTCGCCCATGGCGCAAGCCGCGTAAGGCGAGATGTACTGCATCGGAGCAGGTTCAGAAGCCGAGGCCGCCACGACGATGGTGTAGTCCATGGCGCCGGCGTCACTGAGAATCTTCACCACCTGCGCAATCGAAGACCGCTTCTGCCCGATCGCGTTGTAAATGCAAATCAGGTCATTGCCCTTGCTGTTGATGATGGTGTCGAGCGCGACCGCGGTCTTGCCGGTCTGCCGGTCGCCGATGATCAACTCGCGCTGTCCGCGGCCGATCGGGATCATGCTGTCGATGGCCTTCAGGCCGGTGGCCATGGGCTCGCGCACCGGTTGCCGGTCGATCACGCCGGGAGCAAGGCGTTCCAGCGCGATGAACTGGTCGGTCGCGATCGGCCCTTTGTCGTCGATCGGTTGGCCCAGCGAGTTCACCACTCGTCCGACCAGGGCTTCGCCCACCGGCACGCTCATGATGCGGCCGGTGCGCTTGACCTCGTCGCCTTCGCTGATTTCCGTGTACTCGCCCAGCAGCACCACGCCGACCTGGTCTTCTTCCAGGTTCATGGCGATGCCGGCAACGCCGTGGGGAAACTCGAGCAGTTCTCCGGCCATGACTTTATCCAGGCCATGCACGCGGGCAATACCGTCGCCCAGGGTGATGACGGTCCCGACTTCGTCCACGGCAATCTTCGATTCGTAATTCTCGATCTGTTGCCGGATCAGCTGTGTGATCTCGTCTGCTTTGATTTGTGCCATAAAGTCAGCTCTTAGCTTCTAGCTCCTGGCTTCTAGCTCTTCAGCTTTTCTTTGCGTCCTTTGCGGATTTTCTTTGCGATCTTTGCGGTAAAGTTTTTTGCAACTCGCAGACTCTAAAATCGACTCCAACCCGGTTCCAGCTAAAGCTAAGAGCTAAGAGCTAATCGCTTCTCTTATCCTCTCCAGCTGGCCCTTGACCGAGCCGTCGTAGATCATGCTGCCGACCTTCACAATCGCGCCGCCGAGAATCGAACCGTCCTGCGCATAACGGGCGCGCACCTTGTGGCCGGTCAACTTCGCCACCTGCGCCTCGAGCGCACTTCGTTCCGCCGTTCCCAACTCCCGCGCGCTGATGATCTGGGCTTCGACAAACCCCATGCGGCGGTTGAGTTCGTGCCCAAATTCTTTCACGATGGGATCGAGAAATTTGATCCGCCGGTGGTCGATCAACACCGCGACAAAATTTCGCAACGGCCGGGAGAAGCCTGCGCGCGCGACAATCGCATCCAGCAAAGCCCGCTTTTGTTCCGCCGGAATCGACGGCGCTTCCCAGACTTCCCGCAATTCCTTGCTGCCGGCGGCCAACTGGGCCACCGACTGCGCCTCCAGCAGCGTCTTCGCCGGGATCCAGACGCTGGTCAAAGACCACGTCGGCCAAGAGCGCGCGCGTACGTGCTGGTCACGGAAGCCATGGTCTAGTTTTTATCCTGTCCGCCGCCGCTGGAACTCTTCGGCGAAAGCTCACGGGCAAAATCCTGCACCAGCGCCTGGTCCGTGGCGGAATCCACTTTGATTTGTCTGGTTGCCAGCGATACTGCCAGATTCGCCGCAAAGTTTGTCAAGTCGCGCCGCGCCAATTTGGCTGCCGCCGCGATCTCCTGCTCGGCCGACTCCACGATCTTGCGCCCGTCTTCCTCGGCGGCCGCCTTGATTCGAGCTTCTTCCGCAACCGCTTCCTTCTCCGCGGTGGCGCGCATGCCTGCGATTTCCGCATCCAGACGGGAAAGCCGGGTTTCGATTTCGCCCAGGCGCCGGTTGGCGTCCTCGCTCGCCTTCTGCGCTTCCTGCATGGCCTTCTGAATGGAAGCGGTGCGGTTCCGGAACATGCCCGGCAGGTTCTTCTTCGAGAAGTAGAAAATCGCGCCGGCGACGATGGCAAAATTCAGCACCACGCACAGCCAGTAGGCGTGATCGAGGCTCAGGCCGGTGAGCTTTCGCCACCAACTGGACCGACGCCGAATGCTTGAACTGGCCTGCTCGTCTTCCCCCGCGGCCTCGCGCGATTCCTTCGCCAGCGCGACCCCTGGACGCATTGGCTGAGCTTTCCGACCCCGCGGCGGGAGTCGCCTGCGCGCCGGCGGAGTGGCTCATGACGGCGAGGAAGGCCGCCAAAAAGAGAAAAGCTAAAATCGCAATGTGGCCGCGGGCGACTCGCCCGCGCTGCACTGGCCCGGGACTCGCGGGCGAGTCGCCCGCGACCACACAACCTCGGGCCACACCACCTCGCATGAAACGCGGAGTTCGCATCAGTCGCCACCTGCCGGACTTTGATTCGCTGGTTCGAGGACGGCGCGAATAATCGCGCTGGCGAGCTTTCCGCTCTCCGCTTCGAGACCCGTTTGAGCCGCCCGCTTGTCCTGTTCGATCGCGGCCCGCGCCTGCTCCACTTGCGCCTGCGCCCTGGTCCGCGCCTGGGCCACGGCTGCGGCCCGCGCTTGCAGGGCCTGCTGGCGACGCGCTTCCTGGCTCTTGAATACGGCCATGCGCGCTTCCCGCAGCCGCTGTTCATAGTCCGCGGTGCGCGCTTCTGACTTGGCAATGTCGGCGCGCGCCTTTTCGATCGCGCCTTCGGTCCGGCTGTGCCGTTCCGCCAGCACTTTGGTCAACGGCTTATGCACCACCGCGGTATAAATGCCGAACAACAGCACGACAAAGATGATGGTCGGCACGGACCCGAGCAGTAATCCGCCTAGTTGTCCCAGTATCTCGTTCATTGTGTGCTGATCAGGTCTAGAGCGTAAGGAGGCTTAAGACCATTGAAAGTAACATGTTACGGATTGAGTGTCAACGCAGCCCGGAGGCCGTTTCCAGATTGAAACCGGGGCCTTGGAACTTTTTCGCGGGAGCGTGGAAAGTTGCTTGACATCCGGCATAACGGGTCTAGCATGGAAGTATCACCTCCGATCCAATCCGGATCGAATGGGCCGATAGCCAAGGAATGTCACCGCTTCTTGGTTGCCGGCCCATTTAAATTTGATCGTCAGTCATCGGTTGACAGTCGCCAGCTAAGATCGTTGAAGTCGGAGGTGTCTACGGCACCACGCCACCTACGACGATTCATTCCACCACCCACTCCCTGACCTTCCTCACCACCGACTCCGGCGCTTCCACTTCCATCTCCACCAATCCGTCCTTGTAGTCGCGCGAATAGATCCGCGCCCGGGCCTCGAGCAGCGACAGCAGTCTTTCCTTCTTTCTGCGGGCACGCGCAGATGCACGCGGCTGATCGGGATCCTCCGACAGCATTTCGTCAATCCGGTCCAGCAGCGTGGTCATGCCGGTTCCCTTCGCCGCCGAGACATGCACTCGTGCTCGCGTCGTCCAGCAGCGACTCGCGTTGCTTGGGCGGCAGCAAGTCAATCTTGTTCATCACCCGCAGGCGCGGCTTGCCGTCGACTTCGAGTTCCTTCAGCACTTTCTCGACCTGCGCGTCCTGCTCGGCCGTCAGCGGGCTGCTGGCATCGGAAACCTGCAGCACCAGCGAGGCGCGCTGCACTTCCTCCAGCGTGGCCCGAAACGCCGTAACCAGCGTGTGCGGCAGGTTGCGGATGAATCCCACCGTGTCGGACAGCAGCACCTTTCTTCGCGAGGGCAGAGTCACGGAGCGGATGGTGGGATCGAGCGTGGCGAACATGCGGGGAGATTCGAGCACCGCGGCGTGAGTCAGCGCGTTGAACAGCGTGGATTTCCCCGCGTTGGTGTAGCCGACCAGCGCGACCGTCGCGACCGGCTCCGCTTCCCGCCGCGCGCGTTGCTGCGCCCGCACCCGCCGCACGTTTTCTATTTGCTCTTTCACGTGCCGGATGCGGCGGTGAATTTTCCTGCGGTCGGTTTCGAGTTGGGTTTCGCCCGGGCCCCGGGTGCCGATGCCGCCGCCCAGTTGCGACATCTCGATTCCGCGCCCGCCCAGGCGCGGCAGCATGTACTCCAGTTGCGCCAGCTCGACCTGCAACTGGCCTTCCCGCGTCTTGGCGTGTTTGGCAAAAATATCGAGGATGAGCTGGGTGCGGTCAATCACCCGGGTGTTGACCAGCTTCTCGATGTTGCGCTGCTGCGAAGCCGTGAGGTCGTGATCGAACAGCAGCAGATCGGCGGAGACCGAAGCGGTGGCGCCGGCAATCTCCTCCAGCTTGCCGCTTCCGATCAGGGTGGCCGGGTCGGGACGGTCGCGGTGCTGCAGAAATTCGCCCACAATTTCCGCGCCGGCGCTGACCGCCAGAGAACGCAATTCGTCCAGCGACTCTTCCGCGCTGAACTCCGGAATCTCGGGGGCCTTGGTGGCCGCCGGACCGCTGGAAGCATCGCGGGCAGCCTGCGCGGCCGCCGTAAGCGGGCCGCTCCTGGCCCGAGATGATGCCGGCGCCGCGCGAGCGGGTGCGCACGTCGAGCCCAATCAGAAACGCGCGCTCTCTGGGCGCACGGTTTCCGTCCGCCGCCGGGCCGCGCCCTACGTCGCTGGTCTTAGTCACGGCTGGTCTTGCCGGAAAGATCTGGATTTTGGACGGCTCAATAGTGCTGGACTCTCCCAACTCAGCACTCGGCGTATTGGCAATCGGGACTCCTGGCCAGATCGGCGGTTTCGCCAAATGCTAATTGCCAGCTTGCCAAGTGCTGATTGCCAAGTGCCAATGCCAGGCGCACTTCATCCCTCGGTACCGGAGGGCCGCGGCATCGCAGCCGCCTCCGGAGTCGCGGATTCGGAGCCGCTGCGGGTGCCGGCACCACCGTCGGCTTCTCCCCATGGCCATGCAAGGTCCTTCCCATGGCCACGGTGGAGATGGCGTGTTTGAAGATCAATTGCTCCTGGTTGTTGGTTTCGAGCACGACCGAATACTTGTCGAAGGAGCGGATGCGTCCGGTGAGCTTGACTCCGCTCAACAGGTAAATCGTGATCGTGTTTCGCTCCTTGCGGGCCGTGTTGAGGAACGTGTCCTGGATGTTCTGCGCCGGCTTATTTTCCATCGCCGATCTCCTTGGTCCTGACTGCAAAGTCCTGACGGGTCAGGTCGGTATGGCCACTGCCCTCGCGGCGACTGCTGGCACCGCCACTAGAACGGGGAGCACCGGCAGCGCGCGCATCGCCGGAAACTGTGACGCGCACAACGCCTGGCCGCCAACAGTATTTGTACGATACGGCGTTGTCCCCGGCATTTCAAGCTGGCCGCCTGTGTTCAGAGTCCAGCACTGTGGCGTCCGTAGCCGGCAGGCCACGTGGAGACAGCCACCCGCGGCTGTCACGGGCGAGCAAGCTCGCAGTGACTTTGCATGCCAAAACCGGGCTCGGCCGGACACGAGCCGAGCGCTCGTGTTCTTTGCACAGAGTGCCCGAACAGGCCGATTGACATCGCCCCCGCAAAATGCAACCATTCTCGCTTCAAGAGTGGCCGCCGTGACCACAGTGAGCTCCGGGGAGTTACTTATGCACCGTGAGATCGCCTTATTCGTCATGCCCACGCACACTGGCACGGAGGCCCTCGCCTTCCTGCTGCGCTGGGTTCACCTGCTGGCGGGCATCACCTGGGTGGGCCTGCTGTACTTTTTCAATCTGGTCAACGTGCCTTTCATGAAGCAGGTGGACGCGGCGTCCAAACCCAAAATTTTCGAGTACCTGACCATGCCCGCCCTGCAACTGTTCCGCTGGAGCGCCATGCTGACCGTGTTCGTGGGCTTCTGGTATTGGTCCCAGATCTACGTGGCCGCGGATGCCCACCGCATGGGCGTGGGCGCCGGAAGCACCATCGGGCTGTTTCTGCTGATCTGGGTCGCGGCTTCCATGATCCTCTATTTCGTGATCTCAAAGACCCCGAGCGGATATGTACTGGGCGCGATCACGGCGGTGCTGGTCTGCGCCGCGGGCTGGCTGTTTGTGAACTACACCCCGGTGGGACAGGACGATAACCACGTGCTCTCGATCGGCATCGGGGGCGGGCTGGGCTTCATCATGCTGTTCAACGTGTGGGGAATCATCTGGCGCAATAACAAGAAGATCATTCGCGGAACCCTGGCGGGCACGCCGCCGGCGAATGCGGCGGTCCTGGCGCGGCAGGCATTTCTGGCTTCGCGGATGAATTTCTTTCTGTCCGTGCCCATGATTTTTTTCATGGCCGCCAGTTCGCACTACACGCTGCTGGGGCGATAGGGGCTAGCGCCACGCTGGCCGGGGCCGGCGGCACCCGCAAAGGGGTTCGGCCCTCTTGGATCCCTACTTGATCTCGAAGTTCCGCGGGTCGAGGGTCAAATTGTTGGAAACTTCGTCCGCCGCAATGTCCCACTCAAAGACTTCGGTGGTGCTGTCCTGGAGTTCCTGGGTAAAGTGAATGACATACTTCGCCGGCAGGGTCAGGCCTTCGGCGGTCCTGAAATCACTGAACTTCTCTTCAATCGTGTAGCGCGTCTCCTTCTGCTTGACGCTCTGGGTGACGTCGGCCCCGTTCGCTCCGGGGGCCAGTCCGGACGCCAGGGTCAGGGAGTAGGTCGTCATGACGTGCCGGTACGTGTCCTTATCGAAGTATAGGTGGATGGTCAGGTCGTCTTTCCGCCTGGAGTGATAGCCGATTTCATAGGCCTCCCGGCCGTCGATCTTCTTTTCTCCGTCGTAGCTGAGCTTGGGCTGGTTGGCGTCCAGATTGAGCAAGCGCCCAGGCGGTGGTGAGCGTGCCTCCCATCAGGCCTTCGCGGACGATCTCATCCTGGCTGTGCACGAACTCGCCAAAGGCGGAGCGCAGGTGGTCTGCCCGGGTGGCGGCGATGTAGACTTTGTCTCCGTCGGTGACGAACTGCTCGCCGCGATAGTCGCCGTTGGACAGCTTGACCATCAGGACCGATTTCCGGCCTTCCGAAACCAGCCCGCTCTTGCCGGGCACTCCCGTACCGCCGCCGCCCACGCGAATCTTGAACTCTGCCGGCCCTTGCAGCACCCGCGTCTTCGAGGCGGCCCGGGCCGCGCTG
This sequence comes from Terriglobia bacterium, assembly GCA_963816025.1. Lineage (GTDB taxonomy): Bacteria > Acidobacteriota > Terriglobia > Terriglobales > Acidobacteriaceae > JAIQFF01. The sequence goes on from CAWFJA010000024.1 coordinate 14,958, forward strand.
GTGCCGATCGAATCCAGATGCCGGGCGACAATATCCTCCGGCTTCAGGTCGGCTGCGTACAGCAACGCCGCCGGCACCGAAATCAGTGCCGCGATCTTCATGATGTTCCGGAACACTCGCTTACCCGTTTTCATGTGAGCCCCTTTCCCGATGGTGAAGAAAAGCAGGTTCCCAGGGCAATTTCCATTTCTTTCCGCACTTCGCCAGCAGAGTTTCAAAAGAAAAAGCCTGCGGGCGCGAACCCGCAGGCGGCCAGTTTAGCGCTTGGCGCTTAGAAACTCACCCGCAGCGCCACCTGCAACTGCCGGGCCGAGGTGGTGCCGTCGGGCCGTCCCACGGTGGAGAAGATTTCTCCAAACGTGGGGTCCGATATCCCGTTACTCGGATTATTGAAATGCGGGTGATTGAAGATGTTGTAGCACTCCACCCGCAGCTCGCGTTCCGAATCGTTCGGTGATTTTCATCTTCTTGGCGAACGTCAAATCGAAGTTTACAAAACCCGGGCCGTAAAAGTTGTTGCGTCCCGAAGTCCCCGGCCCGACATAAAGCGGACCGCCGTCAGCAGCCTGCCGTCCCGAGAATGCAGCCGGGTTGGTGAACCACACTTTGGCGCCGCCGGCATTGGCCTGGGTATTCGAGCCCGGAGCGAACGGATTGCCCACCAGGTCTGCGCGGCCGCTCAAACCCGTGCGCTGCATGTCGGTCACGCTGAAGACATCAAAGGGATGACCCGTCTGCAGGCTGGTGATGCCCGAGAACTGGATGCCTTCGAAGACCTTGCCTACAAAGCCGCTGTTCAGGTAGCCCTTGCCCTTGCCTACCGGCGCTTCCCAGATGTAACTGATGATCCCGACGTGCCGGACATCGTTGTCGGAGTTTCCGCGTTCCTGCGCCAGATTCAGGGAATTTCTGGGGAATCCCCGGTTACCGGCGGCCGGGGCCAAGGGATCGTTGGAATCGTCAATCCCGTGGGCCCAGGTGTAGGCGCCCTGCACCTGCAGTCCATGGCTCAGGCGGTGCGTGAGTTTCACCTGCAGGGAGTTGTAAATGGAGTTACCCACAGAGCGCTGGTAAAAGGGCTGGACCACCGCATTTTGCTGCACCGCATTAAACGGCAGACTCCCGAAGTTAGCTCCGACATACAGGTTCGAAAAAGTAACCGTGCCGGGCGTGCAGTCGAAGGCGTTCGGAACACTGCAAAATGCCACCAACTGCTTGACCAGGTTGGGGTCGGGCGGGTTGCCATCGACTTCTCGGAAAATGTGCGTGCCCTTCGATCCTACATACGCCGCGTCAAGTGTATTGCCGCCGGGCAGTTCGCGCTGAAAGCCAAAATTCCAGTTGTTGCTGACCGGGTTACGGAAATGGGTGTCAAAGAGCACCGGCCCCAACTGCGATCCATCCGGGATGACCGTCGAAGGCGTGGTGTCGGGCGGGGCGGGCAACACGTAAAGTTGGTTATTGAAGAAACCGCCAAAGAAATTGTTCAGCGTCTCGAACGGGTTGACCACGTAGTCCTGCTCGAAAGGAGGGTTGGCGCGGGCATTCCCGAAAAGGTTGCCGAAGATGCGGTCGTGGAAAATTCCGAAGCCTGCCCGGATCGCGGTCTTGCCGTCATTCCACGGGTCCCAGGAAAATCCGACCCGAGGCTCGAGGTTGGAATAGTCGCTGTTATAGATTTGTTTTCCGGTTCCGGGTCCCACCACCGACATGACCAGCGGCGCGGGGCCGGCCGGATTGCCGAGCAAATTCGAAAAGTTGGCGTTTTCCTCGTAGGGAACGCCGTCCAGCTGGTAGCGCAGGCCATAGGTCAGAGTCAAGTTGCGCCGGACTTTCCAGGTGTCCTGCCCGAACCAGTCGTACTCGTGTTGCCGGAAGTTCTTGCCATCGGTGGGCTGCCGCACGCCCGCCTTGTTAAAAAACTCCCCATTCAGATCTTTCCACACGAACCCGTAATAGGCGGACACCGCATCCTCCAGCGAGGTCGAGGTATTGGCCACACCGGTCAGGAGACTGATTCCCGTATTGAAGAAGGTCTCGGTATCAGCTTGACGGCGCGAGGTAAAGTTGCTGTCCCCGTCCTCGTGGATATTGCGGAAATCGCCGCCGAACTTCATGGTGTGTCCGCCGTGCACCCAGCTGATGGTATCGGTATAACTGTCAGTCCCAGTCCGTCGGGCTTGACCGTCCGATTCCAGCGAGATGCAGCCGAAGCTGCTGAAGGGATCCATGAGGTAGTCGGTGCCGTTTCCAAACCGGTCAAGCGGACCGACGCTATCCAGCGTGCCCAGTCCCGTGCACTTGAATCCGGCAAAAATCCGGTTGTAGGCGAAAGTGAAACTGTTGAGCACGTTGGTGGTAAAGCTGGAAACCAGGTTCGCGGAAAGCGCCTGTGAAATGGCCTTTTCGGACGTGGCTCCAACCCCTCCCGGGATGACATCGTCGTGAAAGGGATCGGGATCGGAGAAGTTATCGTATCCGTAGCGCAAACTCAGAGTTTCACGATCGGTAAAATGGTGGTCAATCTTGGCAACCGTCTGATAGCTGTTCTGGCGATCCGAAGTGGGGAACAAAGTGGTGCCCGAAAATCCGTCGCCATTGTCAAAGGTGGGCTTGGGATATAACGCAAGGATCTTCTGCATGGTCGGGTCGGCCGGCGCAGGCGCGATCGGATACCCCAAGGTACTGTAGTTGTTGACCCCAGTCTGGGTTATGTCGACGGGCAGGGTGGTGGTTCCCAGAGTGTTGGGATCGATCGAGGTGTAGTTAAAAACTCCGGTTTTGAAAGCTGCGGTCGGCACCGTCGCGAAGCTGGTTAGAGTCGTAATAAAGCGATCAATCTCGTCGTTGAAAAAGAAGAAAGTCTTGTCCTTGCGGATGGGGCCGCCAATCGAAAATCCAAACTGGTGCCGGATATAAGGGTCCTGCGGGCCATCGGCCTGGCGGTTGAACCAGTCCCGGGCTCCGCCAAAGCCGTTCCAGCGGCCGTACTCGTAGGCGTCGCCATGGAACTGATTGGTGCCGCTCTTGGTGATCACATCGATAATGGCGCCGGTGTTGCGGCCATATTCCGGGTTGAAATTGTTGGTGATGACCCGGAATTCCTGGGTGGAGTCCGGATCGGCGCTGAGCACGCTGACCAGCCCTCCCGGCACGGAGGTGTCGTTATTGTCCACGCCATCCAGCAGGAAGTTATTGTTGCGCTCGCGCGAGCCGTTTACGCTGATGCCGCCCAGCGCGTTGGTCTGCGACGTGCCCGGAGACAGCAGAACCAGTTCATACGGGTTCCGCGTAATCAGCGGCAGGTCCTGAATGGAGCGCGCATCCACCAGATTGCTGACCTGCGAGGTTTCGAGGTCGACATCGGGAATCTGGTCGCCACGCACCTGCACTTCTTCGGTGACCGCGCCCGGCTCCAATTCAATGTTCACAGTGAGCGCCTGGCCGACGGTGAGCTGAATGTCGGATACGTGGAAAGTCTTGAAGCTCGCCATCTTTGCCGTAATGTCGTAGGCCCCAGGGGCGAGAGACGGGATGCTATAGGCTCCGGTGCCGCCGCTGGTCACGGTTCGTTCGGCGTTGGAACCCAGATTCTTGACCGTGACTTCCGCGCCCTGCACCACGGCGCCGGCAGAGTCAGTCACCGTGCCTTGAATCGAACCGGTCTGCGCCAGCGCGAAGCTGGCCGCCAACACCAGAAAGAAGCTCCCGAAAAGAAATCTCAACCTCTGCATTTCTCCTCCTTGAAGTTCACCCCTGCCGTCGCGCGGGCCGAAAAACGCGCGTCCGCAAGCCCCCTAAAACCGCTGCAATGACGGAAAATCAGAACTGGAACGTACTCTACAACAGGGTATTGTCGAATCGTGGCGGCAATTGGCCGACCAGTCTCATTGTCTATGTGAAGTGACTTATTTCAAAAGGTTTAGTGGGTTGGGAGAACCTGCGAATACACCGGTACTTTGGTCATTCTATGCAGTTATAGAGTAGCTGCCATATTGAATTTCATAGAACGCAACCGAACCGAGCGGAAGAGACATCCTGGATTTGAACGTTCGCGTCGGCGCGGAAATCGCGCTGGGCCCGTAATGTCCTACGAGTGGTGTCTAGCGACGCTTTGTTATGTTCTTCCCGGAATGGGCGCCGCAGGAGCCTTTTCTCGAGAGCCCGCAGGATGGCCTGCCCAAAATGATGGCTGGAGCGAAAGTTCGGCCGTGGCGCAGTTTGCGCAAAAACAATCCTACCCTTTGTCATTCCGAGCCAGGTTTATCGGCGAGGAATCTGCTTAGTGCCAGCAGCAAAAACAGCAGATTCCTCGCGCGACAATACCCGCGCTTCGGAATGACAATCCTTATGGGGGGTTAAAACTGCACCACTACCGAAAGTTCCGCGGGCTTGTTTTTCTAAGTCCTAAGGCACCCATCGGAGGATCTCCGGTGAGCTTTGCTCATCCGCCCTGACGAGGACGTCTGGGCCTACGTGGCCGGCTACGATCACCGCTTTATCGGTTCCTGCATAAGCAATTTCGCAACCGACGAGGAGCGAACAAAAACATAAGGAGGCTCTTTCGAGCCTCCTTATGAAGTTTACGTTCGGTTGAGATCCCGCTCCTAGAAGATGAACTTGGCAACCAGCCCAATGGTGCGGGCGTTGCTGCCAAATGTCTTACTCGGATCGTTGAAGTTCGACGACGCTGGAGTCGCAAAGTTCCTGTAGGCCGACGTCGTGCAGCAGGTGCTGTACCCGATCACGTCGTTGACTCCGAGTCCAACGCCCGGGTTGCTGCCCGGCAGGAATTGGGGATGGTTGAACAGATTGCCGAACTGCGCTCCAAACCTGAACTTCATCCTCTCGGTGATATTCAGGTCTTTGTACAAAGCCAGGTCGAAATTGTTGGTGTGGGCCGTAGCCAGCGTGTTGCGCCCGAGATTGCCGAGCGAACCCGCTCCCGTGCGGATGAACTGAGGGCACTGCGCCCTCGAAGTGCAAGGAGCCGAGCCCTTAGGTCCAGTCAGGGCCAGATATGCCACCGTGTCCCCTGCAGTATTTTTCAGAGCCTGCACGTCGCCACCGACGCCCTTGATTCCTACGGAATTCAGGATGCCGCGATCGCCAGCGCTGTCGCCGTTAAGGTTGGCGTCCCGGGCTGCTTGAATGGTAGCGAATTCAGGAGACTCGAAGGTGTACACCGGACTGAACTGCCAGTTGCCGACCACATTCCTCATCATCCAATTGCCGCCCTTGAAGAACGGCAGGTCATACACAGCGGCTATAGTCAGCCGGTGAGTACGGCTCAACGCCGAGGTGGCCTTTTCCGCGTTGCCATTGAAGAAATCCTGCTGGCGGCGGGGGGTCAGATCGGTGCTGTGGAAGTCCGCCGTGCTGTTGTCAATGGCGTGGCTCCAGGTGTACGCGGAGGTGAAGGTCAGACCGTTGCTGAAACGCCGGCTAAGCTGGGCCTGCAACCCGTGATAGGTGGACCAGCCCGTCGGAATGAAACCGGTCAACACTGACCCATTAAACCCAACATTGGGACCGTCTACGTTGTTCAGGTTGGCCGGGATGATGTTGCGCGCTTTGCAGGTTTGCCAGGGTGCTGGTCAGACCATCCAGGGTAGCCTGCGAAGGCTGGGTGAAGAACGTCGGTAGAGCTTCGGCCGGATTAAAAATAACCGACTGGAAGTTCAGGATGTTCTGCACGTCGAGATGATTGCCTCGGGTGCCGACATAATTGACTTCGGCAGTGTAGCTTTTCCCGAACGAGTGCTGGACGCCCAGGTTCCAGTTAAGGGAATACGGATACTTGACGTCCGGCGGAATCCAGGCCGCGGTAGCGGCCATGGCGTCAACTCGGTTGAGGACGGTGATGCCGCTGCCGCCACCCGCCAGGCCACCGTTGGCCAGGAAGTTGGCGGTCGGCGGTACCGCCTCGTTCACGTTGTTGGTAGAGCCGATTTGCGGCGGTTGCGACAGGATCCCGATGTTGTCATAGAGAGTGTCGTAAGCCATTCCGAAGCCCGCGCGAATGGAGGTCGTGCCGCTGTTTCCCGGCGAGTACGCAATCCCGACGCGGGGCGCGTAGTCGTTCTTGGGAGCGCGGGGCTTGTCGAATATCAGTGGCTCATTGACTTGCGGAATGATCACGTTCGGCGAGTTCGAAATCGCATTCAGAGACTGCCTCTGCTCGCCCAGCGGAATGGTTGTGTATTCATAACGCACACCCAGACTCAAGGTCAGGTGGGAAGTCATGCGCCAGGTATCGTTGATATACCAGTAAATTGCGTTCTGGTTGCCGTAATAGGTGGTGTTTCCCGTGCTGCGCTGGCCGATAATATCGGGCGAAAAGTCTTCCATGAACAGCTGGGTCGTGTTGTATTCGTAGTCGCCGCGCGCCCGTTGCGTGAAATTCTGCGGCGAGATGTATTCCCGGTACTCCGCTCCGATCTTCAGCGTGTGCCGTCCCTTGGTCCAGGTGAAGTTGTCGTTGACCCCGTAGAAGTTCTGAATGGTGAACTGGGGAGCGTTGTCGTCGGGTCCAATATTCACGCCCGTGCCCAGGTCGGAAAGGACGATATTGGGGAAGGCATCCAGACCGGGGTAAGTCTGCGGACCGACCGGCGTGGTGTTGTTATAGCGATTAAAGCCCACCCGGAATTCGTTCAGGATGGTGGGGGTGAACGTGTGGTAATAGCCCAGAGTGAACAGCCGATACTGGGTAGGGACGTTGACATAGAACGCCGGCAGCTGGGCGGCGATGTCCGGCCCGCTGACGTTATTGAAGACGTACCGGCCGCGCAATTGGTCTTTGGCAGAAATATTGAAATCGACGCTCTGCACAAAGTTCTCGTAATCGATGAACGCGGGAGGCACGATCGTGACTCCGCCCACTTCGACCGAACCTGCTGCGCACGAGCCGTTGGCGGGAGCTACGGTGTAGGCCACGCATCCGTTTGCGGTTGCAGCCACCGGCACAAATTGCTTGAAGACTCCAAAGTTGGTTGCGCTGAGGTTGGGGTCGGCTGCGATGGCAGCCAAGCCCGCTTGCGTGGGCGTGGACACCGCGCCCGGCGCCGCGCCGGTAAGTCCAACCGGTTGCCGCTCAAAGTCGGTAAAGAAGAACAGCTTGTTTTTGATGATCGGACCGCCGAAGGTGGCGCCGTAACGATTGCTGTCAAGCCGGGGATTCGAGGTCAGGCCCTGCTGCACGAAGGTTGCGTCGACCGCGTTCAGGTTGCGATTTCTGAAGTACTCGTAGAGCGAACCGTGAAAGCCGTTGGTGCCGCTCTTGATGGTGGTGCTGAACTGCCCGCCCGAGGAGTGTCCGAACTCGGAGTTGAACTGGTTCTGCAGCAGGGTAAAGTTCTCCACTGCGTCATTGGGGATGCTGGCCAAAGCTCCAGTCACGGACTTGTTGTTGTTGTCCACGCCCTCGACCGTGAAGTTGTTGTCGCGGGGCCGCATGCCGCCGACCGACGGCCCGATGCCGTCGCCCATGGCGTTGGCGTTGGTCACACCCGGGTTCAGCAGCGAGAGGTTCAGAACTCCACCGCCTTGTCCTCCCGTTCCCGTCAGCCCCAGGCTGGACGAGTACTGACTGGTGTATGTAGACCCTAATTGGGCCGTGCTCGTGTCAACCGTCGGCGCCTCGCCCGAGACTTCCACGGTTTCAGTGGCCGCTCCAGGGCTCAGAGTTACGTTGACCGTGCCCGTCTGGTTCAGTTGCACCTCAGCCTGCTGGCTGACTGTCCGAAAGCCACTGGCCTTGACCGTGATCTTGTAGGTGCCGGCCGGAAGGTTGTCGAAACGATATCCACCTGTGGAGCCCGAATTGGTCGTGGTGGTTAGCCCCGTACCGAGGTTGGTGGCTTCTACACTCGCGTTAGTCACGACCGCGCCGGAAGAATCAATGACGGTGCCGACAAGGTTGCCGCTGATGGCTTGGCCGAACGCCAGTCCGGAACCGAATGCCATCAAACTCAGCAACGCCAGCACGAATGCGAAAACCTTCAACTTAGAGACAACTGAATCCATACTATTTCTCCTCAAAACCGGAAGTTCCTGGGGTATCGACATGAGCCAAAATTCGAATCAACAAGACATATCGACAGGATGATTACGCACTGCTTCTGTGAACATTAAAAGCAAGTTGGATTCCAAAACACCTCGTCATAACATGCATTGTTTTCATATATTTAAAACTTTGATTCCCGCTTTGATATTGAAAAACGGATAGCTTTCCCGATCTGAACTATGAAATTACGTATTTATTGGGCACTAAGCCGGGCTGCGACGTGCCACAATGTCGCGTGGATTTCGAGCAATATCGGGAGGGGATCGAGCTGTTCAACCGCGCCGCCTTTTTCGAGGCCCACGAGGCCCTCGAAGACGTTTGGCGCGCCGCTCCCGAGGCGGAGAAGAGGTTCCTGCAGGGGCTGATTCAGGTGGCCGTCGCACTGTACCATCACGGTAACGGAAACTCCCTGGGTGCGCGGTCGGTGTTGAGACGCGCGTTGCGCAATCTTTCGCGTTACCCCGAAGGCCATGGCGGCATCCATTCGGCGAGCTTGCTGAACTCAATTGCAGACTGGCAGCGCGCTCTGGATGAAGGCGGGCCCGTGCCTTCCCTGCCGAAAATAGTCTTGTGTATTCAATCTGCAGGCAAGAACAAGAAGAAGAGCGCAGAATAGTCGGCAATCAGCGATTGCCTACTTTCCTGTTTTACTTTTTGGCGCGAGGCTGGCACGCGGCGCACAATGGGCGCATTCCACTCGTCTCTCAGCAGTGCGCAGAAGGGCAGCAGTCGGAGGCCGAGTTCCTTTTCAGGTTCGCGACGCGACTGACCCCTTTTCATTTGAATGGCCAATCTCCGGCAATTCCATTCGGGTTGTGCTGTGCATTAGATGCCATGCGCAGGTGCATTCCAGTTCTGGCCACCAGTGAGATCTACGCCGGCGGGAGATATAATTCTTGGTAACCCATGGCTTCCCCTCGTTTCTTATTGCTGGTCGCCGGTTTGCTAGTGTCGGTGCCTGCAGTAAACGGTGCAAGCAGGCGTGCACCCAATGTGGTCGTAATCACCATTGACACGCTGCGCGCGGATCATCTCGGATGCTACGGTTACAAGCAGATTCACACTCCAAACATCGATGCTCTAGCGGCGGATGGCGCCCGCTTTGAGCGCGCCTATACGGCCGTGCCGGTCACCCTGCCGTCGCACACTGCGATTTTTACCGGCACTTATCCCATGCTGAGTGGCATGCATGACTTCGCAGCCAACAAGCTGAACCCAACCCAGCCGACTCTAGCTTCCGTTCTCAAAGAGCACGGATACGCTACGGCTGCCGTGATTGGCTCCGCGGTGCTCGATTCGCGCTTCGGATTGAATCGCGGGTTCGACTTCTATTACGACCACTTTGATTTCAGCCGCCTGGAAGAGGCCAACCTGGATGAGATGGAGCGCCCGGGGAACATCGTGGCCGATCTGGCGCTCGACTGGTTGGGCAAGAACTCGCAGAAGAAATTCTTTTTGTGGATGCATTTGTATGATCCGCATTTTCCCTACCGTCCTCCGGAGCCTTATAGCCACGAATATGCGGCTCAACCCTATGACGGCGAAATCGCCTTCGCTGACGCGCAACTCGGACGCCTGCTTCGCTTTTTGAAGGAAAAGGGTTTGTATCAAAATACGCTCATTGTGCTCAGTGGAGACCATGGCGAGAGTCTGGGCGAGCATGGCGAGAAAACCCATGGCTTTTTTATTTACAACGCTACGATGCACGTCCCGCTCATCATACGTTTACCGGGGAAACCGGCGGCACTCGTGGTGGGCGATCCGGTATCCCTGATCGATCTGATGCCGACGATTCTTGCGGCGGCGGGATTGGAGACTCCAGCGCAGGTGCAGGGCCGGAGCTTGCTGCCTAGCCTTCAGGGCAAACCGGGCGAGCCAAATCGTTCACTCTATGGAGAGACCTTTCTTCCTCGCCTGCACTTCAATTGGAGCGAACTGCGGGGCGTGGAGAATGCAAAGTATCACTTCATCGATGCGCCCCGACCCGAACTTTACGATCTTAACGAACGACCCAGGTGAAACGCATGACCTGTTCTCGGAAAAGAAGGCGGTGGCAGCGGAAATGCGGGCTAAACTGGCTGGCCTGATCCGCGATTACAGCGCCGAAAAAGAGATGGCCGAGAAGACGGGCCTCGATCCGGCGCTGATGGAGCGCTTGAAATCCCTCGGGTATGCGGGCTTTTCCGGAGGTGGCGATCCCACCATTACCAATTCGGATTTGCCTGATCCGAAGGATCGGGTTGCAACTTATGAACTTATCTCCGATGCCATTGCCGACAGTCAACACGGCCGCTATTCAGAGTCGATCGAAAAGCTGAAAGCCGCTGGGGAGACTGATCCCAAATCCGTGCCGGTGCACTATTTGCTGGGACTCAACTACTATCGTGTCAAGATGTTTCCGGAATCGGTGGACGAACTGCAAAAGGTGGTCCAGTCGAGTCCCGACTATGCGCTGGCAGTTTTTAATTTGGGGATGGCTCAAGCGCACGCCGGGCAGATCGATGCTGCGATTGAGACCTTACAGCGCACGCTACGGTTGGATGCTACAAACTTCGAGGCCGCCTTCAATCTCGGGGTGGCGTACCTGCAGGAAAAGCAGCTGGAGCCTGCCGCCCAGGCATTCCGGGAATCAGTGACGATCAATCCGGATTTTGCACGAGGGCATCGAGCGCTCGGTGAAACCCTTATGTACCAGAACAAGCTGGACGAGTCGATTTCAGAGTTGCGCCAAGCCGTCGCGCTGGCACCGCAAGAGCCGAGCTTTCATGCGTCCTTGGCCAAAGCTCTTGCTGCCGAGGGACTGACGGCGGAAGCGGGTGAGGAAACCCGAAGGGCTCAGCAGCTCACGCCGCAATAGCGCTATGCCTCAGCACTCTTCGATTTTCCGGCGCCTGCTGGTCATCGTGCTTTTTTCCGGACTTGTTCCTGGCGCGAGTGCGGCCCCGCCGAAACCGGCCTCCGCAAAACCGTTGCGGACCAACATCATTCTGATCACCATCGATACCCTGCGCGCCGACCATGTGGGCTGCTACGGCGCGCAAGACGTCAAAACTCCCACCCTGGACGGACTCGCAGATGACGGAGTTGTGTTTGAGCGCGCCATCTCCCAGGTTCCCCTGACATGGCCATCGCACGCGGTAATCCTCACGGGCACATATCCCTTCCAGAATGGCGTGCAGGACTTCACCGGGCAACCCCTGGCGCCGCAATTCCGGTCTGTGGCGCAAGCGCTGAAACAGGCAGGCTACGCGACCGGCGCAGTTGTGAGCGCATTTGTGCTCGATCGTAGCTGGGGCCTGGCCCGCGGTTTCGACTTCTACGACGACGCTTTCTCGGCGGAGACTTTCCAGAAAAAAGACATAGGACTGGTGGACCGCCGTGCGGGAGAAAGCGTGGATCATGCCATCGCGTGGCTGAAGAAGACTCCACGACGGCCGTTCTTCCTATGGCTACATCTCTACGATCCTCATAGCCCCTACGACCCGCCCGAACCATATCGCACGGAGTACCGTGATCATCTCTATGACGGTGAAATCTCGTACGCCGATCACGAACTGGGCAGGCTGATTGCCTGGCTCAAGCAAAACAAGCTCTATGATTCTTCCCTTATCGCAGCCCTGAGCGATCACGGCGAGTCATTAGGAGAGCACGGGGAAGAGGAGCATGGATTCTTCGTGTACAACGCGACCGTGCATGTGCCGCTGATCGTGAAACCGCAAGCGGGCAGCGGTATTCAGAGACAGAGGCGGCGCGATCCCGTCGAGACCGCGGCAGTGGCTCCGTCACTTCTGCAATTGGCCGGGGTGAAGGACGTCATCACCCGCCAGTTTCAATCCCAGAGTATGTTCGCCACGAATGGCGACCCCGACCCAGCGTACAGTGAGACCTTTTATCCGTTCAGTTCCTTCGGCTGGAATCCCTTGCACGCCTTGGAGAGCGAGCGCTTTCAGTACATCGAAGCACCGCAGCCAGAATTGTACGATCTGAAAAGCGATCCGGGCGAAACTACGAACCTCGCCGCGCAGCAGCCAGCCACCGTGGCGGTACTGAAAGAGCAGTTGCGAAAGCGGATCTCCCACAATCCGTTCCGCGAACGAAACCCCAGCGGCGGTAGCCTGAGTCCGGACGCCCAGGAGAAACTGCGTGCTCTCGGCTACTTTGGTTTCCGTGCTTCGGTTTCCCCGGAAGCGCTGGCTGCCGGGCTGCCTGACCCGAAAGACAAGCTCTGGGAATTCAATGCCATCTTGAGGGCAGAGGATGCGTTTCAGCAAGGAGATCCCGATAAAGCCGGAGGGATTCTAGGTCCAGTGCAGACGCAGGACCCCAAGATCTACATCATTCCTTTCCTGCTGGGGGAGTCAGCTTTGCGACGCCAGAGTTGGGAGAAGGCGGCTGAACAACTGCAGCGCTGCCTCGAGCTCAATCCCAGTTTTGACAACGCAATGACCGGCCTGGCTCGCGCTCTCGCCAAACTGGGACGCACGGACGAAGCGCGAAGCTGGTTGAACAAAGCGGTGCAGAACAATCCTCAGAATTACCGGGCCTGGTACCAGATCGGACTGTTGGAGTCGGAGCAGGACGCCAGCGCAGGTCAGTCAGCGTATGAAAAAGCGGTCGACATCCAGCCCAATTTTTCACCCGGCCAGCGGGAACTGGGTCTCTTATTGTTCAAGAATAAAAATTATGCTGCCGCCGCTCCTCATCTGAAGAAGGCCATCGCGCTCGGACTGGAGGACGGGCATCTGCACAATCTTCTCGGAATCTGCTATAGCCAGACGAATCAGATCGCCAAAGCGATCCGCGAGCATCGGCGAGCCATCGAACTGGATCCCAAACTGGCGGAGGCACATCTCAACCTCGCGTACGCCTACCAGCGTCAGAATCGGTGGAACGCCGCGCATGAAGAATACGCGGCGGCGTGCAAACTCGACGCAAACTTCTGCAAATTCGTGCCGGCACGGTGACGACTTCGGCAAGCGAGGAAGTGGCGGATAACGCCTCAGCAGGACCGCTCACTGCGTGTCCATTCGTGCTCAGGCGTGCGGCTTCCCCGTGTTCCCGCTCGGCATCGGCTTGCTGTCCTAGTTGCGCATAGGCGTCGGCTAGAAACCGGTGGGGCTCGGGCGAGGCGGGTTGCAGCTCGGCTGCCTTCGTCAGGTTCGGCAAGGCGGCCGCTGGGTTTCCAGACAGAGCGAGGGCGCGCCCCAAAAGCAGATGCGCTGCATAGTGGTTCGGCCTCAGTTCAATGACCTGTTCATACTCCTTGATGGCGTCCGGCAGACGGTCGGCTCGGGCATACGCAGTGGCTAAGGAGAAACGCGCTTCCGGCCAGCGCGGAGATCGGGCGATGGCTGCCTCGAACTGGAGCGCTGCCGCGGCGAAGTCTCCTGTCTCGAAGAGCGCCGATCCCAACTGGTATCGCGGAATCGGCAAGTCAGGACGCAACACAACCGCCTTCTGCAGTACCGGCACAGCTTTCTCATAGTTCTTGAGGAAAGTGAGAGCAGTGCCCAGCTGCAAGTAAGCGATGGGCAGGTCTCGGTTCGTTCGCTATGGCTTGCTCGAGCAGCGGAACAGCCTCCGCATAGTGCATCTCTTCCGCCAGCATCTCGGCCCGGTGCAGCAGGTTCACAACCTGGATCTTGTCCTTGGGATCGGCACCGCTATCCTTGATGCCCGGCATGGTCGAAGAACTGCTGTCCGCATGCTACATATCCTAGTGCGCTCAGTTTCTCCTGGAGTTCGGGATCCATGCTAACCCTCGGAGCTTCTCGAAAACGGGTGGTCGTCTGACGGAATGCCTCCAACTGGCGGGACAAGGTGTCACCGACAGCGGAGGATTTCGCCCAGAGGTTGTGCTCCGCCTTTGGATCCGCTAACTGGTCGTAGAGTTCTCTGCGCGGAGCCTCGACGTAGAGATATCTTCCCGCTTCGCAAGGCCCGCAGAGAACTCCATCCGAAACTTCGGTGGGGATAATCAGTCTCCGCGTATGCAGTCCGCTCGAGGGACAAAGCTGAATCCTTGGTTGTTGCGGCGTTGCCAGCGGATGCCGGTTTCAGCAGGGTCAGCAACGATTGTCCTTGAATCTCCCGGGGCACCGTAAATCCCGCAGCTTGAAGGAGCGTCGGCAGCACATCCACGAGCCCAACCCTGCTCTCAATGTGTTTGCCCGCTGCCCGTTCGCCGGGCAGCTTGATCAGGAGTGGGACACGGATGGTCTCATCGTAGAGAAAAATTCCGTGGGTGGACTCTCCGTGGTCCCCCAGGGCCTCGCCATGATCAGCCATCACTGCGATCAGCGAGCCGGGATAAAGGCCGTGCTCACGCAAGTATCCCAGCAATTTGCCCAAGGCAGAATCGACGTAGGCGATTTCGCCGTCGTACGGAGCCGACGCGTAGCGACTCTTGTAAGGTTCGGGAGGATCGTAGGGATCGTGCGCGTCGTAAAGATGCACCCAGATGAAGAACGGGCCTTTCGGATGCTGGGTCAGCCAGGCCAGGGCGTGCGCCACCACCTCCCCGCCGCGACGCTCGATCGCCTGATAGCGGTCTCTCGCCAAGCCGCCGCCGGTGGAAGCCGGCATCGTAAGTGTCAAATCCGCGGTCAAAACCGGGGGCCGAACCAGCGCCCGGATCGAGGACCAGAGAGCCGACGAAGGCCGCCGTATGATATCCGCGGCCGCGAAAGATATCAGGAGCATAGGGCAAGTCCGGAGCCAGCGGCACACCAAAATCATTTACCTGGTGGAACTGCGGATACGTGCCCGTGAGTATGGTGGCGTGTGAGGGCGTAGTCAGAGGAACCTGAGAATAGGCGTGTGTGAAAACCACAGACTGGTGCGCTAAAACATCGAGGTTGGGGCTGAGGCCGCGCGGCGACCCTAGAAAACCCATTCGGTCAGCGCGGGTCGTATCCAGGGTGATCAGAATGACGTTGGGAGGTTGAGCCCTGGGAGGCCGAGAGGTGGCCGCGCCCGCCATCGCACTGGCCACCAAGCAAAGAACACATAGCAGTCCACGGGTCGGCAACATAGAGAATGAAAAGTCTACCAGCGGTAGTTTAGTCGACAATTAAGAGGAGAACCGGTGGGTGTCGCAGAGAGCAGACCTCTCGAGCTCAGTGGCGGCTGGCACTCGCGTTCCCCTGCAGCCGCTTCAGCAAATCCCGCGCCTTCGGCGAAGACGGTGAGTCGGGGAAAGCCTTGAGGTAGGCATCGAGTTCGCTGATCGCATCCGAAGTGCGTTTCTGTTGCAGATATAGATTTACCAGTTGCAGATACACTTGCTGCATGGTCGGATCAAGTTGCAGCGCACTCCGCAGACTCTTCTCCGCCAGTTCGGGACGGCCGGTGCGCGAATAGACTTGTCCCTGCAGGAAGTGTCCCAAGGCGGAGTCCGGCTGCCGCTGCAATCCTTCATCGAGTTCTGTGTTCGGCGTCCGGGTAGCGCTGCGTCGACAGCAGCACGTTGGCCAGATTGAAGTGCGCCTTCCGCGTCATTCTGATCGAGCCTTCAGGACGGCTTCATACTGGCTTTGGGCTGCCTCGAAGTTCTGCCGGCTCAGATACGCATTCCCGAGGTTGTTGTGGGCCGGATAAAAATCCGGCGAATAGCTCAAGGCCTTCTCGTAATGCTGGATCGCGTCGTCCGTCTTGCCCTGATGTTCTGCTTCCACCCCTTTGTCAAACTCCTTGAGGGTCTTCTTGGGAAATCGCCGGAAGTAATCCGCGGGATCGGTCAGGTAGGGGTTGCTGCCGCTCCACGCGCCCGGGCAGCCGGATCTTTCTTGCCGTTGGAGCGCGGCACCAGCGTAAGGTTCCACGAAGTTGGTGGGTGAAGTCGTCGGGGTTCAGCATCCGTGGTCGCGCTGACGGGCTCGTAAGCAACGTCATCGATCGAAACTCCGGTACTCGTTAGCGACCAGAGCGTAGAAGCCGAAGCGTCCCTGGTCGTCACAGTATGTGCTGCCTATCGGAGTGCCGCGCATTTCCAGCGAAACCAGGACGGGATGGGCAGGAAAGTCGCCCCGCGACACCCGGACGTTGCCAATGATTTTTCCGTAAGCGTTTTGCTGGGCTGTGAGTTGCTGTGGAACGGCAAAGCACGCCAGAAGCGCAGCGACCAACAAGAATCCTGGAGCTTCTTTCCATGTCACAACCCGAAAGAATAGCGACGAGAAAGGAAAAAGGGCTTGTCCCGACGAACCGGAACAAGCCCCAAACCAAGTCAGCTCTCGGCTAGAAGCTGATCTTCATGCCAAACTGCAACTCCCGCGGATTGAGCGTGCCAGCGGCCTGACCGAAATTGGCGCGAGTGTAGTTGTTGTGCGCCCCTCCGCCGACGGCGGCGAGGATGAAGTTGGTGTGGTTGAATACGTTGAAGCCGTTCGCATCGAACTTCATATGGACCCTCTCCGTGACCTTGAAGGTCTTGGACAGAGTCATATCGGCGGTCCAGGTGCTGGGCCCGACGAACGTGTTGCGGCCCAGGTTTCCTACGCACGCGAGACACGGCGAAGAGAAGGTAACGTTCGGCGAAGCGTAGGTGTAGGTTGTACCGTTCCTTGTTCTACCCCATCCGTTCGCCCACGCATCATGAGACTACGCCAGCGATACCCGAGAGGCTTGAGTTGGGACGGTCGTTTTGGCCACCGTCCAGGTTGAAGTCGCCACCGATGTTCTCGCAGTTGCCGGTATTGACATCGGCCGCGGTACACGGAGTCGCACCATCTGATATTTCTACGAGGTTGGACCCCGAAGAAATAGTGGGCTCCCAATGCGGTCCGGTCTGGAAAGACCAGATGCCGTTGTACGACCAGCCGCCCAGGACTGCCCCGCAGAATCCCTTCAAGTTCTGTCCAGGCAACTGGTAAACGTAGTTGACAACCAAGCGGTGGCGGATGTCGTAGATGGAGTCGCCGCGATCCAGACCCGGGAAGACGTTCGAGGTGGTATAGCCCTCGCCGGCAGCGGTGCCGTTAGCGGTGGTGGCGCCGCTGTGCCAGGTCGATCCGTTGTCAATCGAGTGGCTATAGGTGTAGTCCACATTGAACAGCAAGCCGTGGGACAACTGGTGTTTGACCGAGGCCTGCAGCGAGCTGTAGTTGGAGTTCACTGCGTTCTCCCAAACCCGCAGCTTGAGATAATTCGGGTTCAGGCGGCCACCCAAACCATTCCACGTGTTGCCGAATTGTCGGCGACGGTAGAGCCGACCGGCAACAAGGAACCGGGTTCACGATTGACGTCCTCGGCGCGGAACAGCTTGTGCCGGCCGTCCCCACATACTTGATGTCGACGACGGTCTTGGCCATAATTTCGCGCTGAATTCCCATAAAGAAGTTATAGACGTATGGATCGCGAACGCCCGACGGGAAGACGATTCCGGTCAGGTTCGCCTTGTTGGGGTTGCTCGGATCCCAGCCGGTGATGTTGCCTGCGGCCTGCGGCTTGTCCGGCAGGGCCCTGGTTCGGGTTCGTCGGAGGACCGCTGAAGGTGGGAGCAACCGCCGGGTCTTGCGTGCAAACGTCCGTTCGGTGGCGCTACACCGTTGCAGGTCGAAGGGCCATAGACCACATCGGTTCCCTGCTGCCCAACCCCGCCGCCGAGTATTTCGTTGAAGGAGTAGTAGGGAAGGTTCCAGCGAGAGTTGGAAAGCGGGTTATAGAGCGTGCCTTCGTAGGCTACACCAAAGCCGCCGCGCAGCGAGGTCTTGCCATCGCCAAACACATCCCAGGCAAAACCGAGGCGCGGTCCGAAGTTGTTGTGATCGCCCGCTCCCAAGGACTGGAAGATGGGGCAAAGCCCCCCGGCCCGCAGCCGAACCGACGAGCGGAGACAAGAGGATCGGCCGATGTCGGAGGTGCAATCAAACGTCTTGCCGCCGATCGTACCGACCGTTCCCGCCGGCACGTTGGCATTGTTGAATCTGCTGAACAAGATTCGTGCCCGGCCCGACGATAAAGGTTGTGGCCAGATTGTCTTCTTCGTGGTGACGCTGATAGAGGTCGTAGCGAAGCCCGAGGTTCAGGGTCAGTCGCTTCGTGACCTTCCAGTCATCCTGGAAATACCCGCCGAACTCGATATTGCGCCAGTGGCGGAAGTTGTCACTGCAGTTGCGCGGAAGGAGTTGGGTTGTAGGAAGAGACCGGGCAGGGCGCCTTGCAAATCCCGGGATCGACACCGCTGACTTGCAAGTAAGGTGCGTCGGCCGCGAAGGCGACCTGATCGTTGAAATAGTAGGAGGGACGGGCGACGTTGAATTCGCTGTTCTCAATGTTGCGCCGGAAATCCACACCGACCTTCATATTGTGATTCCCGTGACTAATCGAGACCATGTCGGAGTAGGTGTAAATATTCTCCTTGAACTGCTGCGGGATAGCCGTTGTAGGAGCCGAAGAATGCCGTCCCGTCGGCGAAGCCGATGGCTGGAACGCCGGGATCGTTTACCGTGTCAATCGTGTTGTTTTGCGTGTAGCCGACCCGGAACTCGTTCAGGACGGTGGGGCTGAAGGTATGCACAAAGCTCAACGAGACCGGTCGGGAACAGGCCGCGCGTCGGGTTGGCGAAGCCGCGAGCACAGGATGAGGTGGGGCAAGGGCCAAACTGTGTCCGTGTCCCGCAGGTAGTTGAAGTTGACGTAGAAGCGGTTGCTGTCGTTCCAGTTGTAGTCCAGCCGGATGCGACGCCTCATTTCCGTTGAACAAGATTGCCAAGGCTTTGCGTCTGCGTGCCGTAAGTGGCGACGCTGTTCTCCTGGATTGAGGCGGAACGGTCGAGTCGTTCCAGCCTGAAGGCCTGGAATGTTGGCGCAACCCGCGGCGGTCATGCTCGTCACGATCCGCCGGCGTGACGCCAAAAATGGAGGCCAGTTTCTGGTGCTGCAGCGTGGTATAGCCGCCGAAGCCGTCGGTCTGGCAAAGTGCATTGGAATAGTCAGCGGGAGTAGTCGGCAGTAAGACCGAAGTACGAATCGGACGTCAACCCTGTCGGTTGCCCCGGATTCGCCGGAGCGAAGTTCTTGTACAACAGCGCTGCCGTCGAATTCAGCCCGGAGTTGTCTGTTCGCCTGCGATGACCGCATTGCGCCAAGCGCTGATTCCTGCAAGATCGGTTGACGGCACGCCGTCGACCTGAACCGGTCTCCTTGCAGAGAGAGGAAGAAGAACAGCTTGTCCTTGACAATCGGGCCTCCGAAAGTGAGGCCGAACTGGTTGAAATGCAGAGGCGGCTCGTGGCCACATCATCCTGAGTATTGAAGAAAATAGTTGGCATCGAGTGCGTCGTTGCGAATATATTCCCAGCCGCTGCCATGCCAGGAATTGGTGCCCGACTTGGTCACCAGGTTTACGCTGCCGCCGGCGCTGCTGCCGTACTGGGCCGACATATTCAACTGCAACTGCTGGAATTCCTCGACCGAATCCTGGATCGGAGTGTTAACCACACCGCCGCTCAAGCCCTTATTCGATACGCCGTTGATGAGGAACCCATTGAAGTCTTCGCGCAAGCCGTTGACCACGGTGCGTGGCCGTTTTCAAAGTCAACGCCCGTCACGTTCACGGCGCCCGCGCTCAATTGCATCAGGTCAAACACGTTGCGGCCGTTCAGGGGCAGATTGTTGATCTGCGTCGAATTGACGGTCGTGGACAGCTTGGAGTCTTCCGTGTTTACCGCAGCAGCTTCTCCGGTGACCTCGATGACCTCGCGGGCTTTGCCCCAATTCCATCTTGAAGTCAACCCGTGCGATAGTTCCGGCATTTAGGGTTACGCTCATGTTCGAAGTGGTCTTGAAGCCTTTGGCTTCCGCCGTGATCCTGTAGTTGCCGATCGGAAGTTCCTTGAGGGTGTAAAGGCCGGTCTCGTTTGTGGTCGTCGTAACTGACAGATTCGTGTCCGGGTTGGTCACGGTCACTTTGGCACCCGGGATAGCTGCTCCGGACGGGTCGGATACGGTACCGGTAAACTGGCCGTTCTGCACCTGAGCCACAGCGCCGAGGACCAGAACCAGCAAGGAAAAAGAAACGAGACAGAACTGAAGCCTTTTCATTGTCCTACCCTCTCGTGACGACTTTGAGATGTCTTTCAGCGGAAACGATAGAGCCGATTCGGCGTCTGGGCCTGAATAACAGGCGTCTCGCGAAAAGTGCGACGTATTTTGCACTTGCCGGCGAAAGGTGTCAAGGCCTGTTTAAGTCTGCTTTTGTTCCCCCCGAAACGCGTCCAACCGTCGCGGGGACTAAAACACCCGTCCGGATTGGGAGCTTGCGCATTGCGCTGGCACATCGCTCTCCAAACCTTTCGAAGAAGCCAGTCAATCAGTTAGCAGTAAAAAAGGTGTCACGGCTATGACGAACAATAGACAATCCATAACAATGCTACAAAATTTGGAATCTTCTACTGTCAATTTTCACCCGTGGTTGGCTGGTTCACGCGCCTGTTATCCAAGGCAGAAGGGACGTTTCTGTCTAGCGCGGGACGGGGCTGGAATGACGATTAGACGAACTCGGAGAGGTCACCACGACCCTTTCCCTCCTCGATGCACAGCTCCTGGTCCGATGCCTGGCTGCCGATGTTGATCGACCGTGCCCGAGGGCCAGCGCACGGTGATCGAATCCACCCGGGCGGCGGGTCCCAGGCCGAAGTGAAGGCGCGGGTCGCTGGCCGATTCGAAACTGCTGTTGGCGCGTACTTCGGCGCTTTGCTGCAGGCTTCCGGCTTTGACTTCGACCCGCGCGCCGAATCCGTCGCGGTTGGACTTTGTGCCCACGGTCCTGATGCGCAGCCAGTGCCCCTTGGTTGACTGCGTGCGCAGCAGCAGAGGAGAGCCGTCCAGCACGCTGATCAATAGATCAGTGCCGCCATCGTTCAGGAAGTCGGCCGTGGCGGCGCCGCTGGCCACATAGGCGGCGGGACAGAGGCGGTCCTGCGCTGCGGCCGATCTCGGCGAATTTTCCCGTCTCGCAGATTGTGGAACAGCAGCGGGCGCTCGGCATAGGTCACGCCAAACGAGTGCTGGTCCACCTGCGGATTCACGTGCCCGTTGGCGACGAAAATGTCGGGCCAGCCGTCATTATCGAAGTCGAAGAACTTTACTCCAAAGCCGAGGAACGGGGATGCTGACCGGGCCGAAGCCGGCTGCTTCCGGCGAGATCGGTGAACTGGCCGTCGTGATCGTTGTGATAGAGGTTGTTGGTGTCGTCGGAGAAATTGGTCTTGACGATGTCGGGCCAGCCGTCGTGGTCGTAGTCGGCGGAGTCGACGCCCATGCCGGCCTGCTCCCGCCCGTCGGCGCTGTAGGCCACGCCCGCCTCCGCGCCCACCTCGGTGAAATTGCCCTTGCAGTCGTTGTGGTAAAGCAGACTGGGCGAGGAGTCATTGGCCACGTAGAGATCGAGGCAGCCGTCTTGGTCATAGTCCAGCCAGAGCACGCCCAGTCCGTAGTAGCTGTCCGGGATCGATATTCAGCTTCTCGGTGACATCGGTGAAGGTGCCGTCGCCGTTGTTGTGATAGAGGCGGTCGCGGCCACCCTTTAGTCCGCGCGGCCCGCAGGAGACCGCAATTCCGCGATAGCTGCAAAAGGGACCCTGGCCGAATCGGCGGCAGGTGGTTCAGGTCGAGGTCCACGTAGTTGGCGACGTAAAGATCGAGATTGCCGTCATTATCGTAGTCGCCGAAGGCGGCGCTGGTACCCCAGCGGCCAGGCGTTGCCGACTCCGGCTTTGGCGGTAACATCAGTGAACGTTCCGTCGCCGTTGTTGTGGTAGAGCACGGCGCCCTCGAGGTAAGTGATGTAGAGATCTTCCAGTCCGTCATTGTCATAGTCGCCCACAGCGACGCCGAAATCCCCAGCCGCAATGGGTCACTCCCGCTTTGGCGGTGACGTCGGTGAAGGTGCCGTCATGGTTATTGCGGTAGAGCTGGCTGGAGTGGCACTTGCGTTTTACCCAAGTCCTCCCGCGTAGAGCCATTCACCAGGAAGATATCCATCCACCCATCATGATCGTAATCAAAGACGGCGATTCCGCCACACATGGACTCCATGATGTAACGCTTTTCGGGGCTACCGCAGGTAAGGTGGAAGTCAATGCCCGCAGCCCGCGAAACGTCCGTGAAGGTGACGATGCCCGCGGGCGCAATCCGCCCGGCGGATGGAAGGGGCGCGACAGGGTCAGGCTTCTGCGACGGAGCCCCACCCGCAGTCAGCCACAGGGCTGTACCCAGGAGGATGCCGCCGGCGGTTAGAAACCGGAAGGGCCAGAAAGGAAGCGTCATTGGACTGGGCCAGTGGCCATTCCTCCGGTTTGGGGCTGGTTCTTTTTCAGCTCATCGAAACGTTGCCATTCCTCTCGCGCTTCATCTCCCTTCCCCATTTTTTGCAGGGCCCGGCCCAGTTGGTAATGCGGACTGGGATCGGCGGGGTTTAGTGCGACCGAGCGTTGCAGGGCGGACACCGCCGCTTGGGCGTCGCCCTCCAACAGCAGGGCCTTGCCTAGATCGTAAAACGCGTCGCCTTTCCGCGGATCGAGTTCCGTGACCTTGTTCAGTTGCGTGATCGCCGACTTCCAGTCGCCAGCCACCAGGAGGCAATGTCCGAGCTGGTAGATTACCTCGGGATTTCCGGGCGCCAGCGCCAATTCCTGCTGGTATTGTGCGATGGCCTCCTGGTTCTTCCCCAGGCTCGCGTAAGCAAAACCGAGATGATAGTGGCCGAGCGGAGTCTTGGGGTCCATCCGCAGCGCGGCCTGAAACTGTTCGACGGCTTGCACGGTCCGGTTGGAATTCTGGTAGGAGCGCCCGAGCAACACGTGGGACAGCACATCGGAGGGCCGAAGTTTGATGGCCTTTTCCAGTTCGTCTGCCGCCGGATAGGGCTGTTCCTCCTGAAGCAACACGAGCGCGAGATCGAAGTGAATGTCGAAGTGCGCGCTGTCGAGTTTCTCGGCCCTTCGCAGGGTCTGCAGTGCCAGTGCGTTTTGCCCGGTTTTGAAATAGGCCAGCCCGAGCCAATGCAATGCTTGCGCATCCTGCGGCCAACGGGAGACCGTGTCGCGGCCGATCTCCACCGCCTGGGTAAGCTGGCCGGTCTGTATATAGCTAAGGAGCAGATCGCGATTGATTTCGAGATTCCCCGGGTCCAATTGACGCGCTTGCTCGAACGCGCTGGCGGCGCGAGCAAAATCGTTGGCGTCCAGAGAGGCTTTGCCTCTGCGAACCAGAGCTTGCACCCCAGGGTTCGCCGACTGAGCGGCCCCGAGCGAAACGATCAGCAGGAGACTCGAAACCAGCCGCGCCCATTGACATGCCGCATTTTTACAGGAGAGGGAAAAACGCCGACCGTGACGCCGCATAGAACCGCTCTCTGGCATCTTAACGTCTCGCTTACCGTGGCGCAATTTGGCGAGTGCACTCGGCCAAACCTAGCGGCATCCGCGGCAAGACCCAGAACCAGGGTCAGGAATTCAAACCGTTCATGGAATTTCTCGGTGGACGATCAGCCTTGCTAGTGTCTGTTTCTTCGGCCGGACGAGCGATGACGAAGGGCTGACGGCTGGTGAGCCGCGTCTTTCTGTTCTCCCGGCGCCAGCACCCGGCGCACGATCGGCGTGTTCAGCTTGTACTTGCGTTCCGTCAGGTTTCCGGCATCGTCTTTCACCCGCAGCACGAAAACCGGCAGATCGCCTTCCTTATCGAAGGTTTCGTGAGAGACGGTCACGGGCAGCACGCCGCTGAGACCATGTTCGCGATAAGCGGTCTCGTAACGATGCCGTTTGACGTTCCAGGTGAAGACACGGATCTGGTTATAGTCGAAGGGCATGCCGTCTTTGTTCTCGCTGAACAGCACCAGATACTGCGGCACTTTTTTCTCGCCGTCGGTGACCTGGTCGAGAACAAATGCAGCGACCGTGCGCTGGCCTTCCGAATATTGCGCGATCTCGATGGGGATATCCACATCGATCATGCGGGCCAGGACCCAGCCCACGTGTCCGGGCTCATCGCGGATAAGCCACCAGTCTTCCATGGGAACCGCGGGCACGGTCTCCGGAGGCTGTCCTTTTTTTGCGCCGGCTTTGCCGGCATTCGCCGCCTGGGTCTGGCCGGCCGGAAGGGGCTTCGCGCTACTGGCACGCTTGAGGACCGACACCCTCGCCCCCTGGTCCAGCTGGTAAAGGTGGTCGGCATCGCGCTGCGGCTCCAGATGGATATTGGTCTCGTTGTGCGCGATTCCGGCCGCCTGGACAGGTTCATTGCGCATCTGTTCCGCCAGCTTCTGGAAGGCGTCGTAGGTTTCCTTGCTCACCAGATAGCGCTGTTCCAGCCATCCTTCGGCGCCGGTGGAGGTACGCACCCGGGCAAAGCGGCGGTCACGCGCCAGCACCTGCACCGCTTCTCCGTTTTTTACGCTGCCGGCCTTGTTGTAAACCGCCGCCACCTGGTCGCGCAGGAACGCCTGCGGAGCCGAAACATAGGCCATCTCGGTGGGACCGCCCTTGCCGCGCCCGCAAGCGTCGAGGAGAGCCACGCCCGTCAGCAGGAGCAGCAAGCAGCATGCGAAAAATGGGCGGTAGTATTTCACGGAGCAAATTTTACGGTGATCGAGTAAGAAAATGATCGACTGCAACTTAAGATCTTCTTTGCGACCCTTGCGGACTCCTTTGCATCCTTTTGCGGGAAAAAGCTTTTGAACGCAAAGGACGGCAAAGGACGCAAAGAAGAGCGTCAATCAGCAGACTGGTTCAGAATACCTCCCGGCGGTCAGTCTCCGAAGGAAATCCCGATGGCCTTGGCCATCTGCACCATCTGGCCGTTGGGATCCACCGTTTTCAATTGCCCGATGGCCTGGGCAATGTCCACGGACTCGATGCGCGCGTGGCGCAAACATACCATCTTGCCGAATCCGCCTTGCGCGATCAGGTCCACGGCGGCAACGCCAAAACGGGTAGCCAGGATGCGGTCGAAGGCAGTCGGCGAACCGCCGCGCTGGATGTGTCCCAACACGCTGATCCGCACCTCCTTGTCGGAGCTGGCGGCGAGCGCATTCCCAATCACGTTTCCCACCGAACCCGCCCGCCGTTTCTCTTTAAACGCCAGGGGAAGCTTGATGCCTTCCGCCACCACGACGATGGTGAAGCGCTTGCCATAGCTCTCGCGCTTTTTGACGAAGGCGCAGACATTTTCGACGGTGAATGGAATCTCGGGGATCAGGATGACGTGGGCGCCGCCGGCGATGCCGGCCTCCAGTGCGATCCAACCGGTGTCGCGTCCCATGACCTCGACCACCATGATGCGGTGGTGCGATTCTGCGGTGGTATGGATTTTGTCCACCGCGTCGGTGGCGGTCGTGAGCGCGGTGTCGAAGCCAAACGTAACTTCAGTGGCCGAGATATCATTGTCGATCGTTTTGGGCACGCCCACAATCTTCATGCCCCTCTGGAAAAGTTCGAGTGCGATGGTCTGCGAACCTTCTCCGCCGATGCTGATAACGGCGTCAATGCCCAGCTTGCGGGCGTTGCCAATGACCTCGTCGGAAATATCTCGAACAACCTCCTGGCCGTTTTCAATGGTGCCGAATTTGAAAGGATTGCCGCGGTTGGTGGTGCCCAGAATGGTCCCGCCGCGAGGCAGAATCCCGCTGACGTGCTTCAGCGTGAGCTCGTAGGATTTCTCCGGCCAGATCAATCCGTCAAAGCCATCCGGGATGCCGATGACTTTCCAGTTGTATTTCAGGAAGGCGCACTTGACTGCGGCGCGAATGACGGCGTTGAGGCCGGGAGCGTCGCCGCCACCGGTACAGATCCCAATGCAGCGGATGGCGGTCATTGCACGGTGATAGTCACAGTATTGCTGTTGATGCCATTCAGAGTGGCAAAAATGTGAGCGGCCTGACCCGAGGTGCCGGTATTGGCAGTCGCGCTTCCGCTTCCCTGGCTCAAGCTAACGGCGGTAGTGTTGTCATTGTTCCAGGTGACCTGACTGGTGATGTCCTGGAGCTGGCTGCTTCCCGAAAATGTTCCCTTCGCAGTCAAGGTGAAGGTCGAGCCGCGCAGTTGGAGTCAGGGTTGAAGCTGTAACCGCGATAGAGAGCAATGGGCCAGTGTTTACCGTGATCGTGGAAGTGCCGGTGATGGTACCTGAAGTGGCGGTGATGGTTGCAGTTCCGGGAGGGGTGGCGAGAGTTGCGGCTGCCTTTACCAAACCACCGCTGCTCACCGTCGCTACAGTTGGATCGGACGTGGTCCAGTCAACGCTTCCGGTCAGATCCTTGGTGCTGTTGTCGGCGGCGTAAGTGCCAGTCGCGGACAACTGTCGGGTCTGCCCTTCAATCAGCGATACCGACGCCGGCGCCACTGCCAGTGAGGTCAGCGTGGGATTGACAAAAAAGCCTCGGCAACTGGCCGCCAGCGCAAGCAGTGACAGCGCCGCCAACGTAGCCAAAATACGGAAGTTCCGCTTACAACAAGGCATGGTAGAAAAATTCCGGCAGACGTAGTTTGGTGGCACTGTCCGCATGGAGTGGCTACCCGGAATTGTAGCAGAGAAGGTTTTGACCGGAGCCGGCGGGCGTACTTCTGTGTGCACTAAGGTCTGAGGCGGCCGTCAGTTACCGCAGACATACAAAGATCGCTGGCTTCGAGCCGGCGCCAGGGCCGGCAAGAGTCCACTACCGGCAGCCGCCGCGGTCTGCTAGTCTGCTATCGGATTACGTCGGCCAGGCCGAGCCCCCGAAGTCCGGATCCAATCCACGAATGAAACTCCCCTCTCTTCTAAGCGTCGGATTCTTCTCGATATGTCTTTCTGCCGCAGTTTTCGGCCAGACCGGCTTGGCGCCGGGCGTGGCGAACAAAACGCAGCCGACCCCGGTTCGCGCGGCCAGGCCCGTTCCGAGCCTGTGCGCCGCCTGCATCCGGGCCAACATGGAGTTTCTGGCTTCGGACGCGCTGCGCGGCCGCGGCAGCGGCACGGCGGACGAACTGGTGGCGGCGACTTATGTGGCCGCGCAACTGCGGGCCTATGGAATCGCTCCGGCCGGCGACGACGGTGGTTATCTCCAGCGGGCGACATTGCAACAGGCAAAATTCACCGCGCCCCCGCAACTGACCTTTGCGAAATCCGCCAGCGGAGAAGCCGGCGGAGAAAAAATTGCCTGGACCTGCGGCCAGGAGTTCGCGGTTCTCTATCTCGCGCAAACCCATTTCTCAGGCCCGTTACACGTGATCAACGCCGACGAAGACGATCCGCAGGCTGCGGGCGCCATCGTCCTGATTCTTGGGAACGACAGGCGGAGGCAGCGGGCCAGGGCCTCGTCGCTGGGCGGAAAGGGAGCCGTGGCGGCGATCATCGCCGCCGGCGCGGAGCGCGCCGCCCATTTCCAGCAACACGCCAAAAAACTGCCCACGCTTCCGGTGAAAATCGAGGGGCAGGACGTTTCCGGCCTGGAAAGCGATTTGAGTCTGCTGGAAGCCAGTCCGGAAGCAGCGGCTGTCCTCAAAGGTCTTCCGGAAAATACAACCCTGACCTTCGATGGCCCTACGAGCAGCGAGAAGCGCTACACCTGGACTGCGGTCGGCATGCTGCGGGGCCGCGACCCGAGCCTGCAACAGGCAGCGGTGTTGCTCTCGGCCCATCTGGATCACCTGGGAATTGGGCCGGCGGTGAATGGAGATGACATCTACAACGGCGCCGATGACGACGCGTCAGGCACCACTGCGGTGCTCGAACTGGCGCGCGTCCTCGGAAGCGGGCCGAAGCCGAGACGCACCGTAATCTTCGCCCTGTTCGGCAGCGAAGAAACGGGCGGGCAGGGATCAACCTTTTTCCTGCAGCATCCTCCGGTACCGCTGAAGCAGATCGCAGTCAACCTCGAATTCGAAATGCTGGGACGCGCCGATCCCGCCGTCGGCTCGGACACGGTGTGGCTGACCGGGTGGGAGCGTTCGAATCTCGGGCCCATGCTGGCCGCTCGCGGAGCCAAACTGATCGGAGACCCTCACCCGGAGCAAAACTTTTTCGAGCGCTCCGACAATTACGTCCTGGCAAAAAAAGGCGTGGTCGCCCAGACGGTTTCGAGCTACGGATTGCACAGCGACTACCACCAGCCCACCGACGACGTGGCCCACATCGATTTCAGGCACATGGACGCCGCCATAGGGTCGTTGTTGCGTCCGGTCCGATGGCTGGTGAATTCGTCGTTCACGCCGCGCTGGAATGAGGACGGGAAACCTTGAGACAGTCTTCGGTCGTCAGTCTTCAGTCGTCAGCGAATCTTAACCCCAGTGGTCGAAGCTTTTGCTGACGACCGAAGACCGACGACTAACGACTAGTTCGTTCTTTTCGCCTTCGCGATTCTCTCGTCAATGGGTTTGCGGCCGGCGAAACCTTCGCTGGTGTCGTGCCAGTGCGTGATTCCCTTTTCACCCAACTTCCAGCACAGCAGCACGGTGCGGCCTTCCACCTCGCAGGGGAAGTCGAGCAGTCCGATGTCGAGATCTTTTACCTGGACTCCGGTGGCGTCGATCTCGGCCAGCGTGTCCTTTACGCGCTGAATGGTCTTTTCCCGCTCCGCTTTGCGCCGCGCCACTTGCACGATGTTCACCAGCAAGCCTCCACTGAGGAAGACGCGGTGGGCCAGGTCCTGTAGTTCGGCGTCGACAGCTTCAATCAGCTTTTTGCCGTCAATGGCAGTGCGTAGGAGGGATTCCAGGACGGGCAGAAGGCTTTGGGCTTCTTCGAGGGTAAAACTACGGTCGGCCATAGGGGTATGCCGTTATTCTAATGCATTGGCATTCTAAAAATCTTCACATTAAGGATGGGCACGGGATGCCGAGCGCGCCGCTTTTGCCGCCGAACCGGTTGGCAATTTCGGGACTGCGGGAGTACCCTCAACCCAAGAAAGGTTTTCTCTGAAAAAATCTTCAGGAGGATCCGCGTGGCTGACAAGAAGATTATTGCGATCATGGGCGCCACCGGGGCACAGGGCGGCGGGTTAGTGCAGGCGATTCTTGACGATCCTGACGGCGGTTTCGCCGCCCGCGCGATTACCCGAAACGTAAATTCCGAGAAGGCACAGGCCCTGGCGCAAGCGGGTGCGGAAGTCGTGGCCGCCAACATCGACGACGCCGCCAGCCTGAAAAAAGCGTTCCAGGGAGCTTATGGAGCATTTTGCGTCACGTTTTTCTGGGACCACTTCTCGGTCGAGAGGGAGATGGCGGAAGCGCGCTCCATGGCCGAAGCGGCCAAGCTTGCCGGATTGCAGCACGTCATCTGGTCCACTCTCGAGGACACCCGCAAGTGGATTCCGCTCAGCGATCCGCGCATGCCTACGCTGCAAGGTAAGTACAAAGTGCCGCATTTTGACGGCAAGGGCGAATCCGACAAAGTCTTCACCGAGCTGGGCGTGCCCACGACCTGCCTGTTGACGTCATTCTACTGGGACAACTTCATCCACTTCGGCATGGGTCCGAAACCAGGGCCGGACGGGACGCTGGCCATCACGCTCCCCATGGGCGACAAAAAACTGCCGGGCATCGCCGCCGAAGATATTGGCCGGTGCGCGTACGGCATCTTCAAAAAGGGACGCGAGTTCATCGGCCAGACCGTAGGCATCGCGGGAGAGCACTTAACCGGTTCCCAGATGGCTGCCGCATTCGGCAAGGCCCTGGGCAAAGAAGTCCGCTACAACAGCGTGCCGCCCGAGGTCTATCGCAGCTTCGGATTCCCCGGCGCCGACGATCTGGGCAACATGTTTCAGTTCAAACATGACTTCGAACAATATTTCTGCGGCGCCCGCAACCTGGAGTTTACCCGGTCGCTGAATCCATCCCTGCAGACTTTCGAG
Organism: Terriglobia bacterium; assembly: GCA_963816025.1. GTDB lineage: Bacteria > Acidobacteriota > Terriglobia > Terriglobales > Acidobacteriaceae > JAIQFF01. The sequence continues at coordinate 44,858 of CAWFJA010000024.1, forward strand.
CAATGGCTGGCGCGGAACAAGGGCCGCATTCCGCTGGAGCTGAGCGCCGCGTAGGTGGAACTTCGAGTCGCGGAGAGAACGGTACATGCCGACCTAAGTTCCTTGCCTTTGCCTGCATGGCACAGGCACAATCGCGGTTGAAGGCACATTGCCATGGCAGAAAAGCTCCCTGACCCATCTCCCGGGAACGAGCATTCGATTGTCTGCGCCTGGTGTAACCGGACGATTCGCGAAGGCAAAGGCGGCTTGGTGTCACATGGAATATGCCTGACCTGCCTGGGCGACAAGTTCAACTATCCCATCGAAAATGTGGCGCTCCTGAATCGCGGAGTGGCTGATCTTCTGCCGTATGGTTTTATCCGGCTGGATGAACAAGGCATAGTCCTGGAATACAACACTGCGGAGTCGTCGCTCTCCGGCCTGCCGCGGGGCGGTGTGCTAGGCAGGAATTTCTTTCGCTCCGTGGCGCCTTGCACCTGCGTCAAGCAATTCGAAGGAAAAGTGCAGGAGATGATCGCCAGCAAAAAAGCCGGACGAGATCAAATTCAGTTTCTTTTCAAGTTTCCAGGACGGGTGACGATGGTCAATCTCGCGATGACTTACGATCCGACCAGGCACGAGGTCATCCTTCTGATCCGGAAGGTTCAGCAACAGGGGAATCCTGATTCGGAGAATGGCCCGGAGGGCTGAGCCGCGTGGCTCGTCAGGGCGTGCGGCCTTGCGACGGATCGGCGCTGAACGCCGTGTCTACATCCACGTGCAGGTGCCGGGCGGGATCGATTCCCGGGGGATAGCAACTGCCGTCGGGGCTGTAGTTGGCCGGGCACCCGGTCGCGACGTCCCGCCGCTTCGGAGATTGGGCAAACTGCCATCCGTCGGCGAACTCCATGCCACTCTCGGCCGGACTGGGCGCACGCCTGGGGAAGGCGCATCCCGGCGATGGCGGGCAGGCGTCGTTCGCGACCCAAAACGCGACCTTCCTTCCTGCCGCGTTTTGACGGATATCTTCCGCAGTGACGATCGACACGCCACCATCCTCTTTGGCCGCGATGCCGGAGCAGTAAATGCCGGCGCGGAAGCCGGCCGCGGCGACACCGTCCACCCAAGCGTAGATGTAAGCCTTCTGCTCAGGCAGCATCCGGCCGCCCTCTTCCTGATCGAGGAAGATGATCGTCCCTGACGGAAAACCTTCGCGCCGCGCCGAGGCAACGGCTGCCTGGGCATCGGACCTGCCCAGCCGGGCTGCGTTCGAAACTGTTTTCAGACCGGCGTAGAGCCGTCCGTTGAAGAGCACGAGAAATCCGAATCCTGCGGATTGCAAGGTCTGCCGTTTCCCTCCCCAGCTGTTGATCCTCTCGCCGGGAGGACGGTTCAGCCAGAAACCTGCGTAGGCAAAAGTCTGCCGCAGTTGCCGCAGGTTCTGGTCTCCCGGATATTCGTTGCGGTCGAAACCCAGGTAAGTAGAGGCGGGCGCAGAGAGCGCAACTTGCTGGGCCAGGCTCGCGACCGGGCAGAGCACCACGCTCAATGTGACCAGGGCCAGCGGGATGGCGAATCGGCGCATGCTCACGATGGTACCGGTTCGGGCGCCGAGAATCGATCTCAGTGGGAGTAGCGCCGGCGGCTCTACCCAAAAAAAGCGGCTGGGAAATATTCCTCCCAGCCGTCGGGTAGAGGCGCACCACAAAAAACTATTGCGGCAGAATTACAGAGTCGATCACGTGAATGACTCCGTTCGAAGCGGCAATGTCGGTCTGAACGACTTTTGCGTTGTCCACCATCACCGCTCCGTTTTGCTGGGTGATGGTCACGCTCTTGCCATTCACGGTTTTGGCTGTGGTCAGGTTCATCACGTCCTTCGCCATGACTTTTCCCGGAACAACGTGATAGGTAAGAATCGCGACCAGCTTCTCTTTGTTTTCGGGCTTGAGCAATTCCTCGACCGTGCCCGCGGGCAGCTTGGCAAAGGCTTCGTCGGTGGGCGCGAAAACCGTGAACGGGCCGGGCCCTTTCAAGGTGTCCACCAGTCCGGCGGCCTGCAATGCCGCCGCCAGAGTCTTAAAGTCGCCGGCCGCGACCGCGGTATCCACGATGTCTTTCTTCGCGGCGGCCAACACGTTGGTGGTCACCGACAGCAGCATGGTGAACGCCATGAGTAGATAAGTGATTTTCATTTTTATTTCTCCTTCGATTTTGAAAGCTCGGTGAATTGAGTATGAGGAATATTCATTTGACGGTGGAGACAATATGAACCCGGCGAGGAGTTGGTTTTCCTGAAGAGATAAGAACGGTCCGGCTTATGTACTGAGGAGAAATATGCCGCTCGACAGCCGGGAAATTGCCCCTTCGGATGATTGATGGAGGACGGGCGTCATCGCCCGTCGAGCACAGGCCAGTGCCTGACGGGCGAGGACGCCCGTCCTCCGCCAAGCCCCTAGCCGCCGATGTGGACCATGGTCCGCGATGCAGGCACGAAATCCGGTTCGCCGATATGGTGGCGCTCTTCTTTTTTCTGGACCACGCCGCGGATGAATTCGGCCAACTCATCATTCGAAGCCCCGCGGCGCATCTGGCCGTGCAGGTCGTGGTCCCAAATGGAGAACAGGCAGGTACGAATCTTGCCGTCGGAGGTAATGCGGATGCGGCTGCAGTGTCCGCAAAAGGGATGTGACACCGGCGCGATGATGCCGATTTCTCCCATGCCGTCGTCGAAGCGATAGCGGCGGGCGGTTTCGCTGCGGGCATGCGGAATTTCCACCAGCGGCCGGTATTCGCCCATGCGATGCACGATTTCTTCGAGCGGGACCACGGTGTTGGGCGACCACACCCGATCTTCTTCGAGCGGCATGAATTCGATGAAGCGGACCACCACGCCTTCTTCGCGGGCGAACATGCCGAAGGGAATAATCTGATCTTCGTTGAAGCCGCGCATCAGCACGCAGTTCACTTTCACCGGCCACAACCCGGCGCGGCGGGATGCGCGGATGCCGGCCAGCACGTTGTCGTATCCGTCGGGCACACGCGTAATGCGGGCGAAACGGTCGGGATCAACTGCGTCCATGCTCACGGTCACGCGGCGCAAGCCGGCATCCTTGAGCGGTTGGGCCATCTCGGCCAGGAGGTGGCCGTTGGTGGTCAGCGCGATGTCGAGTTCATCTCCGTCGGTGGTGCGCAGTTTCGCCAACTCGCCAACGAAATCGATCACGCCTTTGCGCAGCAGCGGCTCGCCTCCAGTGATGCGGACTTTTTCGATTCCCAGCCCAACCAGCACACGCGTCATGCGCAGGTAGTCGGCGAAAGGCAGATCGCCGTACAGCGCGCCTTCATTCCCGGTGCGGCAATAAACACACTTGTAGTTGCAGCGGTCGGTGACCGAGATGCGCAGATCGGTGATGGCGCGTCCGAATTTGTCGGTGAGAGGCACGGGTTTTAGCAATTGGCACTTAGCAATTGGCAATTGGCCCTCAGTGGCAGCGGCCATATCTCTAAGTGGCCAGGTGCCAATTGCCAATTGCTAAGTGCTTCGTTCCCGCTACTTCGGATTCACTTAAGAGGAAAGGGACAGACAGGCGGAAAATGCCCGGCAGCTGTTTCCTTTCCAATGGCTTCTCGCGAAGCCGGGAGGCGCGGGCGTTTCCACCTGCACCCTTGGGGCGGAATTTCTTTGCGAACTTTGCGAATCCTTGGCGATCTTTGCGGTCAAAAGCTTCTCACCGCAAAGGGCGCAAAGGTTTTCGCAAAGGACGCGAAGAAAACCACCCTTCGCCGCCACAGCCAGGGTATGCCCGTAGGCTGGGGCGGTCGGAAACTCAACCCATATTATAAACGCCTCCGGCGAACCGGAGAGCCAAATCAGGGCTTGCCTGCCAGCGCTTTGGCGATCGACGCCTCCGCCAGCGGTGCCATGATTTTGAAGCCGGCGGCGTTAGGATGCAGGCCGTCGTCGGCCAGATCTCGTTTCAGCAGGCCTTTGTCATCCACCATAGCGGTAAAGTAATCGAGATATACCAGGCCGTGGGCGGCGCAATAGTCTTTCAGCCACTGGTTGAGCGCCAGAATTTTCTGCGGAGAACGCTGCGCGAAAAAGTCCTGCGATTTCGGCGTGTAGTTGTGCACCGGCAGGACCGAGGAAAATACAACTGCAATGTGGTTCGCCCGCGCCAGTTCCGCCAAGGAGGCATAGTCGGCCTCGATGTCCTCGAGGCGCATGGGGCCGGTGTTGCCAGCGATATCGTTGGTTCCCGCCAGAATCACAACCACCCGGGGATGCAGGTCAATTACATCCTGGCGGAAGCGAACCAGCATCTGCGGCGTGGTCTGCCCGCCGATGCCGCGGTTGAGGTAGGGCTTGCCGGGGAAATAGTCATCGAGCTTCCAAATGTCGGTGATGGAGTCGCCGAAGAAGACGACGCGGTTTTCGCCGGGTGCCGGGGGCTTGAGGGCGGCGTTGGCGTCGCGGTAGCGGGCGAGTTGGCCGTAGTCGTCGGTGAAGACGGCAATGCGCCTGGCCCGGTATTGATCGAGGCCGGCGAAGCCAGTGGAGGGAATCGAGGGCGCGGGTTGCTGGGCTGAGGCGCCGAGACTGAGGATCGCGATGAATCCAAACTGGGCGACCCGGCGGCGGGAGATGAGCTGCATGTTGTTCCTCAAAGATGCCAAAGGATGGGGCGGCCAAACAAATTTCGATATGGCACCCGACTTGGGGCAAAGGAGCGACCGCCACAATACCGCTTTTGCTGGCTTTCGGCAATGTGTATACTTGACGTATATACTTTTATTCCGGGGGATAGTTATGGGTACGGCCAAGGTATTCCGCTCAGGAAACAGCCAGGCGGTAAGGCTGCCCAAGCAATTCCGCTTGCAGAGCAAAGAAGTCGAGATTTTCCGCCGGGGAAAGGAAATCGTCCTGCGGGAAAAGGACGGGACCATGGCGCGGGCATTCGATCTGCTGGCCGGGTTGCCGGAGGATCTTGCCCTCGACCGCCGAAAAGACCGCCCCCAGAAACGCAAGGGGCTTTAGATGCAGCCGCGCTTTCTGCTGGACACCAACATTTGTATTTACATCCGCCAGGAAAGACCAGAAGCAGTTTTGCGGCGCTTTCGCCGGCTCCGTCCCGGCGAAGCTGCGCTCTCGGTCATCACCTATGGAGAGCTGATCTACGGGGCTGCGAAAAGTTCACAACGGGAAGCGGCGCTGATCCGGTTGCGCGAGCTCTTTCATTGGTTGCCTGCGCTTCCTTTGCCCGAAGCCGCCGCCGAAGCCTACGGCACGCTACGGGCGGAACTGGCCACCAAGGGAGAGATGATCGGAAACAACGATCTCTGGATTGCGGCCCATGCCCTGGCATCGGGGTTGACGCTGGTTACCAACAATGAAAGAGAGTTCCGGCGAGTACGTGGGCTGAAGCTGCAAAACTGGGCGGCGTAGGGTCACGCTGCTCAAGCGAACAGAACTCTGTCGAGCTGCGCTCGACCGGACGGGTCAGAGACCCGTCCCCACGTGGACCTTGCCACTACATGCCGTCGTAATTCGGCCCGCCGCCGCCCTCGGGCGGCACCCAGGTGATGATCTGGTACGGGTCGGCGATGTCGCAGGTCTTGCAGTGCACGCAATTCGACGGGTTCAGGCTGATGCGCTTGCCGTTGGGTTGCGTGGCGTCGTCGACCATCTCGTAGACGTTGGCCGGGCAGAAATTCTGGCACGGGTTGCCGAATTCTTTTATGCAGCGCGTGTTGCAGACGTCGGTATCGTGAATGACGAGATGCGCCGGCTGGTCCTCTTCATGCTTGGTGCCGGAGTGGTAGAGGTCGGTGAGCTTGTCGAAGGTCAGCTTGCCATCGCCTTTAGCGGGGCCGAGGAGATTGGCTTCATCGCCGCCATCCGCGGGCAGCTCGCCGAGTTTCTTCAGATGCTGGTAGCCCGCGGTCGAGGGATAGCGATTGTGCAGGCCGCGTCCGCCGGTGAACTGCTGCAGGCCGGCATTGATCATGCCGCGCCAGAATCCATGTTCGAAGCCCTGGTGAAAGTTGCGGACTTTCCAGAGCTCGTCTTTGATCCAGCTGGATTCCACTCGCCGCTGAAAATCGCTTAACGTGGCGGCGGAGAAATCGTCTTTTTTCAGGGCTTCAAACGCGGTCTCGGCGGCCAGCATGCCGCTCTTGATCGCGAGATGAATTCCTTTCAGACGCTGCGAGTTCAGGAAACCGGCGGAGTCGCCGAGGATCATCCATCCATTACCGGCCACGGGCGGGATCGACCACCAGCCGCCATAGGGCAGACTCTTGGCGCCGTAACGGATCATCTTGCCGCCATCGAGAAGCTTGGCCACCAGCGGATGCTTTTTGAACTCCTGCAAGACGCGCTGCGGATCGAGCCGGGGATCGGGATAGTCGAGGCCGACGACGAAACCGAGCGAGACCACATTGTCTTTGCCGCCGTAAATCCAGGCGCCGCCGTATTCTTTCGTGGTCAGCGGCCAGCCCATGGTGTAGATCACTTCGCCGGGAGCGATGCGGCCGGCGGGCACTTCCCAGAGTTCCTTGATGCCCTGTCCGTAGGTTTGCGGGTTGCGGTCGCGATCCAGGGCAAAGCGCGCGATCAGTTGCTTGGTGAGCGAGCCGCGAGTGCCTTCGGCGAGAATTACGACTTTAGCCTGCAGATCGTAGCCCGGTTCGAAATTCGATTTCGGTTGATTCTGCTTGTCCACGCCCTTGTCGTCGGTGCGGACGCCGGTAACGCGGTCGCCTTCAAGGAGCAATTCGGAGCCGGCAAATCCCGTGAAAATGGTGATGCCGGTTTCTTCCACCTTCCCGCCGAGCCACTTCACAAACCGGTTTAGCGAGATGACGTAGTTGCCATGATCGCGCAGCGGCGGCGGGGTAATGGGAAACTTGAATTTGCCTTTTTGCGTGAGAAAGTAAACCGCCTCTTTCGTGACAGCAGCCTCGAGCGGCGCTTCCTTCTCGAATCCCGGGAGCAGTTCACGCATGGAGCGGGGATCGAGCAGCGCGCCGGAAAGGCAGTGCTGGCCGATTTCGCGGGCTTTTTCGAGCACGTAGATATTTTCTTTGCTGAGCTGCGAGTCGGGATTGCTTCGCGTTGTGCTGATCGATAAGCTGCGAAAGGCGCAGGGCGCACGCCATGCCCGCCGGCCCGCCGCCGACGATCACGACGTCGGCGGGCATCTGGGGGCGTTCGATGTTGGGGAGCGGCTTGCGGAAGATCAGCATTCAGGTTTCAAGGTTACAAGGTTTCACGTTTCAAAATCTGAGCCGCTTGCTTCAGGATGCTCGCTTGACTTTCCGCAATGAATCCAGCAGTCGGTTGATCAGACCGAGAACTTGATACGACTCTTGTCTCAGGCCCTCGTAGACTTTGCCATCCAATAGCCGCAGTTCACAAGCAATCTCGAGTTGGGTCTCAAGCTCGAGCAGAGAACCTCGTGAGTGTCCCAAAAACTGCTGAAACTCTCCAGCTGTCAGTCTGCCTTGGTCTTCGGCTATATTCGACACAACCGAAATCGCTGCCCGTCGGATCTGTGAGGTTAGTCCATCGGTTTCTGCCTTGGGAAAGCCGTCAGTTTGCTGGTAAACGTGAACGGCCAAGGTCTTGGCTTTCGGCCAAACGACTAAGTCTCGATAAGAATGGCCCACGATACCTCCTGGTGCCAAGCGGTTGAAACCTTGAAACCTTATCCACCAGCTTTGGCCTTTTTCACTTCTTCAATCAGCGGCGGCACGATGTCGAACAGGTTGCCCACCACCGCGTAGTCGGCGATTTCGAAGATGGGCGCTTCCGAATCTTTGTTAATGGCGATGATGGTGCGCGCGCCCTTCATGCCGACGATATGCTGAATGGCGCCGCTGATGCCGAGCGCGAGGTACAGCTTGGGCGCAACCGTTTGTCCGGACGAACCGATCTGGCGATCCATGGGGAGCCATCCGGAGTCGCAGATGGGGCGCGACGCCGCCAGCTCGCCACCCAGCGCTTCGGCAAGCTGCTTGGCGAGTTCGATGTTCTTCTGTTCTTTGATCCCGCGGCCGACCGACACGATGATTTCGGCCTGCGTCAGATCGACCGCCTGCTTGGCTTCCTTGAAGACTTCCTGCGGTTGGTTGCGGATGATGCCGTCAGCGATTTCTACGTTGACGGTTTCGACGGGCGCAGGGCCGGCGCCGGCCTCAACTTTGTCTCCGCGAAAAGCTCCGTTCTGGAAGGTAACGAACCACGGGGCGGCGCAGGTAAAGCTGACGTCGGCGGCCAGCTTGCCCTGGAACATCTGGCGGGTGAAGAGCAGTTTGTCGCCATCTTTTTTGTATCCGATGCAGTCGCTGATGGCGGTGCGCTCCATCGCCGTGGCCAGCTTGGGCACGAAATCGCGCACCTGATAGGTGTGCGGCATGAGCACCAGCCTGGGCTGCTTGGACGCGATGAATGGCTTGAGCGCTGCGGTGAAGGCGTCGGGCGTGTAGGGCTCGAGTTTCGGGGACTCGATGGCATAGACCTTCGCGACCTTCTTGCCGGCGACTTCGTGGGCAAGGTTGGTGACTCCGCTTCCGGCGACGGCGGCTTCGAGCGGCCAGCCGGTTTCGGCGGCCAGGGCTTGGCCGGCGGTCAAGGTCTCCCATGAGACCCGGTTTAGTTTTCCTTCGCGTTGTTCGACGACTACCAGGATTGAATCAGCCATGATTTTGCGTCTCGGGTCTTGCGTCTCTGTGATGGGATTTCCAAAAACCCAGTTTCCGGATTTCAGTTCTCGGTTCCCAGTCGCTACAGGACGCGCACTTCGTTTCTTAATTTTTCTACCAGCTTCTTTGCCACTTCGGCTGCGGGACCTTCCAGAAATTCGGTGTTTTTGGTTTTCTGCGGAACGTACAGGCGCTCGATCTTCTGCATGTTGGCGCCGATCGCAGGCTGCACTTCCGCCATTGTTACTTTGCGCAGCGGCTTGTTTTTCGCCTGTTTGATGCCGATCAGCGTGGCATAGCGCAGCTTGTTGATGCCGGACTGAATGGTGAGCACCGCCGGCAGAGGCATGTCCACGAACTGGAAGTAGCCGGCTTCGAGCTCGCGCTTGACCCGGATGCCGGCGTCCGTCTTCTCGATCTGCATGATGATGGTGGCATGGGGCCAGCCCAGAAGTTCGGCCAGCACCACGCCGGTTTGCGCGTAGCCGTAATCGTCAGACTGCAGCCCGGTAAAGATGAGATCAAACTTTTCGTCTTTGATGGCGGCGGCGAAGGCGCGGGCGGTGTTTGAAGCGTCCAGGCCGACGAAGGCAGTGTCTTCGAGATGGATGGCGCGATCCGCCCCTTTGGCCAGGGCTTCGCGCAATACCTGCTGGGCGCGCGCGGGGCCGGCCGTGATGACCACGACTTCGCCGCTGTGCTTCTCTTTTTGGCGCAACGCCTCTTCGAGGGCGAAGGCGTCGGGCTCATTGACCTCATACGACACGTCTTCGCGGATCCAGGTGCCGGACTCGTTCAGTTTGAGTGGCGCATCCTTCTGCGGCACCTGTTTCATGCAGACGAGTATCTTCAAGGACAAGCTCCTTCCCTGCTCGATCCACGAAAAGCGGAAAACTGTTTAGTATAAATGACGGGCGCGGTGGCTGACTCGACAACAAGTATAATTGGATCGGATCTGTAATTTTTTGACGGGAGGAACATCATGCGCACATTTTGCAGGCAAGGAATGGCATTCGCGTTGTTCCTGCTTTTGTTTTCGCTCTTATCGGCGGCGGCCCAGGAAGGTTCATGGCAGGGGTCAGAGAAAGGGCCACAGCTTAAGGCGCAGCTGACGGACAAGGAGAAGAATGCCGGCCGCAGAATCGCGGTGGTGGATGTTGACGTGAGAAACCTCACTCTGACCGATCCCATCAGCTATCCAGGCAATGGCCCGGAAATGGGACATCTGCAATATCGTTTGGATGGAGGACCGTACATTTTACCGATGACCAACCGGCTGGTCTTTGAAGGGCTGGCTCCAGGAAAGCATACGATCGAAGTATCGCTGGCCGACGGTTCCTTCCGCCCCATGGGAGGCAAGGCGGAACTGGAAGTAATCATTCCCTAAGCGGCGCAACGGAAGAGATCGAGTGCGGCCCGGGCGGACCGCCAAGCTATTCGGTGAAGACCACCGACTGCACGCCGGAGATCTCGAAGCGTTTGCGGCAGCGCATGTTCTTGCAGCCCATGAGGTCGTCTTTACGCAACATGTAGGAACGGGCTTTGGCGAAGCGGGCACGATCGCGTTCGTCGCCGCGTCCGGGCAATTGCCGCTTTTTGGTGCGGACAATCCAGGTGACTTCGTATTCCGCCGGCTGATGGCAGTGCGGGCAGTTCAGGGTTGCCATCTTCTTTTCCGTCCGCTCGTCGAAGAAATCTCGCTCTTCCATGTCTGATCGGTCTCCGGCGATGGTTTACCATTCGCCTTCCAACTCAATTATTGCAGCTTTGCCGCGGACAAGCTATGGCAAGATGTCTGGGATGGCGAAGAAGAAGCGCAAGCCGAAGAAGTTCAGCGCGGTCGGTCAGGTAAAGGCCATGGCGCGAGCCCAGATCGGCGCGCCTCCCGCTGGACGTGTGGTCCCGGATCGCAGGGAGAAGAAGAGCGCCAAGCATAAACCGACACTGGGAGCGATGCAGGAGCCGGAATAAACTCTACGGCGGCGGCAATGGGGTCTTGCCTTCAATTCCGCGACCTTCAATCACAGTATAAATAAAATCCGCCGGCACATCGTGCAGCTCTTCGACGTTGCCGTTCGGCCACCTGATCTCGACTTCGTTCATTTTGGTTTCGGCTCCCAGGCCAAAGTGCAGGCGCGGATCGTTTTGTGAAAGGTAGCTGCCTCCAGCGCGGACCTCGCCGATCTGCACCAGCTTCCCCGCCTTCACCGTAACCCGCGCCCCGATGGCCGAGCGGTTGCTCTTTGTCCCGGCAAGTTTGAACAATACGCGATGATTGCGGTTTCCGCCCAGGTTCAGCAGCAGCGTGGGGGGCCCTCCCACGTTCACCAGCACCACGTCGACGTTCCCATCATTGTTAATGTCACCGAAAGCCGCCCCGCGCCGGCTTTCCGGCGGGATGCCAGCCAGCGAACTGGAGACATCCTGAAACGTCCCGTCGCGATGATTCCGGAAAAGCTGGATGGGTTCGCGGTAAGACAGTCCGCCGGGAATCGAATCCACTTGCGGATACACGTGGCCGTTGGCGATGAAAATATCCAACCAGCCGTCGTTGTCCATATCGAAAAAGGCGGTGCCCCAGCCCACTTTGAGGAACGTGGGTTGCGCAATTTTTGCCGGCCAGCTCACGTCGGAAAATCCGTCTTTCCCTTGATTGCGGTACAGGGTGTCGGGTTGCTCGTGGAAGTTGGTCACGAACATCGACAGCCGGCCTTGGTGCAGATAGTCGCCCCAGTCCACGCCCATCGAGCCCTGGGCCTGGCCATCTCCGCCGAGAGCGACGCCCGAAAGCATGCCCACCTCCTCGAAGGTTCCGTCGTGTTTATTGTGATACAGATAATTCGGGCCGGCGTCGTTGGCAACGTACAGGTCGGGCCAGCCGTCGTTGTCGTAATCGCCCCAGATCACTCCCAGCCCGTAATAGCGGTTCACATCTTCCATCCCGGCTTTCTTTGATACTTCCTCGAAGGTGCCGTCGCCGCGATTGTGGAAGAGCAGGTCCGACTCGCCGATCATGCCCCAGGGGCCGCACTGGACAAGGATTCCCTTGAAGCGGCAATTCTTTTCGTCACTGCCGAATGTCGGCAGATGGTCCATATCGAAATGGACGTAGCGCGAAACGTAAAGGTCGACGAACCCGTCGCGATCGTAATCGGCCCAGGCCGCGCCGGTGCTGAAGCCGCCGGCGGCGACTCCGGCTTTTTCGGTGACATCTGCAAACTTGCAATTGCCCAGGTTGCGGTAAAGCGCGTTGCCGCCGAAGCCGGTCACGTAGATGTCCGGCAGGCCATCGTTATCGAAGTCGGCGACGGCCACGCCCATGCCCCAGCCTTTACGGGTCAGTCCTGCGGCGCTGGTAATGTCGGTGAATTTGAAATTCGCGTCCTGATGGTAGAGCGTGATCATGGGATCGCCGCCCTGGCGGTAGCGATCGATGGTGGAACCGTTCACCGTGATGATGTCGAGCTTGCCATCGTTATCGCAGTCGATCAGACCCGCGCCGCCGCTCATGGACTCGACGATGTATTTCTTTTCGGGAGTGGAAATGTGGGAAGCGGTCAGGCCGGCTGCGTTGGCCACATCTTTGAATTGAGGGACAGGATTTTGGGGAAGCGGGGATTTGGGGGTGGCCATCTGGGCAGATGCGCACAGCGGAAGCAGCAGACCCAGAGAGAGGATGGCACGCATGATGAAGAGAGTCCTGTGATTATAGACGACAAGCTCCGGAGGCAAGAATATGTGGCGCCCCAGACCACGTGGAGAAAGTGATGGCGAAAACCCGGTCTCCCGACTCCGGGCAGCACGGCGCGGTGCGGGCTGTAACTTTTGGCTCGGCTCACACATCCATTCCGGGAGCGTGCGATACTTCTCGCAGCGCGGGATGGTTTGGAATGGTCAAGCTCTCGGCTTTGCTGTTGGTTGCTGTTTCTGCCTGGTTGTTTTCGGCCGCGTCCGATGCGTCGCGCAGCTCTGCGCCGTCCCCGGTTCTGGTCGAGCTCTTTACTTCCGAGGGCTGCTCCAGTTGTCCTCCTGCCGATGCGCTGTTGCAGCAACTCGACCGTACCCAGCCCATTGGTGGAGCGCAGTTGATCGTACTCAGCGAGCATGTGGATTATTGGAACCACATCGGGTGGACTGACCCCTACTCTTCGCGTTTTTTCAGCGATCGCCAAAGCGCCTATTCCGACCGTTTCGGATTGAGCAGCGTCTATACGCCAGAGATGGTGGTGGACGGCAACACAGAATTTATCGGCAGCGATTCGCGCCTGGCCAGCCAGGCGGTGGTCAAAGCCCTGTCCCTGCCGAAGATCGCAATCCGCATTTCCGGAATCTCGCTGGACGCCTCGAAGACCCTGCAGGCGCACATCGACACCGATGCGCTGCCGCAGACCTTGAAAGTTCGCAAGGCGGATGTCTATCTCGTGTTGGCGCTGAAACATGCGGAGTCGCAGGTGCTGCGCGGCGAGAACAGCGGCCGGCGCCTGACGCACGTGGGCGTGGTGCAGAGTCTCACCAAAGTCGGCAGCATCGAGGCCGGAAAGACTTTTTCCCAGGACGTTCACGTCAAGCTCGACCCGAAAACCGATTTGAGCAATCTTCGAGTGATCGCCTTCGTGCAGCAGCCCGGCCAGCGCCGGGTTCTGGGCGCGGCGCAGCAGCCAGCCCAGCCGTAGGCTTCTCGTGGTTTCTTTGCGTCCTTTGCGAAGGTCCGGAGGCAAGAATATGTGGCGCCCCAGACCACGTGGGGACAGCCGCCCTCGGCTGTCCGGCGGAGCGCAGCTCCGCAGCCTTTTGGATTAGGCGGCACCAGCCAGGCGAGCCTTGCTCGCCCGGACAGCCGAGGGCGGCTGTCCCCACTTGGTCGATGATCAGAGTCAGGACTTCACGGCTCATCCGCAAAGCCTATCATTTTTATTTCTGAATCATTATCGCTTCCGGATCATTCCGCCTGGGATGCCGATACGACCCCCGGAGGCTTTCCGCGTTCGCGCCAGCCTTCGATGATCAGGTAGAGAACGGGAATGAAGAACAGGTTCAGGATGGTGGAAACAATCATCCCGCCGAAGACCGTTGTGCCCACCGAGTGCCGGCCGTGTTCGCCGGCGCCGGACGCCACCACCAGCGGCACCACGCCCAGGACGAAAGCCAGCGAGGTCATCAGAATCGGACGCAGCCGGATTCTTGCCGCTTCCACCGCGGCGTCCATCAGCGGTATGCCGCGGTGCCGCAGCTGCTCGGCGAACTCCACGATCAGGATGGCGTTCTTGCTGGACAATCCCACCAGCATGACCAGTCCGATCTGGCAATAGACGTCGTTCTCCAGGCCGCGCAATGATTGCGCCGTCAATGCTCCCAATAGCGCCATGGGGACGGCCAGCAGCACGATGAAGGGCAGCACGAAACTTTCATACTGCGCGGAGAGCGTGAGGTACACCACCAGCGTCCCCAGTCCGAACAGGATCAGCGTGGTGCTTCCCGAACTCAGTTCTTCGAGCGACAAGCCCGTCCATTGAAAGGCGAATCCCTGCGGCAGGACTTTCTGGCTTAGCTGCGCCATCGCGTCCAGGGCCTGGCCTGAACTGAAGCCGGGCGCGGCTGAGCCGTCAATTTCGGCCGAACGAAAAAGATTGTAGTGGCTGATCACCTGCGGGGCCGTAGTCTGGTTGATGGTGACCAGGTTTTCCAGCGGAATCATCGCTCCGCTGTCCGAGCGCACATAAAACTGCGTGATGTCTTTCGACCGGGCCCGGAACTGCTGGTCGGCCTGCACATAAACCCGGTAGGAGCGGTTATTGAAATCGAAATCGTTGACGTACGCCGAGCCCATGTAGATGCTCAGAGTGTCGGTAATCTGCTGCAAGGGAATGTGCAGGCTCTTGGCCTTTTCGCGATCAATGGTCACCACGAACTGGGGATCGTTGGCGGTGTAGGTGCTATAGAGGCCCGTCAAGTCCTTGCGCGGCGCTGCCCTGGCGGATCAGGTCCTGGGTTACGCCCGCCAGTTCTTCGAGAGAATGGCTGCCCTGGTCCTGCAGTTCGTAGGCAAAGCCGCCGAACTGTCCCAGTCCCTGCACCGCCGGCGGCAGGAAGGGAAGAACCAGCGCGCCGGAAATACCAAACAGGCGGCCGCGAATCCGGTTCACGATGGCTTCGGCGGCGTGGGCGTCTCCCTTGCGCTGGGAATACGGCTTCAGCGGTACGAACACCAGAGACTGGTTCGAGGCGCTGCCGCTGAAGCTGAACCCCGCGATGGCAAAAATTCCTTCGACTTCCGGGATGTCCTGAAGAATGCCCTGAATCTGCTGGTTGATGTGCTTCGTATACTCGAGCGACGCCCCGGACGGCGCCTGCACCGCAATGATGAAGTAGCCCTGGTCTTCGCTGGGCACGAAACCCTTGGGCACGCGCTGGAAGACCACGTAAGTCAAACCCAGCGCCCCCAGGAACAGCACAGCCGCAATCAGCTTGAAGCGCAGCAACACGCGCAGGGCACGCCGGTAGCCCTCGGTGACGCCGTTGATGACTTTGTCCACCGCCTTGAAGAACCAGTTCTTTTCTCGATGCACCCGGCCCAGCAGGATGGCGGACAGCGCAGGCGTAAGGGTAAGCGCATTGAAGGCGGAAATCGAAATGGAGAACGCGATGGTCAGCGCGAACTGGCGAAACAGAATGCCGGTGGTGCCGGGGAAAAACGCCACCGGCACGAACACCGCGACCAGCACCAGCGAGGTGGCGATGACCGCTCCCGCCACTTCCGACATGGCGACCGAGGCGGCTTTGTGCGTGTCGCTCTCGCCTTCCTGAATGTGGCGTTCGATGTTCTCGATGACCACGATGGCGTCATCCACCACCAGTCCCGTGGCCAGAGTGATGCCGAACAGAGTCAGGGTATTGACGGAGAATCCCAGCAGCTTGACGAAGGCGAACGTTCCGATCAATGAAACCGGGATGGTCACTGCGGGGATGACGGTACTGCGCCAATCCTGCAGAAAGATAAAGATGACCAGGATGACCAGGACGATGGCTTCGATCAGCGTGGTGAGCACGTCGCGGATCGATTCGCCCACGGCTTCCGTGGTGTCAAAGGCATTCTGATACTTCATGCCCGGCGGGAAATGCGTGGACAACCGGTCCAGTTCGGCCAGGACCAGGCGGTCCACTTCCAGGGCGTTGGCGCTGGAGAGCTGGGTGACGCCGATGCCGACGGCGTTGTACCCGTTGAACATCAGGTCCGAACTGTAATCCTCGGCGCCGAGTTCGGCCCGGCCTACATCTTTCAGGCGAACCAGCGTCCCGTCGGCATTGGTCTTCAGAATGATGTCCTCGAACTGGGACGCCTCGGTCAGGCGCCCGATGGCGCGCACGCTGATCTGGAATTCCTGTCCCGCCTTGATGGGGGGCTGCCCGACCTGTCCGGCGGCGACGTCAACGTTCTGCTCCTGCAGCGCGCTGACTGCGTCCGAGGCGGTCAATCCGCGGCTGGCCATGCGCACCGGGTCCAGCCAGAGCCGCATGGAATACTTGCGTTCGCCGAAAATGATGACGTCCGCCACCCCGGGCACGCGCTTCAGCGAGTCCTTTACGTAAACGTCCACGTAGTTGCTCATGAAGAGCGGGGAGTAGCGCCCCTCGGGCGAGAAGACGGCGGCGCCCAACACAAAATTGCTGGAGGCCTTGACGATGGTGATGCCGGTAGCTTTGACCGCGTTGGGCAATCGTCCCTGGGCGGTGTTCACCCGATTCTGAATGTCGACCGCGGCCAGGTCGGGATCGCGGTTGAGGTCAAACGTGGCGGTGATCGTGCTCACCCCGTTGCTGCTGCTGGTCGAGGTGATGTACTTCATGCCTTCCGCGCCGTTGATCTGCTGTTCGAGCGGCACGGTCACCGCGGTTTCCACAGTCTGCGCGCTGGCCCCGACGTAAACGCTGGTCACGGAAACCTGGGGCGGCGCCAGGGTGGGAAATTGCGCAATCGGAAGGGTAGGAATTACGGCCGAGCCTGCCAGGATAATCAGCAGCGCGCAAACGGTGGCAAAGACCGGCCGTCTTATAAAGAAATCAACGAACATTCAGGATCGAACCTCGGGCATCGGACTTCGGACTTCGGACGTCCGGCTTCAGACTTCAAATATCGGGCGGCACACCGAACAGCTGCTGCTTGGACTTTTCCTGCAACTCTTTATGAACTGCTGCAATGAAGCTTGTGCACTTCAGACAACCAGGCCGAGTCTGAAGTCCGAGGGCCGACGGTCCGACGTCCGCCTTTAGCCTTGCGGCACCAGGACAGGAGCGCCATCGATCAGGAATTGGGTGCCCGACACGATGATCTTGTCCCCGGGCTTGATTCCTTCCAGCACCACGTAGTTGTTGCCGGTCATGTCGCCGACCCGCAATGGTTTCTGGTGCGCCACCGTCTTGCCATCCTGCTGCTCCGCCACGAATGCGAAGTACTGCCCGCCCAGGCGCGAAACCGCGAGCACCGGGACCACGGTGCGGTCCTGCGAACCCCACACGATGCGGGCGTGGATGAATTGCGCGTTGCGCAGCTTGTCATTGCTGTTCGCGATCGGCGCCTTGACCAGAACTGTCTGGGTGGTCGAATCCACCTGCGGCGAAATAAAGTTGATCCGGCTCTCGGCGATCACCGCGCCGGACTGGTCTACGATCTGTACCGGCAAGTTCGGCCGAAGCTGTGCCGAGCGCTCGACCGGCACGTAAACGTAGGCTTCGAGACTTCCGGGTTTGTCCACGGTGGTAAGGGCAGTCGTGGTCGTAACCCGGTCCCCGACCCGCACCGGAATGTCGCCCACGATTCCGTCGCTGGGAGCGGTTACCCGGTAGTAGTGCAGTTGCACCGTTTCCTGCCGCACCTGCGCGTGCAGGGCCTCCAACTGGGCCCGGGCCTGGTCCAGCGCCGTCTTCGATTGGTCGAGCGCCTGCTTGCTGACCACTTTCGCGTCGTACAGGCCGCTGTTGCGTTCGAATTCCTGCTGGTCCCACACCAGTTCGGCTTCCTTGGCTTTGACCGTGTCTTCCTGGGTTTTCAGGGTGGCCTGCTGCTTGGCCGGATCAATCTGCATCAGGGGCGTTCCGGCGGAGACGCGGGCGCCGGAGTGCACAAAAATGTCGGTGATCTGGCCTTCGACCTGCGGCATGATCACGGAGGTTTCGCGAGACTTCAGGGTGGCGACGTACTCCGTGGTGTCGTTTACCGAGATCAGCTTGGCGGTTTCGACTTTAACCGGGATCCCGGAAGGACCCTGGGGCTGCGCCCCGCGGACCGAGCCTCCGCTACAAGCCACGCCTGCCGCCGCCAGCGCCAGAATTGCCGCTAAACCTGCTCGTCGCCGCGTCAACCGACTCGATTCCCCGTGTTTCCTGAGTGTCAGAAAATCCATTTTTTGCGTTGCTCCCCGCGAAACGGAGGCCTGCCGCACGGCCCGCTACCCGCCGCGCCGAAGTTCCAGATAAAACTAGTAGATGCCGGTCAGGGAATTTAGACTCGAAAATTGTCGGGAGGATAGAGACGAAGGAAGGGCGTATGCGGGAAAGTTTCGGGGCCCAAAGCCGGACATAGAGACCCGGACTGAGCGCTGAAGTTACCGTTTAGCGCTTGCGAGGCTTGGTGGCTTCCTGCATCTGCCGTTCCTCGGCTACGACCGCCACATAGAGCAGGCCGAATGCCAGCACCACCATCATCAGTACCAGTGTCATGGGCTAAATGTAACCCCGACGTTCCGGCGCGCCAAGGTCACGCCGGTACCCGCCCGGTAACACCACCACAGTGCCATGCCGTGAAAGCGGACATCGGCCCTCGGCTCTCTGACCTCGGCCGTTTCCTTAGTTGAGAAGTCTGAGGTCCGACGTCCAAGGTCCGAAGTCCGAGGCCCGATGCCCGTCCTCTGCTACATTATTTCGGATCATGAAACCTGCCCGCAGCTTTGCCAGCGATAACAATGCTGGAGTTCATCCCGAAGTTTTGCAAGCCGTGGGCGAGGCCAACCGGGGCCACGCGGTCGGCTATGGAGACGATCCCTACACCGAGTCTGTGGTGCAGAAGTTCAAACGGCATTTCGGCCCGGACATAGAAGTCTTCTTCGTTTTTAATGGGACCGCGGCCAACTGCCTGAGCCTGAAGGCGCTGACCAATTCTTATCACGCCGTCATCTGCGGCGAGGCCGCGCACATCTACACCGACGAATGCGGCGCCCCGGAGAAATTCACCGGGTGCAAGCTCATTCCCGTTCCCGTGACCAACGGCAAACTTACGGTTGAAGCGGTCAGTCATGCCTACCATGGCATCGATGATCCGCATCACGTCCAGCCCCGCGTCATCTCCATCACCCAGGCCACGGAAGTGGGCACCGTGTATCAGCCTGCCGAAATCAAGGCCCTGGCCCGATTCGCTCACCAGCGTGGCATGTTCCTGCACATGGACGGGGCCCGCATCGCCAACGCCGCCGCCAGCCTGGGGCAAAGCCTGCGGCAGGCCACTCGCGACCTGGGGGTGGACGTGCTTTCTTTTGGAGGGACCAAAAACGGCGCCCTGGGGGCGGAAGCCGTGGTCTTCTTCGACAAGAAGCTGGGCAACGACTTTCTATATTTACGCAAGCAGGGGATGCAGCTGGCCTCGAAGATGCGCTTTATCTCCGCCCAATTCGACGCTTTGCTCACCGGCGATCTCTGGCTGAAGAGCGCGCGGCACGCCAACCGCATGGCGCGCCTGCTGCAGAAGGAACTGCGGGAGATTCCACAGGTGAAGATCGTTTACAAAGTGGAAGCTAACGGAGTATTCGCCAGGATCCCGCGATCCGCGATTGCCCGGCTGCAAAAGCGCTACTTCTTTTATGTGTGGAATGAGCAGCAATCGGTGGTGCGCTGGATGTGCTCCTTCGATACGACCGAGCAGGATGTGAAGCAATTTGCCCGGTTCGTGGCGGCGACCGTGAAAGGCTGACGCCTGCATCGCTTGCCGTAACTTTTCCGTGCCCCGGGAATCTCACGAACGGGTACACTGTCGCTCTTGGGCGAGCCGGTGCGGAGGGCGGGACGCCCTCCGGACAGCCGGCGCGGACGCTCGGCGCTACGAAGAACATGGACACACGCATCGATTCTCGCAAGTTTAAGAAGGTTACGCGCCGCGAATTGCTCAAGCTGGCGCCGGTCCTGGCGCTCGGGGCCTTCGCCGTTCCTAAGCTTCAGGAGCCGCTGCTCAAGGCCGGACTTGGCTTCAGCGATTGGGCTTCCGCCCGGCTGTTTCGCTCCGGGCATCTGGCCACTACTTTTCCCAACTCTGAGCTGACTCCGTTTGAAAAATTCCCTATCAACGGCTACGACGTGGAAGATCCCGACGTCGATCTTGAAACTGGACGCTGACCGTAAGCGGAGCGGTGCAGAAGCCCGGCGAATACACCCTGGCGCAGATTCAGGCGCTGCCCAGGATGCGGCAAAACACGCGCCACGTCTGCGTCGAAGGATGGGACGTCATCGGCCGCTTCGGAGGCGTCCGGCTATCGGATTTCCTGAAACTGATCGGCGCCGACACCACCGCCCGATTCATCACCGTCGAATGCGCGGACGACTACTACGAGTCGCTCGATATGGCGACCGCGCTGCACCCCCAAACCCTGCTGTGTTACGAGATGTACAACCGGCCTCTTACCCGGGAGCATGGCGCTCCGTTGCGATTGAACATCCCTACGAAAATTGGCTACAAGCAGGCCAAATATTTAACCAGCCTGAAGGTCGCCAATGTTCTCGACCGCGTGGGCTACTGGGAAGATCAGGGCTATTCGTCGTTCTACGGTTTGTGACCAGCCGAGAGTGGTAAGACCTCTATGAGTGAAGCCGTCATCGAAATCGAGTCCCCCAAGACGGGAGAAGTGGAACAGGCCGCCTATGAGCATCCCTGGGCGGTGCGGTTCTGTCACTGGCTGAATGCCGTCTCGCTGCTGGTGATGGTGGCCAGCGGCTTTCAGATATTTCGGGCCTTCCCCAGCTTCGGCGCGAAAATACCGCAGAAGGATCTGCTGCACTGGCCCCAGGCCTTCGCCCTGGGCGGATGGCTGGGCGGCGGACTGCAGTGGCACCTGACCTTCATGTGGATCTACATCGCGACCGGCGTTTTCTACCTGGGCTATCAGATGTTCAGCCGCAATTATCGCCAGGTGCTGTTCACGCCGCGCGATATTAGCGGGGTGTGGCCCATGATGCGCTACTACTTTTTCTTTGGACCGAAGCCGGTGGTCCGCGAAGTTTACAACCCGCTGCAGAAACTGGCGTACACATCGGTGCTGGGACTGGGATTTCTCTCGGTCGCGACCGGACTCGCGGTGTGGAAGCCGATACAGTTTTCCTGGCTGGCCTGGATGATGGGCGGGTTTCACTGGGCCCGCATCTGGCATTTTGCCGTGATGTGGGCGATTCTGTTCTTTCTTCTGGGGCACCTCGTCATGGTCGTTCTGCACGGCTGGAATAATTTCGCGTCCATGCTCACGGGGTGGAAGAAAAATCCCGAATACCTCGAGCGCTGATCGTTCTTGCGCACATACCCGAGTGTAGAAGTCCAGATGCTGCGACGAATGACAATTGCCGAGAGACCCGCCGAAGCCAGCAACGACAGCGAGCAATCCCTCATCGCACGCATCTGCAACGGAGACTCTTCGCTCTTTGCCGAGCTGGTCAAACCCTACGAACGCCGGGTTTACGCGACCGCTCTGGCCCTGCTGCGCAATGACGCGGATGCGCAGGACGTGGCGCAGGAAGCCATCCTGAAAGCCTTTGCCAACTTGCGGCAGTTTCGCGGCGAATCGCGTTTCAGCACCTGGCTGATCCAGATCACGGTGAACGAGGCGCGCATGCGGCAACGAAAACAGCACGCGGACTTGTTCGAGCCGATCACAGATTCGAAAGATGAAGAAGGGAGCCTACACTCCGCGAGACTTCGCCGACTGGCGGGAAATTCCATCCGAAGCGCTGGAACGAAGCGAAATCCGCGCCCTGCTGGCTAAAGCCCTGGCCAGCCTGGCACAAAAGTATCGCGAGGTATTTCTCCTGCGCGACGTGCAGAACATGAGCATCGAAGAGACCGCGGAAGGTCTTGAACATCTCGATCGCCAGCGTCAAGACGCGCCTGCTCAGGGCCAGGCTGATGCTGCGGGACATTCTGGGGCCCGAACTGGCGGCGGGCTGGTTCAGCCGCGCGCCCTTCGGGAAAGGGAGTAAGCCATGGTAGTCAGTTGCGAACAGGTCTGGCAGGAAATCTCCAACTACCTCGAGGGCGAGGTCAGTCCGCAACTTCGGGCCGCGATGGAGGCCCATTTCCGCGAATGCCGGCATTGCACCGCGGTGTTGGATGGGACGAAGAATGTCGTCCACTTGTACGCCGACGACCGTTTGGTAGAATTGCCGCCAGGTTTTAGCGCGGACTGGCAACGAAAGCTGGCCGAAACCATGCCCCTTCCCCGAGGCACCGCCTACGGATGGTTGATCGCAGTGGCCGCGCTGGCCTTGGTTTCGGGCAGCTTTGCTCTCGTCCGTTTGGGCTCGCCGGTATTGACTCCCTTGCGTTCCTACCACGCCGAACCCGGCACCGGCGTTCCGCCCGAAATGATGGTCGAGGTCGCAGCTGACGGCAAGACCTTCCACGTCCCCGGATGCAAGTATCTGCACAAGCATGAGCATGAGGGCGAAGGTGAAGTGCGGCTGGTGGCGGCGTCCGAGGCAATTCGTGAAGGATACGTCCCCTGCGTGCGTTGCTTGCGCCAGTATCTGAATCGATAGGTCAGTCGTCGGTCGTCAGTCGTCAAATCCCTCTCCGGGTCACCCACCCTTTTTCGCGAAAGGCGCGAAAAGAAGATAGGCACCCGCTACATCATGGCTGGTCTCGGGGTATCCCTCTGGCCACTAGCACTCACTCGCGAATAGACTGATGCTTATACTGGTTTATAGTCGCTATTTTGGAGGTGGAAATGTTTCGTCGTAGAAGTCTGCCGGCAATTTTGGCCATCATGGTTCTCGTCGGCGCGGTAAGTGCCGAGGATCGGGTCCAATCCGAATTAAAGTTCGTGGCGCACAATAAAGCGGAGAAAACTGCCGGGGTATGGGTGGACGGCCAGTATGTCGGCTTCGTCAAAGAGCTGACCGGCGACAAGAAGATCGTGCTGCTGCCCGGCAAGCATGACGTCCTGGTGCGCCAGGCCTGGTACAAGGATTATGTCCAGCAGGTCATCCTCGAGCCCGGACAAACCAGCCTGGTCAACGTTTCCCTGGTAAGAGACGAGCACCCCACCGCCGGAGCGGCGACCGGGGAATTGAAAATCTCGGCCACTCCCAGCCGGGCCGCGGTCTTCGTGGACAATCAATTTGCCGGGCACGTCGATGAGTTCGATGGAGTGGGCAAAGCGATGCTGCTGACGCCCGGCCGGCACAGCGTCCGCGTGGCCCTGCCCGGCTATTTGCCGTTCGATACGGTCGTCGACCTGCGTCCGCACCAGAAGCTCAAGATCCAGACCGACCTGGTAAAAGGCAGCATCACGGAAGCCGGTTCGCTGGTGAATCGGAAATAGCCGGCAAAATAACCGAACTTTGAGAAGAGCACTGCGCCTACCGGTTGCGATTCTGGCGATCCTTCTTTTCGGAATCGCCGGCGTGGTGCTCTTCCGGGTTACGGCCAAAGACAAAGAGAACCCGCATCGCGTTCTCCTGCAGTGGAATCCTCCGGCTCCCAATCCGGGTTCGACGGTGACCGGCTACAACATTTATCGCAGCCAGCCCGATGGGACTTATAAGCCGATCGCTTCCGGCGTGGCCTCTCCCAGTTACATCGATCACAACGTCAGCGACGGGACCACCTACCACTACTTCGTGACGGCCGTGGATGCGGCCGGCCATGAAAGCCCGCCTACGAATCCGACGGTGGCCGTGATCCCTTAGGCGGTCGCCGGATCGGGTTAAAAAAAGTCCGGACCTTGTCGATCCCGCCAGGGCCCATTCGACGTCTAAGCAGGGCCCGGAAGCTGGGCTCCAAATCATAAAACCATATTTAAGGAGACAACCCAATGCGATGCATGGTGATCGTCAAGGCCGATAAGAACAGCGAAGCCGGCGTCATGCCCAGCCGCGAGATCCTGACGGCGATGGGAAAGTTCAACGAAGAGCTGGTGAAAGCCGGCGTGATGCTGGCCGGCGAGGGGCTTCATCCCACGTCCAAGGGCAAGCGCGTCAAGTTCCAGGGCGGGAAGCACACCATCACGGACGGGCCGTTCACCGAGACCAAAGAGTTGATCGCCGGATTCTGGCTGTGGCAGGTACGGTCGATGGAGGAGGCCATCGAGTGGCTCAAGCGCAGTCCGTTCGATGGAGGCACCGAGATCGAGGTTCGCCAGGTGTTCGAGGCCGAGGACTTCGGGGCCGAATTAACTCCCGAACTCAGAGAGCAGGAAGATCGCCTGCGCAAGCAGACCGCCGCAAGAAAATAGCGGGTGGGGGTTTTCGAATCATCACGGATTTTTTGACGACGACAGAAAGCCCATCTTTCGGTCTTATGCAGCTGCGCGCGGGGAGCGCCTTTTGCCCGGCATCCTCTGCGGCGAGTTGGGAGAAGGCGGACCAGTCCAGCGACTCGCCGCCGCGGGCCAGCAAGGTCAGGAACCGGTTGTAAATCAGGCTGGCCAGAGGCAGGGGCACACGCAGGGTTTCGGCGGCGGCGAGGACCAGGCGATTATCTTTAAACCCCAGGGGAGCGGCGAAGCCGGCGGGTTGGAATTTCTTGTCCGCGATCAGTCCGCCGTAGGTCTTGTAGACGGGCGCGTTGAACAGCGTGGAAGTCAGGAAATCAACATACTGATGCTGGTCGAGACCCGCCTTGCCCACCAGGGCCATGGCCTCGCCCAGCGCCTCGATCACCGAAGAAATCAGAAAGTTGCCGCTGAGCTTGACCAGATTCGCGTCCGGCCGGATTGTTCCCGAAGCGAAAAGTCTTTTGTCCAATGGCCTCCAGCAGGGGCATGGACTCATCGACCGCGTCCGGCGCGCCTGCAACGGCGACGAAGAGCTTGCCCGCAGCCGCCGCGTCTGGCCGCCCGAAGACCGGGGCCGAGACAAAACGCTGGCCGGCGGCGGCATGCGCCGCCGCCATCTTCTCCGACAGCGCCACGCTGATGGTGCTCGAGGAAACGTGAATCGCCCGCGGGCGCAGGCTTCTGATCACACCCGCATCGCCGAAGACAACGCTTTCGACCGCGCCGTCGTCTGCCAGCATGGTGATCACAGCGTCGCCGCCGCAGGCGTCCGCCGGTTGCGCGGCGTAGCGGGCGCCTTGCGCCAGCAGCGCCTGCGCCTTGCTGGGCGTGCGGTTGTACACCGTGACCTCGTGCCCGGCTTTGAGCAGGTTCGCCGCCATGCCCGACTCCCATGTTCCCCAGCCCGATCACTCCGATTTTCATTCCCTCACCTCATTATTTCTATAACGGCAAATGTTGGATGCGAATTCGATCATTACACAAATGACTCTCGCGGATATGGGAGCGCTAGCGGACAGACATGGTCGCCGCCGAGGTTTAAAAGAGGAAGACAGGAAGAGCATCGTGGCCTCTGCTCTGAAGGCAGCCTCGTGATCGAAAAGAAAGAAAGTCGGCTTGAGGTCCAGCTGTCAAAGTTGAAGCTTGTCGGCTGGCGAATCGCATTGGCGGCCGTTTTCTTTTTCGTCAAGCAGACGATTCGCTGCCTCGACTGACCGGCCCGCCACAATCGCCTTCTCCCTGGAATTCCTTTCCCACTCCTGCGGTGTCCCTCGGACTCCAAACTGCACCGGTAATTCCCTGCGCCCACGCTTTTCGCAAAAAATGCGAAAGAGGGTCGGGCACCCTCCCCCACCTACCAAATATTTCCGAAATTAATGATACTGGATGTCGATTTCACTGCCTCTCATTCGACGCGTAAATAGAGCCCGAGGTCAGCCGGTCGAAATGTCCCGGAAACTCAGCTCTCAACCGACACTTATAAAGGAGATCTAACAATGAAATTCATGATGATCGTCAAACACCCCGAGAAGCAGGGTCCTCCACCCAAGCCGCTCATGGATGCGATTGCCAAGCTGGCGGAAGAAGCGTCGAAAGGCGGCGCCATGCTGGGCAGCGGCGGGCTCGCGCCCACCGCGCTGGGCGCCCGCGTCCGGCTTTCCGGCGGGCAGATCAGCGTGATCGACGGGCCCTTCACCGAAGCCAAGGAAGTGGTCGGCGGTTATGCGCAGTTTGAGCTGAAGTCGAAGGAAGAAGCGGTCAAGTCGGCGGTCAACTTCATGGAACTTCACAAGAAACACTGGCCGGGCTGGGAGGGCGAGACCGAAGTTCGCCAGATGTTCGGCCCGGACGATTTCCCTCCCAGGGGATAAGCCAGGTGACCCACTGTTTTTGGGTCGGGTGGCCCACCCTTCGTTTTTCGAAGGGTGGGATTCCACGGGCGACTCGGGCTTGGGATTTTTTCTGACTGTGAAGTGTCTCTTAGTACGAAGGTGCATTGACGATTTCCATCACCCACCCTTTTCGCGGAAAACGCGAAAGAGGGTGGGGCACCCGTCCATCGTCACCCTTAACCGTCACCGTTACCGCCTCCGGCTTGCGCTGGCGAATTAAAGATGATGTGATCGGTGGCAGTGACTGCTGCCGACACCCATCGCGCCATCGATGCCGTCTGGAGGATCGAGTCGCCCCGGCTCATCGCCGGGCTGACGCGAATGGTGCGCGATGTCGGCGTGGCCGAAGATCTGGCGCAGGATGCTCTGGTCGCCGCGCTCGAGCAGTGGCCGCAATCGGGCGTGCCGGACAACCCCGGCGCCTGGCTGATGGCCGCCGCCAAACATCGCGCCATCGATTACTTCCGCCGCAACACCCGCCTGGAGCGCAAGCACGAAGAAATCGGGCGCGAGGGAGTGGTGCAGAAGATTGGCGCCCGCGAGGTCCGGGCGGGCGAGGTCCAGATGGCAGATCTCGATGCGGCACTCGACGACGACGTAGGCGACGACCTGCTGCGGCTGGTATTCATCTCCTGTCATCCGGTGCTTTCGACCGAGGCGCGGGTCGCGCTCACGCTGCGCCTGCTCGGAGGTTTGACGACCGAAGAGATCGCGCGAGCCTTCCTCGTCCCGGAGCCAACCGTCGCCCAGCGCATCGTCCGCGCCAAGCGCACTCTGTCCGAAGCGCGCGTTCCCTTCGAGGTCCCTCGCGGCGCCGAACTGGCCGCGCGTCTGTCATCGGTGCTGGCGGTTATTTACCTGGTCTTCAATGAAGGTTATGCGGCGACCGCCGGGGACGACTGGTTGCGTCCCGCGCTGTGTGAAGACGCGCTGCGGCTGGGGCGCATCCTGGCGGAACTCACTCCGCGCGAGCCCGAGGTCCACGGCCTGGTCGCGCTCATGGAAATTCAGGCGTCGCGTTCCCGGGCGCGGGTGGGTCCGTCGGGTGAACCCATCCTGCTGCTCGATCAGAACCGCGCGCACTGGGACCAGCTCCTCATCCGTCGCGGTCTCGCCGCGCTCGATCGCGCAGAAAAATTGCAGGGCGCTAAGCTCGGCGGCGCGCGAGGCCAGTACGTACTGCAGGCAGAGATTGCCGCCTGCCACGCGCGGGCGCGGACTGCGGACGAAACCGATTGGGCGCGCATTGTGGAACTCTACGCCGAGCTCGCCCAGGTCGCGCCGTCGCCGGTGGTGGAGCTGAATCGGGCGGTGGCGGTCGGAATGGCTTACGGTCCCGCGGCAGGCCCTCGAACTGGTCGATGCGCTGACTTCCGAACCCGCTCTCGAGAAATATCATTTGTTGCCCAGCGTGCGCGGCGACCTGCTAAAAAAATTAGGCCGGCGGGAGGAAGCTCGCGCGGAGTTCGAGCGCGCCGCGGCGCTCACCCGCAATGCCCGTGAGCGCAACCTGCTGCTGGAATATGCCCGAGCCTGCGCCCAGTCCGAGCCAATCTGAGGAGAGCGGGTGCATCCTCCTCCTTTCGCGCATCTTGCGAAAGAGGGTGGGGCTTTTATTCTCCCGCCACGAAGAAGCTACCCCGCAAAAACCCCCGCCCAAGCGGAGCTTGGACAAGGCACCCCCTGAGATGGATTGGGCCAAACCGTTTACTTTGACAGCGGCTTCACGCCCGCGCCGTCCAGCGCGGCCTGCATCGCCTTCCAAACCTCGGCTTCGGGTTTATTGGCATCGAGGGCCACGATGTTGGCGTTGGGGAAGTAGAACGAAATCGCGTCCATCTCGCGATGGTAGTCCTTGATGCGCTGCTCCAGAATCCGCGAGCTGTCGCTCCTTCGTCCGGTCTTCGTGGAGCGCTCGCGAATGACGTCGTCGGGCACTTGCAATTGAAACGCAATCGGCTTGAGGTTCATGCCGGGAACCATCTTGGAGAGATCCTCGGCCTGCACCAGGGTCGCGGGATAGCCGTCGAGCGCCAGGCCATGACTGAGGTCGGCAGTCTTCAGTCGCTCCTGAAGGTAGCGGCTCATGGCTGGGTCATAACGCATCTCGGCCATGGACATTCCCTGGCCGCGCAGGTGCTCGAGTTCAGCCGCATGGTCCTTTATGAGGTCCTCTACAGAAATGTTCGGAACGCCGTAGGTCCGGGTGATCGAGTCGACCAGCGTAGTCTTTCCGCTGAGCGGCGGCCCAATCAGGATGATGAGGGGTGGGGCCGCGCTGGACGGGACTGGCGGGTTCGCAGTCTGCGCCCACAGGGCGTTGACCAAGTTGACTAAGAGGAGCAGCGGCAAAGCGATGAGAATGCGTTTCAGCATGAAACATTTCCGGAAGTCAGAATTTCGGGCCCGCCTAGTATGCCACGCCAGACTACTCTGACGGAGCCCATGCGGCTTCGATCTTCGGGGGATGGAGCAAGGTCTGCATGACCACGCAGTACTGCTCGGTCTTCTCGCGCAAGGCGCTCAATTGTTCGGCGGTGGCTTGCGGCGCGACAACATCGAATCGGAGCTGGATGTGTTCGAACCCCACCGGCACTGTCTTGGAAATGCCCAGCGTGCCGGCCAGGTCCAGGTCCCCTTCGACGGTGACGTGAATACGCTCGACCGCAATTCCCATGGCGGCGGCGACCATTTGGCAGGTGATCTGGGCGCAAGCCGCGAGCGCGCCCAGCAGGAGATCGCCGGAACAAGCCCCAGTGCCGGCACCGCCAACTCCAGCGTGAGCTTCGGCCTGATAGATGGCGCGGCCGATATCCACCGAGCACGCCACCGGGGCGCCGGTCTGGCTGCCCGTGGCCCGCAGGGTAATGCGCGAGGTCCTCCGGATCGCCGCGGTAGCGCTCCTTCAGCGGTCGTTGTAGCGAACGGATATCCATAAACAGTCTCCCGAAACGCCTGCTATCATAGCAGCGCATTCACCTGACATCTGTCGCAACCCACCTGTTGAGATTCTATGGCGCTCGTCACGGGCACACGATTCGGCGCGTATGAAATCCTTTCCCCGCTCGGAGCCGGCGGGATGGGAGAAGTGTACCGGGCGCGGGACAGCCGCCTGGGGCGCGAGGTGGCGCTCAAGGTCCTGCCCGACCATCTGGCTTGTAACCCGGAACACCTGCAACGCTTCGAGCGCGAAGCGCGTTCCGCGTCGGCGCTCAACCATCCCAACATCGTCACCATTTATGAAATGGGCCAGGTCGGAGGGCGTCTGCTTCATCGCTATGGAGGTGGTCGAGGGAGAGACCCTGCGCAACCTGCTCGACGCGGGTTTGGTCCCTCTGCAAAAAGGAATTGAGATAGCAGCCCAGGTGGCCGATGGTCTGGCCCAGGCGCATAAGGCCGGCATCGTGCACCGCGACCTGAAGCCCGAGAACGTGATGGTCTCACGCGACGGGCGGGTGAAGATCCTGGATTTTGGCCTGGCCAAGCTGACTCCGCTGCTCTCCGATTCGGCGGAAACGATCGCGCCGGGGGACGCGCAAACCGTTGCCGGCGTGCTGCTGGGCACAGTCGGTTACATGTCTCCCGAGCAGGCCAGCGGACAGCCGCTGGATTTCCGCTCTGACCAGTTTTCCCTCGGCCTGGTGCTCTACGAGACGACCGCGGGAAAGCCCGCCTTTCGCCGGGGGACGATCGCGGAAACGCTGGCATCGGTTCTGCGCGACGATCCCGAGCCGGTTTCAGTGGTCAACCGCCAGGCTCCGGCGCCGCTCTGCTGGGTGATCGAGCGCTGCCTGGCTAAGGAACCGGGAGAACGCTACGCATCCACTACGGATCTGGCCCGCGACTTGGCGGCTTTGCGCGACCGTCGCTCGGAAGTCCCGGCCCCGCCACCGGCGATTCGCCCCAGCAATCTTCCCGCGGAGCGTACCGCGTTCGTGGGCCGCGAAAAAGAAGGGGCAGCGCTCATCGAACTCTTGCAGCGTCCAGAGGTGCAACTGGTGACGCTCACCGGACCGGGAGGGATCGGCAAGACCCGCCTGGCCCTGCAGGTGGCGCGCGAACTGGCCGGCCACTTCGCCGGCGGAACCTACCTGATCCAGCTGGCCCCGGTGAGCGATGCCGCGCTGGTGCCCGCCGTGATCGCGCAGACGCTGGGCTTGCACCAGTCTCCCGGGCAGCCGCCGCTCGAAGCTCTGCGGGACTACCTGCAGAACGCGCTGCGCGCGCCCATGCTGATGCTGTTCGACAACTTCGAGCACATGACTGCCGCCGCGCCTGACGTGGCCGATCTTCTGGCCGCCAGCCCCAATCTAAAAGTGCTGGTCACCAGCCGCGCCCCGCTGCACGTTTACGGCGAACGGGAGTTTCCGGTGCCGACGCTGGAAGTGCCTGACCTCAAATCGGCGTCAACGATCGAGGCGCTGTTGCAGTATCCCGCGGTGGGCCTGTTCCGGCAGCGCGCCCGCGCCGTGAAGCCCGACTTTGAAATCACGAAAGACAACGCGGCGGCCGTGGCGACCATCTGTGCGCAACTCGACGGGTTGCCGCTGGCCATCGAACTGGCCGCGGCACGCATCAAGCTGCTTTCTCCTTCCGCCATGCAGGTGCGGCTGGAGAGCCGTTTGCAATTGCTCACCGGCGGCGCTCGCGACCTGCCCGCGCGCCAGCAGACTCTGCGCGGAGCCATGGACTGGAGCTATGGCCTCCTGAACCCAGCCGAGCAGAAGCTCTTCCGGCGGCTGTCGCTATTCGTCGGTGGATGCACCATGGAGGCCGTGGAAGCGGTCTGCGACACCCGGCAGGATCTCGGCCTGGACGTCTTCGAAGGCATGGGCTCGATGGTGGACAAGAGCCTGGCCCAGCAGTGGGAGCAAGGGACAGGAGAGCCGCGCTACGTGATGCTCAAAACCATCCGCGATTACGGACTGGAACACCTGGCGGCCAGCGGCGAAGAAGCGGCAACCCGGCGCGCCCATGCTGCCTACTATCTGGTCCTGGCGGAAGAAGGAGCGGCTGGAGGCGCAACCGAGCAACCGGAATGGCTGGAGCGCCTCGAAGTGGAACACGACAATCTTCGCGCCGCGCTGGAGTGGCTGATCCAGACCCAGGACGCCGATTGGGGCATGCGCCTCGGCATCGCCCTGTTTCGCTTTTGGGAGACTCGCGAGCACTTCACCGAAGGGCGCGACCGGCTGGGCCGGCTGCTGAGGCTCCCCGGCGCCGTGGCCAGGAACCAGAAGCGGCTCAGGGCGCTGTTCGCTGCCGGAGTCCTGGCCGGCGATCAGGGCGAATATGAATCCGCTCAGAACCTGATCGCGGAGAGCCTTGCGATAGCGCGGGAGTTGAAGGACAACTCAGCGGTCGCGGTGTCGCTGAACGCGCTGGCGGTTTATTCCCGCGATCGCGGCGAGGTGGCGGCAGCGGGCGCGCTGTTCGAAGAAAGCGCGGCCCTGTGCCGCGAATTGGGCGACCGCATGGCTGCGGCCCGCGCCCTCAGCAACCTGGCCAGCGTAGTCCGCCTGCAGGGCGATTATGCCCGCGCGCGTTCACTGTACCAGGAGTGCGAGGCCAGCTTCACCGAACTGGGAGATCGCAGCGGCGTGGCCTGGTCGCTCGATTATCAGGGCGACCTGGCTCGCGAGCTGGGAGAACCGGAAACGGCGCGCGCGCTCTATGAGCAGAGCCTTTCCGTTTTCCGCGCGCTGGGAGATTCGTGGGGCATCGCCAGCACGCTGGCGGATCTGGGGAACCTGGCGTTCGAAAGAAATGATCATTCCCAGGCCCGCATCCTCTTCGGGGAAAGCCTGCAGATCTTTCAATTACTCGAGTCCAAGCGGGGAATCGCGCGCATCCTGGAGTGCTTCGCGTGTTCGGCGGCGGACGATCAGCCGGAGCTGGCGTTGCGCCTGGCAGGCGCGGCGGCCGCTCTTCGCCAGACCGTAGGGGCGCCGCCTAGTCCCGCGGAACGCGACCGACTGGAGAAAAGCCTCGACGCGGCGCGCCAGTCGGTGAGCCACACTGCGGGCGCAACCGCGTGGATGGAAGGATGGGCGATGCCGGTCGAGAAGGCCATAGCCCACGCGCTCTCGCCCGACTAACGCGCAGACTCGGCGCCTACTCGGCGGTGGTGGGATCGATCAGCCGCCGCACCGCGGAAACCCGGTTCGCGGGCAGACCGGCCCGCTTGGCGTGCTCTCGGATCGTAGCCTCGTCAGGCGCCAGGTACACGCAGTAGACCTTGTCGCCCGTCACGTAGCTCTGCAGCCACTGGATCCCGGGACCGAGGGCCTTGAGCACCTCCACCGACGTCCGCGAGATCTTCTGCAACTCGGCGTCGGTCAGATTTCCAGCTCCGGGCACGTCGCGTTCGATGACAAATTTGGGCATGGCAGTAGAACCGCAGACGATGGTAGCAGATGTTGGCTCCGGCGGTCACGGCTACCGAGCGCTAGGTAGTGGCTGAATTTGTGCTCTTTTTCCTTCAGCGAGGGCGTCATGCTGAGCTTGCGAAGCGTCTGGCCTGGAGCTCATAGGAAAGAAAGCCGGCCATTGTGCAGCTGAGAGCAAGATCCTTCGGGACTAAAGTCCCTCAGCATGACGCCACTTCGAGATTGCATTTCAAAATTCAGCCACTACGAAGCACTATGGCCGGCACACTTCAGCACGCCCAGATAGACGCTCCACGGGCCGACGGCATCACGATACTGGTGCGCCATCACGCGGGACAGTTGATGCACATGGGTAAGGTCGTGAACCGCCCACGTCGCGAGAAGTTCCGATAGCGTGACCACGCCCAGCGCCGGATGCATACCGCGCCGGGACAAGTCTCCCGGCTGTAAATTCAACGCCTGCAACGCAGCCAGATTCTCCCGTCGCAGGCGGGCGAATTCGTCCAGGAGCTGGTCAATCTCCAGCGGCTTGTCTGGACTCTGTTTGAACTGTGCGAAGCGGTCGAAGGGATCGAATGGCCGCGCTTCGCCGCTCTCCAATATGACTCGGACCCGCGGCATCCAGTCGGTGCGCTCCGCGACGATCAGATGGCCCACGATGTCGAACGCATTCCAGGTGTCGTTTCCTTCGTTGCCGCGCACCCAGATGTCGGGCAGCCCGAGTAACAGCGCATTCAGGGTTGCGGGAGTGCGGGTGAGAACCGCGGTGGCCTCGGCCAGGTTAAATTCCGTCATGCTTGCCATGCCTGGGTAGATGCATGCCCGGCGCTTTGGACTCAAGCACGAGGCAGCGCTCATCCCGGTCGTGGTGCAGTTTGCGCCAAGACAACCGCACCGCTTGTCATTCCGAAGCCAGGTTCATCGGCGAGGAATCTGCTTGCTGCCAGCAGCAAAACATCAGATTCCTCGCGCGACAAAACCGCGCTTCGGAATGACAATTCTTATCGGGGTTTTCAAACTGCACTACCCTCATCCCACACGACTTGGTGGGAATTCAGCTTTCGTCCATAATGGCTGACCAATTGCTTGCAATGGGTGGAAACCATATATGAAACGCATGCCGCTTTTCGTTCTGATCTTTCTCCTTGCCCCTCTCGGCCGATTAAGCGCACAAACCTATCAGCCCACCTGGGAGTCGGTTGACCAGAGGCCCACGCCCGCCTGGTTCAGCGATGCCAAGTTCGGCATCTTCATTCACTGGGGCACTTACTCGGTGCCGGCCTACGCCCCGGTGATTCCGGGAAAGCTGGCGTATGCCGAGTGGTATTGGAATGCGATGACGCACGGCAAGGATGATCCCAAGGCCAATGCGATTCAGACCGGCACATGGGCCTTTCATCAGAAAACATATGGCGCCGACTTTCCCTATCAGGACTTCGCGCCGCAGTTTCGGGCGGAGCTGTTCGATCCCGACCACTGGGCCGACGTATTCGCGCGCTCGGGCGCCAAGTACGTTGTGTTGACTTCGAAACATCACGAAGGGTTTGCCTTGTGGCCCAGCAAGGAAGCCTCGGCCACCTGGGGCCGGCCGTGGAACGCGGTTGAAATCGGGCCGAAGCGCGATGTCCTGGGCGACCTCACCGACGCGGTGCGCCGCAAGGGCCTGCGCATGGGCTTCTACTATTCGCTCTACGAGTGGTACAACCCGCTCTGGCTGTACGACAAGCCGCGCTACGTCCGCGAGCATATGTTTCCCCAGTTCAAGGACCTGGTCACGCGCTATAAGCCGTCTGTCATCTTCAGCGACGGCGAGTGGGAGCTGACTTCCGCCGAGTGGCACAGTCCTGAACTGCTGGCCTGGCTGTTCAACGAGTCTCCGGTGAAAGATGAAGTGGTGATCGACGACCGCTGGGGCAGCGACACCCGTCACAAGCACGGCGGCTACTGGACCACGGAATATACGGCGGGCATGAGCGGCATCGACCATCCCTGGGAGGAGAGCCGGGGCATGGGCGTCAGCTATGGTTACAACCGGGCGGAGCGGCTCGAGGATTACCACACCGGCCGCGAACTGGTGATCATACTGGTCGACACGTCAGCCGCGGCGGCAACCTGCTGCTCGATATCGGACCGAAGGCCGACGGCACCATCCCGGTCATCATGGAGGAGCGGCTGACCCAGATCGGCGACTGGCTGAAAGTCAACGGCGAAGCGATCTACGGCACGAAGCCGTGGAAGGCCACGCGGCAATGGAGCGCCGGCGAAGTTCCCAAAGTCGAATACAACAAGGAATATTCGTCGGCTTACGACGTAAACAAGTTGACGGAAAAACCCGAGCCGGGCAAGGCGGGCATTGAAGCGTTCTTCACCACCAAGGGCAGCGACCTGTACGCGATTCTGCCGCGCTGGTCCGGCCGCGAACTTCTGCTGAAAGACGTAACCGGCGTCAAGTCGGTCACTCTTCTGGGATCGACGACCCAGCTGAAGTTCAAAGCCTCCAAAGCCGGCGTTTCGGTTGCGCTGCCTGATCTTCCGGAAGATCTGCGCCGGCAACCCGCATGGGTGTTAAAGATCAGCCACTGAACCCAGGGGTGCCCCGCTCAAGCTGCGCTTGGGCGGCGGATTTTGGGTCGAGTTTGACGCGTTCGCCAGCCGGGGCCGACCGTCTTGAACGCCCGCTGCGTTGCTGCCTCTAAGGTATCTCCTGTATTGAAATGGAGGCCTCAAGATACTTTAATCAAGGGATGAAACTGACTCCTCGCTGCCCTCGTTGCTTTTCGCGCCTGGTGCTCAGAAAGGCCAGCTTCGCTGCTTATTTAGCGTGCCCGAATTATCCCTACTGCAAGAGTCCAGTTCATCTTCCGAAGCGACCCCGAAGCGTGCCCCAGGATCGCTGCGCGGCGTAGGCCCGTGGTTGATGGCTAACAGCCGGTGGTGAGAGGCCGCAAACAGCCAAAGGCCCGCACGACAATTATGCGAAGCACTAGCAAGTTGACCGGCGTTCCGTCACGAATAGCGGAAGCGGGGACTGCTTGTAAATCTGCGATGAAGCGGCGCATGGCGGGAAGCGTCCATCACGGCTCCTGTGCGCCGCGCTCCAGTTGACGCTGGTATTCGGACGCATCGAAGCGGCCCTGCGAGGAGGCAATGAGTCCATCCGCTCCGATCTTCCAACGCTCGAAGCCGCTGATGCGGACCCGCTGTCCAGTTCCTCCCCGGCCCGGTGCTCGTGCCGATCAGTGTCCAGTGGTACTCGGCATCGTCACCCTGCCCCAGCACCTTGTTCATGACCACCCGCAGATCGGGGAACGCAGTCATGAACGATTGAGCTACTTCCGCAATTGCGCTCTGCCCAATCGCGGGAGCGCCCCCATTGACGGCGAGCGACCCATCGGCTGCATAGAAGGCGGCGACGCAGGCCGCATCCTGGCTGCACCAGGCGGCGGTGTAACGCTTAGCGAAGTCCAGTAGTTGATGCTCTTGCATTCGGCGTCCTACTGACCTTCCGCATAAACGCTTTTGACGAATCCGGCGGCGTTGGTGTTGGGCCAGTCGGGATGCTGCGTCTTAAGTTCGGCGCTCGCTTGTTTCCCGGCCTCATCGACCGATATGCCCTGGCGTTTGAGCGCGAGCGCCCGGGTGCGGATTTCGGAGATCAGGTCGCGTTCCGCCGCCACCAGCGAGCCATCGCCGGGAGGGCTATGGTCGGGCAGGACATGCGCGG
Organism: Terriglobia bacterium; assembly: GCA_963816025.1. Taxonomy (GTDB): domain Bacteria; phylum Acidobacteriota; class Terriglobia; order Terriglobales; family Acidobacteriaceae; genus JAIQFF01. Next base: position 81,072 of record CAWFJA010000024.1, read on the forward strand.
CGTTGAGGGCGGCTACTTTCTCCAGCACGGCAAGCCAGCTCGCAGGCGTGCCGCCGTCGCCGAAGATGTTGGGCATTGTCTGGTTCTGCACCACGTCGCCTGAAATCAGGGTGCGGTCGGGTTCGACAAAAGTCAGCTCATCGCCTTTGGTGTGGGCTCCGCCGAACCAGAGCAGGCGGGCCGTCACCCCGCCCAGGTCAACGGTCGCTTCCTGGTCGAAAGTCACGTCGGGCGGGCGCAATACAACGTCCGCGAGCAGGTCTTTATTCTGCGGCGAGAACTTGCTGAACATAGCGATCATTTCCTGCCCGTGCTTCTCCATTTCCTGCTGCTGCACGGCGTCGCGGATCAGAATGGTGCCGGGAGGAAAGCCGGGCTCGCCGGCCGCGTGCTCGGGATGAAAGTGGGTGGTGGTGAGGAAAAGCTTCTGATTATTGGGCGCGAGTTTTGCCGCCACCCGCGCTACAGTCGCTCCATTCTTCGGGCCCAGGCCGGTATCGACGACCAGCGTGGCGCGGCTGCCGACCACGATGGCAATGTTGGGAAAACCCATGATCGCCCAGACGTGGTCCGAAACCTTGATTGGGTTCTCCGAAACCATCGGCTGGCTCATCTGTGCGAAAGCACTGCTGGCGGTCAGCGCGGCCAATGCCAGAAGTGCAGAAAGTGGTTTCATCGCGTCCCTTATCTTAGCGAAAATCCACACTTCAGGTAACGCATCATTGGCTGGGTGGCCCACTCAAGCCCGGTTTTGGCTTGAGTGCGGATGGCTGGGTGGCCCACTCAACTCCGGTTTTGGCTTGAGTGGGGATGGTCGTCGAGCGGCACGGCTTTGCTTACCACACCCAAATCCGCGGCTCGCGCGCGAGAGAATTCTGACATCACTGCCCTTGCGGAAGACGCGTTGAACGAAATCAATCGCATTCAGACCAGGCAGAGGCTCAATGAGGTCGCGAAATAGGCGTCCCTGGTTTCATCGCACTAGGTAGATGAATATGGGAGACAAACAAGTCAACCCCGCCGCGCTGCTTCGATCTTGGCGACGTCGATCTTTTTCATCGGCATCATCGCCTCGAAGACACGCTTTGCCTCAGCGCCACCAGCCGCAAGCGCTTCCATTAGCGCGCGCGGAGTGATCTGCCAGGAGAGGCCCCAGCGGTCTTTGCACCAACCGCACTGACTTTCCTTGCCGCCGTTGCCGACGATCGCGTTCCAGTAGCGGTCCGTCTCTTCCTGATTGTCGGTCGCGACCTGGAAGGAAAATGCCTCACTATGCGTGAACGCTGGGCCGCCGTTGAGACCGAGACAAGGAATGCCCAGAACCGTGAACTCCACCGTCAGCACATCGCCCTGCTTGCCGCCCGGATAGTCACTGGGCGCCTTGTGAACAGCCGTCACTTCACTATTCGGGAAGGTCGCGGCGTAGAAGCGCGCCGCATCATGGGCGTCCTTGTTGAACCAGAGGCAGATCGTATTTTTCGGCTTCGCGGGCATGAGGTCTCCTTAGTTTAATGGGATTCAGATGAGGGAAGCCAGCGTGAAGGTTGCGCGCGGGAATATGGGGACAGGGCGAATATGCAGACCGATGGAACGCTCCCCATTTCGCTGAACAGTAAATGGGGCACGTCCCGTGTGTCCCCGATTTCCTTGAGCGAACTCCATTCGAATCGAAACTTGTATAATCCCGCACATGCAAGGAATACCCTGGAGCACAATTGCGCTCGGCTCGCTGTTGCTCGTCGCGGCCCGCTCGACAGGAGGACAGGAAGTGAAATCTCCGCAACCTGAAAAATCGAAGCCGCCTGTCAAAACGGAGCAGCGCGGGCGCATCCTTGGAATCGGCGGTGTCTTCTTCAAATCCGCTAATCGTGATCAAATGCGCGAATGGTATGCGAAGCATCTTGGACTCGCTGACAAAGGCCAAGGCGTGATGCTTCCGTGGCGCGAACACGACGACCCGCAAAAGGAACACGTTACCGTTTGGACTGTTTTTCCCGCCTCCACTAAGTATTTCGATCCCAGCCCCGCACCGTTCATGGTCAACTACATCGTGGACGATATGGATGCTTTGCTCGACCGCTTAAAACAAGAGGGAGTAAAGATTGACGCCAAACGAATGGATGAATCCTACGGTCGCTTTGCCTGGATCTATGACTCGGATGGGAATAAGATCGAGCTCTGGCAGCCGCTGCCCGCAAAGCCTTAAGGGCCTTCCCCTGCACTTACTCCATCGGTTTTCTGTAGCTACGGCATGGGCCGCACCCGGCATGCCGGGTGCGGATCAAATGATACAGAGTCTGCCGCCGGGTGCCCCACAGATCGCGCACTCTGCGATGTGTGGGTCAGTCGGAGACGTTTGGGCATGCCCGAGCGTAAACTCTGGTGGGCGGAAACGCTGTGACGGATGAACATCTCCCACCCTTGCAAAAAGCGCAAGGGTGGGGCAGCCTCAGAATGTGCCGGATTAAGGAAACGGTGGGCCAGCCCGCCTTCTTTAGGTCGGCAATCGAGAGTGATGCAGGTTGATGAACCATGCCGTCTATCGAGAAGCGCCAGTCCGCGAACCCGCCCGCCTGGAGGCGCTTAAAGTCTTTCGAGAAAGGGGCAAGTTCGTTTGGAAATGGGCGCGGCGAAATTCGGTTCCGAGGGAATTCTCGCGCCAGTGAGTGCCTCGTCAGCAGCCGCTGCGACGCATAAGTCAGCGTTTCGCCAAGCCTCGTAGAGTCCTCCATGGTCGAGAGGAACCAGTCCATATGGAGTCAGTTCGTCGGCCAACTATTTACCCGGAAGCAATTCATTAATTGCGAGGACATACGTTGTCATCTGGTTGAGTTTGATGTTTGAGCGCGAAGAAACAAGAACAACCGAGCCGTCGGCGCCGCTCACTGATTTCATATTCTTCATTAGAACCCGTTTGCTAGAGATGATCGATCCTGGCGCACCCGCGTTCACACCATTGTCCTGCTGAGTCGACAACCGCTGAGCCGGATTCGGTGGATCGGTGGTATCGACGGTGGGATTGACTCCGCCCCAATTCCTTTTGTCGCCCGGCGGTCCATAGGAGAGGTCCGGAGGCACCATCGGCGCCGCCGGCGGATAATACCACGCCGTCAAATACAACTTGAATTTCGCCTCGCCATTTTTCCATTGCGCCGAATCCATGCGAATCGCAAGCCGCGACGGCGAATTGTTTGATTTCGCCACCGACTCGGTCACCTCGCCCGAAATCACCGCGCCCCGCGGAAGCACTGCGCCGTTAATCATCGTGGCTATCACTAGCCGCGCTTCCACCTTTGTTCCCACGGCGGTTTTTCCCGCTTCTACAGTCTGTCGCAGGACGATCGGCAGTTCGCATTCAACACAACCATCGGCAACACTCGTCCCCGTATCTGCAAGTGAAGAGGCTCCAGCCCCCGGTACCTTTTGGGCCTTGGGAACTTGACCTAGAAGAACAGCTGAGCCGAGAACAATGGCGCACGCCGCAGGACCTGCTGCTTTGATTTTGCGAAACATCACTCCTCCGGGAGCCAACTCGAAGGCGAGAGAACTTGCGCCCGAAAGTATACCGCGCCTGTGAAATCCAGCTGTCGCCTGCGACTGTCAAAGACCTCACAGTTAAGGCGTGGTACTTTGATTACCGCGTCTCGACAATACTCTTCCACTTCGGGAAGGGAGTCGAAAAATTCCGGCTGGGAGTTGGCCCACCTTATTCATCTAGTCTAGAAGAACTTTGGCTGCCCCATCCTTCGCGTTTTTTGCGAAGGATGGGAACACAGAATGTAAAACCCGTTTGGAATTGGTCGGGGCGAGAGGATTTGAACCTCCGACCCCCTGGTCCCGAACCAGATTCCGCCGCTTATTGAAATCGGTAGTATTTTCCTGTTTCCAAGTGATTGCTGTGGAATGAGTTGCCCGCTTGCGTTTGAGACTTGGTGAACTCTGTTGAAGCTGAGTGCTCTCACCGACACAATTTTGCCTACAATCCAGGGTTCACTGCCGGGAAAACTAACTCTCAATGTGTGTCAGAATTTGAGGAGCCGATCACGCGGAAGCGCTGTGATGGATGAACATCTCCCACCCTTGCAAAAAGCGCAAGGGTGGGGCAGCCTCAGACTAAAATACCGCCGGCGTAAAGGGTGGGCCAGCCCGCCAGCCTCGATGAACACCGGGAAAAAGGGTCCAACCGCTGTCAACGATGCTCACTTCCGTCTGCACCGACGACGGCCGTGGTCGAACCGCTAGCATATACTCCCTGATTAATGCTTCCCGAATTTCTCCCAGCAAATGAATGCGGAGCCTGAGATGCTGCTTCATAGATCATTCTCGCCACGCGGCCGGAGAACATTATCGAAGGAGAAACAGACGCCCCTGCCACATAGAGGACGTGCACCCGCTGTTGGTGGCCATGTCATCGAGTTCGAAAAGAGCGGCACCTCCAGGACTGGCGCTCAAGTGCAACCATGGTTCTATCCGAGGCTCGTGGCCTATGGCTATTTCTGGTTAACCGATCATTCCCACCTTTGCATAAAGCGCAAGGGTGGGGCAGCCTCAGATTGAAACACCGCCCGGGGAAAAAGGGTGGGCCAGCCCGCCCGGGTGCTGCTTACGGGACTCCGCAGATCGAAGGGTGCCTCACCTTCTAATGAGCGAGTCATACAGAACCCACGCAATAACCGCAAGCATCACCGCACCCGCCAACCGTACCGTGATGCTGCCCCAGCCACTCGAATATTTTTGCTCGGTCAACGTGCCTTGCGCCCGGACCCAGCTAAAGCAGCCGAAACCAAGCTCTGGGAGATGCGAGCATGAACAACGCATTAACAAACATTACCGCCCCAACGATGACGACTATGCTCCAACCCAGAATGATTTTCATCCTCAGCACCCACAATTCTTCAGACAGACATTGAATGAAAAGCCACCGGAAACAGGTATCCGCGTTCCACCCGATGGTCCCACTACTGGTGGTCCACTGCCTGGGGACTTAACTACTGTTGAGCCTAGAAAGGGGTTCGGTTGGAAGGTGAGCGAGAAGCTCGGGCCGTTTGCAATCGAATTTGGATTCTGTACAGATGGCACCATCACCGCGCTTGCGCCTACACCGGAACCTCCGCCTACGCCAAGGCCAAACACTATGGTCCCTCCGGCGTACCAACTCTTTGTGGAGGGCACGTACGAAGCGGTTCCACCAACTCCAAAAAAGCTGCCTATGATCCCCCCAAGAAACGCGCCCGGCGGACCGTCAATGGCTCCGCCTATAGCTGCGCCCAGTGGAATCGTTGGAGACGTTTGTGGTCACATTCCCACTTACGATCGAAGTTGTTCCCTTAGAATTGCCTGCTACACAGGTCGGGTTGTTTGCGGCACCAGTCCCGCCTCCGCCCCCTGATTCTTTTCCGGGGGTGCTGTTCTGGCTTCTTGCCGGTCGCAGCCCCTCCCCCTCCCCCTCCTCCTCCGTCTCCTCCTCCGTCTCCTCCACTCCCTCCGTCAGCAGGAAGCGGGGTTAATAGCACACGGCCCCGCCTTGAAAAGTCCTAGCGGGTCGACGTAGATGAGTGGATTATTCATTACATAGGCATAGCGGTTCCAGCTTTGCGGATCCGCGGGACTGACCGCCGCCAATCCTGCCGGGTCGGGCGAGATCCAACGCCCCTGCGCCGGGCTGTACTTGCGAAAGGCAAAATCAAACAAGCCCTGGCCGCCCGAAGCCGCGATGGTCAGTTCCCCCACGCTGCCCACCGTGAATTGCAGATCGGGGGTTGAGCCCGATTGTGCATAGTCCTCGCCATAGGGGGAGAGGGCCACGTCATTGAGCAAGGTTTGGGTGTCGCTGGTGAGCAAGCGGGCACTGCCCAACCAGTCGGGATGGCGAAATCCAGTGATTGTGCCATTGACCTGATATAGCCGATAGCCGCCTCCGGGCAACGGAATCCAAGCTCCGGAAAAAGTCTGCCCAAGCATCAACGCCAGATTTCTGCCTGCGGGATCATACACATGTTGGGCATACCCCGAGGCGGTGTGCGTCTCAACCATGCGCCCCAGAGCATCATAGGTCACGCTGTTGCTATCCAGTTGAATCGGATTGTTCTCGGCATCCCAGCTGTACGTGTGGACGCTGTCTGCCGTCAGATTGCCGTTTCCATCGTACGTAGGGGTAAAGCCTGGGGTGGCTGGCCCACCTTATTCATCTAGTCTAGAAGAACTTTGGCTGCCCCATCCTTCGCGTTTTTTGCGAAGGATGGGAACACAGAATGTAAAACCCGTTTGGAATTGGTCGGGGCGAGAGGATTTGAACCTCCGACCCCCTGGTCCCGAACCAGGTGCTCTACCAGGCTGAGCCACGCCCCGACAAGGTCGACTGGAGTGGAACCACGCCGGCTGACCGCGCTCGGCCGCTGGCGTTCGATTCCGTTAAAAAGTATAGCACTCGAAGGTCATGGCTTCGCGCGTGACGTTCGGGTTCGCTCCGTCCCAGATCAGGTGTTGCGGCACTGCCCGCGCGGCGGGCGGGACGCCCTCCGGACAGCCGGCGAGACGCCGGCGCTACACAGGTGACGGCTGCGGCGAGGCCTGCTGGGATTTTTCCTATAGAATGATGGCTTCGCTCACAATCCATTCATCCATGATCTAGTCAACCATGATCGCGCTTACTGCTACAGCCTTGTTCACGCCCCTCGACCGCATCGAGCAGCCGCTGCTGCTGGTGGAAGACGGCGTCATTGTGGAAGTGACGTCGCGGGCGCGGCGGGAAGTTCCGCCCAAGCAGCCGGGTGCTGGATTTTGGCGACGGCATCCTGGCGCCCGGCTTTATTGACATCCACATTCATGGCGGCGGCGGGCGCGATGTGATGGAAGCCGGGGCCGATGCCCTGCCGCCGGTCGAGCGCTTGCTGGCGGCGCACGGCGTCACCAGCTATTTCCCGACGACCGTCACCGCGCCAATGGACGCGACGCTCTCCGCTTTGGCGCGGCTGGCGGACGCGATCGAAGCCGCGGAACGAAGTCCGCGCAGCGCCGCAACGGCATCCGGCAGCCTGCGGGCGCGGCCGCTGGGGATCCATCTTGAAGGCCCATTCATCAGCCACCAGCGCCGCGGGGTTCATCCTCCGGAAAATCTTTTGACGCCATCGTTGCCGGCGTTTGATCGCTTCTGGCAGGCGGCGCGCGGGCACATTCGCGTGCTGACGATTGCGCCCGAATTGCCCGGGGCCATCGAGGTCATCGCGGCCGCGGCGGCACGCGGAGTTTGCGTGAGCCTGGGCCATTCCGATGCCGACCTGAACGCGGCTCGCGCCGGGGTCGCCGCGGGCGCGCGCCATGCCACCCACACCTTTAACGCCATGCGGCCGCTCGACCATCGCGATCCTGGAATTCTGGGCGAAGTACTGACCGATGCGCGGCTTTCCGCCGACATCATCGCGGATGGGATCCACCTGGACCCGGTGATCGTAAAGTTGTTCCTCAAGGCCAAGGGACCGGACGCCGCCGTGCTGATTACCGACGCCACCGCCGCCACCGGCATGCCGGACGGCCGCTATCGGCTGGGTTCGCTCGAAGTGGAAGTGAAAGATGGCAGGTGCCTGGCCGGAGGAAAATTGGCGGGCAGTGTTTTGACCATGGACCGCGCGGTGCGCAACGTCATGCAGTTTGCGCAATGGGACTTGCAAGCGGCGGTGCGGCTCGCCACTTTGAATCCGGCGCGGGTCGTGGGAGTGAAGAAGGGTGGCGCGCTCGAAGCGGGCGCGCCCGCCGATCTGGTGGTGTTGAGCCCGAGCGGCGAAGTACGAAGTACGATGGTTCGGGGCGCGGGAATCTAGAACCACAGACCACGTGGGGACAGCCGCCCTCGGCTGTCCGGTCGAGCGAAGCTCGACACTTTTTTGCCGGTACCCAGGAGCGGAGCTTTGCTCCGCCGGACAGCCGAGGGCGGCTGTCCCCACGTGGTCTTGCCGAAGTCGTACGTTCGAAGCTGTCAGGAGAAACGAATGGCTGACAAAGGGGGATTCCCCCACTACATGCTGAAGGAAATCTTCGAGCAGCCGCAGGGCTTGCGGGATACGATCGAGCCCCGCGTGTCGCTCGAAGAAGCGGTGGTGCGCCTGGACGACGTTCGCATCAGCACCGAAGAGCTGCGCGCCCTGCGCCGGATCAACATCGTGGCTTCGGGCACCAGCCGGCATGCGGGCATGGCCGGGCAGTACATGATTCAGGACCTGGTCAACATTCCCGTGGATGTGGACTACGCCAGCGAGTTCGAGTATCGCAATCCGCTGATCGGCCCCGGCGAACTTACCATTGTTATTACGCAGTCCGGCGAGACCGCCGACACCACGGCCGCGCAGCGCGAGGCCAAAGCCAAAGGCTCGCGCACCATCGCCATCTCGAACGTGGTCGATTCGACCATCGCGCGCGAGGCCGACGGCGTGCTCTACACTCACGCCGGCCCGGAGATCAGCATCGCTTCCACCAAGGCTTTCACCGCGCAGATGGCGGTGCTCTATTTATTTGCGCTTTACCTGGGACAGGTGCGCGGCAAGTTTGCCAAGGAACAACGGCGGCAATACATCCGTGAACTGCTCGACTTGCCGGGCAAGATGGAGGCGCTGCTGAAGTCGGCCCCGGCGGCCTGCGAGGCGCTGGCGGAAAAATATTACAAAGTGCAGGACTTTCTCTTCATGGGCCGCGCCATTCACTATCCCGTGGCCATGGACGGCGCGCTCAAGCTCAAGGAAGTTTCCTACATTCACGCCGAAGGCTATCCCACGGGCGAAACCAAGCATGGTCCGAACGCGATGATCGACGAAAACCTGCCGGTGGTGATCATCGCCACCTGCGACCGCGAGGATTCGGAATCGGTGCTGCGCTACGAGAAGAACCTGGCCAACATCCGAGGCTTCAAGCAACAGTCAGCGCGCGTGATCGCGATCGCGTCGGAGGGTGATGAAGAGATTCCCCGTTTGGCCGACCATACAATTTTTGTTCCGCATGCGCCTGAACTTCTGCTGCCACTTCTGGAAATTGTGCCGCTGCAGTTGTTCGCCTATTACATGACGGTGAAAAAAGGTTTGGACGTGGATCGCCCGCGCAACCTGGTGAAGTCGGTCACGCTGGAGTAGCGGGGAAACATCGCGGGAAGCTGAACCCCACCTGAACGCACCGCTGATTTCAACTTCTCCCGGCGGATGCCAACCGTTCAACTCAGCCTCTTTAAGGTTCGCTTCATCTAGCGGACTTCTCTCCACAATAAATTTGCGCAGCTGAATTCTTTCTCCATTCCTCCACGCATCACACGTGTTGCGGTGCTTTCGTCGAGGAGAAAAAAGACAATGCGAAAATTCGGAATCTTAATGTCTATCGTCTTATGTCTGCCATTGGCGCTTGCCGCCCAGATCGGCGGAGCCATGCCGGCGGGCAGCGAAAACGCGAACCCGGGCGACACTGTTTGGCGGATATTCTTATCTGCGCAATGGCAGCAACGGTTTCAACGGGTGGGAAGGACAGGGCACGTTCAATTTCAACCGCTACCTCGGGGTCACAGCCGATGTGAGCGGCTCCAGCCTTACTCCATTCTCTTTCTCGCTGCTCGGTGCTTCGGCGGGCACCTATCAGCACGTCAACAATTATCTGTTCGGCCCAACCGTTACCGGGCAACTCGGTAGAAGCGCAATCTTCGCGCACGCATTGTTCGGCGAAGCTCATTCCAGCCTGGGCGCGGGTGTATCGGTTCCGATCATCGGCGGCATCTCGACCGGGCTGACCAGCGCCAATGCCTTCGCCATGGCCTTCGGCGGCGGTATCGATATCGGCCTGACTCGACATTTCGCGATTCGCGCCGTGCAGGTGGATTATCTCCGCACGCAGTTCAACGCGCTCGATGCGTTGACTACCGGACTTTCGAGCAGCCTGGGGAATCGGCAGAATAGCTTCCGCTACTCATCGGGAATTGTGTTTCGATTCTGATGGGAGTGTGTGAACGGCGCCGATGTTCGTTTTGGGCTTGGAGTTCGATGCGAGGCTCGAGCCTGACGACCGACGACTGACGACTGCCTAGTTCGGTTTCCGGTGTTTGCTGTCGGAGAGATAGCGCAGCAGCGCGGTGTCCGAAGCGTTCTTGAATTTTTCCACGAAGGACGCTTCCGGACTGAGCACCGCATCGGCGGAAACCTTCTGACGAATGCTCTGCCGCAATCTCTCGCCCGACTCGGATTCGTTGGTCATCACCTGCATGTAGAACCAGAGGAAGTGGCGCATCTGGTCGAGCGACGACTTCAGCATCTGCAGCGCGTCCATCTCGGGCAGCTGGCTGAGGGCTTCCATGAGTTCCGGATCGCTGGGCGCTTCCATGGCGGCACAGTTGAGTTGGCGTTGAATCGAGCGCAGGTCTTCGGTCACGCGCAGGATGCGGACGTGGATTTCGTCGAGGTAGTCTTCTCTTCCCATGGGCCCCGGCTTGTCTTCGAGATAACGACCAGCTCACCATCTCATTTGCGACTGCAAGCGAACAGATGTCCCATGTGCATGCGCTTTCGTAATTCGTGCGGTTACTTTGGTCTCGGGCAATTCTCTAACGACAAAATCTGTCATCCCGAGCGCGGTCTCGAGCAGACGCAAGTGCGCGGTGGAATCTGAGTAGCGCCTGGCGTCCCGCTCAGACTACGATGGCGGCAGGCAGTGCTCGCCTCGCCACATCGGACGTCCGCGAGGCCGAGCGCTAACTTCGCAGCGTGATGACTTGAGTTCGGGTGAGTAGCACGGACTGATCCGCTCATAGGGGTCCTTCGACTGCAGCGTGAACGTCTTCACTCCTCGACAACTTCGCTACGCTCAGGATACAGGGCGCGGATTTCGGGGACCTCGACGATGCGTACTCCCTGCGCCGGAGTTTCCACCGCCTGAACCAGCGCCCGAACCATCTGTTCCAGCGTGACCAGTCCCAGGCGGATGGCGCCTTCGCGAGTCGACGGCAGCCGTTCCATGAGTTTGTAGATGGGCAACAAGAAATACGGCCAGCGGTGTCCCGGTCCAAGGACATACCAGGGCCGCAGAATGGTGGCGTTCATTCCGCTCTGGCCGATCATCGCTTCGCACTGCGACCGGACTTCGATATACGCCTTCATCACGGGCGCGGGGTGGGCGACGCTGACGTAGATGAAATGCCGCACGCCGGCTTCTTTTGCCGCTTCGACTGCGCTCCGGCCGGAGGCCAGGTCGACGTTGCGGAACTCCGCCGCTTTCGATGGATTGGGATGCGAGACCCCAACCAGTTGCACGAAGGTGTCGGCGGGCGCGATCTTTGCGGCGTAGGATCTGCCATCCAGCGCATCGCCGGGGACCGCCTGGCAGCCCGCCGGAAGTTTCCGCTCCGAGCCCGGACGAACCAGCGCACGGACCTCGTGTCCCCGCTCGAGCAACTGGGTGATCAGGGGACGGCCGACGTATCCCGTGCCGCCGGTAACAAAGACGCAATGGTGTTGCCCATCCATAAGAATTCGGCCCTGAAGGAGTACGCGGAAAGCGCACCGGTGGATTGTCCCCGAACCCGCACGCCGAGGGCAAGGGCGCGGGGGTATCTGGTACACTGTCGCGTTCTGCAGCCTCCGGAATTCAAAGACTGCGGAGCTTCCCCGGGCCTGCGGCCCCATCGAGGCGGAAGCGCTATGAAAGACACGCTGGGAGTCTTGCTAGCTGGAGGCGCGGGCGAGCGCCTGTATCCGCTCACTCGCGACCGCGCCAAGCCTGCCGTCACCTTCGGCGGCATCTACCGCATCATCGACGTCACTCTTTCCAACTGCGTCAACTCCGACCTGCGCCGGGTTTACATCCTCACCCAGTACAAGGCGCTCTCGCTCAACCGGCACGTCCGCGAGGGCTGGAACATCATGGGCAGCGAGATGGGAGAGTTCATCGAAGTGCTGCCTCCGATGAAGCGGGTGAGCGACCAGTGGTACCAGGGCACGGCCGACGCGGTGTATCAGAACATTTATTCCATCGGCTCGGAGCAGCCCAAGCACGTGCTGATCCTCTCCGGCGATCACATCTACAAGATGAATTACGGCCTGATGCTGGAGCGGCACAACGACTCGGGCGCGGACGTGACCCTGGCGACCATCCAGATCGATCCCGGCGAAGTGGCCCGCTTCGGCGTCGTGGACGTGGACCGCGATCACCGCGTGCTGGGCTTCGAGGAGAAGCCGAAGACCACCAAGCTGCGCTCGCCCTCGAATCCCGAGAAGGTTTGCGCCTCGATGGGCATTTATCTGTTCAATACCGACGTGCTCATCCCCGTGCTTTTGAAAGATGCGGAAGACCCCGCCTCGAGCCATGATTTCGGCAAGGACATCCTGCCGAAAATGGCGGACGAATACCGGGTTTACACCTACGACTTCGTCGATGAGAACAAGAAAGAGGCCCTCTACTGGCGCGATGTGGGAACGCTCGAAGCCTACTACGAAGCCAATATGGACATCGTGGCGGTGTCGCCGGTGTTCAACCTGTACGACTCGGACTGGCCGATCCGCACCCATCAGCGCCAGTATCCGCCGGCAAAATTTGTTTTTGCCGAAGCCGGACGCACCGGCACGGCGGTCGATTCCATCGTTTCGGCAGGCTGCATCGTTTCCGGCAGCCTGGTGAAGGGCAGCGTGGTCTCGCCCGATGTGCGCGTGAACTCTTACAGCGAAGTTGAAAGCAGCATTCTTTTTTCCCACGTGAATGTGGGGCGGCATTGCCGCATCCGCAAAGCCATCATCGATCGCGACGTGCACATTCCCGGAAGGCACCACCATCGGATATGACACCGAGGCCGACCGCCAGCGTTACTTCGTGACCGAAAGCGGAATCACGGTGGTGACCCGCGACTATTCCCTGTTCGAAAATCCAGTCACGGTGGACTACTTCACCAGCGAATAGCTGACGGACCGCCCACGAACGTAGGCCCGGACGCCCTCGTCCGGGCGGACGAGCGCAGCTCGTCCGGCTTCCCTTTCAAACCGCAAACCGCTGCCGAGCTACCGCTCGGCTGAGGCGGCACGAGGCGTCCGCCCCGACCCGGCTCATGGCCTCGGCGTAATTCGCCTTTTGTTCGTCTCGCATGCTTGTATCCCCTGCTACAATGCCTTGCCTTATAGAAGCGCAGAACTTTTGGGGCCACAAGAACGTATCTGTATTGTGGTGTTGAAACCCGGGGTGTGCCTCGGGTAAAGACCAGGAGTTCCAGGGAGTGCGGGTTGGAAGACGCCCAGGTCGTTGCCATGCTGGTCCGTCGCTGCATCGCCGGCGACGTCGTGGCCTGGGAGGAGATCGTGCAGCGCTACAATCGGCGAATCTACAACATCTGCTATCGCTTCGCGGGATCGGGCGACGACGCCCAGGACCTCACCCAGGAGGTCTTCATCAAGATGTTCCGCACCCTGAACTCCTACGACGTCGGGCGGGGAGCGTTCATGACCTGGGTTACGACCATCACCCGCAACCTGCTGGTGGACCACTTCCGCAAGAGCAAGCAGGACCGGGTCACCGATTCGCTGGACGCGGCGCCCGTCGGAGCACGAAGACGCCATGCCGCTGAGCGAGAAGATCGAAGACAAGGCGCCAGGCGCGGATACCAGCGTCCAGAGCCGCGAGACCCGGGAACTGGTGCACAGCGCCCTGCAGAAGCTGTCGCCGGAACTGCGCGAGGCGGTCATCCTGCGCGACCTGCAGGATATGGATTACAAAGACATTGCCACGGTATTGAAGATTCCGGAGGGCACGGTGAAATCCAGGATAAATCGCGGCCGGGCGGAACTTGCGCGGCTGCTACAACGTACATATAGGCAGGTGATGTGATGGCAGGCGAAACCAAAAACGGCATGCAGTGCGCGGAATTTGACGCGCTGCTGAACGAAGCGCTGGACGCGACGCTGACCGGTCCCAGGCTGGAAAGCTTTCAGGCCCACGCCCGGATATGCGCGGTCTGCGGGCCGCTGTTCGCGGAGGCCGATGCCGGCCGACGCTGGATGAAATCGCTGGCCGAGGTAGAGCCGCCCACCCACCTGGTGCACAACATCCTGCTGGCCACCACCGGATACGAGAGCCAGCGGCGTCGCCGTAAGGCCCAGAGGGAAAGCCTCCTGGGCCGACAACGCTCACGGGTTGGCTGCGGCCCGTGTTCGCGCCCGTGCTTTCCATGAGCCGCCAGCCCCGCTTTGCCATGTCATTCGGAATGGCATTCTTTTCGTTGTCAATTTCGCTGAGCCTGGCAGGAGTGAAAGTGAACGACGTGCGGCATGTGGACCTGCGGCCCAGCGCCATCAAGCGCACCTACTACGAGACCACCGGCCGGGTAGTCAAGTATTACGAGAATATTCGCTTCGTGTATGAAATCGAATCGCGGGTGCGGGAATTCAAACGAGTCACCGCGCCGGCGGAACCGGCCCCCAAAGAACAGAACAAGGAAAAGAAAAACAACAATACCAGTGGACAACCAGAACCAGGACAGGAACGCAACTACAGCCAGGGAGAGAACCAGCCCGTGCTGGCTTCCCTCCCGAATGATCCGCCTGTAGTGACGGTGACCGCTTACAGGAGGCTTTCATGAACTGCGCCAACCATCCCGACGTTGAGAAGGTGGCCTTTTGCCGCACCTGCGGAAAACCGCTGTGTGCCAACTGCACCCGTGCGGTGCACGGAGTGATTTATTGCGAGAGTTGCCTGGCGGCGCGCCTGGAAGGGGTGCAGCCGAACGTAGCGGCGCCGGCCGCCGGCTTCGTGGCGGCCAGCCCGGCAGGCGTTCCGGTGCCGGTGGGCGGACCGAATCCCGCTCTGGCCGGAGTTCTGGCCGGCTTCTTTCCCTTCGGCGTGGGCGCGGTTTACACCGGACAATATGCCAAGGGCCTGGCCCACCTGGTGATCTTCACCCTGCTGATCCTCGGAGCCAGCAGTGGCAGCGAAGCCATGGGCACGGTCTTCGGACTGGGCATCGCAGGCTTTTACTTCTACCAGATTATCGATTCCGTGCGCACCGCGCGCGCCCTGCAACTGGGACTGCAACCGCCTGATCCATTTGGCTTGGGGACGACTTTCAGCGCGGGCGAGCGGGTGGACGTGAGCAAAGTTCCGGTCGGGGCTCTGGTGCTCATCGGCCTGGGCGTAATTTTCCTGCTGCATACGCTCGACATCTGGGATTTCAGCGCCCACCGGATATGGCCGCTGATTCTCATCGGTATCGGCGCTTTTCTGCTGTTTCGCCGGCTGGGCATGATCGGCGAAGTTCCGCCAGGATTCGATCGCATACGCAGCTGCAAGCGCGGATTGATGGGACCGGCAATTCTCTTGACTCTGGGATTTCAGTTCCTGCTCGACAGCATGGGCGTCATCCGGTTCGGCCGCACCCTGCCCCTGCTGCTGGTGGTGATTGGACTGGTCAAAATTTTCCAGAGCACAGCCGGCCCCGGACCGCTCGATGCACCGGCGCCGCTCTACCCCGCGGGGACACCGCCCTCCGGGTTTGCGCCCGGCGAGGTGCCGCCCCCGTCATATCCGCAAAACCAGCCGGAAGTTAAGCCGGAGGTGAAAAATGGCTAGCACGGTGCAAACTCCTCCACCCATGCCGCCGCTGCAACCACCGCCACAAGACCACGGCGTTCCGTGGCCGGCCCGGTGGTGATGATCCTGCTGGGGATCGTGCTGCTGCTGACCACCATGCGCGTGCTGCATCCCCAGCCGCTGCTGCACTGGTTCGGGACCTACTGGCCCGCCCTGATCATTCTCTGGGGCGTGATCAAGCTGGTGGAATATCAGCAGGCCCAGAGAGAAGGCACGCGCCCCGCGGGGATCGGAGCCGGAGGGGTGTTGCTGCTGGTTTTCCTGATCATGTTCGGAATGTCGGCCACCCAGGCTTCGCGCTTTAACTGGGATGAGATTCGCGACCACATCAATCTGGGCGACGAGGATATCGCCCTGTTCGGGCACAACTACAGTTACGAAGACCAGCTCCAGCAGGACTTTCCGGCGGGCAGCAGCTTGCGCATCACCAGTGATCGGGGAGCGGTGAATCTGACCGCTTCGAACGACAACCAGATTCACGTAACCGCGCACAAGCGGATCAATGCCGACAGCCAGGGAGACGCGGACAAATATAATCCCGCCACCAAGCCGCAATTGATGGTCAACGGCAACGTCATAACTTTGAATGCCAATACCCAGGGTGCCGGCGACCGCTCAGTCACAACCGATATGGACATCAGCGTTCCCCGGAAAGCGGCGGTCGTAATCTCGGCGCGGCGCGGCGATGTGAGCGTGCTGGGCCGCGAAGGAGACGTTGAAATTGCCAGCCAGCATGGCGATATCGCCGCTTCCGACATCACCGGCAAACTGGGCCTGAACCTGTCCGGCGCCTCGGCGCGGGTTTCGAATATTTCGGGCGATGTTTCAGTGCAGGGACATGCCGACGACGTTTCCCTGGCGGACGTCAAAGGGGCGGCGCACATCAGCGGCGAGTTCGACTCGATCAAGCTGGAGAAAGTTGCCGGCGAAGTCGGCTTCAAGTCCGCCCGCACCGACATGGAGTTTTCCAAACTGAACGGCGACCTCGACATGGATTCGGGCGACTTGCGGGCCAACGACCTGATCGGCCCTTTCCGCTTGCTGACCCGCTCGAAGGATGTCCGGCTGAATGGAGTCGATGGCGACGTCCGCCTGGAGAACGAAAACGGCGCCGTGGAAATTCACATGACCCGGCTGGGCAACATGCAACTGAGCAATCGCAACAGCGATGTCCAGATTTACATTCCCGACAAGGCTGGTTTCCAGTTGGACGCGCGCGCGCGCGGGGGTGAGATCGAATCCGACTTCAGCGCCCTGAAGATCGACAATGGTGACGACCAGGCCAGCGCCAGCGGTACGGTAGGCGCGGGCGGTCCTCGCCTGGTCATCACCAATGAGCATGGCGGGATCGAACTCCGCAAGGGATCGTCGCTGCCGGAACCTCCGCCCGTCGCCCAAACTGCCCAAGGTGCCCGCCGCGCCCAAGGTGCCGGCGCCCACGGAAAACTAGAGGTCGGAAGTCGACGTCGGTGGGGGCGGGCGCCCTCGCCCGGCGCCGTTGACTTGGATGTTCAATTTCTTCTCCAACTCATTATGATTCGTTCTTACAAAGGGACAACCCCCACGATTCCCCAGTCCTGCTACGTGGACGATTCGGCGCAGCTCATCGGGGACGTGGTTCTCGGCGAGCACGCCAGCATCTGGATGAATGCCGTGTTGCGCGGCGACGTCCACTCCATCCGCGTGGGCGCCCATTCGAACGTGCAGGACTGCAGCGTGCTGCATGGCATGAAGGAGCAGTACGGAGTTTTCCTGGGCGAGTACGTGACGGTGGGCCACAGCGTGACCCTGCATGGCTGCACCATTGAAGACCGCTGCCTGATCGGCATGGGATCGATCATTCTGAATGGGGCGCATATTGGCGCAGGGTCGATCATTGCGGCCGGCACGTTGATTCCGGAAAAGACGATCGTCGAGCCCGGATCGCTGTGGATGGGATCTCCGGGAAAGTTTCGCCGCAAGCTGGAGGAGAAAGATCAGGAAACGATCATGCGCTACGCCCGGAATTATCTGGAGTACAAGGATTCGTACCTGCGAGAGAAGTAGCTGAGCGCAAACAACCGGGGCCTTGCGGCCCCGGCTTTGGTTGGTGGTTGCCCGGATAAAAACCTTGGTTCGATGTGGGCGCGAGCGTCCTCGCTCGTGCGGCAGCGTTCGCGGCGCTGCTGCACGTTCGTGGCGCTGCCGCACGAGCGGGGCGCTCGCGCCTACATTACTAGGCGCTGCGGCGCGGACGCAGGGTCAGATCACGGACCTGCGCCAGTACACTCGATAACTGCATCCCGTTCAGCTGCGACACGAACGGCATCAGGTCCGCGATAAACTGATCTTTCATCAGTTCGCCGATTTCTTCCTGGCGGTTGCGTTCGCCGCCGGAAAGCAGATCGGGCACGGTAACTTCGAGCGCGCGGGCCAGCCGTTCCAGTGAGGAAAGGGTCGGGGTCGCCTTTTCATTTTCGATCTTCGACACGTAGGTCCGGGGGACCGACATGCGCGCCGCCAGTTGGCGCTGGCTCAGCCCGCTGCGCAAGCGGAGCGACCGGATCGACGTCGCCAGGTTCAGATGTCCGCGGCCATTGCCATTCGCCGGCATCATCTGCGGCGGTGGCGGGGCCATGACAACTTCCGGCTCATCCTCGTCTAACGAGGCGTGGCAGCGGCGGCAAAGATCGTTGGTGGTACGGAACTGGACCAGCAGGCAGTGATCGCAACGAACTACTTCCCTTGAATCTACAGGTGCAAGGGTAGTGGCCATCTAGGTGTGGGAGGGCCAGAGCGGGGCGTCTCCGGAACGAAAAATAGAACGCAAAAAAATCTTCGTTCCAACCTGCAGCGTAATCTGAGGTACAACACCTGTGGATGTCAAGAACATTCCGGGGTCAAACACAAAACAGGTCGTGATAAAAGCAAAGTTAGCTGGAGAAAAGCCGGAGAAAACAGGTAAGAAACCATGAACGATCGAGAGCAGGCGTGGGGTTTACTAACTGAGTTCACCCAGTCGGAAAGTTTGCGCAAGCACGCACTGGCGGTTGAAGCCTGCATGCGCGCCTATGCCCGCAAGTTCCACCCTGGCTTGGCCCCTGAGGAAGAATTGTGGGGCGTGGTCGGCCTGCTGCACGATTTCGATTACGAGAAATATCCCAGCCTCGACGACCATCCCTACAAGGGAAACGAGATTTTGAAGGAGCGCGGCTATTCGGACGAAATCCGCCGCGCCATCATGTCGCACGCCGAATATTCCGGCGTGACCCGCGACTCTCCCATGGAAAAAGCGCTCTTCGCCTGCGACGAACTGGCGGGATTCATCACCGCGTGCGCGCTGGTCAAGCCGGGAAAGTCGCTGGCGGAGGTTGATGCGAAGTCCGTCCGAAGAAAGATGAAGGACAAAGCCTTCGCCCGCGGCGTGAAGCGCGAGGACATCGTCAACGGCGCCGCGGATCTGGGAGATAGACCTGGAAGAGCACATCGCCTTCTGCATCGAAGCCATGAAGGGAATCGCAGGATGAGCTGGGGCTGGACGGCAGCGCCGCAAAGTCGGCGTAACCACTGGCTGTGTGGGGACGGGTCTCTGACCCGTCCAGCCGAGCAAGCTCGGCTTGGTGTTTCGGGGCCACCGAATCAAGGATTCGGGCTACCGCCAGAATCCTGCCGAGCTTCGCTCGGCTTGGCCGGGTCGCAGACCCGGCCCCACACGGTCATTCTGACTACCGCAGGGCTTCTGCCACCTTCCCGCTGGCAATCAGGTCCGCAATCCGCGCAAAATCCTGATACATCACTCGATCTTTGTCCATGGTCGCCACACTGAGCGTATGGCTGCATGCGCTGTCTGTCCGCGCTTCGAAGTCTTGAGCGGAGCCCGGAAGTCCAGCGCCTGGGCCGCAGCCATGGCTTCGATCGCCATGGCATTGCGCGAATTTTCCACAATGCGTTTCAGCTTCAGCGCCGCCGTCATTCCCATGGACACGTAATCTTCCTTGTTGCCGGAAGTGGTGATCGAATCCACCGACGCGGGATGCGCCAGCACTTTGTTTTCGCTGACCAGCGATGCGGCCGCAGACCTGGGCCATCATGAATCCGGAATTCAGCCCTGCGCCGGGGGCCAGAAATGGCGGCAGACCTTCGTTGAGCGCTGGATTCACCAACCGCTCCAGCCTGCGCTCGGAGATGCCCGCCAAGCGCGCTCAGGGCAATGCCAAGGAAATCCAGGGCGAAGGCCAGAGGCTGGCCGTGGAAAGTTGCCGCCGGAGATGACGTCGGCGTCCGACTCGGCGGAGCTTCGCTCCGCTGGGCGGACGGGGCCTGCCCGTCCGCGAAGCATGAGCGTCCGCCCCTACGTTCACACTCTTCAGAAACACCAGCGGATTGTCCACTGCGGAGTTGACTTCGATCTCCATCACCTCGCGGCAGTGGGCCAGGGTGTCGCGCACCGCGCCGTGGACTTGCGGCATGCAGCGCAGGGAGTAGGCGTCCTGCACGCGGTCCGCAGTCGAGATGCGACTCGCGCAGCCGCTGCCTTCGAGCATCTTGCGCAGATTGGCCGCGGTTTTAAGCTGGCCTGGGTGCGGACGCGCCTGGTGAATGCGTTCGTCG
Organism: Terriglobia bacterium; assembly: GCA_963816025.1. GTDB lineage: Bacteria > Acidobacteriota > Terriglobia > Terriglobales > Acidobacteriaceae > JAIQFF01. The sequence continues at coordinate 101,247 of CAWFJA010000024.1, forward strand.
AAGGCCACATCGGTGCCGCGCAGCGCGTCGAGCGAGAGCGCGCCGATTACGTCAGCCGTATCGGCGAGGATTTCCGCGGCCAGCAGCGCGAGGATTCCAACTGCCAGCATGGCTTGCGTCCCGTTGATCAGAGAGACGGCTTCTTTTGCCTCTAAGCACCAGCGGCTTGAATCTGAGCGCGCCGCATGGCATCGGCGGCGGGAATGCGTGCGCCTTTTTCGTCCAGGCATTCGCCCTCGCCGATCAACGCCAGCGCCAGGTGGGCCAGCGGCGCGAGGTCGCCACTGGCGCCGACGCTGCCTTGCGAAGGCACCATCGGGGTGACGCCGCGATTCAGCATTTCGCAGATGGTGTCGATGACCGCCGCGCGCACGCCGGAATGTCCTTTGGAAAGTGAATTCGCGCGCAGCAGCATCATGGCCCGGGTCTCCGCCGCGGAGAGCGGTTCGCCCACGCCGACGGCATGGGAGCGCACCAGGTTGACTTGCAGCTCACGAATCTGCTCGCCCGCTATGCGGACGTCGGCCAGCTTGCCCACTCCCGTGGTGATGGCGTAAGACACGCGGTTTTCCGCGACCAGCGCGTCCACTACAGCGCGCGCGCGGTCGACGGCCTCGCGGGCGTCGGGATCAAGCAGCACCGGACGGCGATCGACCGCGACCTCGCGCACCGCTTCGAGGGTGAGATCGTTTCCGTTAATGTGTAAAGCTTTCAAATGCAGTTCTCCGGTTTCTGGTTTCCGGTTTCTAAGACTTTCCCTATTTTCCTGCGGCTTCGCGAAATGCCTTCAGAATGTTTGGCGGCAGCGGCGTGGGCTTCATCTTTGCGTCGAGGATCATGTGCATGGTTTCGCCTTCCGCCAGCACCTCGCCGTCGCTGGCCCGCACCAGTTCGTAGCCAAAATGAATCATGGACTCGCGAACGTTCCGCAGCTGAGTGCGGACGATAATCTCATCGTCATAACGCGCCGGCGCTTTGTAACGGCAGCGCGCGTCCACCACCGGGATGAAGCATCCGTGGTCGCGTTCCATGTCGCGATAGGCGAAGCCCAGCTGGCGCATCAGTTCCACCCGCCCGATTTCGAACCAGATGAAATGGTTGGCGTGATAGACCACGCCCATCTGATCGGTCTCGGCGTAGCGCACTCGCACCCGGCTCTCCGAGACCACGCCGCCTTTGCCGTTTCCGAGCATTCGCCGGGCGCCCGGTCACTGGCTCATCGGTCATTCGGCACTCCAGCGCGGTTTACGTTTTTCCAGAAACGACGTGATGCCTTCGCGAAAGTCGGCCGTGGTGCGGATGCGGGCGTTGTCCTCGACGGCTTCGGCGATCTGCTGATCGAGCTGTCCTGCGATAAATCCATTGATCAGGCGCTTGGTCGCCCGCACCGACGACGGACTGTTCTCCATGATCTGCGCCGCCAGTTCTCGCGCTCGCGGCATCAGTCGCGACGGCTCGACCACTTCGTTGACCAGGCCAAAAGCGTGAGCTTCGGCCGCGTCAAACAGTCGGCCGGTCAGCAGCAGGTCGCGGGCAATTTTGTGTCCCACCTGCCAGACCAGCATGGAAGAAACGATGGCCGGCACGAATCCGATGCGAACTTCGGTGTAGCCGAATTTGGCTTCGGGCACGGCCAGCGTGAAATCGCACATGGTGGCAAATCCGGTGCCGCCGGCGATGGCAGCGCCGTTCACCGCGGCGATCGTGGGCAGCGGGAAAATCGTAAATGCGGCGGAAGATGCGGGCCATGCGCGAGGAGTCCTGCACATTCTCGTCGTGCGTCCTGCCCAGCAGGGCCTTCAGTTCGTCGAGGTCAAGACCCGCGCAAAAAGCCTTGCCCGCGCCCGTCAGTATGACGACCTGGGCCAAAGATGCAGACCGCTCAATTTCGTCAAGCGCCGCCAGCAGTTCGTCCACCAGCGCGTGGCTGATGGCGTTGCGTTTCTCCGGCCGGTTGAGCGTGATGGTGGCGACGCCGGAATCGTACGCGAGCTGAATGGTTTTAAATTCCATGTTGGCGTCAGTCGTCAACTCAATCGGCCGCCGCAGACTCGGTGTATCGGGCGCCGAATTCCGCTGTAATCCGCAGCAACACATCCAGCGGCTTCAGCGCCGGCAACTCCGCTCCCCTTTGGGTCAGCGCTTCCACAACTTTTTCGGTCGCAATATTTCCCACCAGCGCGTCTTGCGCGAAGGGACATCCGCCCAGCCCGCCCAGCGCCGAATCAAAACGGCGGCAGCCCGCATCATACGCGGACTAAATCTTCTCCGCTGCCTGCTCGGGACGGCTATGCAGATGCACGCCAATTTCCAGATAGTCGAACTTTGAATTCACCGCGGAAAATAATTCGCGAATCTGCGCCGGCCCGGCCATCCCGACCGTGTCCGCCAGAGAAATGGTGCGAACCCCGAGCGATTCGAGAAGATCGACCGCGTCGACTACTTCGCCAATGTTCCAGGGATCGCCGTAAGGATTGCCAAACGCCATCGAGATGTAAACCACGGTGTCGAGCCCGGCCGGCTCACCCTTGTTCGTGATTTTTTCCAGCTCGTCGATGGCGTCTTCCAGCGTCTGGCGCTGGTTGTTTTGCAGAAACGTCGGCGAGATCGAATAAGGGAAGCCCAGCGTCCGCACCGCCTCGGTCGCAATCGCACGCTCCGCGCCTTTTTCGTTGACCACGATCCCGATAATTTCAACATCGTCGGGCGGATCAAGTTCTTTCAACACTTCTTCCGAATCGGCCATCTGCGGAACCGCTTTCGGCGAGACAAATGAAACCGCATCAATATGCTTGAAACCGGCGCTGATCAGGGCTTTCAGATAGTCGGTCTTGAGGTAGGCCGGAATCTGCCCCTTCAGCCCCTGCCAGGCATCGCGCGGACATTCGACGAGTTTTACGGAGTTAGACATTTCTTAACCACGGAGACACACTGAGTCACGGAGAAATTCAAATGATTTTTCTTATGATCCCGCCGCGAACGAGTGCGGACACGTGAAAGTTAATGATCAGGCCTACTCGCTTTCCCGTCATTTTGAGATAGGTGAGTAGTTGCGCTTCGTGAACTGGCAAGACGTGCTCGACACACTTGAGTTCGAGAATCACCGAATCTTCAACCACGATATCCATTCGGTAGCCGCAGTCCAGATGAATGCCTTTGAACTCAACCGGGAGGGGCACTTGCCGCCGAAAAGACAGACCGCGGAGATACAATTCGTGACAGAGGCATTCTTCGTACGCCGACTCGAGAAGCCCTGGGCCTAATGCCCGATGCACTTCGATGGCAGCGCCAATCACTTGCTCTGTCAGATTCTCATGAAGCAGTTTACTCCGTGTCTCGGTGTCTCCGTGGTTAAGCACAATTCTCTCCGTGCGTGAGAAATCAAGTTTGCAGCACCCCGATTTTGAACTCGGGCACGTCCGGGTTCAGCGCGGCGGCTTCGAGCGCCTGGGTGATCGCATCGCGAGTCTCGACGGGATCGATAATCTTGTCGATCCACAAGCGCGCCGCTCCATAGCGCGGATCGGTCTGTTCGTCGTAGGTTTTCTTGACCGACTCGAAGAGCTCCTTGCGCTCTTCGTCGCTCAACAGTTTTCCGCTGCGTTCCAGTTGCTTGATCTTGATTTCCACCAGCGTGCTGGCCGCGGAGTCGCCGCTCATGACGGCGTAGCGGGCGGTCGGCCAGGCAAACACAAAGCGCGGATCGTAGGCCTTGCCGCACATGGCGTAATGTCCGGCGCCGAAGGAGCCGCCGACGATCACTGTAATCTTCGGGACTACGGAGTTCGACACTGCGTTGACCAGCTTCGCTCCCGCCTTGATGATGCCGCTCCACTCCGCGTCGCGACCAACCATGAAGCCGTTTACGTCGTGGAAGAAGACCAGCGGAATCAGGTTCTGGTTGCAGTCCATGATGAAGCGGGCGGCCTTTTCCGCCGATTCGGTGTAGATCACGCCGCCGAATTCGATCCGCTTGTGGCCTTCATGGTCGGTCTGCTGCGCGTGCAGCTTTTGGTTGGCCACGATGCCGACCGCAAAACCGCCGATGCGCGCGTAACCGCAGATGATGGTCTTGCCGTATTCCGCCTTGTACTCGTCGAAACGGCTGCCGTCCACGATGCGGGCCAGGATTTCCTTCGTGTCGTAAGGGCGCGCCGGCGACGAATCGTAGATGCCGTAGATTTCCTCCGAAGCGAGCGCGGGAGGCTGCGGCTTGCGGCGGTCCCAGGGCGACTGGCGGCGGTATCCCCATTTTTCGATGATGGCGCGGATACGCGCCAGGCAAGCTTCGTCGTTGGGCTCGCGAAAATCCACGGTGCCGCTGATGGCGGAATGCATGGCGGCGCCGCCCAGTTCGTCGGCGGAAATTTTCTGCCCGATGGCGGCCTGCACCAGCGCCGGCCCCGCCAGAAAGAGCCCGCTGCCGTCGGTCATGAGCACGTGATCGCACATCACCGGCAGGTATCCGCCGCCCGCGACGCACATGCCCATGATGGCGGCGATCTGCGAAATTCCCATGGCCGACATGACGGCGTTGTTGCGGAACACGCGGCCGAAATCGTCGGTGTCGGGGAAGACGTCTTCCTGCAGCGGCAGAAAAACGCCGGCTGAGTCGACCAGGTAGACCGTCGGCACGCGATTTTCGATCGCGATGTTCTGAGCCCGAATCACCTTCTTCGCGGTCATGGGAAAGAACGCGCCCGCTTTCACGGTGGCGTCGTTGGCGATGATCATCACCAGGCGGGTCTGAATCCGCGCCAGTCCGGTGATAACGCCTGCGGCCGCCGCGCCTCCCCACTCCTCGTACATGCCGTGGGCGGCGTACGCGCTCAATTCAAAGAAACTTCCGGGATCGACCAGCAGGTTAATTCGCTCACGGGCGGTAAGCCGTCCCTTGTTGTGCTGGCTCTCAATGGCTTTAGGCCCGCCGCCTTCGCGGATTTTCTCTTCTTCGTTGCGCACCTGCGAAACCAAATCGGCCAGGAAGCGCATGTTGGCTTCAAAGCGGGCCGAGGTAGGATCTATGTGCGACTCGAGAACCGTGGAGCTCGAGGGGGTTCCGGGATCAACGCGTTCGTTCATGAATGGATTCTGAAAGAAGTTACGGTATAACAGCGGAGTGGGACGGCGCAAACGGCGGTTTGCGCCGTAAGGAAGCCGGGTGGAGCAATTTCAGATTGAAGATTCTCGATTTCAGATTTAAGAACCGGATCGCCCGATTTCGCAACTCCGCCTAACTACTCTTCTCCAGCCATCGTTCCAGCCTGCATCCGTCCTCCTCCAGAAGGAAGCTGCCCGTTCCAAAACACTCGCCAAAAATGCGATGCGTCTCGGGATCGCGCGCGGCACGCGTGAATCCACTGCTTCCCCACCTGGTATTGGCTGGCGGTGAACCATTTTTGCGGCAGGACCTCGACCAACCCGGCATGCGAATAGACGACATAGAGCGCGAAGGCCGGGTCGTCGGCACTCCTGGCAGGATAACTGGTCGGAATGATCAGTTCGTCCACCGTCTGCAATTCCGGCGGCACTTCAATCTTATTCATTCCCGCCGCCAGGCCGAGTGCGACTTCAAACTCAGCCACTGGCGCCGCGGCCGAATAGATACGCTCACTCGACGGTTTGAACCAGCCGGCAATTTCGGCGAGGTCGAAAGCCTTGAGCTGATCGGGATCGAAGCAGATGATGCGAATATCGCGGCCTTCCGGGCACCAGATTCCGAGGTGGGCGGGCGGCACGAAAAACGGGCGGCAATACGTATTGAGCGCGAGCCGCGGCTTGTCGGGTTCCTGCTGAAGGGCAAGCGAGACTAAATAGCCCAGCGGTCCTTCGCTGCCGTGGTGGGTCCAGACGAAACGCTGGCCGGAAACAGAATTGAACGCGGGAAAAGTCTTCCAGTACCAGGGCGTGGGCCCTATCGTGCGCTGGAGAGTGTCTCTCAAACGGGAAGTGCTGATCTCGGCCATCAATCACGTGGCCGTGGGCACGCCGCGCGGTTTGACGTTGGCGCGAATGAACTGGACGATGTCGTCCATCGATGTGCCGGGTTGGAAAATGGCGGCCACCCCGGCCTGCTTGAGACTTTCGATGTCCTGGTTGGGAATGATTCCGCCGACTACCACCAGCACGTCGTCCATCTTGTTCTGCTTGAGCAGGTCCATCACCCGGGGAACGATGGCGTTGTGGGCGCCGGAGAGAATCGAAAGTCCGATGACGTGAACGTCTTCCTGCAGTGCTGCATTTACGATCATCTCCGGAGTCTGCCGCAGGCCGGTGTAGATGACCTCCATGCCGGCATCGCTCAAGGCGCGGGCGATCACTTTGGCTCCGCGATCGTGCCCGTCGAGGCCGGGCTTGGCCACCAGCACGCGGATCTTCGGGTCAGCCATCGACCTCCATTTAACCACAGAGGGTGCGGAGGCGCACAATTGGATCGGTGATTGCGGATGTCAGATTGCGGATGTCAGAATCCGGAGTTCAGATTTTAGAGTTCAGATTTTAGAGTTCAGATCTCAGATTTCAGATCTCAGGTCTCAGATTTGCCGCCGGGCTTGAAAAATCTGCAATCTGCAATCCCTACATGGTCTTGATGTCCAGACTGCGCCACAAATACCAGCAGGCCACCGAGCGATACGGTTCCCACGACTTTGCGATCTTCGCCATCACTTCGGGTTTGGGCATCTTGCGCTTTTTGTAGTGTTTCCTCATCGCCATCTGGATGCCGTAATCTCCGGTGGGCAGCACATTGGGGCGGCGCAGGGTAAACATCAGAAACATGTGTGCCGTCCACACCCCTACGCCTTTGACCTGGGTCAGGTGCTTGATAACGTCGTCATCTGACATTTCGGGCAGGCGGGTGAAGTCGAGCTCGCCGCGGGAGGCGCGACCGGCCATGTCTTTCAGGTAAGACGATTTCTGTTTGGACAGTCCCACCGAGCGCAACTGGGCGTCCGTCAGCTTGAGGATACCTTCCGGCGTGACCGGTTCTCCGGCCAGAGCGGCGAAACGCTTGAAAATAGTCACTGCCGCTTTGCCATTCAACTGCTGATAGACAATGGCCTCGGCCAGACTATGGAATTCCGGCGGGCCAAACTCCATCCGGCACGGGCCGACCCGCTCGATAATCGCGGCCAGTACGGGATCGGATTTCTTCAGATGATGAATAGCTTTGCGCATGCCAATATTTTGACGTAGACCAAGTCAAAGAGGATAGCAGAGACCATTTTGTGAAACTCAGGAGAGATACTGCACCGTCTGCCGGATCAGGTCCGCGGTCCCCTGGTATGGATCGCCGGCAGCTTCCCACTCCATGGAGCAGTAGCCTTTGTAGCCGCGCTTCCGCATGATTCCGAACGTCTTTGCCATATCTACCTGCACCGTGATGCCCTGGCGGTTGATCTCGGAAGATTTCACATGCGAGATGCAGCTGGCATGGCGAAACATCGCGTCAATGCCGCGATAGGCGTAGTCGGGATCTTTTGCGGCGAGAGTGTTACCGAAATCGGGCAAGGTATGCAGCCACGGACTGTTCACCTTCTCGACCAGGGCCACCAGAAAGAACGGGTCTTCGCTGACCGGATTATCGTTCTCGAGCGAGACCACGACATTCTTCGCCGAGGCATACTCAATCACGCGCATCAGGCTTTCGGCGGTGCGATCGAGGTCAGGTTTCGAGTCTTTTGCGGGAGGAAGACTGGTGCGAATGCTCCGTGACCCGATGGCTACGGCGTTGTCCACCCACTTCTTGCTGAAGGCGATGGCCTGCTCGCGTTCCGCGCGATCCAGCGCGTAGGGGCTGTGCTCTCCATCCACCGCGATGTTGACGACCGTAGCTCGCGCCTTTTCTACAGCCGTTCGAAACTGCTCCAGATAGTCAGGATCGGTCGAAGGGAAATGTCCGGTCCAGGGTTCGATCTTGTAAATCTGAAACTTCTCGACCACATGGGCGGCGAAGTCTTTCAGGTCCATGGGCTGCGCAGCTTTGCAGTCTGCTCCGGCGATGAATTCCCGGAAAGGATAGGAGGCGACGGCAATGCGTTCCCGCGGTTGCGCAGGAAACTTCAGATCCGGAGCGGAGCGGGCGTGCGCCAAAGCCGGCCCCAGCCATACTCCGGCTGCAGCGGTTGCGCACTGCTGCAGAAATCGTCTTCGCGTGGTCGCCAGCAAGCCGGTTAGTCTAGCACGGTTGTCGGCTGAGTTTTCCTGGTTTCCGGCACGCGGGCGGGTCGCCCGCGCCCACACATTCGTTCTCAGCGTTTACTATTGAAGCCATGATCACAATTGTTTCGGGCCTTCCCCGTTCCGGTACTTCGCTCATGATGCAGATGCTGGCGGCGGGCGGCATGCCCATCCTCTCCGACGGCGAACGCCGGGCCGACGTCGACAACCCGCGCGGCTATCTGGAGTGGGAGCGCATCAAGCAACTGCCCAAGGACCCGGCCTGCATCGCCGAGGCCGAAGGCAAAGCGGTGAAAGTCATCTCCCAGCTTCTGCTCTCGCTTCCTGCGCAGCATGAGTACCGGGTCATCTTCATGCAACGTCCTTTGGCGGAAGTGATGGCTTCACAAGACGAGATGCTGCGCCGGCGCGGGAATTTTGATCCGGGCGAGGACAATTCCGTCGTGGCACGGGCATTTCAGGACCATCTCTCCGACGTCTACGGCTGGCTCAACGGCAAACCTCACGTGAAGGTAAGCCGGGTGCAATATCACGCCGTCTTGCGCGCCCCCAGGGAAACGGCGGAGAGTGTGACGAAATTTTTGGAAGTCCCGCTCGATGTCGAAGCCATGGCCAAGCAGGTAGATGGGACTCTCTACCGGCAGCGCCGCAAGTAGATGTTCGTGCACGTGTGGCCGCGGGCGACTCGCCCGCGACAGCCTTAAGTCTTGCCCGGCGGAAGCTGAAACCCGATCTTGCGCTTCGACGGCCCCTCCGGAACCATGAGTTCCTTGATGGCGTCGATGATGTCCTGAATCGCGGTGTCGTGGGTTTCCAGGCGGCGGTCCAACTCGTCTATCTTGGCGGCGAGTTGGCGGTTTTTGGCCAGCATCTCGCGCATGCGCACGAAGGCGCGGACGACGAAAACGCTCATTTCGATGGCCCGCTTCGAGTTGAGCACGGTGGCCGCCATGATCGCGCCGTGCTCGGTGAAGGCGTAGGGTGGATAACGGCGTCCGCCATGCCTCTTACTTGAGGTCGCAATTTGTGACCTCAAGCTTTGATCCTCCTTGGCCGTAAGTTGGAACATGAAATCAGCTGGGAAAGCGCTCCCTGTTGCGTTGTACCTGTTCGTTCAACCGTTTAACAGAAACCCCGTAGAGTTCAGCGAGGTCGCTATCGAGAATAACCCTCTGATGGCGAAGAATCAGAATTCGCGATTCCACCGGTATGGCGAGCTGTGCCGGGCTTTTTGGCATGGGACTACAGGAAGTATAGCGCCTGGTTTGAGGTCACAATTTGTGACCTCAAGATTGTGGTGCCGTGTTTGAGGTCACAATTTGTGACCTCAAAGAGAAGACTTTCCGGGACCATTGCCGCTGCCGCAACGAGCGGGGCGCTCGCGCCTACATTGTGTCTAGGTGATGCTGACTTCGGTATAGGTGCCGAAGACTTCGCGCAGGGCTTCGCAGATTTCGCCTACCGTGGCGTAGGCCCGCACTGCGTCCACGATGTACGGCATGGTGTTGGCCGGAGAGATATCCCCGTTTGCGGACGACCGTGGTTCCTGGGCGGCGGCTTTTTTCAGAGCATCCAAGCGCCGCTGGACTTCTTCATTCGAACGCCGTGCGCGCAAGGCTTTCAACTTGGCCGATTGCTGCCGGGCCACGCTTTCATCAATGTATAGAGTGTGCGGCGGCTCTTCCTCGATGACAAACTCGTTCGCTCCCACGATGACTTTTTCTCTGGCTTCAACCGCGCGCTGGTATTGGTAAGAGGCCTCAGCGACTTCCTTCTGGGGATATCCGCGCTCGATGGCCTTCACCATGCCGCCCATGGCGTCCAGCTTGCCGAAATAGTCGAACGCGCCCTTTTCCATTTCGAGCGTCAAGGATTCAAGAAAGTACGATCCGCCCAGAGGATCGACCGTCTGCGTCACTCCCGATTCGAAGGCGATGATCTGCTGCGTGCGCAGCGCGATGCGCGCCGCCTCTTCCGTGGGCAGGGCGAGAGCTTCATCGTAGGAATCCGTGTGCAGCGACTGGGTCCCGCCCAGCACCGCCGCCATGGCCTGCAAAGCCACCCGGGCGATGTTGTTCATGGGTTGCTGCGCCGTGAGCGAGACGCCGGCGGTCTGGGTATGGAAGCGCAGCAGCCAGCTGCGCTGATTCTTCGCCTGGAAGCGGTCTTTCATCACCTGGTACCAGATCTTGCGCGCCGCCCGGTACTTGGCAATCTCTTCGAAGAAGTCGTTGTGGGCGTTGAAGAAAAAGCTGAGCCGCGGGCCGAAGTCATCGACCTCGAGTCCGCGCCGCTGCGCCCACTCCACGTACTCGACGCCGTCATACAGCGTGAAAGCCAGTTCCTGCAGGGCGGTCGAGCCGGCCTCGCGGATGTGGTATCCGCTGATCGAAATGGTGTTGAATTTGGGCGTAAACCTGGAGCCGAACTCGAAAGTGTCCACCACCAGGCGCATCGAAGGCGCGGGCGGATAAATGTATTCCTTCTGCGCGATGTATTCCTTCAGGATGTCGTTCTGCAGCGTTCCGGAAATCTTCTTCCAGTCCGCGCCCTGCTTTTCTGCGACCACCAGGTACATCGCCCACAGCACCGAGGCGGGTGAGTTGATGGTCATCGAGACCGTTGTCTTTTCGAGAGGGATGCCGCCGAAGAGAATTTCCATGTCTTCGAGCGAATCAATGGCGACGCCGCATTTGCCGACTTCGCCTTCACTTGCCGGGTGGTCGGAGTCGTAGCCCATGAGCGTCGGCAGATCGAAGGCCACCGACAGTCCGCTGCCGCCGCTTTGCAGCAGATACTTGTAGCGCTGGTTGGTTTCTTCCGGCGAAGCAAAGCCGGAGAACTGACGCATGGTGAAAAGCTTGCCGCGGTATCCGCTGGCATGAACGCCGCGGGTAAACGGCGGCTGCCCGGGGTAGCCCAGATATTTTTCGGCGCTCCAGTCTTCGGGCAGGTCGGCGGCCGTATAGAGCCGGCGAACCGGAGTGCCGGAAATGGTGGTGAAGCGGGCGTGGCCGTGCTCGTCGCGATTGATTCCGGTATTTGCGCCGATCGGCTTTCTCGGGCGCTTTTTCGAGGGTCGGCAGGAGAGTTTTTTCCGCCCACTCCTTTTCGCCGGCGGAGGGATGCCGCCCCTCAAACACGTCGGCGATCGGGCTTTCCGCGATTTGCGGCTTGGAAGGCTTCTTATCGGGCATGCGGACTCCTGCCTGTTTTGGATCATAGAAGAGCGCCCGTAAATTGGGCAAGGCACCAACGTGCATGAAAGCCCGCCACTTTCATGGCGGGTTCCGGGCGCTGCAGCACGAGCGGGACGCTCGCGCCTACATTGGACTGGCTATGGTCCGACTACGGGAGGCTGGGTGGACCGTCGTCGGTTTTTTCCGTCTCTGGCTCTTGGCGGAGCGGGAGGAAGGACGTTGGCCTTGGTCAGTCCGCCGCCGTCGTCGCCCAGGGCGCGAGTCGTTACCGTTGCTCCCGATTGTTTGCGCAGCTCTCTTCAGAATGTCCTGGCGCTCGTGGCCGGAATACTCGCGGGCAAACCGGGTCAGGGCTTCGGTCAGAATGTCGTGATGATGCAGCGTCTCCAGGCCCGGCTCGCGCGTGATGTTCAGCCACAGCCGATGCACCAGGTGGACGTCTTCAGTCTTCAGCGAGGGCGTGTGCGGACCGATGCGGAAGGTGTCTACCTTGAGATCGGGATAAACGACCTGGAAAACGAATTGCCGCTTGGGCTCGGGCATCGCCTCCCAGGCATGGCCCAGATGGAAGGCCTGCTCCTGGGCGCTCATCTTGCTCGAGAGCCGACGACCACGGCGGACGATTCCAGATTGTTGGCGGTCTGCACGATCGCCGACCAGGGGTCGCGGGCCGGGACCACCAGCAGCGAAACGTGTCTTGCCAAAGCCTTCGGCCACCGAAACCGCGCGCGTGAACAGCTTCTGCTCGTAGTCGCTGAAGATCTGTTCCGTGGAAAGATCGTAGGCCGCCGAGCCGAACTGGCTGACCCGCGCCGACATGACCACGATGTCCTGCTCCTTGGTGTCGATGTGCTCCAGCGCCCAGCTCAGGTGGTTCAGGGTGTTGTAGTCGCGGACCGTCACCAGCACGTTCCCGGCACGGATCCCCAGTCCGGCGCGTTCCACCGTATCGCTCTGCAGCAGCTGGAAGTGATCCTTCATCTGCTGCTCGGCGAGGGCGTGTTTACTTCCGGTTCAGTCGCTCGGAAACCGTGAAGATCAGGAAGAAACGCGCCGGCAAAAGAGAGCGCCGGCGACGGTGGCGACCGACTTGGTGAACAGATTCAGCGATGGCGGTGCACAGCAGCACCAGGAAGACCGAGAACAGCCCGATGGGAATTTCGTGGCCGGCGATGGTGATGTTCGGCGGGACCTTCCAGCCGCGCTCGCCTTTGTACTTGAAGCGCAGCACCAGCATGGCCAGGCTGTTGAAGGTGAAACTCCAGATCACTCCGAAGGCATAGGCTTCGCCCAGGAGATAGACGTTGCCGCGGCTGGCCAGAATGGTGAACAGCTGCAGCATGACGACCAGATTGATGATGCGGTAGGCTGGTGCCGAAGCGCGGTGCGGCTGGCGGAACCAGTCGGTGAGAACGCCATCTTCGGAGACGCGGTTGAGAACGCCGTTGGAGCCGATGATGGCGGTATTGACCGCGCCGGAAAGAATCAGGAATCCGACCACCACCACGAAGCCGCGGAAAACCAGCCGCAGGAGCAGGGGCCCGTACATGATACATGGCCAGGCCGGCGATCAGGTTGTCCTTGTAAACCGGGACGCGGACCGCAGTCGGGAATAATCATGCACGGCCAGCAGCGCGGACAGGCCGGTGAAGACGAAACTGTAAATCGCGATGATGATGGCGGCCCGTTTCAGGTTCTTCAGCTTGGGATGCGCCAGTTCGCGATTGACCTGGGCCAGCGATTCCTCGCCGCTCATGGCCAGCACGGAGTGTCCGAAGGCGATCAGGATGCCGAGCATGCCGAACATGCGAGGCGAGTCCGTGCGCCAGGTCGGTGTGCTTCAGAAAGCCAAGAGCTTCGGCGCTGAACATTGCAGGTTGTCGAGGGTGGGCAGCGGCACCGTGCTGGTAGCCCTGCTTCAGCAGGGTGAGCGCCGACCAGCGCCAGCAGGATCACCACCATGACCGTGGTGATCTGCATGACCCGCAAGAGCCTTTTCGCTCGATTCCTGAATGCCCTTGGTGTTCTCCCACCAGTAAGTAGACGGTCACGGCCAGGGCAAAGACGACGGACAGTCCAGTTGACGTCGACGTGCGGGGTGCCGTTGAACATGCTGTGGAGCGCGCCGCGGGACCCAGCCGTGGGCATCGGCGGTGGCAAAGGTGTCGTTGATCAGGCCGGCGATGTACTGTCCGGCGGAAACGCCCGAAATCGGGCCGGTCAGGATGTAATCGAACATCAGGGCGGAGACGCTGATCTTGGCGAGAGTGCCGCCCAGCGCTTCCTTGACGACGCGGTAGACGCCGCCGCGGACGAACATGGAGCAGCTCTCCACGTAAACCGCGCGCACCGCGAAGGAGAACAGCATGACCGCCGACGATGAACCAGGGAGCGGATTTGCCGACGGCCTGCTCGGCGATGCCGCCGGCATAAAACGCGGACGAGCCCAGGTCGTTCAGCACGATGGCGGCCGCCCGCCAGTAGGAGATGAACGTCAGCATCACCGAGGTGGCGACGACGATGCGAACGCGGTTGCTGGTTGAGCCTGCGGGTTGTAAAGGAGATGCCATTGCGGAGGCGGGCTAGCTGGTACGCGGACCGGAAACTGCCGGTCCGAGTGCTCCCATCACGCTTAAGAACTGTAGCAGAAGAATTCTATCCTTGAGGAGAGGCGCCATCGAGCGCCCACATGTTAGCCCACTCGGCAGGTGTGTCGCGGATCGAAAATCGATCGCCAATCAGTAGCCCAGCCTCCAGTCGCTGATGGACGCAGGACCCGTCGGACAGTCGCGAGACCCGGCGTACTCTTGGACCGCTACACAACGGACGTCCGGACGCATTTTGTTATGCTGGCAACGTGTTGCGAATGCATAAGAGCGCGTGGCTGCTGGCGCTGCTCTCGGCCGGTCTGCAGATCGCGGTCTTCCCCCTGCCCAATCTGTATATGTTGGGCTGGGTGGCGGTCGCGCCGCTGCTGATTGCCTTGCTGCGGGCGCGAGAGCCGGACACTTTGCAGCTCCTGGCGGGAGTCAGGCTGCTGCCGGCGAAGCCGGCCCAGGCCTTCCTGCTGGCCTACCTCTGCGGCATTCTCTGGTACGCCGGCACCTGCTACTGGATCTACAACACCATGCGCCAGTACGGAGGCGTGGGCACGTTCGCCGCTCTCGGCCTGCTGATTCTTTTCTGCCTCTATCTCGCCCTCTATCAGGCGTCTTCGGCTTGCTGATCAGCCTGCTGGCGAGCCAACCGGATGGCGATGCAACCAATCCCTTCAGCCGCCGGGCGCTTCTTCTCGCCCCATTCGTATGGGTCGCGGTGGAACTGGCCCGCACCCGCATCACCGGATTTCCCTGGGACCTGCTGGGCATCAGCCAGGTGGACAATATACCGCTCTCCCACATTGCCACGTGACCGGCGTCTATGGCCTGTCCTTTGAAATCATGGTGGTCAACACCGCTCTGGCTGCCGCTTTCGTGATTCGCGCGGAGCGGGGACGGCGCAGCCCGCGCAAGCCGCTCCTGCTGGCGACCGGCGCCGCGATCATCGTGCTGCAAGCCGGAAGATTGATCAGCCCGCCGGCTGTGTCCACCGACCACACCGCCCGCCTGGTGCAGCAGAACATTCCAGTCCTGCAGGGAAGCGACTGGACCAAGGAATATTTCGAGAGCACGCTGCGGGATCTGAGCCGGGTCAGCCTCACGGCCGCCCGATTTGAAGCTCTCCCAGCAATCCGTCGGTGCGCCCTGACCTCATCGTCTGGCCGGAATCTCCCGCGCCGTTCTACACCACCGATCCCGTGTTCCGGGAAACCGTCAGCAACATCGCTCGCGAAGCCCAAACCTGGATGCTGGTGGGAAGCCTGGGCATTCGCAACGCGGCCGAGTCGCCGGGCCAGGCTACCCGGCTCTACAACTCCGGCAGCCTGGTCAGCCCCGGGGGCGAGTGGGTGGGACGCTACGACAAGATGCATCTGGTGCCGTTCGGCGAGTATGTCCCGTTCAAGCGCGTGTTTGGCTTTGCCGGCGGGCTGACCCAGGAAGTCGGCGATTTCTCGCCGGGAACTTCGCGGGCGCCGCTCCAGGCCGGCAGCAAGCTGGGCGTCTTCATCTGCTATGAATCCATCTTCCCCGACGAAGTCCGGCAACTGGCCGCCAACGGCGCCGAGGTTTTCGTGAATATTTCCAACGATGGCTGGTACGGCGACAGCGGGGCCTATGCCCAGCACCTGAAACAGGCCCGCATGCGCGCCGTCGAAAACGATCGCTGGCTGCTGCGCGACACCAAACCGGCGTGACCGCGTCGATTGACCCTTACGGCAGAGTCGTGCTCCACCATTCCCCGCAAGGTGCGGGCCGCCCTCGATGCCCCCTACGCCCTCACCAACGTAACCACGTTCTACACCCGTCACGGCGATTGGTTCGCTTACCTGTGTGCGATAATTTCTGTAGCGGGACTGCTGCTCAATTTCCGGTTCCGCGCCAGGACAGAAGCTATAATCATGAATGAAGAGCTCGAACACGAATACGCAGGTCTGAAAGATCAAGGTCCGTGATCTCCGGGAGTACCTTTGACGCCGGCAAGCTTCGTGAACAGCTAGCCGAAATCGAAAAGCAGGCGGCTGACCCAGGGCTTTGGTCGAACCCACAAAAGTCTCAGCAGGTCATGCGCCAGAAGAAACGCCTGGAAAATGTGCTGTCGACTCGAAGTTGACCTGGTGCGCCGCGGCGACGACATATCCGCCTACTTCGATCTGGGACGCGAAGGGGAAAACGTCGAAGCCGACCTGCGCCGCGAGATTGACGGGCTGCGCAAACTGGTCGATCGGCTCGAAACCGAGACCCTGCTGTCCGGCGAGAATGACGGCCGCAACGCCATCGTGACCATCCACCCCGGGGCGGGCGGAACCGAATCGCAGGACTGGGCCGACATGCTGCTGCGCATGTATCTTCGCTGGGCGGAGCGGCGCGGATTCCAGACCGTTCTCTACGACTACCAGCCGGGTGAAGAAGCCGGGCTCAAATCCGCGACTTTCGCGGTGAACGGCGAATATGCCTTCGGTCTGCTGACCAGCGAAATCGGCGTCCACCGCCTGGTGCGCATTTCGCCCTTCGATCAGGCCAAGCGCCGGCATACTTCGTTTGCCAGCGTTTACGTCTCTCCCGAAATCGACGACAGCATCGAAATCGTGATCAAGCCGGAAGAGTTGCGCATGGACACCTACCGCTCCAGCGGCAAGGGCGGACAGCATGTGAACACCACCGACTCCGCCGTGCGCATCACCCATATTCCCACCGGCCTGGTCGCCAGTTGCCAGAACGAGCGTTCGCAGCACAAGAACCGGGAACGGGCCATGAGCATGCTGCGATCCAAGCTCTACGAATTCGAGCTGGAGAAACAGCGCGAAGTCACCCGCAAGATCGAAGACTCCAAACTCGACATCGACTTCGGTTCGCAGATCCGTTCGTACGTCCTGCAACCCTATCGCATGATCAAGGACCACCGCACGAAGATGGAGGTCGGCGACGTGGACCGGGTGCTCGACGGCGACCTCGATCCCTTTATCCGCGCCTACTTGCGCATGCGGCGCGGGAGAGAAGCAGAACGTGGGCAAGCAAGCATAGGAGGAGTTCGGCATTATGTCCCGCATGATCGATCTCATCCGCGCCTCGGCGGTGCCGGCGAACCTGATGCAGTCTGCCGCCAAGGGGTCGCTCTCGGTTCCTCCCCGCGAGATGATCGAAATCCTGGTGTATCTGGCGGTCCATAACAAGGTCTTCAGCGAGCAGGCTCAACTCACGCTGGCGGGTTGGGACGAGGCCGCCTCGCGGGCCGTTGCCGGCGATGCGGCCACACCCAAAGAAGTTCTCGACTATTTGATTTCTCCCAAAAACTTGCGGCCGGCGCTGCTGCCGGCGCTGCTGGCAAACTCCGTCGATATCCGAAGAATCGCTGCTCGAAATCGCGCCGGTCGGGGGACGCGACGTGGTCGAGATGATGTTGAAGAGTGACCGGGTCAATCAGTCTCACGCCATTTTGAACGCGCTCCTCTCGAATCCCCATCTCAGCGGAATTCAGTCAGAGAACATCCGCAAAAAGATTGAGCCGGCGGCTCCCGTCGCGGTTCCCGAGGTCGAAGCGCCCGCGGCAGAATCCACCTCGGACGATGCGGCGGTCAGCCCGGAGGAAGTCTTTCAGGCGGCATCCGCGGAGGAAGTCTCAGAAGGCGAAACGTGCTCGATGAAGGTGTCCTGGCCTACCTGGCCGAGCACGCGAACGAGATCGCCACCCAGGCGGAGAATCCCTATCAGCCGATCGGGGGCATTCCCGAAGAATTCTCCGAGGCCGACGAGCCCCTGGCAGCCCCGGCGGCTACCACCACCTCCAGCGGCAGCGGCGCGGGAGCGGCCGCCAGGAAAGCGCCTTCCAAGAAGACCTAATTGTCCGCCGGGGAGGAACGGGGCAGCGCTTTGCAGAAAATCGCCAAGCTGGACATCAAAGGCCGCATTCAGCTGGCCATGAAAGGCTCGAAGGAAGAACGGTCGCTGCTCATCCGCGACGGCACCAAAATCGTCGCCCTGGCGGTCCTCGAATCGCCCAAGGTCAGCGATGGCGAAGTGGAGCGATTCGCCACCCAGAAGAATGTGCTTGAATCCGTGCTTCGCGGCATCCCCATGAAGCGGCGATTCGCAAAGAATTACGCGGTCGTGCGCAATCTGGTGTTCAACCCGCGCACGCCCTTGATCTTTCTCTCTCGCTCATGAAGAACCTGCTGGTCGGCGACCTGCGCAATCTTTCCAACAACAAAGAGATTTCAGACACCGTCCGCAAGCTGGCCACAAAGATGTTCAAACAAAAGATGGACAGCAACAGCAAGCGCTGAGTCACCAGCAAGGACCACGTGGGGACAGCCGCCTTCGGCCGCCCCCACGTGGTCTTTGCTGGCTTTCCCGGCGACTCGCGCACTACAATCCCCTGCATGGCTTCCTTGCCCGAGTCTGATCCCATTACCGACTTGCTCAAGCGCTCCCGGACCATCGCGGTCGTGGGACTTTCCAACAGTCCGCTGCGCCCCAGTCACGGTGTTTCTGCCTACATGCAGACGCACGGCTATCGCATCATTCCGGTCAATCCGAAGGTCCACGGCTCCCTGGGAGAGAGGGCATACCCGTCATTGCTCGAGGTTCCGGAAAAAATCGACATCGTCAACATCTTCCGCCGGCCTGAATTTGTGGAAGAGGTGGTCGACCAGGCCATCCGCCTGAAGGTGCCCGTGATCTGGATGCAGGAAGGAGTCGTCCACGAAAAAGCGGCGCAGAAGGCCCGCCAGGCGGGCATCTTCGTGGTCATGGACCGCTGCATCCTGAAAGAACACCGCGCCCGCTTCGGGTAAAGCACCCCATTAACCGTGTCCTTCGTGGTTAATGCTCTTACGCCCTCACGAAAATGACGGTCGCATCATCATGCAACCCTTCGCCGTTAGCGAAGGCGCGAACATCGGCCAGGATGCTGTCCGCCGAGGCATCCGGTTGCAGCACGTGGTCCCGCATCCGCGCCGCACCGTACTCTTCGTCCGACCCGCCGGTGGCTTCCGTGATTCCGTCGCTGTAGAAAACCAGACGCGAGCCCTGGGAGAGCTGCACCCGGCTCTCGGAGAATTCCCCGGTGCGGAGGCCCAGCGGCAGGCCGCGCTCGCTGTCCAGGAAACGCGCCCCGTGCTCATCGACCAGCAGCGGCCGCAGATGTCCCGCGCTCGAAAAAGTCAGCTCCCGGGTCGATGGATTGAGCACCGCCAACAGCATGGTGACAAATTTGCCGGAGGGGAAGTCCTCGACCAGCAAACGATTCAGGCGGGTGAGAACTTCGCCCGGACCGGTGCAGGTCTGCGCCAGTGAGCGCAGCATGCCGCGGGTGGCGGACATCAGCAGTGCGGCGGCCGTTCCCTTTCCCGAAACGTCGGCCAGAACCAGGCCCCAGCATCCATCGTCGAAGGAAATAAAATCGTACCAGTCTCCACCCACCGCGCCCGCCGGAATCGACAGCCCGGAAATCGCAAAACCCGGAATAAAGGGAGAACTTTTCGGCAGCAGCGCCTGCTGGATGGCGCGCGCCTCGACCTCTTCGCGACTCATGCGCTCGCGCTCGTGACGTTCGTGCTGAAAGCGCCGCGCATTGTGCACCGCCACGGCGACGTGATCGCACAGTCCCTGCAGCCAGCGCAAATGCTCGCGGCTGAAGGCATCCAGGTCGTGATGCGAAGCCGCGAACACGCCCACCAGCCGCCCGTCCACCAGCAGAGGGATAGCGACTTCGGACATCGTCGACGCCTCGCAGGCGATGTAATACGGGTCCTGGCGAACGTCGGGCGCATAGCGCATCTGCCCGGTGGAGGCGACGTAACCCACCATGCCGTCCTTGCCCACTTTCAGGCGCGATCCCTTGCTGTGAAGCGTGCAGCCATGCACCCCAGCCATTTCCAGTTCGCCGCGCTCTTCGTCGTGCAGGTAGATATTGGTTTCGACGCAGCAGAACGCCGCCGCCACATCGTCCACAATTTTGTTGATCAGCTCATCCAGGTCCAGGATGGAGGTAATCTTCCGCGCCCATTTCTGCAATTTGATCAGATGCTCAACTTGATCGATTTGCACAGGACGGACAGTGGCCGGGTCCGGAACAACAGTTCGTGGGCTTGTGGCCATGGGATCCAGCCTCCTTGAAGGATGTGAAAAAAAGGAAAGACCTTACCTGAGAGTAGATGCCCGGCTCTAGCCGCCGGATTCTGTTTTCGGGGCGCGGGGAACACCCTTTTGGGACCGCCGCCGTTTGATCTCTTCCAGCCGCTCCCGAATGCGCTTTTCCACCCCTTCGCTGGTCGGCCGGTAATAGACGCGATCGAGTCAGGTTGTCGGGCAGACACTGCATGTCAGCCACTTTGTCTTCGAGATCATGGGCGTACTGGTAGCCCTGGCCGTAGCCCAGTCCCTTCATCAATCCGGTGGGCGCATTGCGCAGGTGCAGGGGGACGGGTTCGGCGGCGGTGCGTTCCACGTCGCCCAGGATCGCTCCATAGGCGGTGTAGAGGGCATTGGATTTGGGCGCCACCGACAGATAAACCACGGCTTGCGCCAGCGCCAGGTTCCCTTCCGGCATGCCGAGAAAATCCACGGCATCGCGGGCGGCCATGCATTGCGAGAGCGCGCCGGGATCGGCCAGCCCGATGTCCTCGACCGCCATGCGCACCACCCGGCGGGCGATGTAAAGCGGATCTTCGCCGGCTTCGAGCATGCGCCCCAGCCAGTAGAGCGCGGCATCGGGATCGCTGTTGCGCACCGATTTGTGCAGCGCGGAAATCAGGTTGTAGTGCTCTTCGCCGGCTTTGTCGTAGCGCAAGACCCGCTTCTGCAGCGCGTCCTGGACCAGTTCGTCGGAAATTTCCGCGCCCACTTCTTTTCCGTCGCGACCCCGCGCCAGGGAGGCCGCCACTTCCAGCACGTTGTACGCGCTGCGGGCGTCGCCGCTGGAATAGGCCGCAATTTTCTTCAGGACGTCGTCGGCAACGCGCGCAGCTTCATCGCGCCCAGGCCGCGTTCTTCGTCGGCCAGCGCCCGCTGCAGAAGCTCGACAATCTGGTCTTCGGTCAGCGGCTTCAGTACGTACACCCGGCTGCGGGAAAGCAGCGCGGAAATGATTTCGAACGAGGGATTTTCCGTGGTGGCGCCGATCAGGCGGATGTTGCCTTTCTCCACATGCGGCAGGAACGCATCCTGCTGGGCTTTGTTGAAGCGATGGATTTCGTCAATGAAGACAATCGTCCGCGTGCCGTACTGCCGGGCGCGCTCCGCGTCGGCCATGACCTGCTTGATTTCCTTGATGCCGGTGAGCACGGCGGAGAACTCGACGAACTCGGCCTTGGTCATGTGGGCGATGATCTGCGCCAGCGTAGTTTTGCCGGTGCCGGGCGGTCCCCAGAAGATTAGGGAGCCGATGTCGTCGCGCTCAATCTGCGTGCGCAGCGGCTTGCCCGGACCGACCAGGTGCTCCTGGCCGACGAATTCATCCAGCGTGCGCGGACGCATGCGGTCGGCCAGCGGGCGAGTGCGGTCGCCGGGATTATCGGCGTTCGGGATGGTTTGAAACAGACTCATGCAAAACAATTTCACCACAGAGACACAGAGGCACAGAGAAAAACGAGGAATTCATTCAAAGAACATTCGGATGATGCCTTGCGTCAACAACGGAACGTTGAAGTTGATAAGAAGGCCTACGCTCTTGCCGGTCAATTGCAGGTACGTCAAGAGCTGCGCTTCGTGGATTGGTAGAAGTCTTTCGACTGCCTTCAATTCCAGAACGACGGTGTCTTGCACGATCAAGTCGATCTTGTACCCGCAGCTCCAACTTGAGACCCTTGTATAGCAGGGGCAGTGGCACTTGGCGTTTGAAGTCTAAGCCGCGCAGATGGAGTTCGTGGCACAGACATTCTTCGTACGCCGACTCAAGAAGTCCGGGACCCAGGTGGCGATGCACCTCGATGGCGGCACCGATGATAGGGCTCGTTCTGGGGTCCTTTCCGTCTTCGATTTCTCTGTGTCTCTGTGCCTCTGTGGTGAAATGCCTCATTTCCTTTGCCTCGCCACTTCATACAACACGATACTCGCGGCCACCCCCGCATTCAGCGATTCCACCTGCGGCGCCTGCGGAATGGCCACGACTTCATCCATCTCTTTGATGAGATCGCGGGACAATCCCGCGCCTTCGCTGCCAATAAAAATAGCCAGCGGCCCGGCCAGTTTTGCCTGATCGAGCGGCGTCCCCTTGTGCGACGCGGTGGCCACCAGTCGCAGGCCGTGCTGCTTCATTGCAGCTCAGAGCTTCAGACAGCTTTCCTCGCGCCACCGGCAGCCGGAATACCGAACCTGCCGAAGCCCGCACAACTTTGGGATTGAACGGACTGACCGTGCCCTCTCCCAAGAGCACGCCGCCGGCGCCGAAGGCCTCGGCGGAGCGCAGGATTGTCCCCAGATTTCCCGGGTCCTGCACTCCCGCGATAGCCAGCAGGGGACCCGCCGTAGACCTGGCCAGCACATCTTCGAGCGAGAATTCCTTCCAGCGCGCCAACGCCGCCACGCCTTGCGGGGCGTCGCTCGGGACCGCGCCGGCAAACAGCTTGTCGGGCAGCAGCAGCGTCTCAACCTGCGCGCCGAGTTGAGACAGGAGCTTTTCCGCCCTGCCCAGCGCTGACTCGCTGAAGAAAACCGCCCGAAACCGCAGGCCGCTGCGAATGGCTTCTTCCAGAATGCGGAAGCCTTCAATGGCGCAATAGCCGTCGGAGGTAGGCTCGCCGCGGGCAAAGGCCCGCCGCAGGTCTTTGACCAGCGCATTGTGCCGTCCCTCGACGCGGCGCAGGCGGGCATTTGCAGGCTGGCCGCCGGTAGCTGTGGTTTCCTTCATCTTCCTGTCAGTTCGCCCAGAATCATACCTGTTCCTCTCGGCTTTCTGCGCTTTACCATGTTATGTTAGCTTTCTCGATTTCAAGACCTGGGGATGGGAAGGGACCAGTAAGTGCGCGTAGAGATTGTCAAGATCAATTGCGATAACCCGGAAGCGTCACTCATCCGCTATGCCGCGGACCAGATTCGCGCCGGCGAAGTATTGGGCATGCCCACCGACACGTTTTACGGGCTGGCGGCCGATCCTTTTAACCTGCGCGCGGTGGATCGCGTGTACGACATCAAGTCGCGTTCCCGGCACAAGCCGCTGTCGCTGCTGATCGCCGACGTGGACCAGGCCGAAGAACTGGCGCAGCCCCTGCCGGAAGAGTTTTACGCTTTGGCGCGCCGCTTCTGGCCGGGACCGCTCACCATGATCGTGAAAGCGTCCTCGCGTCTTCCCCTGAAAGTGACCGCCAACACCGGCAACGTCGCGCTGCGAGTGCCCAAGGCTCCGATTCCGCTGGCCGTGGTGCAGGCGGCGCAGATTCCGATTACCGCCACTTCCGCTAACTTGAGCGGAGAGTCCGAGTGCACCACGCGCGCTGGCGGTCCGCGATCAGCTGCAGGACCGCATCTCGATCATTGTGGATGGCGGCACGTCGCCCCGTGAAGTAGCTTCCACCATCATCGATCTCACCGATGAAGAGGCCCGCTGGCGCATCATGCGGGAAGGCGCCATCCCGGCCCAGGAGATTTCCGAGTTTTTCGCGCAAGGATGACCAGGATGAATCGAAAAGAAGATCGGCGGCCTGCCCCCTGGCCCTTGTGGGTAGTGGCGCTGGCTGCGACCGCGGTCGCGGCCTTTCTCGGGATCACCAGCATCCGCATCGTGCACCAAGCCGGCTTGCAGCAAGTTGGCCCGGCGGACGCCATCGTCGTCTTCGGCGCGGCTGAATACGCCGGACGCCCCTCCCCCGTCTTCCGCGCCCGTCTCGATCACGCCTACGATCTGTTCCAGCGCGGCGTCGCTCCGGTGGTCATCACCACCGGCGGATCGGGCGCCGACCCAACTTTCAGCGAAGGCGGAGTGGGCCACGACTACCTGATGCGCCGCGGCATTCCCGAGCTCCAGGCTGATCGCCGAGACCCAGGGCTCCGACACCGCTTCCTCCGCCGAACGGATCGCCGTAATCATGCGCGCCAACCGCATGCACAGTTGCGTGGCAGTCAGCGATGCCTACCACGTGTTCCGCATCCGCAAATTGCTGGAGCATGAGGGGGTGAAGGTGTACGTGGCGCCCCGTCCGGACTCTCGTCCGCGATCGGCCTGGCAGCGGGCGGTGGCCGTGCTGCGCGAAGCCGCCAGCTATCTGGTGTGGAAGCTGGGCATTCCGGCGTAGCGCATTGTCATCCTGAGCGGAGGGGAAAGTTCGCTGCGCGAACTTTCCGCGCAGTCGAAGGACCCCTATAGCATCAACGTACCCGGAAAGTCTTGGAAATTGATTTTTGTCTCCCTCGCAAAGGAGAGGCGCGATAAGCGCGGTCGCAGCCGATAAGCTTATAGGGGTCCTTCGACTCCGCAACGGCTTCGCAGAAGCGAAGCCGTTTCTCCGCTCAGGATGACAACCAGCCCATCTTCTTTCTCAACTCCGTAATGTGGGCCACGTGGTGCCGTCCATGCCAGGAATACAGCGCCAGGTTTTTCTCCAGCGGCATGCTTCCCAGCTCCGGATGATTGAAGGCGCGCTTCCAGTCCTGCGGTTCGAGCGAGCGCAACAGGCGCACCCAGCGATTGTGCAGCGAGTCGAGCAGCGACAGCGAGACTTCCAGCGGGGTGGACCGCACATCCGCCAGGTTCGCCCAGCGGTCTTCCATATACGGCTTGATGGTCGGTGTGTCTTCGGTCAACGCCAGCTTGAAGCGGATGTAGGCATTCATGTGGCTTTCGGGAACATGGTGGGTCACTTGCCGCACTGTCCATCCGCCGTCGCGGTAAGGGGTTTCGATCTGCTGCGGCGTCAGGCCTTGCACCGCGGCCCGGAGGGCTGCCGGCGCCTGCTCGATATCTCTGATGAATTGCTGACGCTGTTCCGTGTCCGGGGGACCGTCATAAATAAATTTTCCGATGGGATATCGCGGATCGCTCATCCTTCCTCCTGAATGGCCTCCTCAAGCTCGCGGGCGAGCCGCCCGCGACCACACAACCCTCTGCACGACTAACAGGAAACTTGAAAGGCGGGAGAAAAGCAACTGGGAATCGTGATACCGGATGATGTTCCGGCTAATGTACCAGCGCGAGAATGCGCACCGGAGCGGTCGATCCTCCCGTCACTTTCACGGGAGCCACCATGGCAACCGCGCCGTTGGCGGGCATGCGGTCAAGGTTGGCCACATTGATCAGAACATAAAGGCCGTGCTCCGCCGCATATTGATCGACGGCAAATTTTCTGGCCGCGCCGCGATCCAGATTGGCGGTATCGATGCCCAGCCCGAGAGCATTGCGCCCTTCCGCCAGGAAGCGGGCCGCGTCCTGCGGAGTATCCGGGAAAGTGCATGCCGCCTTTGGCGTCGGCATTGCGATAATTCCTGGCCGAGCTCCAGCGCGAGCCCCATCCCGTGCGCGCCATCACGATCGCGCCCAGGGGCATCGGCCCATTGGCCTGTTCCCAGCGGGCAATGTCCTCGACCGAAATCTCGTAGTCCGGATTGCTCTTAACGCTGGCGCTGACATCGAGCACCACCAGCGGACCAATCAACCGGCCCGCCGGGATCTGGTCGACTGTCCACATGCCCCGGCGCAAACGGGCGGGAGCGTCAATGCGGGTGGCAAACTGTTCCGAAGCCTCCGACGAGGAAATCTTTTCGGACAAGGCCACGGTCTCGAGCCGATAGCCGGGGTTTCTGCGGCTTCTCGAAACCGCCGGCCGGCAACGAATGCGTCAGATCTACAACCTCGCGGAAAGCGCCCGGCTGCGTCGTTCCCGGACGCTTTTGAGCAAACAGGAACAGCGCCAGGGCCAGCACGGAACCGATGACAAACGTCTGGATCTTCATTACTTCTAAACGTCTTTCGTTGCTTTTCAGGTCCCGCCGAGAAAACTCTGGAAACCCAACTAAAGCAGTGAGATGCGAGCATCGTCGCGGGAAGATGCTCTTTCCAGATTCTCCCCCGGAAGGCCACCTCCAGCAAGGCCCATAAGTACATGAACTACCGGGGTAACTCGCGGAATATCGAGGCGATCAGGCCAGCAAGAACGCAGCCAGCGCGGCGATCAGGGTCCCCAGGAAGTTAACCGAGTCGTTATTAACCAGGCGACGCCTCTCCAGCCACGCGCCCAGAAAACTATCGGCGATCATGCCCAGGATGGCGGCGCCCGCGGAAATTGGCAGCCAGCGTAAGGGCAGCAGGCCCCCGAGAACACAGACGGAACTCACAACCCCGGCGGCGACGACTCCAGCCAGGGTTCCGAGCAAGCTCACCGCGCCATCGGTTCCCGGCGGGACCAAGCTCCAGGTGGTAATCAGGCGGGCGCTCTCGCCGTAGGCCTGGCCAATTTCGCTCGAAACCGTGTCGGCGGCGGCCTCGGAAAGCGCTGCCGCCATCGCCAGGAGGGAGAATGTCCGGTGCGGACCGAGGAGAGAAAGCGCCGCACAGGCCGTAGCGACGCCGAGATTGGCCAGGACCTGGGATCCCTTGCGGCCTTCCCGGCGTTCCGCAGTCCCCAACTTCTGTTTGCGCTGGTAGCCCAGCCGGGTCGTGATCCAGGCCAGGGCAAAAACCGAGACCAGCGCCGCAAAAGCCCCCGGGCCGCCGCCCAGGTAGAGGACAAAGCAGCTGACCGCTCCCACCAGCGCGCCCGAGTTCGTCACTCCGCGCATCCGGCGGGCGAGCAGGGCGAAGGCCAGGGTGAGCAGGCCGGCGATGGCCCAACGTCCTTCACGGACCAGCCAAACCCAGGCCGGTCATAGTCGCCGAGTCGGGAGAGGTCATACACATCGGTCACGATAAATGGCGCCGGTCCGCAATCGGCATCCGGATCATCCACAATATATAGCGTAGCTCCAAGACTCATCCCACAGATAGGGCTTGGTCTTCGGATTACCCATGGCCACGGCTTGCATCAAAGTCCCCTGGAGTAGTCTAAACTGCACTACGCTTGGGCCTTTTCTGCTTCGAGGGAAAACTTATGGCAGCCTCTGTCTGGTCGGGATATCTCACTTTCGGCTTGATCTCCATGCCGGTGCGTCTTTTCTCCGGCGCGCGCAGCAGCGGCATCTCCTTCAACATGTTGCATCGCGACGACCTGCAGCGGGTCAAGCAGCAATATTATTGTCCCGCCGACAACAAGGTGGTGGAGCGCAACGAAATCGTAAAGGGCTACGAGTTCCGCAAGGGCGAATACGTAGTCATCGAGCCCGAAGAGATCAAGAAGATCGAGCCGCAGACCGCCAAGACCATGGAGATCCTGGAGTTCGTAAAAGCCAGCGAAGTCGATCCCGTGTTCTTCGAGTCGTCGTACTACATGCTGCCGGAAGAGGCGGGACGCAGGCCCTACGGCTTGCTGACCAAGGCCCTCGAAGAAAGCGAGTACGTCGCCATCGCCAAGCTCACCATGCACAACCGCGAATACACCGTGTTTCTGCGCCCCCACGCCGGCGGACTCATGCTCCACACCATGTATTACGCCGAAGAAGTTCGCCAGGTGGAAGGCTTCGGAGCGCCCGAGGTCGAACTGAAAGAAGCCGAAGTCAAAGTCGCTCACCAGTTGATCGAGGCCCTGGCCGCGGAATGGGACCCGGAAAAGTATCACGATACTTTCCAGGAGAACGTGAAAAAGCTGATTGAGACCAAACTCGAAGGCGGCAAGATCACCGAAGTAGAGAAGCCGAAAAAACTGGCCCCGGTGGTGGACCTGATGGCTGCCCTCAAACAAAGCCTGGCCGAGATGGAAGGTAAGAAGAAGCCGGCCGCACCGGCCGCGGGAAGCCGCATCCGGGAAGAGGACGAGAGGGAAGGCAGTAGAACAGCTTTTAGCTTTTAGCTTTTAGCTTCTAGCCTCTGGCTTTTAGCACTTCGAAATCTCCTCGCCGTGCATCGATCTCTGCCTCAACATGATGATTCCTGTCAATTCTTGAGAGCAGCCCTTTGTCTGCCAACTGGCATCAGACTGGAAGAGCTAAAGGCCAAGCAGAGCCAAAGGCTAAGGGCTAAAAGCTGGGAGCCAAGAGCCAAAGCCAAGGGCTAAAGCCTAGTGCTGATTCGCCCGCTGGCGCATATTCCAACCAACCATTAAAATAAACACTCTTTCGGATCACTGTGAGTTCATGGATCGTTCTGGGGTGCGGATGAAGTTTTGGCGCGGGGCCCGCGTATTGGGCGTTCTGACTCTTGGCCTGATCGGCATCAGTTGCGGAGACCAGTATCGTCCCGTGGCCGTTCCCATCATCCCGCCTCCGCCCGATCCCCAGAGCCGTTCACTTCGTGCTGGTGTTCAGCATCAACGGCGCCATTGACCCGGGCGCCAGCAGCCGGGTGGACGTTTCCGGTGATACCAATATCGGCGTCGCCCAACTCGGACTGGGGCCCGCCCACGCCGCGCTGCTCCCGAACGGCATTCGCGTGTACGCCGCGAACACCAGGGAGGATTCGGTTTCGTCGTATTCCCCGACGCCGACATCGACCGCCACCGTCGTCGCCACGACATCTCTCCCGGCGGGTTCGAGCCCGGTGTTTGTCCAGGCCACGGAAAACGGCACGGTTTACGTCGCCAACTTCGGGAACAATACGGTCGCGGCGATTTCGACCGCCACCAACGTTGCGTTAAACCCCCTGATCACGGTGGGCTCTCACCCGGTCGCTCTGGCGGAAACTCCTGACCAGAAAAAACTCTACTCCGTCAATCAGGGCGACGGCACCGTGACCGCCATCAGCGTGGTCGACCGGACGGTGACCCAGACCATCGCCACCGGGACCAATCCGGTGTGGGCGGTGGCGCGCTCCGATAGCGCGAGGATTTACGTCCTCAACAGCGGCAGCGGCACCGTATCCACGATTGACACCGTGAGCGACACCCTGCTGAGCTCGGTGCCCGTGGGCGCCGGTGCGAATTACATGGCCTACGACGGCAAGCTGAATCGCCTCTACATCACCAATCCCACGGCCAATACCGTGACCGCCCTGAATGTTTCCTCGGATCCGCCGGCGGTCCTGTTTGTGACGCCAGTTGCCCCCGGCCCGGTTTCCGTGGCCGTGCTGCCTGACGGCAGCCGGGCGTATGCGGTGAGTTCCGCGAAGATCCCGCCCTGCACTTCCGATCCCCTGGATACCCAGCTTTGCATCAGCTCCGGAGTGACGGTCATCAACGCCGGCGACGGCAGCGTCCGGGAGACGGTTGCGCTCGAGCCCACGGTCAACATTACAGCGGCTTCGCAAAGCGGCCATACCCCAGCTACCACCTACAGCTACACTCTGACTTCTGGTCCGGCTCTCCGGCCGGGAATGGAAATGGTGGTCTCGGGCATGGCGGACGCCGGGAACAACGGAACATTTGCGATTGCCGCGGCCAACGCCGGAACAGTTCACGGTCGTCAACAGCGCCGGGACCAGCGCGAACAGTCAGAGCGGGACGGGAGCGGTCGTGGTCGAGATTTCAACCGCCAACCCGACCGGTTGCGACGTGAGTGGCCTGGGCGTGCCCGGCGGCGTGCTGGGCGGCGTGCGCTTCCGCTTATTCGCTGCCGCTTCGGCCGAAAGTACCAAGGTGGTGATAGGAAAGTGCGACGCCGGGAGCACGACCGTCCTCCGCACTTCTGACGACACGCCCGTGCTCGACATGCCTGCCCCCTTGAGCGCCGTCACCCCACCCAACGGCGGAAACGCCTTGCCGCAGAATCCCGTGTTCGCCCTGGCCGGACCGTAAGGCGGGCGTCGGACCTCGGACCTCGGACCTCGGACCTCACATCGGATATCCATGTCCAATGCTCAGGTAGTTAGTCCCGCTTCTAACCTTTTTCGACCGCGCGGCAAATTGCGCTTTGAGTCCGCTATGGCTCGGACAAGAGTGTGCACTATTGCTCAGACAGTTCTTGCCCCGCCAAGGTTAAGCTCAGGTGCCAAGGGGGAAGAACCATGACAAACCAATCGCCCAAAAAGCCGGCACAGCGTGAGCAGCAGAGCAAGGCAGAACCTGCTTTTCCGGTGTGGACTGTCCCGACATTGGCTGATCTTCTGCAGCGGCTTTCAGTCAACTCCGGGAGCGCCCCAAAGCAGTCCCAGTAATTGACCATGGACAGCAACAAGACCCGGCGGACATTCGAGGCCCTGAGAACCGAAGTGATGGCCATTTCCGAAAGCGACCGTTCTATTGGCCGCAAAGGAACCGCAGCCGTGAAGACCGCGCGAAATATCAGCGGCGGCAGGAACGCCTGAACGAAATCAGGCTGGAAATGATGGCGCTGGGTTCCCAAACCGTCCAATAGCCTGAGAAGCAGGAAGCAAACCAGAAGTGCGGGTTGCTCGCCTGCGATACCTGGAATCAGCGGAAGCCCTTTCTGCGATTTCCACGGATCGGAGTTCTTGCTCCCCTGCGATCGCGTCTCCACCACCAGGTGCCGCCATGAATGACCACTACGGCCAGTAGCACGATCAACACCAGCCAGACGATATTGACCATTGCCTCCGAGGCCTTTCCGCGCCCGTCCCGTCAGATTCCAGGAAGCCAGTGAACCACGAGCTCGTGAGCCGGTGCCAAAATAGCGGGGCCGTGAGCAAAACTGACCAGCCAGGAGCCATCACCTTCGGCATAATTAGAAACATGTCATGTGTAGTACTGGAGGTTCTATGTTAGGTTACGGTTTGGCAGGAACAATCGTTGTAGTTCTGGTGATTGTGTTTATCATCCGCGCTCTATGAACCCGCAACTCTGGGCGCGTTTCCCGCACGCGCCCACATTCTCCGCCAGCAGGCGCACTCCATCCATCTCAGAAACAGACTGCGGCAGGCCCTCGCTCAATGTGTTCCTAGGGATGCGCTTTCCCATTGTGCCCACTGTTCTTGCTGATGTCTTCCCTGTGGGCATTCTCATTCCCGTATAGTCCATCCATGACCAGGGCGTTTGTCCTTATCCGGCCCATCCGTTCATAGATGTACTGGCGAAGGTCGGCCACGTCGAGAATGCGGCTGCCATTGTTAAGGTGTGCATAAATCAGGTCTTCCCTAAGACCTTCGAGCAGGGATAGCGCGATTTGTCTTTGGTCCATGTCCATAACAGCTCCACTGCGAACAACGTTTGCTCCCTTAGTATGGCGTCATTAGAGAACCTTAATCTGTGCATTTTTGATCACCCGGTCAGACTAAAGTAGGGATCTTTGCCGAGATCGCCGACGTCGAGGTCCGAAGTCTGAAGTCCGAGGTCCGAAGTCCTACTTCGTGGCGGCAGCCGCCTGGGCGTCGGGCAACTGGACGTTGTAGCGCAGGGAAATGTTCATGAAGACGCTGCCTCGGGCGGTTTCGCAGCAGATGACCAGAGCTTCGGTGTCTTCGGAGTTGGTGGGACAGTGTTCCGAGGTATGCAGAACCGGGGGATGCACGCGGAAATGGAAACCCTGATCGTTGAGGGTGGTGACGGCGTTTCCCGTAACCTGATTGGCCAACTCACAGACGGTCTCGCGCACCAGGTCATCGGACTCGGGCAGTTCGGCGCCGGCAAAGTGGCTGGCCACGCGCAGCGCGGTCTCGGGATCGAGGTCGAACACAATGCGGCCTTCGATGTCGCCGGTGATCGCGACCAGTGCGGCCACGCCTTTGCGCCGGTACGCCTCCTGCTCCATGCTCAGGTTCCCGATGGACATGGGAGACTGCAGGCCCTGGGCCAGGACGGCGTCCGCCGCGTTGATGAACGGCTGGATCAACTCCATCTTCATAGATCAGGCTCCCGCGCCGGCGGCATTGGCCACGGCTCCATCCTCGCCCAGCACGTACTTGATGACTTCATACAGAACTTCCGGCTTGACCGGCTTCTGCACGAAGTGGCGGGCCCCGCGCTGCAGCGCGGCCACGATGTTTTCCTGATAGCCGACGGAAGACACCATGACAATGCGCGCCTCAGGATGCTGGGCCACGATCTTCTCCGCCGCCTCGATCCCTTCCATCTGCGGCATGGTGATGTCCATGAGCACGATGTCGGGATTGGTGCGGTCGTATTCGGTGATGGCGGTCAGGCCGTCGCCGGCTTCGCCCGCCACCTGGCCGCCGAAAGTTTCGACGATCCGGGCCAGGTTCTTGCGGGCGAAGACGGAATCGTCCACCACCAGGTAGCGGACCGGTTGACCGTCCTTGCTGCGTTTTAACGATGCAAATTGCTCCATAACTCCTCCTGCCTTGGTTGCGAAATCGAACTGCGATACCTACTGCAAAACTACTCTCGTCCAGCGCCGGCGGCTTTGCCGCCTTCGCCGGGTTCGTTCCCAAATCCATTCCTGCGATCTGCCATGGCCTGGGCCTGCAGAGTGTTGGCCAGTATGTCCAGCCCGACCACGCGGACCGCGAAGCCGCGATCGATGGCCGCTTTCGGCATGCCGTACACCACGCAGGACTCCTCGCTCTGCGCGATGGTCATTCCGCCCGCGGCTTTGACCGCTCCCATCCCCGACGCGCCATCGTCGCCCATTCCAGTCATCAGGACGGCCACGCCCTTGGGACCGAATTCGTCGGCCAGGCTTTTGAACAACACATCGGCCGAAGGGCGGTGACCATTGACTCGCGGCTCATCGCTCAGCACCGCGACGTCTCCCAGCGGCAGGCGTTTTACCTTCAGGTGCCGGCTGCCGGGACAGATGAGCACCCGTCCCGCCAGCAGGACGTCTCCCGACTGCGCCTCCTTGACCGCGACCGCGCAGACTTCATCCAGACGCCGGGCAAACATTTCCGTGAAGCCTTCCGGCATGTGTTGCACCACCACAATGGCGGCGGGAAAATCCGCCGGCAATTGCGAGAATACATACTGCAGCGCCTGCGGCCCTCCGGTGGAAACGCCGATCGCGATCACTTTGGACGGAGTTCGCTTGGCTATCGAGCGGCGCCTTCTTTCCCGCACGCGGGGTTACGCCCACCGGCCTGACGGTTACGCCCCGGCTCTGCGCCGCGGCTTTGATCTTGCCGATCAATTCCGCCGCGATCTGGGGCATGCGGGCGGAAACGTCATTGGGCTTGGCCACAAAATCAAACGCTCCCAGCGACAGCGCCTGCAGGGTGATGGAAGCTCCTTCCGTGCTGTGGGAGCTCACCACGATGACCGGCAGGCGGTGGCGGCGCATGATTTCCTTGAGCATGTCGATGCCGCCCATGCCCGGCATCTCCAGATCCAGGGTGATGACCTGGGGCTTCAGTTCTTCGATTTTCCGCAGGCCGAAATTTCCGTCCATGGCGGTGCCCACGACCTCGATGGAACTGTCGGTCTGCAGGATCTGTGGAATCAGCTTCCGCATGAGCGCGGAATCGTCCACCACCAGTACGCGCACCGGGGTCATAGGCCAGCCTCCGCCGCGGCGGCGCGGAGATTTTTGCGGTCGGCATGCGAGAGCAGGATTCCGGACACGATGCTGTCGCCATGTTCCGGGCGAAACTTGCTGTGACGCTCCACAATCGCGGGTAGATTGACGATGAGCACCACCCGGCCATCGCCCAGGATGGAAGCTCCGCTGATCAGGTCGGTGGCCACGGTCTGGTCATCGAGCGCCTTGATCACGAGTTCTTCTTCGCCCTCGAGGCGGTCCACGATCAAACCCAGCTTGCGTTCACCCATGGCAATCACCAGCACAAAGATTTTTCCCGAGCCGGCCTTCTCGTCCGCTCCCGGGGCGTACCCCAGGCGGACCAGAGGCAGGACGCGATCGCGCAACTGCAGGACTTCGTAGTTCTGCACCTGGTGCACGTCGGATTCCCGGGCGCGCGCGATCTCCGCGACCGCGTTCAAGGGGACGGCATACAGCCGCTGCTCCACCCGGAACAGCAGCGCCTTGATGATGGCCAGCGTGAGCGGCAGCTTGAGCCGGAAGGTCGTGCTCTGTCCCGGGCGAGTCTCGATGTCGACCGAGCCCTTCAGGCGGTGCAAAACGGTCTGCACCACGTCGAGGCCTACGCCGCGGCCCGAAACCTCGGTGATCTCTTCGGCGGTGCTGAACCCGGGCCGGAACACCAGTGCGAGAATTTCGGTTTCGTCCAACCGGTCTGCCTCTTCCGCGGTAAGGAGACCCTTCTCCAGAGCTTTGGCTTTGACTTTTTGAACATCAATGCCGGCGCCGTCGTCGGTGATTTCCACGATAACCTGATTGCCGTGGTGGTACGAAGTGAGATGGATGGTTCCGCGCGCCGGCTTTCCGTTTCGCACCCGCTCTTCCGCGCTCTCGATGCCGTGACTGACCGCGTTGCGCACCAGGTGGGTCATCGGTTCGGCGATCACGTCGAGCAGGCTCTTGTCCAGATCGGTTTCCTGGCCGCTCATCACCAGCCCGACTTCCTTGCCGCACTGCTTGGCCACGTCGCGCACCATGCGGGGAAAGCGGCGGAACAGCTGCTCGACCGGCACCATGCGGATTTTCATGACCGAATGCTGCAACTCGCTGAGCACGCGCGACTGAAAAGCCATGGCGTCGCTGAAGCGGCCGCGCAAGGCCTCCTTGGGAACGTGGCGGGCGAATTCGGTGAACGCCTGCTGCAGCATGGACCTGCCGATGATCAGTTCCCCCACCAGGTTGAGCACGCTATCAATGCGCTCGGCGTCCACCCGCAAAATATTTTCCGCGAGCACCGGGTGATTGGGCTTGGCGACCCCGGCGTGCTCTTCGACCGACTCCGGCGAATGTGCATTCGGAGACGCAGCGGGCGGCGCGGTTACCTTTGCCTTGGGCTCCGCGGCCTGTACGATCTCCACCACAACGCTTGCGATCACGGTGGGAATTCGGCATAGCGCGGACAACTGGTCAGCCGATTTTTCGCTGGCCACCAGCAACTCCAGGCGCTGGGTGCTGGCCGGCGAACCCGCCTCGGGGCGCGCTCCCAAAACTTCAGCGCATGGCGCCAGCCCGTTCAGCACCAGTTGCCGGGCCGCGATCGGCATGGCGCAGTGCGGATCGATTCCGGCCGTGATGTGGTACACGCTCTTGCCCCGGGACACGGCATTCTGGATGGCCAGCTTCTCGTATTCAGTCCAGGCGGCAGGAGCGACGCCCGCCCTGGCTGCCTTCTTCTTGGTCGCGCGCTTCGTTACTTTGCCCTTGCCTTTGCCTTTGGGCGGCTGCGAAAGCTCACGAATCATCTTGGCCAGGGGCGCGGACGAGGGCAGCTTTCCTTTGCGGCGGTATGCGGTCAGCATGGCGCCGAAGGTGTCGGCGGCGGTGAACGCAACTTCCGCCAGACTGCCGTAAGAGGATGCCGATTCCAAGGCCAGGGCGTCTTCCAGTTCGTGGGCCGCGTTGCTCAGCTCGCGAAAGCCGCAAGCCGCGGCGTCGCCCTTGATGGTGTGGACGATGCGCCGGATGCTGCGCACCAGTTCCGCATCCGCCGGGTTCCGTTCCAGCTTCAACGCCTCTTCATTCAGCGACTGCAGCAGTTCCTGCGCGGTCTCGAAAAAGAGTTCCCGCATTTCCGCGCCGCGCTCATCGGAAAACTGGGTCATGCCGTCACCTCGACCTTCTGGTAGGCGGTCCCGCTGTTGCGATGGACCATGGCGAACTTGTCGGTCAGGGCCAGCAGGCTTTCCGCGTGGCCGACGAACAGGTAGCCCTGGAGATTGAGGCAGCGCGCGAACTTTTCCAGCAGGCGCTTCTGTTCGGGTTCGTCGAAATACATCATGACATTGCGGCAGAAGATGACGTCGTTGCGTTGCGGCAGGTATTCGGTCTTCAAGTTGTGGAAGTCGAAATGAACAATTTCCTTCAGCGCCTTCTTGATGGCGTAGCGGTCGCCGGTCTTGTCGAAGTAGCGCAAGCGGTAGCTGTAATCCACTCCCGCCATCTGAGTTTCGGAATAAATGCCTTCCTGGGCCGCGCGCAGGACGGAGTAGTTGATGTCGCTGGCGATGATCTCCACCTTCCAGGGCGGCGGAATCAGCGGCTTGGGCGAAGGCATGGCCGCGGATTGCGGATTGCGCAGGTAGTAATAAGCCAGGCTGTCCGCGATCAGCATGGCCAGGGTGTAGGGCTCCTGGCCGGTGGAACAGCCCGCGCTCCAGATGCGCAGCGAGTAGTCCCGCTGCGACTGCTTGCGCCGAATCAGGTCGTCGAGGATGTGCTTGTGAAACAAATCCAGTTGCGCCTTGTTGCGAAAGAAGCTGGTCTCGTTGACCGTGAGATTTTCCAGCAGCCGGGCCAGTTCCGCCTTGCCTTCCTTGCTGATCAGCAGGCGGTAGTAGCTGTAGAAGGAATCGAGATGGCATTCCTTCAATCGCCGTTGCAGGCGGTCCTGCAGGAAATGGGTGCGCCGCTCGTCGAAGTGCATGCCGCACTCCTGGTAGACGAGCACCTGCAGAAGCTTCAGTTCGGCTTCGCTAAACTGCGCAGGTACGCTGGATGTGCCCATGAGTTCCGGTTCGTCCTTATGCCTTTCTTCGGAGGACCGCTACTTGGCTGCGGCCGCGCCGCGCGCCTCGCCGTTTTCCGCTTCTGCTGGTTCTTTTCGGGCCCCGCTTTCGAGCAGCTTGGCCATGTCCAGCAACACGATCAGCCGGCCTTTGTATTTACCCAGCCCGGTCACGCAGTTGAGTCCGCCATCGTGCAGCGTCGCCGGCGAAGGCTCGATCTCGGCCGCCGGAATCTTGATGACCTCGGAAGCGGAATCGACAATCAGTCCCGAAAGACGCCCGCCGTGTTCCACCACCAGGATGCGGTTGCGGCGGTTCAGCGCCCGCTTGGCTTCGCCAAAACGCTTGCGCAGATCAATGACCGAAACAATCTTGCCGCGAAGGTTGATCACGCCTTCCATGTAGTCCGGAGCGTCCGGCACAGCCGTGATTTCGGGCACGCGCACGATCTCGTGCAGTGAGGTGATGGGAACGCCGTAGGTCTCGCGCCCCACCTGGAATCCGACAATCTGCAATTCAGGGTTCATGCTTGCCCTCTGGCCTCAGGCTCGGGCGCCGGCCGCGGCGCGCCGGGCGCTGGCCGCCGCCGCTGGTTCTTCGTAGCGCGAGGGAACGCGTTCCGTCTGTTCGAGAGCAAAGCGGTGCATGGCATCCAGCAACTCGCGGGACATCTTCGACATCTGCTCCGCCGAGGCGGCCAGTTCGGTCGAACCCGAAGTCGTCTGCTGCACCAGTTCGCGCATGCGCTCCATGGCCTTGACCACGGCCTGGGCGCCGGAAGCCTGTTCTTCCACCGCGGAGTTGATCTCGTGCGTGATTTCGTTCAAGCGAGTGGTGGCGCGCGCGATCTGCGACGAGCCATGCGACTGCTCGTTGGTGGCCGCGCCGATCTCCTGGGCAAACTTGTAGACCTCGGTCACCACGTTCGAGATCTTGCGCAGGGCGGCGTTCAATTCCTGCCCCAGGCCGAGACCGTCGTTCACGATGCCGGTGCTGCGGTCCATGTTCTCCACCGCCTTGCGCGCTTCTTTCTGGATGCTCTGGATGAGTTCGGAAATTTCCTTGGTGGACTGGGCCGATTTTTCCGCCAGCTTGCGGACTTCGTCGGCGACCACCGCGAATCCCAGGCCATGCTCGCCGGCCCGCGCCGCTTCGATGGCCGCGTTGAGAGCCAGCAGGTTGGTCTGCTCCGCCAGGTCATCAATGACCTCGATGATCTTGCCGATGTCATCCGCCCGCTGTCCCAGCACGTCGATAATTTCGCCGGAGGAACGGATGGTGATGTTGAT
The DNA here is from genome assembly GCA_963816025.1 of Terriglobia bacterium. GTDB lineage: Bacteria > Acidobacteriota > Terriglobia > Terriglobales > Acidobacteriaceae > JAIQFF01. The sequence goes on from CAWFJA010000024.1 coordinate 138,917, forward strand.
CTTGTTCAGCCCATCGGTGGCCTTTTCCATGGTGTTGATACCGCTATGGACTTCTTCCCGCGAGCGGTTCGAGATGTCGAGCAGGACCTTGGCGGTATCGGCCACGCGTTGAATGGAGGCCACCATCTGATCGATGGAGGCCGAAGTCTCGCTTACGCTCGAGGCCTGCGTCTGGGTGTTCTTCACCATGTTCTGCACGTTGACGCTCATCTCGTGCATGGTGCTGGTCACTTCGTCGATGGCGGAAGCGGTTTGCAGGCTGACTTTGGCCGAGTCATCCGAGGCGCCAGCCACCTGGCTGGAAGCGCTGGCCACCTGCGAAGCGGCGTCGCGCACGTTGCGCACCAGGTTTCTCAGGCCATCCACCATGCGCACAAAAGCATTGCCCAGGGTGTCATCCTTGGAGCGCGGCTTGACCTCCACCGAAAGATTGCCCCCGGCGATGGCCTCGGAGACCGATGCCATCTCCTTGAGGTAGCTCACCATGCTGTTGAAGGTTCGGCCCAGTTCCCCAATCTCGTCCTCGCGCTTGATGTCGATTTCGTGGTCCAGATCGCCCGCGGTGCCGATCTTCTGGGTGACTTTGATGAGGTCGCCCAGCGGTTCGGTAATCGACTTGGCGGTGCGGAAGGCAATCAGGCTGCCCAGACCCAGCGCCGCCAGCGTGCCCAGAAAGGCAATTCCGATGGTCCAGTTGCTGGCCGAATCATCACTCTGGCGCCGCTCTTCGAGCACGCGCTTGCTTTCCTGGTCCGCCAGGTCAAGGTATTCGGTCGAGTTCTTGACCCAGGAACTGGCATCCTTCTGCAGGTAGAAGATCTGCAGTTCAGCCACGGTGGAGTTTCCCTGGTCCACTTCTTTCCGCTTTTCCATCAGCGGTTCGGCAAACTCATGGGCCCAGCTCTGTTCCGTCTGCTGCACTTTCGCCAGCGCAGTTCGCTGTTGCTCGGAGGTAGCCAGAACGGTGGCGTTCTGCATCCGGTCCGCCAGCAGGCGGGCGCCCTCATTGACATGGTCGGATTCGCGGCTGTCTCCGCTAAGCAGGTAGTTGGTCAGATAGAGGCGGTTCTGCATCATCTGAAATCTGATCTTGTCGGTGGCATCCGCCAGTTGCAGGGCCTGGGAGGCGGCGGCCTTGGCGCTGTGTTCGCGGTAAACCGCGGCCAGGTTCACGGCAAACAGCACCACGACCATGACCAGCACTGCTCCGAAGCTCACATAAAGTTTTTTGCCGATCGTCATGCGATTCCTCCACTCTCTGCTGCCGCGTAAATGTTTTCGACCTTGCTTCTGCGATGGAGGGCGGGCGTCCCGCCCGTCCAGCCGGGCCGGGACGCCCGGCCTCCATCACGGGTGAAACTTAAATTCCACGATGCCGCTGCTCTCCGTCGGACCCGCCTCGAATCTCCACTGCTTCATGGCGTCCATGGCAGCGTTTACCAAAAGCGGATGCCCGCCAACCGGCTTCGAGCTCTTGACCGTGCCGTTCGGCGCCACCACCACAGCCAACCGCACGGTGCCCGCTATGCTCATGCGGCGAGCCACCTCGGGGTAAATCGGCAAAACCTTGGTCTTAGCCTTGCGCGACAATTCCTCAGTGTTTGCCGGGTGCTGCTTCGTTGATCCTGGGCCACGGCCGGCACGGGGCCGAGCCACTCCGCTCCCGCGGTCGCCAGCCAAAGCGCAAGCATCAGACCGACTATCCTCTGCCCTATCGTTACCAAGCGCACCAGCGTCTCCTGGGGTAGAGGCAAAATTCCCCATGCGGTCAAGTGCAATGCCGATGCCAGCCCGAACGGAGGCGCCGCAGGAGGCAAACATCCAGGCGTAAGCCAAACTATCTAAATAGTTTATGGCAATTAGCCGCCGACCGCCAAAGAGAGCCTCGATGAAGGATTAGAATCGTCTCATCGGCGGCTTGTTATCTCAGTGTGAGACGCGATGCGTAATCGGTCCAGCCGGTTGTCACCATCTCGGCACCCGGCCCGCTTATTCCCTTGACTCAAAATGAGAATGCAGTCTAATTTGCTGTATATCAACTACTTGTAGATTTCATAGCGGGTGGACGGTGACCGATTGACCATCTCTGCCGAGGATGCGGCGGCACAGCGTAGCAATCCGCGCTCGGACGACGCTTTTCAGCGCCTCCTGCTGAAGTTCTCCGACGCGGCCGCTCAAGGTACCCCGCCCCAGGCGTTAATCCGGCTGTTTTGTCAGGCCACTCGGGAATTTTTTCAGGTCGATGGCGCCTATTTCTGGCAGCGGGTGTCCTCCGACGAATTGCTGGGAGCAGAGGCCGATGGCGTGATGGCAGACCGCTTTCCGGGGACGCGGGTAAAGGCCAGCCAAAGTTCGGTAGCCATTGCGGCCGAAGCCATCCGGCAGCAGAAAACCGTGTACGAAAATCAGCTGGATCCGGCCCGCTATCTCATGGCCGCCGAGTACCACGCGCGCTCGATCATGGCGGCTCCGCTGGTGGTGAGCCACGATTCGATCGGCGCGGCAGTCTTTCTGCATTGTTCCGATCCCGACTTCTTCAACCCCGACCTGGCCGCCAAAGCCACCATCCTGGCGGGACAGCTGGGCAGCCTGCTCGAGGCCAGCCGCCTCACCCAGGTTTCCCGGGAGGAACACCGGCGCACCAAGATTCTGGCTGAGGTCGCGCAAGCTATCCATTCCGCACCCCAGTCTACGGCGGTCATCGAAGCCGTGGCGGACCGGCTTCGGGTCCTGCTGCGCACCCGCCTGGTCTGCATGATGCTGAAGGAAGCGACCGGCTTCAGCCTGCGGGCGGTCGCCGCCGAGTCGGTGCAGCTGGCCGCTTCGGTGCGGGCCCGGCATGATCGCCGGGGATTGCAGTTTGCCGCCGATCTGGCCAGCCGGGCGGTGGCGGCGGGCGAGCCCATCAGCGTGGCCATTGATCCCGCGACGCACGCCTTGGGCGAACTGGTTCCTCCCGGGATGTTGATTGCCGCGCCCTTTCGCACTTCCCAGACGCAGGGCGCGGTCCTGATCTATCCGCGCCCGGAGGGGGTTTTCAGCGCGGAAGAAAAATCGCTGATTTCCGTGGTCACCGGTTTTGCGGCGGTGGCCATCGCCAACGCGGAACTCTACAGTACGGCCCGGGCGCGGGCTTACGAACTCCACCAGTTGCTGGACATTTCGGCCGAACTCGGCTCCATCGGCCAGCTGGACGAGTTCCTGCAGCAGTTTGCGCTGCGCGCGGCAGATTTCCTGGGCTTCGGACGCGGCTTCATCGGACTGCTGGAAAACGGTTCCTTCCACGTGCGCTGGGCAGCAGAAAACGGCCAGAAGATGCGAGTGGATTTCCTGCTACCGGCCGGACCCGCGAGCCGGGCCCTGCTCAACAAAGAGGTCTTCTGGTCGGACGATCCCAGCAAAGTCCCCGGCATCAACCTGGAAATCCTCACTCAGTACGAAGTTCGGCAGCTGTTGACCGTCCCGCTTCTCGATACCGAGGGTGAGATCCTGGGAATGTTCGGCGTGATGGACCGGATCGATCAGGAGGGCATCTCGCAGGAAGAGATTCGCCGGGCCCGCGCCCTGGCGGCGCAGGTTGCGGTAGCGCTGGAGGTGACCCGCAATCTGCATCAATCCGAACAACACCGCCGGCGGGCCGAATCGCTGATGGGATTGGCCCTCGAACTCAACGGCCATTTGCGGCTTCCCGACTTTGCCCGGAGCTTTGTGGCCCGTGCCGCGGACATCCTGGGCGCGAAGTGTGCGGCGCTGGTGGTCAAGCAAGAGACCGGCATGGAAACCCTGGTCATACGCGGGGCGGACGGCCGTGAGGTTCAGGACCGTTCGTTGCTGCGGCGGTTCAGCCACGCCATCGAACAGGCGCTGGCACGAAACCAAGGCGCCATCGTCTCATCGAGTGCAACCGAATTAGTTGGCGCAGGCGCTGGCCTCCGAGCTGGGTGGAAGCCAGGGCACGCTGGTAAGGCTGCTGGGCGCTTCGGGAGAATTGGTCGGCGTCCTGTGCCTGGGAGATCGCGAACAGCCCTCGGAAGACGACAACCAGGTTCTGCAAGCCATCGCGGGGCACGCCGCCGTCGCGCTCGAAAATGCCCGCCTGTTTACCCGCATGGACCAGGCCAACCGGCACTGGGTCGAGATCTTCGATGCCATCAGCGATTTCATCGTGGCCCACGACGAGGCCGGCAACGTTTTGCGGGTAAACCGTTCCCTGGCCGAGTTCATCGGAGTCCAGCCCCAGGCGCTCATCGGGGTCAACATGTCCGCCCTGCTGGCCATGGGCGATGCTCCGCCGCCGCGTTCTTGCCCATTCTGCCGCAGCACCAGCGACGGCGACGACGAATATGTCCATCCCGTGCTGGAACGCACTTACCTGGTTTCTACATCGCGGGTCCACGGCGCCAGCAGCGAGGGCATGCAGACCATCCACGTGCTGAAGGACATCAGCGACCGTCTGGAAGTGGAACAGCGCTACCGCGAACTGTTCGACAACATCCAGGAAGGATTGTTCTTCTCCACTCCCGACGGCCGCTTCATCGAGGTCAACGACGCGCTGGTTCGCATGCTGGGCTATGGCAGCCGCGAAGAGTTGCTGCAGGTCGACGTGCGCACCCAGGTTTATTTCTCCAGCGAGGGCCACCAGGAACTTGCCCGCGAGATGGAGGAGCACGGCGTAGTGCGGAACCACGAGGAGACGCTGCGCCGTCGCGACGGCTCCGCCGTCTATGTGCTGATCAACGCCTTCGCCGTGCGCGACACCCAGGGGCGGGTCATGCAGTTCCGCGGCCTGATGCTGGATATCAGCGGGCTGAAGAACTTCCAGGCGGAGTTGCAGCGCGAGCGCGACTTCTCCGGAAAAATCCTGAACAACACGCAGAGCCTGATCCTGGTGGCGGATACCGCCGGACTGATCAGCTACGCCAACCGGCGCTGGCAGGATATGGGCTACGAACAGAAGCAGTTGCTGGGACGGCCTTTGGAAGACCTGGTGGCGCCCGCCCGCCGCACCATTCTCACCGAAGCCCTGAGCGCGACCCTGGCGGGCCAGCCAGGTGGACAATCTCGAACTGCAGATCCTGCGCGGGGACGGCAGGATCGGCCACTTCTCCGTCAACCTGAGTCCCATGCGCGACGAGCAGTCGCACGTCAGCAGCCTGGTCGTGGTCATGACGGACGTGACCGATGCCGCCAGCCTGCAATCGAAACTCATGCACGCGGAAAAGATGGCGGCGGTGGGCCAGTTGGTTTCCGGCGTGGCCCACGAAGTCAATAATCCCCTTACTGCCATACTCGGATTCGCCGATCTGCTGATGGAAAATCCCGAACTGCCGGAGAGCGCCCGCAAGGACATGCGGGTCATTCTGCAGGAGGCGCAACGCACCAAGCAGATCGTGCAGAACCTGCTCAGCTTTGCCCGCCAGATGCCGCCGCAGAAAAAAGCCCTGCAGCTGAATCCCATTCTGCGGCGGACCGTGCAACTGCGCTCCTACGATTTCCAAAGCCACGGAGTGGAGGTCATCGAGCGCCTGGACCAGGAACTGCCCAGCGTGATCGGAGACTCGCACCAGTTGCAGCAGGTGTTCCTGAACATCCTGAACAACGCCTACGACGCCGTAGGTGAAACCGGCCGCCCGGCGCGGATTGAGATCACGACCACGCACAAAGGCAACTCGGTTGAGATTTCGTTTCGCGACAACGGGCCTGGAATCTCGCACCCCGACCGCATTTTCGATCCCTTCTTTACCACCAAGGAAGTGGGCAAGGGGACCGGCCTGGGCTTGAGCATCTGCTACGGCATTGTGCACGAGCACGGCGGCGAGATTCTTTGCCACAACAACACCGGCGGGCCGGGCGCGACTTTCGTCGTGCGCCTGCCCGCCACGCCAGGAACGGCCTCAGTCGGGGCCGCTGCCGGAGTCATACAACGATGACCACACAATCTGTCACCAAGCCCGCAAGTTTACCGGTGTTGCTCATCGAGGATGAGCCCGCCGTCATGGCCTACGTCCGAGCCACGCTGGAGCGCAACGGCTACTCCGTGGTGTGCAGCGAGTCCGGCGCCGACGGTTTGCGGCTGCTGGAATCGGGAGAATTTCTGGGCGTCGTCTCCGACATGCGCACGCCCGGGGGCGTGAACGGCGCCGACGTCCACGCCTGGGTCGCGCAAAACCGCCCCGAACTGGCCGCCCGCATCGTCTTCATCACCGGCGACATCGCCAATGAAGAAACGGTGGCCACGCTGCGCGAGACCGGCGCTCCCTGCGTCGAGAAACCGTTCCGGGTGCAGCAGTTCATTTCAGTGGTCGAAAAGACCATGGGGAAGGCACGTGTGAACGAAGACCTGCGAATCCGCCTGCTGATCGTTGACGACGAGCAGAGCATCCGCCAGCTGTGCATGACCGTGGGCGAGGCCCTCGGTTTCATCTGCATGGAAGCCGACGGCGGCGAATCAGCTCTGGCCCTGCTCGAAGAGCAACCCGCGCACATCATCCTCACCGACATGGTGATGCCCAACATGTCCGGGCTCGACATTTCTCGAAAAGGTAAAGAAGATGCTGCCGCGCACCGAAGTCGCGGTCATGACCGGCCACGGGTCGGTCGAAACCGCGGTCCAGGCCATGAAGCTGGGCGCCTACGACTACATCAGCAAACCTTTCTCTCCGCTGGAAGAACTGCGCCTTTTCCTCCGCCGCATGGCGGAAAAGGTTCGCCTGGTGGAGGAGAACGAGTTCCTGCGCGAGCGCGTGGATACCGAAACCGAGTTGCATGGAATCGTGGGCGCGTCGGCGAAAATCCAGGACGTGCTGCGCATGATCTCGCGCCTGAAAGATACGCACACGCCGGTCCTGATCACCGGCGAAAGCGGTACCGGCAAGGAACTGGTGGCGCGCGCCATCCACTTCCGCGGCTCGTTCGCCAAGCGTCCTTTCGTCGCCGTGGATTGCGGATCGCTGGTCCCGACGCTGATCGAGAGCGAACTGTTCGGCTACGAAAGAGGCGCATTTACCGGCGCCGTCAAAGCCAGGACAGGGCTGTTTCAATCGGCCAACGGCGGGACCATCTTTCTGGACGAGATCGGCGAACTGCCCCAGGAAATGCAGGCCAAGCTGCTGCGCGTTCTGCAGGAAAAAGAAGTTCGCCCGGTGGGCAGCAATCAGAAGATAAAGGTGGATGTGCGGGTGATCGCCGCCACCAATCGCGATCTCGAAGCCGAGTATCGCAACGGCACCTTCCGCAAGGACCTTTACTTCCGGCTCAACGTGGTGACCGTGCACCTGCCCTCGCTGCGCGAACGCCGCTCCGATATTCCCATGCTGGCGCACTGGTTCCTGGAGCGCTACGCTCGCGGCGGATCGATTCAGATCACCACCGCCGCCATGAAATCACTGCTGCAATATGACTGGCCGGGAAACGTGCGCGAACTGGAGAATTGCATCGAGCGCGCCGTGGCCCTGGGCGACCGGCGAACCATCGACTTCAACGATCTGCCGCCCGCCATCACCTCCGCCATTCCCGGCGAGGCGCGGGATTGAATCGCAATCCTCCGGACTCACCACCACCGACCTCGAGGACATTGAGCGCACCACCATCGAGCGCGTCTTCGAGCAGGTGAAAGGCGATAAGGCGCTGGCCGGCAAGATGCTGGGCATCAGCCGCGCCACCCTCTACCGCAAGCTGAAGCGCTACAACATCGGAGGCCGTGAAGTAGCGGCGCCAGTGCAGGCCTTGCAGTAGTAGCGCCGGCCTCCGCCGCCCGAGGGCGGCGAGTGCGCCAGATGCAGCGGAGCCGCGCTACTCCACTTTGTCATCCCGAGCGAAGTCGAGGGACCTTGTGTTCTGCCGCGCGCTAAACCGACTCCGCGGCTTCGTCGGCCGGCCACGTGCCACCGCAAGCAAACACAAGGTCTTTCGACTTCGCGAAGGCACTCGCCAGCGAGTCCCTTCGCTTCGCTCAAGATGACAAGTGTTGACCTCAGCAGACCACGTCGCCATGAGACAGTGTTTCATTCTGAGACAAATGGCATCGATTTAGTTCGCCGCCTCGCCTACCGATCCGCCACTACCTCAATATAATCAATAACTTAGCGTAAATTACCGTCCTCGCGACTTTGGTTGCGAGAGTGCACTCTCACTTGCCGATGCGGTCCGGGTGCCCACGCCATGCTAACCGGCAGGCCCGGGGACCCAGGCCGCGTCGACCCTGGAAACCGAGGTATCCGCAGTGTCCACACAGGCCACGGGCCGAGCACGTGTCGGGCAGGAGAGCTGCACCGCCAAGCTGGCAAAGTTCTTTCCCGAGGCCAGCCCGGTGCGCATTCCGGTCCGCCTGACTCGAGTCGTGGGGGATGGCAAGGACTGTACCGAAAGCACGGTGATCGAATTCGGTACGCCCCGTGAAGTGTTGTTCTCTTCGACTCTGCCGCTGGAATTTGCGGACCGGCTGAAGGTGCAGAATTCCGATGGAACGCTGGACGCCGAAGCCTCCGTGGTAGCCCTGCAATATACCAGCGGACGCACCGCGGTGGCCGCGCGCTTTACCCAGGAAGTTTCCAACTGGATCGTGAAACCATGACTCTGAAACCGAAAAAGCAGGACCTGGCCGCGGAGTGGCGCGAAGCGCGCCTGCTCCATCCTCTGTACAGCGCTTTGGGGCGGGAGTTTGTGATCGAGCTGCCCTCTTGCCCCGACCTGGAATCCGGCCTGGAAGATCCGCCGCAGGAGTCGGTCGAGCAAGCCCGCCAGTGGTTCCTCGAAATGGACCAGAAGATCCAGGTCCATCAACTGCGCCAATTCCTGCAGACCACAAATCTGACCAGCGAAGAGGGCCTGCAAACCCTGCTGGAGCACCATCTCAACCGGACCACCCGGGTCGACTCGGACCGCGACAAAATCGATTTCCTGCTGGTCCAGTTCTTTTCCCATTGCGCTCCGTCCCGTCTGGAAGACACCGACGTGGACCTCGGCTATGTGGCCCAGACGCTGGAGCCGGTTCTGGGGAGCGTTGACCTGAAGGTTCCGTCATGGCTCGAACCCATCGACGATTTCATTCAGTCGGCCAACGATTGCCGCAGTTTGAATGAACTGCTGACCAGCGGCATCCTGGAAAAAGGCCGAAAGCTCAAGATTTCGGCGGGCGAAAATTACTTCGAGCCCATCGCCATGGTCGCATTTACCCGCTTCAGCTTCCTGATGCGGCGGGTCTTCTTTCGGCTGATGCACCAGGACCTGAACACCATTCTGGATGGACTGCGTGAACTGGAAGCTCGCGGCGTCGACACCCTGGATTGCCGCTCCGCCCAGTTTTCGGCGGACGAGCCGGTGACCCGGCTGCGCATGATCTGCCAGTCCTGGAAGGTGATGTTCCACGCCGAGTACTCTTCCGGCAGCCCGCTGCGCATGCTGGTGGATCTGCGCAATGTGGTGGATGCGGCTCTCTCCCGGACCAGCAAGAAAGCGGCGAGTCTGCCCTCTCAGCCGGCGGCGGGAAAAGCCAAAGCGGCAGCCGCGGGCGTCCAGTTTGCGCCTTCCAGTTCCGAGGTTGCAGAGTTCGAGGTCACGGCCGCTCCCGACTGGGACTTCGTCTGCTTCTCAAGCCGACCCGGGAGACGACGACAAAGTTTAGGTGCAGGATCATCGCCCCACAGGCGGAGTGAGCCGCAAGCAGTGATCGGAGAGCAGAACTTGGATCAGTCGACGGTATTAATAATCTCAGACGACGCTGACTTTTCGCGCGTGGTCATGGACCGCTGGCAAGGCGAACGGAACGCTCCCGCATTTACCCTGATGAGCGGCGACATCTGCCGCGACCTCGATGCCGACGGTTTCGATATGGCCGTCGTAGGCGCGGTGCGACCCGACGTTCTGGCCGCCGTCTTCAAAGCCCTTGATCCGGCCGGCAATCCCGTCCTGTTTGTAGACGACGGAAAGCAATCCGCCCATAAAGCGCGCCACGGCGCGCCCCTACGTCACAGTCTTGCGGCAGCAGGAAGGCTGGATGGATGCGCTCGTGCTGGTATCCACGGAAATCCTGCGCCACGGGCAAACCCTGGCCCGCGCTCACCGCGCCGAGCAGGCCGTCAAATCCCTGGAGCGGCAAGCCACCCTGGGCCGCTACATGCTGGACGTTCGCCACACTCTGAACAACGCCCTCACCTCGGTGCTGGGGAATTCCGAGTTGCTGTTGCTGGAACCGGGATCGCTCTCGGTGGCCTCGCGCTCACAAATTGAAACCATCCGCAACATGGCCGTGCGCATGCACGAAATCCTGCAGCGCTTCTCGTCCATCGAAAAGGAATTCAACGCAGTGGAACAGCAGGCGGAAAACGAAGCCAGAACCCGGGTTCGGGCCGCCGCCGCGAGTTCCTGAAAAGACGCAAAGTAGCGCCGGCGTCCCGCCGGCTGTCCGGCGGGCGTCTCGCCCGCAATGGATCGAGTGTCTGAAATTTTGAGAGGGAAGGGGAGGGCTATGCCGATTTCCCGGCAGGCGGCAGGGGTCGACTCCTCTCTTCGGAAGCCCTCGCTGCAAGCGCTTGCAAGATATTGAACAAGAACCACCCGCTTTCCGACACCTGCTGCGGCGCGAATATTTTCTCTCTGCCACCGTTCTTGCAGATGCCTACCGCATCCGAGTACGGCTGGAAACGCACTACTTGGTTGTACGGCAAGCGAAAGTTCACACCTTTCCAGTTCCGCCAAAGTATATGGCCCGGGTAGTCATCAGGAAATATCCGTAATCGACGTCTTGTAGAGATGTCGTCTGTTCCCGGTGACCGCGCACACCGCCAAAATGATAGTAGACCCCGTTTGCCACCCTGATACTTGCTCCGCTGTAGCCTCCAACGTAAGAGCTTCCTGTGTGTTCTTCGCTCAATAGGACGTTCGCAATCCCGGAGACCGGCACCTCCCCGGCTTGAAGGTTAAAGCGAATCGGCCCTTGATAGGGATCGATTTGGTCGTGGAGGACTGTCCATATCAGCAAGCTGAATACCATCGCTCTGAACCCCGAGGTTTTCAGCACGTCATCTTGCGTCAAACCTGCAGCACGATACATGCTGGAAATGGATGAAAATTCAGCTTCGCCGATCGGCTGCGCCATGCTTCGCTGTTCTGCACCCCGACTCCAACCTTCTTTAATCGCTGGCAGGACCTGTTCTTGCGGGATAGCGGCATGGAGGGCAATTCCCTTCAGCTGTGCGCCAATTTCGTCATATTGATTGCCCTGGACGATCGCATTTGCCACACATGCCTTCAACGTCTCGATTCCTTGGTTCGCCTTCTGAAGGCAGCTTTCGTGCGCTTCAGTGAACCAGCCTGCCTTCTGACCGCAGTACCGACAAGTGCTCATGGCAGTGATCCTTCGTACCGTACACATTTCATAGTGCGGAACCGAACGAAGTTCCGCCATCCTATCGCCGTCGCCTAGTTGGCGGCGCCCACAAAAATGAAAAGCAGAGGAACGGGCTTCATGGCTTCCACCTTGCGCGCGGGCGGAACCTCGCGTCAAGGAACGTTGTCACATTTTCGGTGGCCGTTCCCCTTATGGGGCTTCGAGTTTAGACGACGCCTTGGGCTTGGGACGCCCTAAACGGCGCAAAATGCATTTTCCCTACGGGTGCTCGCCGTCTCGTCTTTGTGAAGAGCCGAAGGCCTTACGCAAACAAGAATTCCTTCGTCCGCAATTCCTTGATCATATCCCGCAGCTTCGCTGCTTTCTCGAACTCAAAGCGCTTGGCTGACTCGCGCATGTCGCTTTCGAGCTTCGCGATGTAGGCGTCCAGTTCTTCCTGGGACTTGAAGTCGGGCACGCCTTCCGTTTCGACGTCGGTGAGGTCGGCGTAGTCGGCTTCGATGATCCTGGCCAGGGACATCTCGAGCGGACGCACGATCGACTCCGGCGTGATTCCGTTGGCCTCGTTGTAGGCCACCTGGATGGCGCGCCGGCGGTCGGTTTCGCTGAGCGCTTTCTTCATCGAATCGGTCTGCCGGTCGGCGTAGAGAATGGCGCGGCCGTTCAGGTTGCGGGCGCAGCGGCCGATGGTCTGGATGAGCGATCCGGCCGAGCGCAGGAAACCTTCCTTGTCGGCGTCGAGAATCGCAACCAGCGATACCTCGGGCAGATCGAGTCCTTCGCGCAACAGGTTAATGCCAATCAGCACATCGAACTCGCCTTTGCGCAGATCGCGCAGGATTTTCACCCGCTCGAGAGTCTCGATTTCGGAGTGCATGTAGCGGCACTTCACGCCCACTTCGCTGTAATACTCGGCCAGGTCTTCCGCCATGCGCTTGGTGAGCGTGGTCACCAGCACCCGTTCACCGCGGGCCACGCGTTCGCGGATTTCGTGCAGCAAGTCGTCAATCTGGCCTTTCACCGGACGAATTTCAACCGGCGGATCGACCAATCCAGTGGGACGAATAATCTGCTCCACCACCACGCCCGCCGATTTGGTCAGCTCATAAGGGCCGGGCGTGGCGGAAACGTAGATGATCTGGTTCATCCGGTGTTCGAATTCTTCAAACGTCAGCGGGCGGTTATCCAGCGCCGAAGGCAGGCGGAAGCCATACTCCACCAGCGTCTCCTTGCGCGAACGGTCGCCGTGATACATGCCGTGCAGCTGCGGCACCGTCTGGTGCGACTCGTCGATGAACATCAGGTAGTCGCGCGGAAAATAATCGAGCAGCGTCGGCGGCGGCTCGCCCGGCAGGCGTCCGGTAAAGTGGCGGGAGTAGTTCTCGATGCCATGGCAGTAGCCCATGGCCTTGATCATTTCCAGGTCGTACATGGTGCGCTGGTGCACCCGTTGCGCTTCCACCAGGTGGCCCTGCTTTTCCTGTTCGGCCTCCCACCACGCCAGCTCTGCCCGGATCGACTCGACCGCCTTCGACCGCGTCTCCGGCTTCATCACGTAGTGCGTCTTCGGATAGATCGGCAGGCGCACATACTTCTGCTTCACGGTCCCGAACAGCGGATCGATCTGCGACAGCGATTCGACTTCGTCGCCCCACAACTCAATGCGATACGCCATGTCGTCATAAGTGGGGAAGATCTCGATCACGTCGCCGCGCACCCGAAAGGTGCCGCGCCGGAAATCGCCATCGGTGCGCTCGTAGAGAATCTCGACCAGCTTGCGGGTAATGTCCTCGCGCTTGATCTTCTGGCCTTTTTCCAGAAAAAGCAGCATGCCGTAATACGCCTCGGGCGAGCCCAGGCCGTAAATGCAGCTCACCGAGGCCACAATCAGGCAGTCGCGCCGCTCGAACAGCGATCGGGTGGCCGATAGCCGCAGCTTGTCCAGTTCATCATTGATGGTGGCTTCCTTCTCGATGTAAAGGTCAGCGGCGGGAACGTAGGCTTCGGGCTGGTAATAATCGTAGTAGGAAACGAAATATTCCACCGCGTTATGGGGAAAGAAGCTCTTGAATTCGTGATAGAGCTGCGCTGCCAGGGTCTTGTTGTGCGCCATCACAATCGTGGGCCGGTTGGCCTGCTCAATCACCTTGGCCATGGTGTAGGTCTTACCCGACCCCGTCACCCCCAGCAAAACCTGGTGCTGTTCGCGATCGAACACACCCCGGACCAGGGCCTCAAGCGCGGTGGCCTGGTCGCCGCGCGGCTTGTAGTCGCTGACTAGCTTGAAGTCCATAAAATCGGTTCTGCCCCCTCACAGAAGGCAATATCGGCGAGTGGGTATCTCTTGATTATAACTCGTGGGGATGAGGCGGTTGCGGGAGGTGTCATCCTGAGCGGAGTATGATCGCTCGGTTTGAGTCGAAGGTCTTCGACAGCGGCTGTTTCGCTTCGCGAAGCGGCCTCTCCGCTCAGGATGACACTGAACGCCGCGATGATGCTGTGAAAGTCGTGAGCTCTCCGGCAAAACAAACGGCGCAAGGGATGAATCCTTGCGCCGTCAGATGTCTTCGCTTGTGCCGTACTCTACGGAAGTTTGAAGTTCACCGTAATCTGAGTTTCGACTTCGACCGGCTGACCATTCAGATAGTACGGTTTGTATTTCCACTGCCGCACCGCGTCCATGGCGGCGCGCCCCAGGACCCGGTCGCCGCTCAGTTGTTTGACGCTGGAAATGCTGCCCGACTCGGCGATGTTGGCCTGCAGTTCGACCGTCCCTTCGAGATGCATCTGCCGCGCTTGCGCAGGATACACCGGCTGGACTTTCTTGATGATCAGTCCCTGCGAAACGCCCTGCGAAATTCTCAGCTTCTGCTGGGGCGCTTTCTCGGCGTTGATCGCGTTGGTATTCACAATGCCGGACAACACGCTGCTGCCGGCGCCGCTGGCGATGCTGGTCACGGCGGGCGCTTGCACCGGCTCCTGCGCCTCGGGCTCAGGTTTCGCGGTGAGCCGTTCTTGACCATCAGGACCGGCGCGGCTTGCGTCTTGTCGGTCGCGGGCGCTTTGACAATCGTAATTTCATCCTCCGCGGGCGTCGCCTTGGCTGGGGTTGAACTCTTGACCCCGGGACCTTCCGCGATCACCGCAGCTGAAGGCTTGGATGGAACCGGAACCGCGGTTGCGCCACTCAGATCCGGTTCACCCTGCGGCGACACCACATCGCCGGTCGCGGGTTGGGACTCCGGGGCTGAAGCCGCAGGCTGTGGCGGTAACGCGGGCGTTGCCGGGGCCAGCCGATTGCGGCGCCGGTTGGGGATGCGCGGACTGCATTTTCGTCCAGCCGAAATAACCGGCGGCCGCGAGTCCGAGCAGCACGACCGCGATCAGCAGGGTCTTCTTGCTGCCACCCGCATCGGAAGCCTGCTGGTTGTCATCGAGCGAACTGAAGCTTGGCGCTTCCGCGACGGTTGCGGATGAGTTTGAATCCCAGCCATCGCCCGCCGATGGGTCCTCGATCCTCTTGACCTCGTCGGTCGGAGGTACGGTGATTGCGCTCGCGGTCGGCTCCAGTCCCAACTTCTTGGCATCGGGAGCGGGGATTTCCTTGGCCCGGGCTGGCGCGGCGGCCGCGCCCGTCTTTCCCAACGCGATACTGGTTTGTGCGCTCCCGGCTTGCGGAATGCCTAGCCGTGGATGGCGCTGGGGGCGGCAGCGTCAAACTCGGATTTTCCCGCGGCTTCCGCGGCTTTGCGCAGGGCGGACGCCATCGGCTCCGCCAGGGGCTTGCGCGGTTGCCAGGGATACTGTTTCGAAGGGTCGGATTCCGCCGCGGGCCGCGCCGAATTCTCGGCGCTCGAAACCGGGGAGTCCGGCATGTACTCGAGCAGGGCGGCGTCCGCAGGATCGGGCGCGGGCATGGGCTCCGCATCGAGCTCGAATGCGGCAGCGCTCAGCGATGGCGGCGCTGCAATCTTTTGTGGCGGCGGAAACGGCGCGGCTACCGATGGTTGCGCAAACATCGTCGGAGGCGCCGCGCTCGGAGCCGCTGCAGCCGGCTTGGCCGCCTGTCCCTTGCGCAGCAGGCCGCGGGCAACCCGCAACGTGCCTTTGGATTGCTCTACATGAATGGGTTTGGTCAGAACCAGATTCGCGCCCAGGCGAAAGGCCTTGGCCACGCCCGCCTGCCCCTCCACCACCGCAACCGCCAATGAAGCCTGGTTCGAACCTGAGTTGCGGGCGCTCTTGAACAACAGGGCCGCGTTCTGCTCGTTGTCGCAGTCCACCACGATGGCATCGAAGTGCTGCACCATCAATTTTTTTACCGCGGCAAAAGGTTCGTGGCAGGGCTCGACATGAAACTCGAGTTCACTCAACACCTGGCTCACTACGCGGGCGGTTTTTTCATCCGGGCAGAATAAGAGCGCTTGGTAACTCATAGCGTTTAATGGTAGGTAGGGTGCTCAGGAGCGGCAAGTTACTGTGGTAATTGGCGAGTGCGAGATTGGCATTGAGCGTGCCAAATTCTCCCCCAACTTTGCCGGCCGGACGAGCAAGCGATGTGGAGGCCCTGCGTCTGCAAGGAATCAGGTTCTTCGAACTGGCGGTTTTCCCATGACTTGGGGATTTAAGGGCTGGTCCGATGATGAGCATCCGGTTTTGCTTCGAAGGCCAGCGGTGATCTGACCGGTTCTAAAGTCTCTAGACCAACGTGCCCGTCTCGGCACTGTCATCCCGAGCGAAGTCGAGGGACCTTGTGTTGGACGTCGAACTTTCGGGTCTGTGATGGCACCGCACCGAACAGCAGGTCTTTCGACTAGGGAACGGACTCGCAACGAGTCCGTCCCTCCGCTCGAGATGACAAGATCACTGATAGTCGCTCAGACTCAGCGAGTACCGGCAACGGCGAGCGCAGCCTGTGTGGCTTCCAGCAAGGCTTCCGGGCCGACAGGCTTTCCGGTGGCGTTCTCCATCCAGAGATCCGGCGTGACGTCGCCCATCTTCGCCATGCGTTCAAACTCCGGCCCGATGGATCCTGCCTTCTTCATCTGCTCTTCAATCTGAAACGCAATCATATGTCCGATGGGATAGTCGGGCAGGTAGAGGAACGAATCAATCATGTGCGAATAGATGCCGAGCAGCACCACATCCTTCTTATGAAAGACCGGGGCGTAGTACTGGTTCCAGATGTCTTTCGAAATCTGTACCGTGGCATCGTTGAGCTCTTTCGGCGTGGCGTGGGGATGGTCGTACATCCAGTGCCAGACCGCCATGTCCACTAAGGCGACGCCGGCGATTTCGTAAGTGCCCCAGAAATCATTCAGCGTCTTTTCTGACTGGCTGCGGGCATCGGGCGCGGGCAGGCCGAGCAGTTCGAGGTCGTGGCCCTGGAAAACAAAGGCCAGCGCCTCGGTGAATGCGGTGTTGGGAACGCCTTTCAGCAGGGTGTGGTCAATATCGTTAAGCGAAAAAGTCTGCTCGACGTTATGTCCCATTTCATGGACGGCGATGTTATAGCCTTTGTAATTCATGCCGCCCTTTTCCACGCGGGTCCGCAGGTGCGCCTTCTCCGCGCGCATTTCCGCGCCCATGGCGTGACCGGAGCCGCGCGCCGGGTCCACGATGATATTGTTGGCGACGTGCTGCGCCCGCTCGGGAGAAAATCCCAGTTTCATCAGCAGGTTGGGAATGTCCTGCTGGTAGGCCTGCGCGGTCGGATACTTCTTCGCCACCATCTCATCCAGTTGCGCCTCGGTGTACTGGCTGCCTGGCCGGAAGCCGCTGTACCAGACGTCAAACGGCTCCAGCGGACGCTTCAGCCGCGCTTCGATCAGCTTCGCCACCTGCGGAACCAGCGGCGACGTCAATACCTGCTCCAGCATGGCCCGGACCCGCGCTTCCGGAATCTCGCGATCTTCGTCGAAGCGGCGAGCGATCAGCGTGGGCGCGGTCGGCGAGTAAGGATCGGCTTTCTCGGAAGCGAAAAAAGTCTTTTGCAGGGTGGCGTAACGAGTGTCGGGCTCGCGCGCGTTACTGGGTTTGGCAGCAGGCGTCGCGGCGTCCGAATCCTTCACCGCCGCAACCGTCACCTCGTTGCTGAACGGATTCCAATCGAACCCGGGATTGTTGATAACCGCTGCGGGGATCGTCTGGGTGACGATGCGCTCCATCACCTGCTGAATCATGCGCTGCTTGGCCAGGCCGCTGGACGCATCGGCGTAGTCCGCCTTGATCTCGTCGCGCAGGTTCCAGTGGCTGAGCAGGCGCATCTTCGGCGGGAACAGGCGCTGTCCCCGGGCATCGAGCAGGTGGTACATCCAGATGTTGTATTCCGCGATGTATTGTTCCGCTTGCGCTCCGGCCTGCGCGATGCCCAGGTTCACATCCGCCGGAATGCGCTTGGAAAAGCCCTCCGCCAGCCGTACCTCGGCCCACTGCCGGCGCGACCACGACGGACCTTCCTTCAGGCGCTGGTCGAGCGTGGTCAGAGGGAAATTCAGCAGCACCACGAAAGCGATTTTGTTCTGAAAGAAATCGTCTAAAACGTGGGCCGAGGGATCGTAGCCGGCGATAATTTCGTCGAACGGAAGCACCGGGCCGAGATCGAGGTCCGACTGCTGGCGGAATTCCCGGTTGATCTCGTGCATATGCCCGCCCAGTTGTTCCAGCAGGCTCTCCAGGCGGTTGAACATCGTATCCAGCGTGGCCTGGTCTCCGGCGAAGTTGGCGCGCACAAAATCCTCGAAGACGGACGCGTCGCCGTCTTCGGCGCGCCAGAACTCAGCCACCTGCTGCAATCCGCGCTGGGCCCGCGCGCGCTGCGATTCGCCGTACTTGGCGACCAGTTCCCTTTCCATCCTGGCGACAGAATCTTTGATCCATGGCGGGGTGACTTCAGCTGCAGGCGCCGTGCTCGCCGTAGAACTCTGCATGGGAACCTCCCAGGAATGAACTGGCGGCACGAAAACCGCAACTGCCGCGGCGAGTAGGGTCAGGTAAATCGCTGGTCGCATGGAATGTCTCCACCGTGTCGAGACCGCCGGCAGGTTAGTTCTGCTCAGGCGTCTGCTGCTTTCTTCCGACCGCCGAACCCGGTTGCGGATAAGGCAGCGAATTGCTGATCTCCGAAATATCGGCGGGGGTGAAGTCGGGGAAGGGCAATTGGTGCTCGTCCCGCCACTTCTGCACTTCCTGCGCCGCCTGTTCCGCCTTCTGCTTGTCGATGCCGCCATCGCGGCCCAGGTAGACGGTCTGCGAGGGGAAGGCAAAGCCGCTGCCCGCGGCGTCCACAATATCCATGATTCGCAGCAGAATATCTTCCCGGATCGCCAGGAACTCCTTGTCATCGCTGCGTAAGAACGTAACAGAATATTTCCATGGTGAGCGCGCTCGCGTCGAATGAAACGAATCGGCTGCGGGCGCCTTCAGTCTCGATTTTTGGATGTTCGTAAAGCAGACGGCGGACCTGCACCAGCACATAGCGCATCTGGTCCGGCGAAGTCTCGTAGCGCAGCCCCAGCTTGGTGTTGAATAACATTTTGTCGCGCCGGCTCAGGTTCTCCACATTCATGGTGGCCAGCGAACCATTGGGGATGGAAAGCTCCGTCCGTTCCGGAGTCCTGATCCGGGTGGAGCGCAGACTGATGTCCGCGACGGTTCCCACCCGGTCGCCGAAGCGGCAGGTGTCTCCGATGCGGATGACTTCGTCGCCCAGTATCGAAACGCCGCCGAAAAGATTCTCCAGGGTCTTTTGCGCGGCGAAAGCGATGGCGATGCCGCCGATGCCCAGTCCCGCCAGCGGAGCGCTCAGGTTGAAGCCGAGCGTGCCCATCACGGTGAAAATGGCCAGGACGACGATCGCTACTTTGAGCATCCGCTCGCCCAGAATCATGAGCGATTCCGTGCCCATGCGTCCGGAGAGGACCGCCCTCTGCCGCACGCTCCTCAGCACTTCCCGCAGGATGCGCCACAACAGCCAGTTGAAACCAATGACCGCCACCACCCCGGCCACCTGCTGGTAGCGGTGCCGTTGCAGCACGGGTATGCGAAGGTAAGAGACCAGGACGCCCGTGGGCCAGGACTCCGAGCACCAGCCAGAGCGGCCGCACGAACGAACTCCAGGCCGCGGCCACCTCACGCTTGCGATAGCGGGCCCAGAGAAACCAGGGCAGCCTGAGGAATTGGACGGCCAGCCATCCCAGGCCTGCCGCGATCGGGATCGCGATCAGTATCCCCAGCCATTGCCACAAGACGATGCCCAGAAACTCGTGACTCACCAGGAGCCTGCGGGAGATGAGTTTCCCATTGATGCACCGCAGCCTGGTCATAGAGCTCGTTGAGGCGGGCCAGGGTGTCCGATGAGATGAGCCAGATGCGGCCGCCGCCGGAGTCGGAGACGCGGACCAGCACCAGGTCGGCTTCGACGTCTCCGGCGATCAGGCTGCCGACTCGCTGCTTGTCGAGCGGCAGGCCTTCCTGCGGCGTACCGTCGGGCTGATTGCTGATGCGCCTCAAGTCGCCGCTGAAACGCGGTCAATGACAACTTTCAGCCTGGTGGCGAGCTCTTCCCCCTGCGTCTGCCGCCGCGCGGCTGACATCTGCAGATACTGGGCGGCGGTGGAATAATTTCCCGACTGCGCGGCCTGAAGAAATCCATACAGCGTGCCGCTTGGCGTATCGCGACCGAGAGGATCGGCCGTAGCGCCATTCGTGGCGCTTCCCGTCTTGGCCGGCTGCCCCGGCAGCAGTTGATAGGCCAGCGCCGGGGAAGCGATGACCAGGCAGAGAAGCAGCCAGCGCAGGGGTTTCAGTGGTAGGAACATAATTCCTTCAAGGATTGTAATGTAGGCGCGAGCGCCCTCGCTCGTGCTGCGTCCGCCACGCTGCCGCACCAGCGGGCGCGCCTACATCGAACCTACTTCTTCGGACGGTATATGTCGGTGCTGGTGCCAAAGAAGACTTCAGCCGCTTGCATCACGGTTTCAGAAAGCGTGGGATGGGGATGAATGGTCAGGGCAATGTCTTTGGCCAGTGCCGCCATCTCCACCGCCAGCACGCCTTCGGCGATGAGTTCTCCCGCCCCCACGCCCACGATACCCACCCCAAGCACGCGTTCGTTCTGGGGATCGAGGATGAGTTTGGTCATGCCTTCGGTGCGGTCCACCGTCATGGCCCGGCCCGAGGCGGCCCAGGGAAATTTCGCGACTTTGATCTCGCGGTTCTCTTTCTGCGCCTGGGTTTCGGTGAGACCGCACCAGGCAATCTCGGGATCGGTGAACACCACAGCGGGAATGGCCGCCGGCTCGAATGCGACTTTGTGTCCGGCAATGGCTTCGACCGCGGTGCGCCCCTCGTGCGAAGCCTTGTGGGCAAGCATGGGTTCGCCGACCACGTCGCCGATGGCATAGATCAGCGGGATCGCTGGTTTGCAGCTGCTTGTTCACCTGAATAAATCCGCGCGGGCCGACTTGCACTTGGGTCTTGTCCAGGCCGGGAATTTCAGAATTCGGTTTGCGCCCCACCGACACCAGAACTTTGTCGAAGACTTTTTCGCGCTCCTTGACTTCGGGGCCGTCGAAAGTCACGCGAATGCCGTTGCCTTCGTCTTTCACGGCGGCCACCGTGGTGTTCAGCATGATGGAAGCGAAGCTTTTTTCAATCCGCTTGTGCAGGGGAAGAACCAGATCGCGGTCGGCGCCGGGCAGCAGGCCGGGAAGCATCTCAACCACGGAAACTTTCGAGCCCAGCGCCGCATACACCGTGCCCAACTCCAGGCCGATGTAGCCGCCGCCGATCACCAGCAAAGTGCCCGGCACCTCGCTGAGATCCAGCGCGGAGGTGGAATCCATGACTCGCGGGGTGTCCAGTTTGAAGGCAGGAATGATCGCGGGACGCGAGCCGGTCGCAAGGATGATGCGATCGAAAGTCAGGCTTTCATCGCCGCCGGCGGATTTCGAAATCCGCAACGTATTCGAATTCTCAAACGCCGCGCGTCCCTGGACGTATTCGACTTTGCGCTGCTTCGAAAGGATGCCCAGGCCGCCGGTCAACTTCTTGACCACGCCTTCTTTCCAGGAACGCAGGCGGGCCAGATCGATTTTGGGGTCGGCGTACTCGATTCCCCAATTTTTCGCATGACGGGATTCATCGATCAGCTTGGCCACGTGCAGCAGGGCTTTCGAAGGAATGCAGCCGCGGTAGAGACAGACTCCGCCCGGATTCGCTTCCGGATCGATCAGCGTGACTTTCAGCCCGAGATCGGCGGCCAGAAATGCCGCGGCATAACCACCCGGCCCGCCGCCCACCACTGCGATATGCAAGTTTGAAGTTTCAGTCATTCAGTCCAGAAGGGCATTCACCACAGAGGACACTGAGGACACAGAGGAATGCGGCGTGCATTTCCTCTGTGTCCTCAGTGTCCCCTGTGGTTTAAGATTTTTCAGATTCTACCCCTGCACCGACAGCAGGAAAGGCTGTTCGAACGCCTCCGCGATCCAGCGCAGGAACCGGGCCGCGTCGGCGCCGTCGATCAAGCGATGATCGTAGGAGAGCGAAAGCGGCAGCACTTGCCGGGGCTCGAATTTGCCGTTCATCCAGACCGGTTCCATGCTGGAACGCGACAGCCCGAGAATCGCGACCTCGGGAAAATTCACGATCGGCGAAAATCCGGTGCCGCCCACTCCGCCCAGATTCGTAATCGTGAAGGTGCCGCCTTCCATTTCCGCGGGCGTGATCTTCTTGTCGCGGGCTTTCTTTGACAGTTGGGTCAGTTCGGCCGCCAGCTCGACAATATTTTTCTTGTCCACATCGTGCAGCACCGGCACCAGCAGGCCGCGGTCCGTGTCCACGGCAACGCCGATATTGATGTACTGCTTGTAGATGATCTCTTCCTTCGCCATGTCGATGCTGGCATTGAATTGCGGGAAAACTTTCAGCGCCGAAGCGCAGACTTTCAAAGCGATGGCCGTCACCGTCATCTTGCCGCCGGCTTCCTGCGCTTTGGGCGCAAAGCGGGCGCGCAATTGCTCCAGTTCCGTGATGTCGGCTTTGTCCTGCTGGGTGACGTGCGGAATGGTGGTCCAGGCCTCCCACAGATGCTGCGGCCGTCTTGCGCCGCACGCCGCGCATGGAGACGCGCTCGACTTTTCCGAACTTGGTGAAATCGGGCAGCTCAGGTTGGGCAAACTGGCGTCCCCCTGCGGCTTGAGACGCGGCGGCGACGGAAGTCAGCAAGGCTTTGGCGTGCGCCTTCACATCATCTTCGCTGATGCGTCCGCCCGGGCCCGAGCCCTTCACGTCATAGATGTCCACCCCGACTTCCCGCGCCAGGCGGCGGACGTGAGGCGCGGCGGGCGCAGGCGCGCGATGCTCCGTCCCCGCCACTTTGCCCAGTTGTTCGGGCATGGCGAATGCTTTGGGGGCGTGCGGCTGGGGCTGGTCCGGCAGAAAGACCTGAGCGGGAGTTTTTCCCTCGGCCTCAATCGCCGCTTGAACTGACAGCCGGGCTTCGTGCTGTTCGGAAATGTGCTCAACCGGAGCATGCTTTGCCTTCTCCGGTGGCGGCGACGCGCCGCCTTCCAGGGTGAAGATCACCTGGCCGACTTTTATTTTCTGGCCTTCCTTGACCCGAATCTCTTTCACCGTGCCGGTCACCGAGGATGGCACCTCGACGACCGCTTTGTCGGTTTCCAGTTCCATGACGGGCTGGCCTTCGGAAACTTTGGAGCCCGGAGAAATCATCAGCCGTACCAGATCGCCCTGATCGATGTTCTCGCCCAACTCGGGCAGCCTGAAGTCCGATGCGCCAGCCGCGGCCGGAGCAGGAGCCGCCGCCGTTGCTGGCGGAGTTTGGCTGACCGGCGGCGCCGCCGGCTGCGAAACCGGCGCCGGTTTTTCCGCGGGCGCTTTCGCGGCTGGGGTCTTGGCCCCGTCGGGCTTGGCTTCGACCGCCTTGGCTTTCGCTCCCGCCCCATTTTCCACGGTGAAGATCACCTGGCCGACTTTTACCTTCTGGCCTTCCTTGACGCGAATTTCGTTGACCGTGCCGGTGACGGAAGACGGAACCTCGACGACGGCTTTGTCGGTTTCCAGTTCCATCACGGGCTGGCCGGCGGTGACGCTGGCGCCGAGCGAGACCATCAGCCGCACCAGGTCGCCCTGGTCAATATTTTCGCCGAGTTCCGGAAGCTTAAATTCTGTCACTGGATCATTCACTCCCAAACTGTTTCGATGTGGGCGCGAGCGCCCTCGCTCGTGCGGCAGCGCCACCGACCCAGCACGAGCGAGGCGCTCGCGCGCCACATGTTCTTCGTAGCTTAAGTATTTGCCGGATTCGCTTTTTCCGGATTGATGCCCAAATCTTTTACTGCCTGCTGCAGCACTTCGAGCTTGATCTGCTTGTCGCGCAGCAGCGCGGTCAGCGTGGCCAGCACAATATGTTTCGCGTCCACCTCGAAGAAATCGCGCAGCGCGACCCGGCTTTCGCTGCGCCCGAAACCGTCAGTGCCCAAAGCCATCAGCGGACGCGGCAGCCACTGGGCAATCGATTCCGGCAACACCTTCATGTAATCGGATGCCGCCACCAGCACGCCGGGCGCATCTTTCAGCGCCTGGCTGACAAACGGCACGCGTGCGGCTTGCACCGGGATGCAGCATGTTCCAGCGCTCGCAATCGTTGCCATCGCGATAAAGCTGCTTGTAGCTGGTCACGCTCCACACGTCCGCCGCCACGCCGTATTTTTCTTCCAGGATCTGCTGCGCCTTGAGCACTTCGTACATGATGGTGCCGCTGCCGAAGAGCTGGGCGCGCAGTTTGGCGTCTTTCTTGGTCGACGCACGGAAGCGGTAGATGCCCTTCAGAATGCCCTCGCGAACATCTTTTCCTTCCGGCATGGCGGGCATGGGCAAGGGCTCGTTGGTGACGGTCAGGTAATAGAAGATGGACTCCTGGTCCACATACATGCGCTTGATGCCGTCCTGAATAATGACGCCGATCTCATAGGCGAACGCGGGATCGTAAGCCAGCAGATTGGGAACCGACAGAGCCAGCACGTGACTGTGGCCATCCTGGTGCTGCAATCCTTCGCCCGCCAGAGTCGTGCGGCCGGCGGTTCCGCCGATCAGGAAGCCCCGGGTGCGCATATCGGCCGCCGCCCAGATGAGGTCTCCAATGCGCTGGAAGCCGAACATCGAGTAGTAAATAAAAAACGGGATCGTGTTGATCCCGTGATTGGCGTAGGCGGTTCCGGCGGCGATAAACGAGCAGATGGAGCCGGCCTCGGTGATGCCTTCCTCGAGAATCTGCCCGTCTTTGGCTTCCTTGTAATAAAGGAGCGTGTCCATATCCACCGGCTCATAGAGCTGGCCGACGCTCGAGTAAATGCCCACCTGGCGGAACAGCGCTTCCATGCCGAAGGTGCGGGCTTCGTCGGGGATGATGGGCACAATCAGCTTGCCGATTTCCGGATCGCGCAACAGTTTTGCCAGCAGCCGCACGAACACCATGGTGGTCGAGACTTCGCGGCCGTCCGTGCCTTTGTGAAACTCCTCGAAATGAGCGTCCGAAACCGGAGCAATGGGCTGGGAGCGCACCTTGCGCTCCGGGAGGTAGCCGCCCAGCTGCTTGCGGCGCTCCTGCATGTAGCGGATTTCCGGACTGTCGTCCGGCGGGACGATAGAAGGGCGCATCGTGCAGTTCCTCGTCCGCGATGGGAATTCCGAAGCGCGAGCGGAACATGCGCAGTTCGTCTTCGTTCAGCTTCTTCTGCTGGTGGGTGATGTTCTTGCCTTCACCCGCCTCGCCCAAGCCATAGCCTTTGATGGTCTTGGCCAGAATGACGGTGGGCGCGCCTTTGTGCTCGATGGCCGCCTTGTAAGCGGCGTGCACTTTGATGGGATCGTGGCCGCCCAGCCGCATGCGGGAGAGTTGCTCGTCGGAAAGATGCTCCACCATCTTCAGCAGGCGGGGATCGCTGCCGAACAGGTTGTGCCGGAAGTAGGCGCCGCTCTCGACAAAATATTTCTGATACTGGCCGTCCGTGATTTCGCCCATGCGCTTGACCAGGATGCCGTCACGATCGTTGTCGATCAGGCTGTCCCAGTCGCTGCCCCAGATGACTTTGATCACGTTCCAGCCGGCGCCGCGGAAAATGGCTTCCAGCTCCTGAATGATCTTGCCGTTGCCGCGCACCGGTCCATCCAGGCGCTGCAGGTTGCAGTTGATCACAAAGATCAGGTTGTCCAGCCGCTCGCGCGAGGCCAAAGTGATGGAGCCCAGAGACTCGGGCTCATCCATCTCGCCGTCGCCCAGGAACGCCCAGACCCGGCCGCCGGTGGATTTCTTCAATCCGCGATTTTCCAGGTAGCGAATGAATCGCGCCTGGTAGATCGCCTGGATCGGACCCAGCCCCATCGAGACCGTGGGGAATTCCCAGAAGTCGGGCATCAGCCAGGGGTGGGGATAAGAAGACAGGCCGCCGCCGGGCTTCAATTCGCGCCGGAAATTCTGCAGCTTCTCTTTGGGAATGCGGCCTTCCAGGTAGGCGCGGGCATACATGCCGGGAGCGGCGTGGCCCTGGAAGTAAACCAGGTCGCGATCTCCAGATTCAGTTCGGGCCTGCAGAAAATGATTGAACGCGACTTCATACAGCGTGGCGGCGGAGGCGAAAGTGGAAATATGTCCGCCAATGCCGCTCTCGATCTTGTTGGCCCGCACCACCATGGCCAGTGCGTTCCAGCGCACCAGGCTCTTGATCCGCCGCTCCATCTCCTGGCTGCCGGGAAAAGGCGGCTGCTGCCGCGAAGCAATCGTGTTCTGGTAAGGAGTAGTGGCGGTAAAGGGAAGGTTGACGCCGGCGGCGCGACGGGCGTGCAGCGAGAGTTGCTGCAGCAGGCGTCCGGCCCGCTCCGGGCCGCCCTGCGACAAGACATAATCCAGCGAATCCAGCCACTCCCGGGTTTCGAGAACTTCCACTCCATTGGTCGTCTGCGTCTCAGCCACGTCTGATTTTCTCCATCAATGAATGCTTAACCGTCCATGATAGTCAATTATGCGGAATTTTGCTGGCTCGCCGGCCCCGTGCGAAATCGAGGCGGCCGCTTTGCGCACCCTATCCCGATTTGGCAAGCGCTATAATAGGGTTCGTTCATCTCTCTCTGGCATAAATCTTACCAGCAACCCATAACCGGAAACGCCCATCACACCCGGCTAAGTTAGAAGGGCCTGTATTTAAGAATTCCAAAACCCGAAATCTCAAAATAAGGAAACCCAAAGAGGAGAATCCCGATGTCAAAGAAAACCGCGGGCCACAACGGTGGCATTACCGCCCAGCCCCACTTTAACCAACGAGCTGCTGAAATCCAGAAATACGGCACGGTAAGCCATGCCTTGCCGTTGGAACTGGCAGAGCCGGTCCGTCTGGAAATGACCGAGCACCTCAACCAGCTTCTGGCCGACACCATGACCCTGCGCGATCTGTACAAGAAATCGCACTGGCAGGTTGCCGGACCCACTTTCTACCAGCTTCATCTTCTTTTCGACAAACATTACGGCGAGCAGTCGGAATTGGTGGACACCATTGCCGAGCGCATCCAACTGCTGGGAGGCGTGAGCCTCGCCATGGCGGCCGATGTTGCGGAAACCACGAAGATCGAGCGGCCTCCGCGCGGACGGGAAGAAGTGCCGGTGCAACTTTCGCGGCTGCTGGATGCCCACAAGATCATCATCGGCCAGTGCCGCGAACTGGCCGAGCGGGCGGATCAACTGGGTGACGATGGCACCAACGACCTGGCGGTCAGCGACGTTCTGCGGACCAACGAATTGCAGGCGTGGTTCCTGAGCGAGCACCTGGTGCGCATGCCCCTGGTCACCGCCCAGGACTGAACGGTTCTTCCTCGGAAATCAAATCAGAAATCCGGATTGTCGGGGCCGACCCTGGGGTTGGCCCTGATTTTTGCCCGCCACTTTCGCTATGCATTCACCGGCGAACCCGGTTACTCAGGTAATCAGAGACCGTACGGTAGAGCGCCGACGGCCGGGCATGATCGCCTAAGATGAGCCTGAGTCGCTGAATCCACTCAGCTCATGACCACACTCGCAGTCAAACTTCTAGGCCGATACCTGATCAACGCCAGGATTGGACGCGGATCCATGGGAGTCGTCTACCGTGCCCGAGATCCCAAAATCAACCGCATGGTCGCCATCAAGACGGTCACCCTTGCGGGGTTGGAGCCTGATGCCGAGCGCGAATATCGTGAGCGTTTTGTGGTGGAAGCTCAGGCCGCGGGTAGACTGTCGCACCCCGGCATCATCACCGTCTTCGACGTAGGAGAAGACCCGGAAACGCGATCGCCTTATATGGTGATGGAGTACGTTCGAGGCAAATCACTCGGTCAGCTTCTAAGTGGCGAGAACAAGCGGTTGCCCTTGGGCACTGCGCTGCAATTGACGCAAGAGGTGGCCGAAGCCCTCCACTATGCGCACGCCCAGGGGGTCGTCCATCGCGATATCAAGCCGTCAAATATCCTGATCACCCCAGACGGTCACGCCAAGATCGCGGACTTCGGGATTGCGAAGTTGAATCAGACCCAGCTGACTCAACATGGCCGGATCCTGGGAAGTCCCGCCTACATGGCCCCGGAACAGTTGAGCGATGAGGGAGGGGACGCGCGATCTGACTTGTTCTCCCTGGGCGTCGTGCTGTACTTCATGCTCACCGGTCAAAGGCCTTTTCAGGGAAACAGCATCGCGACGGTGTGCTTCAAACTAGCCAACCACGAACCGCTGGCGGTGGCGAACTATGACATCAGCTTTCCGCCCGCGCTCGATCTCGTGGTTTCAAAGGCGATCGCCAAAAACCCGGCCCAGAGATATCAGTCCGGCGGGGAAATGGCCCGTGATATCCAGCGCCTGCGGGAAAGTTGCGGGCTGGTCCCGACGGCGGATCTGGAGCAAAATGGAATTCCTCATCTGCCGGCCGAAGCAACGCGAAACACGTCCATCGTTTTATCGTCGGAATCCAAAAACTCAACCTCCGATACTGGCCGCGCCGCGAAGATGGCCTTGCCGTCACTGGTGTTGACCCGGAACCGCCTCCTGGCCTTGGGGTTGGTGGCCGCCACCATCATGTTTGTGGTTTTTACCCGAACTTACGAGATCGGGCCACCACCGCCGCCGCCCCCACAGCCAACCATCAGCCCGGTGCTGGCCCAACCCGTCGACATCCCAGCCCGGCATCGCCCGGCCAGCGCAGAGCTTGACCTGGAAATCGAACATCCCTTCACAGACGCCCGCGCCTCGCTCTGGCTGGACAGCCGATTGGTGTACACCCAGGTGTTACGCCCTGACCCCAAAAACCCCCTGCTGGTCTTTCGCAAGACACTGGGCCACGAATCCCACAAGCTCGAACTGAAGTCGGGCAAGCACCAGCTAAGAGTGCGAGTGCAATCTCAATCCACAGCCTACGATCAGTCCAGGACACTCGCGGTCAACCTTTCTCCGAAAGGCGAGAGAACGCTGCTCGTCAGCTGTGACGGGAAGCACAACCTCCTGCAGGTTACCCTGCACTAGAGAATTTGCCGGTCTAAGCCGGCCGCCCGGATTGCTGCCCGATCTCCATCCCGCCGCCTTTCGCGCAATGGGCCAGTGTGTAACAATCTTCTGAAGGCGGAAGAATTATGGACCAACCAGCCAAGCCCCTCACCTCCGGGACCGCGGACACGCGCCGGTGGATGGCACGGCTCATCATCGCAGTGATCCTCGGCGAGGCCCTCTGGGGCTTGATTGTTTCGCTTGTAAACAATGTGTTCGTGCCGTGGTTGGGCGATGCCATGGGGCCGTCTTCAGGATTGCCGACTTCCTTCACCCAGCGGCCGTACAACTATCCCGACCTCTTCGTTTCCGTGTTCGAGTTTTGTATTGCCGGGCTGGTGGCGGCGATACTCAACTATTTCCTCCAGCCGCCAACCGCGAAAAGAGTCAGGACGTCGAAGAGTGCAGTTCCGGCCGCGCCTCCCGGGCCGATACGAGTGGTTCCTCAAGCAGCGCCGTCAGCCGCGCTGGCCGAGACGGCGCCGCCACAATTTGTACCCACCCCAGCCACGCCTCCGATGCCCGACCCAGCACAGGAGGCGAGGTTGTATCCAGTCATTCCGTCCATCCTTGTCCCCGCCGCTCCTGATGGAGAACAGGCGTCCCCGACCGTCCCGCAACCGGCGGCGGCTCCCCCAGTTGCGCCGGCAGCGGAAGCCAAAGCCAGCAGACATTGCTCCCGCACCCGCCGCCCCGAAACCGGCAGCGCTAAAACCCGTGCCGCCCGCGCCCAAGGCCGAACCCGCCAAGCCGAAGAAGCCCAAAAACGTCTACTACAATATTGTGGGGGAACCGGTGTCGTCGGATGATGACTAAAGCCGAGGTGGACTCAAAAATTATTGGGGGCTGACCGAGCGTCAGCCCCCGATTTTTTGTGCGTTGCTGTTTCCCGACGGGCTTACTAGTTCTGCCCGCTCGCGGGCGCGTCCAGGCGAACCACGGCGCCGCTGTCGAGTTCGTACTCCGCTTCGACGACGGTGAGCTTGCCCTCATGCACCGCCTCGCGCAGGATTTCACTGTTGGCCAGCACGTCTCTCGCGCTCTGGTGAATATTTTCTTTTATCGCGGATTCGACCAGGTCATCGGCCTTGGCGTAAGTCTTGGCCTGCCTAACCGCGGGATCGATCTTATCCACGATCGCTTCCAGGTTGCGGCTGGGCATTTTGTCCCCCGAACAGGCGGCGGCCACGGCGCCACACTTCTGGTGTCCGAGCACCACCAGCAGCGTGCTGTGCAGGTGGTCGACCGCGTACTCGATGCTTCCACGACCCACCGGGTCGGCGATGTTTCCCGCCGCGCGCACCACAAAAAGATCGCCGAGGCTCTGGTCAAAAACCAACTCCGGAGAAACCCGGCTGTCGGAACAAGCCAGGACGATGGTGTGAGGCTGCTGCCCCGAAGCCAGTCTGTGGCGCAGCGCGGGCAGAGCGCGGTTCTGAGTCTTGCCGGCAACGAAGCGCGCGTAGCCCACCATGAGATCGGCCCAAATCGCGTCCGGAGAGAGGGCGGGCGCCGGGGCATGATGATGGACGGCGTGCGGCGCGGCTGGGACAGCCGGCTGTTGTGCGAGTCCTGGAACCGCGGATGCAAGCAGAACCAACAGACAGGAAAGAGCGTTTTTCATAAAGACGAAGTGAAGGCGCGGATTGGAATCCAACCGGGCGCGCCTGTGGCCAACACTATACTGACGGGAAAACAAAACGACAACCAACGGCACAAACCTATGGAGGACAGGCGTCCTCCATATTGTGTATGGGGTTGAACCGCCTACAGCGTGCTCATAAACGCCACCAGGTCAGCGGTCTCGTCCGGACTTAGCCCCATATTGAAGCGCTGATCGTAGAAGCTGACCACTTGCTCCAGAGTCGCGGCCGAGCCGTTGTGGAAGTAGGGTGCGCGCGCGGCCAGATCGCGCAAGCCGGGGGTTTTGAATTTGCCGATGTCGGCGCATTTGCCGGTGATCAGCGCCCGTCCCGGATCGGTGGTGGTCACTTGCGTACCGTCATTGCAACTAATCTCGTAGTAAGGCAGGTCTGCGGTCGGAGATGTGGTTCCGATATTCATCATGGCGAATCGCGGGTCGGTCCCGCTGCCAACGTTGGGCGCATTGTGGCAGGTCGAGCAGGTGGCCATGACCTGGTCCTGGCCCAGAACATCGTTGAACCCGGCCACACCGGAAATGAGCATGGCGCGAGTGTTGAATAGCACCTGTCCGCGCGCGATGGACTGACGCGCTGCGGCATTCGGGCCGCCCGCGTTGGCCCACCTGGAGTACAGGTCAAATGCGTTGGCATTGAACCTGGCGCCGGAGTTGATCCCCTGGCGAAAAGGCTGCAACGCCAGGAACAGCGGACCGCCGCGCGCGCCCTGCGCGATCAGGCTTCCTGCCTGATCGTCTTCTGACTGCGCGGTAAATAGCGAGCTCTCGAGGTCCACAATCTGCCGTAGTTGCGAATCCGTCGGCGGATGTTTTGGCTCGGTATGCACCAGGATCGCGTCTTTGGCCTGGCTGCGCAAGTTGGGCTCCCGGCCGTCCCACATGATCCCAGTGAGAAACCGCAGGTCGGTGGAGGGAAGCGGCCGCCGGTAGAGCGCGGGCTGGCTGGCGGTGGTCTCCGGGCAGTTGTAGGGATCGTTGATGAAGGTGATGGTGAAATCGGCGTTGGCCGGCACCGGCAATGACATGCGGATCAGGCCCTTGGTCAACAGCAGACTGTACGCCGAGGAGCGGGCCGCAACCGTCGACACGTCGGCGCTGGGGCAATTGGCGCCGTCCACCGCGACGAAACACCGGGTCCTTACCCTGGGTGATCTGGAAGCGCTGCTGCAGATGCGGCGGAGTGATGGTCCATCCCTCGCTGGCGATCATGACAGCTGGAGCAGCTCCGGCCGTTCGTCCCCAAATCGTCAAAAAACGGACTCGAAAGGTCAACCGGCCCCAACGCCAGCGTCCTGAAAGTGCCGCTGGGATCACGGAATGGCAGCAGGTTCGGAAGATGGAAACCCGCGACCGCGCTCAGCGTAAACCCCGCCACCACTAACCCGGCAAGCGCCAGCAAAACCCGGAATCGACTCATCGCAACTTGCTCCTTGACTCGGCCCGTCAGCAAATCCGCACAGCTTGGCCCAGGCTCGTGAATATTGGGGAAATTACACCAGGGGAGGGATCGCTAATGTAGCAGATTGGGACTCGAAAATCAAGGCGATTTATAGGAAGGCTCGTGCTGTTTCGTGCGCAAGTTTTTGCGCACCAGAACGGCTACCAGGCCCAGGAATCCGCGTTGGTGGCGCAATGGAATGAGGCCCGCCGATTGGTCAGCGCCGCGGGCCCTTGCCATCACTGCCAAAGACTTTGCAGGCGTGACGTACTCTCCGCCGGGAGCGCGTCTTCCGTAATCTGGGGTGCGGGTGACGGAATCGACTAGACTCGAGCTGACGGGAGAGCGCTCAATCACGCTCTCGGAGTACGGTCTCTCCGCGTAAGGCAAATGACGGTCAAGGCATCAAATCGCGAAAAGAAGCAACCGAGCGTTGCCCCCAACGGTGAGGGAACACGCCCTGATCTGTCATGTAAAACCTGTGGTCACGTTTTCGAAAGCTTTCTGGAAGAGATGGCGGAGCAGAACGCCAAACAAATGCCTGACTTTAAGCCCGGGAAACTGACCGGACGTCCGCTTGATCTCACTTGCCCAAAATGCGGCGAGACCCACGACTATGCCTTAGAACCCTCATCGCAACCAGGTACCTCGAAGGGGTAGACCCTCGAAGCAGTCTGCGGGAGCCGGACCGGGATGGAAAAGTCCAGATGACACCGATACCCTCCATAAAATGCACTTCCCGCCCAAACTGTCCTTGTGAGTTCTGTGTCCGCCGGCGATCGCAGCCCTCTCGGCGCGAAATAGAGGACCGGATCGCGGAGGATTTCATTCGCTCAATTTCCCGGAAGAAAGTTTAGCCCGTCGCCGCAGAACCGCTCGAATGGAAGAAGCCGATTCGTGAGGGCAAATCGCCTCTTTAGAACACCTGTCGTAGGGGTGCGTGCGCGCTGACCTAGACTTCGCGGCGCACGCCTCGCTTGCGGGTACGTCGATTGATCAGCAGGGCGCCCAGGCTAAAGCCGAACATCCCCCCGAAAAGCGCCGCGGTGAGCATCACGGCGGGTGAGGAACTGGGGGTGGTGCGCGAGAATAGAGCTGACGTGTATGCCAGCGAGAGCGTCCAGAAAGCCAGCCGAAGGTACATGGGGAGAACCTCTAGATAGATTGTGCCATGAGTCGGGCCGCAAATAAAGAAATTCGGCGGTTGGGCGGCGCTTCGCCCGCCGCAGACCTTCTCGGAGACAAACCAATGGTGCTCGAAAACGGATTCTTGTTCATCCCATGGATCAAGCACGAAAACTCGATTTGCCTATACGTCTAGGCGGCTTTTGACACACGCGCCGTGTCGCCTTCAATCCGAAGCTGCGTTGACAAATTCCTTCCAGAGTCTCGTTGAGCAGGGTTTTGTCCACCCCGGCACAGCGGATGAAATCACTGATCGATAGCATCCCCTGAAGCTGCAACTTTTCGTCCACCACAGGCAGCCGTCGCACTCGCTTGTCCCGCATCAATTGCAGTGCGGTTTCCACGCTATCCTCGGGATGGCAGCAAGCTGGGTGCGATGTCATACATTCTTTTACCCAGGTCTGTGCCGGATATTTCCCCGGGGCCACTACCCTGAGGCAAAGATCCCGGTCGGTTACAACCCCAGCCAGCTTGCGATGAAGCAGCTCTTCCACCACTGGCACGATACCCGTGCCCGCGTGATCCATCAGGGCGGCCACAGCTTCGACTGTCCAATACTGCGTGCAATAACTGGGCTTCGAGGTCATGACGTCTTTTACTTGCATGGCACACCTCCTGCTCGAAGGTTAGCAAGACCAGGAAATCGGGACAGTAACCAGGATCACCCCGGCCTGTGATCGGAGGACACTGCCCGAACCGTCGTATGACGATTGCACTCAACTACCGCGTGCTCCACGTAGTCCCCACAAGGGCCTACTCCAGCACAAAGATGTTCCTTCTCGCGCACATCTCTTTAAGAATCTCCGGCCACACGGTGACGCTGACTTCCCCAAGGTGAGCTTTGCGCAGCAACAGCATCAAGGTGCGCGACTGCCCGATGCCACCGCCGATCGAAAGCGGAATCTGATGGTTGAGAATGGCCTGATGATAGGGCAACTGCAGAAAGTCAGACTGACCCGTCATCTCCAACTGTCTTTTCAGCGTGTCGGCAGTGACGCGAATCCCCATCGAAGTCAGTTCATGCCGCCGCTTGGTGACCGGGTTCCACACCAGGATGTCGCCATTCAGCCCATGCGTGGGTTTACCCGTCTGATCGTGAGTGTCGGTACCCAATCGTCGTAGTCCGCAGCGCGCATCTCGTGCGGGTAGCCGTCTCGCAAGGGGTAGCCGATTCCGATAATGAAGATCGCGGGAAACTTCTTGAGTACCTCGGTTTCCCGTTGTTTGCGGGGCAGGTCGGGATACATCGCCAGAAGTTCTTCCGCATGTAAGAAGACCAATTGCTCGGGCAGATCGGGATAACGGGGGTCCTTCAACTGCGGAAACATGCCTTGAGCAAACTTTTCAGCCCCCAACAGCACTTTCCAGATCTTCGCCACCACCGTTTTTAGAAAAACGACATTGCGCTGTTCCGGTGTGATCGCACGCTCCCAGTCCCACTGGTCCACGTACGCAGAATGGTCGTGGTCCAGAAAATAGTCCTTTCTTACGGCGCGCATGTCGGTGCAGATGCCTTCCCCCGCTTTGCAATCGAATTGTCTCAGGGCGATGCGCTTCCACTTGGTGGCGGCCTGCACCACCTGCGCTTCGACGGGGTGAAGGTTGTGGTCGTTTGAAATGTGGAACTGAACCGGTGTACGCGAGCCGTCGCGATCCAGCATGTCGTTGACGCCGCTCTTCACATCGACGATAAGCGGCACCTCGACCATCATCAGGTTAAGCTCGCTGCACAGGTTGTCTTCGATGTAGCGTTTTACGCGGAAGATGGCCTGCTGGGTCTCTTTCGGACTCAGCAGCGAGTGATAGTCTGAGGGTAGAATCTTTTCCAGTTCGCGGTAGTCGCCGACGCCCGGTCCCGCCAGGTCGGCTGTCTTGTCCATGATAAGAGTGCTCATAAATTTTCTCCTTGTCTATTACCCACACAATCAGCGCACTGACAGATTCTCAATCACCCTGCTGATGCGCTCGAAGGCCCAGTCAATCTCGTTCCTTGTGATGACCAGGGGTGGTGAAATCCGCAACACCCGGTCGTGGGTTTCCTTGCACAGGATTTGTTCTTCCTTCAATGCCTCACAGTATGGCCGAGCCGGGCTGAGGAGTTCGATCCCGATCCATAGCCCTTTGCCGCGCACGTCCTTCAGATCGCGACTGCGCAGGGTCTGCAGCAAGCTCAGAAAGTAGGCCCCCAATTCTGCGGAGCGTTCGACCAGCTTCTCTTCTGTCAATACTCGTAGAGCAGCGCGAGCTACGGCACACCCGAGCGGATTGCCACCGAATGTGCTGCCGTGGTCTCCCGGCTCGAACTGCCTCATGATTTCCCATGACGAGAGCACGGCTGAGACCGGATAGAAGCCGCCGGAGAGCGCCTTGCCCACGATCAACACATCCGGCTTGATGCCTTCGTGCATATACGCGAACAGTTTGCCGGTCCGGCCAAAGCCCGACTGAATCTCGTCGGCTAAAAGAAGAACGCGGTTCTCACGGCAAATTTCAGCCGCACGCTTCAAGTATCCCTGCGGAGGCACAATGATGCCGGCTTCCCCTTGAATGGGTTCGACCAGAAAGGCACAGGTGTGCGGAGTGATGGCGTCTTCCAGGGCCTGCGCGTCGCCGAAGGGGACAGCTTTGAAGCCCGGCGTGAAGGGCCCAAAGCCGTCGCGGTACTGACTATTGGTTGAGAAGCTCACCTCTGTGATGGTTCGCCCGTGAAAATTATTGAAGCATACGATGACTTCCGCCTTCTCTTCAGGGATGCCTTTGACCTTGTAGCCCCACTTGCGGGCGGCTTTTATGGCGGTCTCCACGGCCTCGGCCCCAGTGTTCATGGGCAGCGCCATGTCATAGCCGGTCAACTCGTGAAGCTCTTTGTAGAACAGGGGAAGCTGCTCATTACGAAAGGCTCGCGAAGTCAGAGTCACCTTGTGTGCCTGCTCGATCATGGCCTTCAGAATTTTGGGATGGCAATGGCCCTGGTTCACCGCCGAATATGCAGCCAGGCAGTCCAGATAGCGATTGCTCTCGCTGTCGTAGACCCAGACTCCCTGCGCCCGCTCGATCACTACGTCGAGAGGGTTGTAGTTGTGCGCTCCATACTGATTTTCCAGCTCAACCAGGTCACGCGTATGCAGACTCTCTTCGCTCATCAATCCGGTATGCATAAGATCTTCCTCTCAATCCTTCTCCAACAACAAGGTCAACAGTGCCATCCGCACGTAGAGCCCATTCTGGGCCTGCCGGAAATACCGGGCCCGCGGGTCTTGATCCACTGATTCGTCAAGTTCCACGGTGCGTGGCAAAGGGTGCAGGATGAGCGCATCCTGCTTCATTTTCGGCAAGAGGGCTGAGTTAATCGCGTACCGCTGCAGGTTTCCGCCGCTACGCTCGGGCCGGATGCGGGTTTGATACACCACATCCACCTCGCCAATGACGCGGTCCATGTCGGGCTCGAGTTCGTAGT
Source organism: Terriglobia bacterium (assembly GCA_963816025.1). Taxonomy (GTDB): domain Bacteria; phylum Acidobacteriota; class Terriglobia; order Terriglobales; family Acidobacteriaceae; genus JAIQFF01. The sequence continues at coordinate 175,588 of CAWFJA010000024.1, forward strand.
GCACGCCATGCTCATCCAGGTAGCCAAGGATGTCGGGTTTCATCTGGAGTTCGGGCGGGCTGACGAAGAAGATCTTGACGCGCTCGAACTTGGCCAGAAGGTACGCCAGTGATCGGGCGGTGCGGCCTTTGTCGAGTTCGCCGATGATGGCGACGCTCAGGCCATCGAGCGGGCGTTCGCGGTAAATGGTGTACAAGTCGAGCAGGGCTTGCGTGGGATGCTGGCCGCCCTCGTTGTCTCCGGCGTTGATCACCGGGACGGGCGAGACTTGTGCCGCGCGTTCAGCGCCCCCTGCCTGATAGTGGCGGATGACTATTACATCCGAGTAACCGCCGATGATTCGGATGGTGTCTTCAACCTGTTCCCCCTCAATTGCCGAGGAAAACGCTTGTGCATGTTCCGTGGAAAGGACCCTGCCGCCCAACCGGTGCATGGCTGCCTCGAAGGAAAGCCGGGTGCGGGTCGAGGGCGCGTAGAACAGCGTCGCCATGATGCGATTCTGGTACTCGAGAGAACCTCCGCGAGCCACCACCCGCTCCATGCCGCGCGCGCGATCGAACAGTTCCATCAACAAGGGCACGGTGAATTGCTGCGATTCGATTACATGCCGCAGTTTCCCGTCGCGCTTCGGCTTGGCTTCTACTCGCCCGCTTTTTATCTGCACCACCTCCGCAAGTCCATGTTCTTCCATAGATCACCCGCTTTCGACTGGAAGCTCTATTCGTCCACGCACCTCGAGGGCAAGCGAACTCTCCTCCAACACCACGCGAGTACCGGTGAATCCGGCCACAGCACGGCACAGGTTCTCGGCGGAAGTGATGATCGCTTCCCGCCTCTCACGGGTTACAAAGCGCAAGACGGATTCGACTTTGGGTCCCATATTGCCCGGTGGGAAGTGACCTGCATCGGCGTACTTCCGCAATGCCGCCGGGGCCGCCAAGAGAATCGGTTCTTGGGTGGGCTTCTTGTAGTTGAGATACACGTAGTCTGTATCGGTCGAGATCAGGAAGAGATCCACGTCAAGGCGTGAGGCCAGCAGGGCGGAAGCGCGATCCTTATCAATGACCGCCTCCACCCCCTGCAGTCTTCCATCTTTCCAAACCACAGGGATGCCGCCGCCGCCGCAAGCGATGACCAGCACACCCCGGTCAAGCAGATAGCGAATTACATCCAGTTCCAGAATCTCCACCGGTTCGGGTGAGGGCACGACCCGACGCCAGCCACGCGCTGCATCCTCGACGATCTCCCAGCCCAACCGTGACCGGCGTTCCTCGGCCTCGGCATGCGAGTAGAACGGGCCGATCGGTTTCGTCGGTCGCTGCATTGCCGGATCGTCCGGCGCGACAACCACCTGGGTAAGTACCGTCACCACGGGCACCGCAGCCCGGCCCGCCTGAGCTCGGTATCGAGAGATTGCTGCAGCAGATAGCCGATCTCACCCTGGGTGGAGGCATCACAAACATCAAGCGGATGTCCCGGAACCTGGCTCGCTGCCCGTTCCGAGCGCAGGAGGGCCGCGCCGACCTGGGGACCGTTGCCATGCGTGAGGACGATGCGATAGCCGTCACGAACCAGCCTGACGATCTCCGCCGCGGTGCGCTGGGCGTTGGCCAACTGCTCGGCGATGGTCCCTTTTTCGCCTGCGCGAATCAGGGAGTTGCCCCCCACCGCCAGCAGCATGGTTTTCATCGCTGCTCCTGCTAGGCGTGCACAAGTTCCGGCATCGCCACCGGACGCATCAGCCCTACGGGCACGTCCTTCATCAGTTCCAGCATGATTGCCTTCTGGGCATGCAGGCGGTTCTCCGCCTGCTGAAAGACAACCGAGCGTGGCGAATCAATCACCTCGTCGGTCACTTCCTCGCCACGATGCGCGGGCAGGCAGTGCATGAAAATGGCATCCGGTCTTCGCGCAGGCAAAGAGCTCGGCGTTCACCTGATAGCTCCTGAAAATCTCGCGCCGCTTCGCTGCTTCGGCTTCCTGGCCCATGCTGGTCCAGACGTCGGTGTAAACCACGTCGGCATCGCGCGACCGCTTCGTTCGGCATCGTTCGTGATCTGCAGCTGCACCGGTCTCGCTGGCGCCTCGCTGCGCCCAGGCCACCGCGTCCGCTCCGGTTCGTAGCCCGGAGGGGTTGCGACCCAAATCTCCGCGCCCAGCTGCGCGCCCGCGAACAGCAGCGAATGCGCCACGTTGTTGCCGTCGCCGACATACGCGACTTTCAGCCCGGCCAATGGCCCTTGACCTCCCACATGGTCAGGTAGTCGGCCATCGCCTGGCAGGGATGGCTGTAGTCGGTGAAGCCGTTGATGACCGGGACATCGGCGTACTCGCGCCATGTTCACCACGATGTAGTGCGCGAAGGTCCGGATCATGATGCCTTGCACCATGCGCTCCAGATTCTGGCTACGTCATAGACCGATTCGCGCTTGCCCAGGCTGATCTCCGCCGGCGAGAGATACAGCGAGAACCCGCCCAGCTGCTGCATGCCGACATCAAAGCTCACCCGCGTGCGTAGCGAAGGCTTTTCGAAGATCATGGCCAGGGTCTTGCCCCTGAGCGCATCGGTGTAGGCGTCGGGGTAGGCTTTGATCTGTCGCCCCAGCAGCAGCAGGTATTCGATCTCCGTGCGCGAGAAGTCGCGGATCGAGACAAAGTCCTTGACGTTCATCGTCCCACCCCCGCCGGCACTTCAAACTGAGCCAGAATCTCGGCCAGCCCCGGATGCGTGAGTTCTTCCACTTCATAAGTGACGCGCAGACTTGGCTTGTTGATCTTGATCACTCGCGCCAGGTCGATCGGAGTGGCAATCAGGACCAGATCGCACGGCACGCGGTTGATCGTCTCTTCCAGTTCATGCCGCTGCATCAGGCTGTAGCCCATCGCCGGCAGAAGATTCGTCAGGTGCGGGTACTTCTCGTAGGTGCCGCGAATGGATCCGACTGCGAAGGGCTTCGGATATACCAACTCCTCGGCTCCAAATTGCCGCGCTGCTACCACTCCGGCACCGTACGGCATTTCACCGTGGGTGAGAGTCGGGCCGTCCTCGACCACCAGTACACGGCGTCCTTTCACCAGT